>NZ_LFEE01000047.1 GCF_001039045.1 Lactiplantibacillus herbarum
GCATGGCAACGTCCTACCCTCGCAGGGAGCGATCCCCCAACTACTCTCGGCGCTAAGAAGCTTAACTTCTGTGTTCGACATGGGAACAGGTGTATCCTTCTCGCCATCGTCACCACACTATTGAGAAACTTGTGCTCTCAAAACTAGCTAATATCAAATATATACGTTCATAATAAACTGGAACACCTTTACTTGGTTAAGTCCTCGACCGATTAGTATTAGTCCGCTTCATGCGTCACCGCACTTCCACTTCTAACCTATCTACCTGATCATCTTTCAGGGGTCTTACTTCCATAAAGGAATGGGAAATCTCATCTCGAGGTCTGTTTCACACTTAGATGCTTTCAGCGTTTATCAGATCCATACGTAGCTACCCAGCGATGCGCCTGGCGGCACAACTGGTACACCAGCGGTATGTCCATCCCGGTCCTCTCGTACTAAGGACAGATCCTCTCAAATTTCCTACGCCCGCGACGGATAGGGACCGAACTGTCTCACGACGTTCTGAACCCAGCTCGCGGACCGCTTTAATGGGCGAACAGCCCAACCCTTGGGACCGACTACAGCCCCAGGATGCGATGAGCCGACATCGAGGTGCCAAACCTCCCCGTCGATGTGGACTCTTGGGGGAGATAAGCCTGTTATCCCCAGGGTAGCTTTTATCCGTTGAGCGATGGCCCTTCCATACGGTACCACCGGATCACTAAGCCCGACTTTCGTCCCTGCTCGACCTGTCTGTCTCGCAGTCAAGCTCCCTTGTGCCTTTACACTCTGCGAATGATTTCCAACCATTCTGAGGGAACCTTTGGGCGCCTCCGTTACTTTTTAGGAGGCGACCGCCCCAGTCAAACTGCCCACCTGACACTGTCTCCCACCACGCTAAGTGGTGTGGGTTAGAGTGGTCATACAGCGAGGGTAGTATCCCACCAACGCCTCCACCGAAACTAGCGTTCCGGTTTCTATGGCTCCTACCTATCCTGTACAAGCTGTACAAACACTCAATATCAAGCTACAGTAAAGCTCCATGGGGTCTTTCCGTCCTGTCGCGGGTAGTCCGCATCTTCACGGACAATATAATTTCACCGAGTCTCTCGTTGAGACAGTGCCCGGATCGTTACGCCTTTCGTGCGGGTCGGAACTTACCCGACAAGGAATTTCGCTACCTTAGGACCGTTATAGTTACGGCCGCCGTTTACTGGGGCTTCAATTCTGAGCTTCGCCGAAGCTAACCCATCCTTTTAACCTTCCCAGCACCGGGCAGGCGTCAGCCCCTATACGTCATCTTACGATTTTGCAGAGACCTGTGTTTTTGATAAACAGTCGCCTGGGCCTATTCACTGCGGCTGATCTTGCGATCAGCACACCTTCTCCCGAAGTTACGGGGTCATTTTGCCGAGTTCCTTAACGAGAGTTCACTCGCTCACCTTAGGATTCTCTCCTCGACTACCTGTGTTGGTTTGCGGTACGGGTAGTTAAATACTCACTAGAAGCTTTTCTCGGCAGTGTGACATCAGACGCTTCGCTACTTAAATTTCGCTCCCCATCACAGCTTGTCCTTAAAGTAGAAAGCATTTGACTCTCTACAAGACTTACTGCTTGGACATCCTAATCCAACAGGATGCACATATTAGCCTACTGCGTCCCTCCATCGTTCAAACGCATTTAACTAGTACAGGAATATCAACCTGTTATCCATCGTCTACGCCTCTCGGCCTCGACTTAGGTCCCGACTAACCCTGGGAGGACGAGCCTTCCCCAGGAAACCTTTGTCATTCGGTGGACAGGATTCTCACCTGTCTTTCGCTACTCATACCGGCATTCTCACTTCTAAGCGCTCCACAAGTCCTCACGATCTTGCTTCATTGCCCTTAGAACGCTCTCCTATCACGCGACCTAATGGTCGCATCCATGGTTTCGGTAGTATGCTTAGCCCCGGTACATTTTCGGCGCAGAATCACTCGACTAGTGAGCTATTACGCACTCTTTAAATGGTGGCTGCTTCTGAGCCAACATCCTAGTTGTCTGTGCAACTCCACATCCTTTTCCACTTAGCATACATTTAGGGACCTTAACTGATGGTCTGGGCTGTTCCCCTTTCGACGGTGGATCTTATCACTCATCGTCTGACTCCCGGATATGAATCAATGGCATTCGGAGTTTATCTGAATTCAGTAACCCTAGATGGGCCCCTAGTCCAAACAGTGCTCTACCTCCATGATCCTTAAATCCAAGGCTAGCCCTAAAGCTATTTCGGAGAGAACCAGCTATCTCCAAGTTCGTTTGGAATTTCACCGCTATCCACACCTCATCCCAGCAATTTTCAACTTACACGGGTTCGGTCCTCCAGTGCGTTTTACCGCACCTTCAACCTGGACATGGATAGGTCACTTGGTTTCGGGTCTACAACCTCGTACTAAAATCGCCCATTTCAGACTCGCTTTCGCTGCGCCCCCGACTTTTCAGTCTTAACCTTGCACGGGATCGTAACTCGCCGGTTCATTCTACAAAAGGCACGCCATCACGCATTAACGCGCTCTGACTTATTGTAGGCACTGGTTTCAGGAACTATTTCACTCCCCTTCCGGGGTGCTTTTCACCTTTCCCTCACGGTACTGGTTCACTATCGGTCACTAGGTAGTATTTAGCCTTGGGAGATGGTCCTCCCGGATTCCGACGGAATTTCACGTGTTCCGCCGTACTCAGGATCCTGAACTGAGAGTGCTTGATTTAATCTACTGGGCTATCCCCATCGATGGCGGATTTTCCCAAATCCTTCGACTATCAAACACTTTGGTAACTCAGATGTTCAGTCCTACAACCCCAGAATGCAAGCACTCTGGTTTGGGCTGTTCCCCGTTCGCTCGCCGCTACTTAGGGAATCGAATTTTCTTTATATTCCTGCTGCTAATGAGATGTTTCAGTTCACAGCGTTTACCTCCAGCTAGACTATGAATTCATCGAGTGGTAACAGTCGATTAAAACTGCTGGGTTTCCCCATTCGGAAATCTCCGGATCATAGCTTACGTACAGCTCCCCGAAGCATATCGGTGTTAGTCCCGTCCTTCATCGGCTCCTAGTGCCAAGGCATTCACCATGCGCCCTTGTTAACTTAACCTTATTTCCTAACGGAAATACGATTAATTGAGTTTAGCGATTAAACTTCTTATAAAAAACTCAAAAAACGCGGTGTTCTCGGTTTAATTATGATTAATTATATATATTTGATATTATCTAGTTTTCAAAGAACAAGTTT
>NZ_LFEE01000055.1 GCF_001039045.1 Lactiplantibacillus herbarum
TGAAGTGCCCCATAATTGTTAGACAAGTAATTCTAACGATTATGGGGTTTTTCTATGACTAAATATTCAAGTATTTTTAAAATTACAGTTGTTCAAGAATATCAGTTGAAAGCTGTGTCGTTTAAGACACTAGGACAAAAATATGATATTGATCCGGCAATGATTAGAAAATGGTTTTATTTGGCAGAAGCGCAAGGATTAGAAGCCTTAAAAATCAAAAAACAATACCAAAAATACTCATTAGACGAAAAGTTAGCTGTGGTAGACTATTATCAAACTCATGAAGAGGGACTGTCTAAGGTAGCTGCTAGATTTAATCTGAATCCGTCTCAAGTAACTGTTTGGACACGGATTTTCAATGAACAAGGCGCTGTTGGACTACGTCCTAAACGTAAAGGAAGACCGTCTACGATGCCTAAAAAACCAGTAGCTAAGAATTTATATAAATTGACACCGACAGAGAAAGAAACATTAATCGCAGAAAATATGAAGTTACGTGCTGAGCTACATCAGGCACAAATGGAGCGTGACTTTTTAAAAAAATTGAGGGCCGTATCGAAGAACAAACATCTGCCGACAAAGCGTCAGTAGTGTATTCGCTGCGGCGTGAATATACTTTGACGGATCTCTTACAACTGGCTCAATTACCGCGAGCCACGTACTATGACCGTCTTAGGCGAAACTGTAAAACAGATAAATATGCCGAGCTGAAAGTCTTTATTCAAGAGACTTTCAAGAAATCTCATGAAACTTATGGTTATCGACGTATCCATATGGTGGCCCAAAAAGCTGGCTATCAAGTCTCACCCAATACAGTTCTACGTTTGATGGGTGAACTTGAATTAGCTTCAACTATTTATTCCCGACATACTAGTGGATATCATTCTTATAAGGGACACACTGGAACTGTGAACGATAATTTGCTCAAACAATCTTTCACTGCGACAAAACCTTTTACTGTGATGCACACAGATATCACTCAAGTAAAATTAACTAATCAGACTTGGGGATATATCTCAGCTATCATCGACGAAGCCAGTCGTGAAGTAATCACGATTGTGATTACTGACCATGCCAATCTTGAACAGTTATCATTAACCATTGACGATTTTGCTCTTAAATTGCCGATTGATGCGACACCGATCATTCATTCGGACCAGGGGTGGCAATATCAACATCTGGATTTACCAAAATGCAATGGCACAACTTGAAGTTATACCAAGTATGTCCCGCAAGGGAAATTGCCACGATAATGCACCAATGGAGAGTTTCTTTAGCCTGTTGAAACGTGAATGCTTATATCGTAAATCAATCGTTGACCTCGATGAACTGAAACAAACTGTCGCTGAATATGTTTTTTGGTATAACACTAAACGAATTTCATTAAATAAAAATGGCCTGACCCCGGTAGAATACCGAGAACAGGCCATTGCCTAAACTAAATATGAATTTGTCTAACTTTTTTGTTGCACTTCA
>NZ_LFEE01000015.1 GCF_001039045.1 Lactiplantibacillus herbarum
AATTTGTCTAACTTTTTTGTTGCACTTCAATTGGTCGGTGTTTTTTTACTGATTTTAACGCCAGAATTAACTGTGGTTGTGAATATTATTGGTCCAAGAATGACAGTTTAGTTAATGCGCATTATGTGCGGAGCAAACTCGAAATGATCTTTTTGAATAGATGAAACTTTGATCGATGGTTAAAGTGAGATAGACGGAAGAAAACTAACGATCTATGGAGGTTTAAAGTTGTAAAAAAACAAATTTATGGAAACCGCGTCAGAAAGGGAATTAAACGGGTTTAATAAATTGAATTAAACTGTTTTAAACAGTTTGACAACCATCTCATATGAGCATGTACATAAATTAGTTAATGAACGTTATTTAAACTGTTTTTGGTATTTTAAAATATAACAATTAATATATTTATTCCTATAAAACAAATGCGTTACCCCTTGATTCAATTAGGTATAACGAAATTGGTATGTGATAACTTTGTCGCTTAATCCTTATTTCAAGTTATGAAACAAATTATTCGCATTGATTAGAAAGTTTTAGTAGGATACTAGCCAAGATAAGTGAATTCATTTATAAAGCGGAAATCTGTGATTAAAACGCAGTTATATCAAGGGCTTTAGTCATAGTGATGCTTAGCTTTGATCGGCTTTTACGATGGAATTAGTGTCACTCGCTTTTCTAAGCTAAAGCAACTTTAAAATCGAACCAATTATCTCAGCTAATGCGAACGCATGACTAGGATAATTGGTTTGTATTTTTGAGAGAAAATAACGTTGGTTAATTTACTTAAATGGTTCACCTCTCGAAATCGTTGGTTGATATCAAAAAAATATTGCTGAATGCAATTTTTTTCATAATTTACCCTTGGAATATTTAAATAGGAATAGTAATATAGTGAAAGCAATAAAATAATTAACGCAGTGTACTAAGAACACTGTGTATAAAAAACACTGTGTACAGAAAATGATAGTTGCATAAGTTACACATGTAGTTTGTTAGTTAAGCTCACATAGTAACGTACATCGGAGAAGGAAGGCATCAACGTGAAATTTGTAAGAAACAACGCCTTTAACGGCGATCCTAAACTACATTATAAGATGTTCAAAGTTGGACGTACCTGGGTATTTACAGCTATGACATCTTTTGCCCTTATAGGTGGCACGCAATTACTCGCACATGCGGATAGTCCAAGTTCTAACGACACCAGTGAAGTTAGTTCAAGTGCGACCAGTTCGGCGTCTAGTGACAGTAGCTCGGCTAGCAGTGCCGCTATTGCCAGTGATTTAACCGCTGCCGCTCTAGCAGCATCTACCGCAGCTAGCACTGCTTCAACTAGCAGTTCAAGTGCCGACAGTTCATCATCGGCATCTTCAAGTTCTTCAGCAGCCTCATCTTCGAGTGAAACTGCTGCAAGCAGTAATTCCGATTCTAGTTCGGATACGGAAACATCAACGACTAGCAGTGCCGCTAGCGATTCAACAACCAGTACGACTAGTGCAACTAGCACAAGCAGTACGGCTTCAAGTGCGGCCTCATCAAGTACATCAACTAGTAGTACAGCTTCGAGCACGTCAAGCAGTACTACGACAAGTAGCTCAAGCACCGCTTCATCTAGCGCCACGACTACTTCAAGTAGTAATTCCAGTGCTAGTTCGTCAACCACTAAAGTTAACAGTGTCGCAACAGTTTCTGCAACGAGTTCAGTCGCAAGTGCGGCCAGCTCAGTGGCAACTAGTGCTAATTCAGCCGCTTCAACAGCTAACTCATTGTTACGCACTGACGCAGCATCTACTAGTAATAATGCATCAGATGCATCAGCTGCAACCGCATCTGCTCTACAAGCATCTTCATATGCAGCCGCTGCAAGTAGTTATGCGGCGTTAGTTAACACTTTAGCGGCTCAAAATGCGTATAGTGCAGCTCAAAGTGCCTATCAAGAGGCTTTGTTAGCAGCTGACTATGCTAATCACTATAACAGCTTGGCGTCAATGTATTACACGGCGCTTGCTGACGGTGATCTGACTTCAAATGCACAAGAAAATGCAGCCGGTTGGGTTGCTGCCTCAACCGCTGCATCGAGTGCTGCTATCGCAGCCTCAAATGCAGCAGCCGTTGCCTCAACCGCCGCCTCAACCGCATCAAGTGTGGCAACACAAGAATTAGTTAACATGGCAAGCAGCACTAACAGCGCTGCATCTTCAGCTGCTAATTTAGCTAACTCTTTAGCATCTTCAGCTGCAGCCGCAGCCTCAAGTGCTTACACGGCAATGCAATATGATAAAGATACGAATAAGAAGACGACTTCATCAGCATATAGTACAGCATCGAGTGCCGCAGTCGCTGCTACAAGTGCAGCCTCAAGTGCAGCCTCAGCCGCTGCAGTTGCTTCTTCAGCTTATGATGCTGCCGTTAGCGCTGCTGCCAACAATGATTATGAAACTGCAAGTACGGCTTATGTAGATGCAACGACCGCTTTAACTGATGCGAACAGCTTTGAAGTTGCAGGGAGTACGGCTAATAGTACCGCGCAATTAAATGCCAGCTACGCTAACAGTGCTGCAATTAGTACACAAGCTAGTCAAGCCAGTTCAAGTGCTAACGTTGCTGCTTCAGCCGCACTGTCAGCAGGTAGTGCAGCAAGCTCAGCAGCTTCATATAGTGGGACGCAAGCTTCAGCTTATGCCAGCTCTGCTACTCAGGCTTATGCTTACGCGGTAACTTTGTATGGTGGTGCATCTGATGCAGCCGCAGCCGCAGTTACTGCAGCAACGCCACAAGAAGCAGATTCATATGCTCGATTGGCTAGTTCATATGCAGAAATGGCTGATAGTTATGCGTCAGACGCTGCATCGTATGCTGTTTTAGCAAAGCAATTTGCTACTGATGTTAGTGGTGAAGCAACGAATACGGCTAGTGGTGCAACTGTTTCAACAACTACTAGTAATCAAACTCTTAACGTGGGTGATTCAGCTACCCTTACTGGGAGTGTAACTTTTTCTAAGACTGGTACCCTGGGTGCTAAATATAGTCTTGAAAAGGGAACTAAGTATGTTTGGTATGTCTCTACTGATGGCAAGACTTGGACGGCGGTAAGTACGACAACGACTACTGCAACTAGCACTTCCAGTACGTATACGCCAACAATATCGGTTGCAGGGACTTATTATTATCAATTAGTTATAACTGGTACTGCTTCAGCAACGCTGTCAAGTGATATTACCTTCACTACGGTTGGTAGTAATGTTATTACCGTTGTAGTCAGTGATCCAAACGGGACTTATTCAGAACAAGCAAGCAGTGCCGCTGATTTGGCGTCAAGTTATGCTAATAACGCTAGTTCTGCAACAAGTACGGCTAATAGCGCCATCTCACAAGCAAGTAGTTCAGCTAACTTGAATGGTGAACTTTCAAGTGATTATTACTATCAAGCAAGTAGTTCAGCAAGTCTAGCTAATTCATATGCTAAGCAAGCGTCTAGTGAAGCTGCTAAAGCTGCTAAAGCTGCGACTGCTGCTAGCAATGCTGCTTCTAACGAAGCCGCCGGTGCATACGAGTTAGCAAGCTCATATGCTGTTGATGCTGCCAGTTATGCAGTTAATGCGAGCTCATACGCTGTTCAAAATAGTGAAGCTGCATCGGCTGCCATTGTTAATTTGAACTTAGCCTTGAGCGCAGCTGTTAATGAAGATGGTGGTTCAGCTGCAACTGATTATTTGGCATCGTCAGCCGCTGCATTAGCAAGTTCTGCCGCTGCTGCCGCAAGTTCCGCCGCTTCATTAGCCGCTTCAAATGCAGCCAATGCGGCCAATGCGTATAATACAGCCGGTTCAAGCTTTAACAGTGGTGCAACGGATTATTCATCAGCCGCTGCATCAGCCGCTACGGCTGCCAGTTCGTTTGCTGCTGCTGCTGGTTCTGCCGCAAGTTCCGCTGCTTCATATGCAGTTGAAGGTAATGCGACGAGTGCTGCTTACTATCAAAGTATTGCATCATTACGCTTAACTCGTGCTTCTGAACAATTAACGGCTGCTGAAAGTGCTGCAAGTGCGACGACGAAAACAATCGTTGAAGCACAATCTAGTTATTATAATTCACTAGCTGCAAATGCTAGTGCTGCTGCTTCGACTGCCAGTACTGCTGCCAGTGCTGCGTCCTCAGCTGCAAATTCGTTGAGCACGGCTTATTCAAGTAATACAACTTTAGGATCTTCATATGTGACAGATACTCAAAGTTATGCAAATGCTGCTGAAAGTGCTGCTGGTGCTGCCTCAGCTGCTGCATCAAATGCTAATAAGTATATGTCATTAGCTTCTTCAGCAGTAGCGGCTAGTAATTTTGTTATGGCGAGTTCGTATGTAGATTTAGCAAATGCATCAGTTGCAGATGCTAGTTCATATGCAGCTTTAGCAACGAAAGCTGCAAGTTCAAGTAGTGACAATGCAACTAATGCTGTTAATTATTCTGCCAATAAGAATAGCTATTACAATAGTAGTGATACTGGTGATGCTACGACAATTCTTGGAATTGTTATTTCAGGTGGTATGACTACGCAACCTGCAAAGTCAACATCTACGGTTTCTGGTAAAACTATCACTTTGAGTGCAGTTGCAAAAACTGGGCTAGGGGCTATTTCCATTTGGAGTAGTGCTAAGTGGTATGTACAAGTTAACGGTACTTGGACTGAAATTAGTAAGGTAGATTCGAGTATTTTAACTTATACGGTTGCTAATTCAAATGGATTAGCAACTTCTAAATCCACACTGACGGTCACTATTGCCTCAGGATATACTGGTACATTATTATTTCAATCAGTGTCTACATTCCAAGGGGTGGTGTTAAACACATATACTTTTGCTAGTGATTTAGCAGAAGTTGATGTTTATGATAGCGAAATTCCAGCAACTGGGATTGAAATTTCAGGTGACGACTATATTATCAATAATAGTGGTGATAGTGATGATACAACCGTTACTGGACAATATACCGCTACTACTAATCCAGGTAATGCAACTGGTACAGTAACATGGGCAACAAGTGATTCAAGTGTCGCAACAATTGATGAATCAGGATTAATTACAGTTGTTGGTAATGGGACAGTTACGATTACAGTAACAATTACTAATGAAGATGGAACTTCATATTCATCTTCAAAAACCATTACTGTTGGTACTGGTTTAGAGGATCAAACAGTTGATGCTGGTAGTGACTTAGATTGGTCAACAGTTACTAATTCTACTGATAGTGACAGCGATAGCGATGTTACTTATCAATGGTATTATAATGCCAATTCTGATGATTCAGCTAATTCAACTCCAATTAGTGGACAAAATGGCTCTACACTTAATTTGAGCAACATTACAGTAGATCAATCTGGGTACTACTACTTGGCGATTACTAGTGGAACTGGTGATGATGCAACAACTGTGTATTTAGGTGCTGGCTATTTAACTGTCAACTCAGTTCAAACATCAGCCGCTGATTCAGCCGCCAGTGAAGCTACTGATTATGCAACTGCTGCCGATGAATATAACTCAATTGCTAATTCATATGCTAATGTTGCTGATCAATACAAAGATGGTAACTCTAATGCAAGTTCGTACGCACAACAAGCAGCAGATGCCGCTGCTACGGCTTCGACTGCTGCAAGTAATGCAGAAGCAGCCGCAAGTGCTGCTTCTGACGCGCAATCTAATGCTGATTCAGCCGAAGCTGCTGGACAAAACTCCGCAGCGTCAAGTTACGCCGCAGAAGCCAAAAAAGCTTCGGAATCAGCTGCAAAAGCTAAGTCTGATGCTGCAGGCGCAACGGATAATGCGGGTTACTTTGCTGCATTAGCTGCTGAAGCTACAGATACCGACACGGATACGGATACTGACACAGATACGGATACAGACACTGATACAGATACG
>NZ_LFEE01000011.1 GCF_001039045.1 Lactiplantibacillus herbarum
TCATTGAATAATTAACTTGCAACCTTTAGATATTAAATAAATAGATTTGATCAAAGGACTTGGAATCATATTTCTAGGTCCTTTTTTGTTCGATAGATTCTTTCTCTTTTTAATTAGGCGTAATACGACTAAAATAAGAGTAAATATTTAGTTAGGAAGGTGAATAAAGCCATGCAGATTTATTTTATTCGTCATGGACGGACACAGTTTAATTTAGAACACCGTTTTCAGGGCGGTCGAGCTGATTCACCATTAGTCGCAAGTGGGATCGAAGGGGCCAAAGCAGCAGGGAAATACTTACAGACGACTCAGTTTGCACAAGTCTATAGTAGTCCTCAAAAACGTGCGGTGGATACGGCCAAGCATATTGTTGCTGCTAATCAGTGGCAGCCCACGGTTCAATTGGAACCAGGGTTGCGTGAGTTTGACTTCGGTGATTGGGATGGCAAGATTGAGGCTGAAGTTCATCCACAAGCTTATACACAGGTGATCTTCAATCAACCAGGGGAGTATCAACCTGAATTAGCCGGTGGTGGTGAAAGCTACGCGGACTTTGTAGCGCGGACGACTAAAACGGTTCATGATTTGATTGCGTCAGTGGGCGTAGACAGTCCGTTACCGTTGCTAATTGTGTCGCATGGTCTAGTAACTACGATGACAGTTAAGACTTTAATGGGCGTGCCGGTGGCTGATTTACGGGCACCGTTTGTCGTTAACGGTCAAACGATGAAAACAGTTGGTCACGGTATTGTGGATAACGATAGCCTAACTGTGTTAGAGACTAAGGATAATCAGCATTTCGACCTAGTTACATGGAATGAGACGAGCTATTTAACCGAATAGTAACTAACCTTAAAGAGGTGATTTGGATGAAAATCTAAATTGGCTCTTTTTTGCGTGAGTTTAGAAAAAATGGCGCGGATAAGTAATCGCTAAAAGTTTGGTCAAAAAAAGTTCCGCACGCTTTCAGCGAACGGAACTCGGGTAGATAGGTATTAATTAATGGTTGGTTTTAAAGCAAGCGCATTAGCAGCTTCTTCACTGTCATCAAAATGATGTTTTGTCCGACCAATGATTTGGTAATCTTCGTGCCCCTTACCAGCGATTAAGACAACGTCGCCTGGTTGGGCAGCATCGATTGCCTTAGCGATAGCGACGTGGCGATCTTCATAGACCGGCACGTCAGCGTCAGGCACGCCGGCAACCATGTCATGCAAGATTTGAGTAGGATCTTCAGTCCGAGGGTTATCGGAAGTGAAAATCGGTTTACTACTGTGTTCGACCGCAATCTTAGCCATTTTTGGCCGTTTAGTCTTGTCACGGTCGCCACCGCAACCGACAACGCAATAAATATCTTTCTTGGCGAAGTCTTGAATGGTTTCGAGAGCGTTTAGTAAACCATCTGGTGTGTGTGAGTAGTCGACGATAACACTGACGCCGGTATGTGAAGGGACGGCTTGGAAACGTCCTTTAACGCCAGGTACCTTTTCAAGTGAGGCGATAATTTGGTCTTCAGGAATACCACTAGCATAGGCGGCTGAAAAGGCAGCCAGCATGTTGTAGACGTTGAACTGACCGATTAATTGCATCGTCACGTGGGTCACGTGGCCGAAGACGGAAAGATCGAATTCAGTTCCGTGACTCTTAATTTCAACGTTTTGGGCGTTGATCATCGCGTCAGGCTTTAAGCCAAAGGTCAATACGTGCGCTGATGTGTATTGTTCGAATTCGCGACCGACTGGATCATCGGTATTGAGAACGGCAACTTTATTAGTGCCATCAGCTGAATATTTATTACCTAACTGGGCAAAAAGCATCGCCTTTGCTTCAGTATACTTAGCCATCGTTTTGTGGAAGTCCAAGTGATCCTGCGTCAGGTTAGTAAATACGGCGATATCGTAGTCGATACCCCAGACACGTCCAAGGACAAGGGCAATCGAAGAAACTTCCATGGCAACCGTATCAACACCGGCGTCGCGCATGGCAGCCAGTGTCCGTTGTGTGGTAATCGCATCAGGAGTCGTGTTGGCAGTTGGCAATTTTTCATCTTTAATCTTACGATACATCGTGCCAATCAAACCCGTCGCCTGATTCTGGTCACGGTAGATCTGTTCAATCAAATGAGTGACGGTGGTTTTACCATTCGTACCGGTAACCCCAATCATCCGCATTTTCTGACTAGGTGCATTGTAGAAGACGTCAGCGAGCATTGCCATAGCACGTTCGGTATTTTGCACATAAACGACGGGAACAGAAACTTCCAATGGCTTTTGGGCAACGATTAATTGCGCGCCTTTTTCAACGGCTTGTCCAGCCAGGTCATGACCGTCGACGTGGTAACCGTCAACGGCAATGAAGACAGCACCGGGTTGCACTTCACGGGTGTCTTGAGTCAGCATGGTGACGTCAAAGTCATCGGTTAGTGCGGGTTGTACGTTTTTAAATTTTAAACTATTAATTAATTGACTTGCTTTCATAATATGAGCGTCCTTTTCAATAAAGTTACTGTTTATAGAATACATGCAAAATCAGCAATTGTCACCCAAAACGGGGGTGAAATCTGATAGGTCCTTTTCATAGAATGGTGGATTAATAAATGACTAGATACTAGCATCGGACAAACTAAAAGCGCCCGGAATAAAATTCCAAGCGCTTAGTTTATTAATCTTAATCAGCAATACCTAAGAACTCATCATGCAATGCGTTCATGGCAGCTTTGAGATCAGTTTCCTTAACTAACACCCAAATCGTGGTGTAGCTATCGGTTGATTGTAAAATATCAATGTGTTGCGTGGTTAGAGCGGTCACGATCCGAGCTGTTACGCCGGGAGTACCCGTGATACCGGCACCCACAACGGAAACTTTGGCACAGTCAGCGATTGCTTGGCACTTAACGTGCGCTGCAGTCAGTAGACGAGTAGCAACATCAGCGTCACCATTCACCAAGTTGAAGACAACCTGATGTGGGGTGATATTGATGAAATCAACGCTCAAACCATTTTGCGCCATTAATTGGAAGATGGCGCTTGAACTTAACGTATCAGTTGGCACGATGAATTGTGTTAGATTGGTCTGATGCGCAATTCCCGTAACGGTCCGGTAGTGTTCGATCTGAGTGGTTGTCCGATCCGTAACCAGTGTCCCTAATTCATCAGGTTCTTGGTACGTTGACCGAATACGCATTGGAACGTGGGCCTGTTCAGCGATTTCAACGGCGCGTGGGTGGATCACCTTAGCACCTTCATGAGCCATGTTAGCCAATTCTTCGTAGCTAATAGCCTTGATGAAACGCGCGTGGGTCACTAGCCGGGGGTCGGCCGTCATCATGCCGTTGACGTCGGTAAAAATATCGACGCGTTTGGCTTTGTGGGCGGCACCCAGAATGGCAGCTGAGGTATCAGAACCACCACGGCCAATTGTCGTAATGTGTCCTGATTCAGTCGCGCCTTGGAAACCAGTGACGATGACCACGTCCGCGTCAACGAAAGCGTCAGTGATTGGCTGCGGATCAACGCGCAAGATTTTAGCATTTTGGAAATCATCATTGGTGACGATCCCGGCATCATGCCCAGTCATTGCGACAACGTTCAACCCTTGTTCACGTGCTAATTCGGTAAAGACGGCCGTTGAGATCGTTTCACCAACGGATACGAGCATGTCCAGTTCCCGGTTAGTTAAGCGTGAATGTTCTGCACCAACGAGACCCAGCAATGAGTCAGTAGCGTAGGGGGCACCCTTACGACCAATGGCGGAGACGACCACGATAACTTTGTTACCTTGATCGACTGCGTATTGAACGTGCTTTAAGGCCTGCGTACGAGCAGCTTCGTCTTTAACGGAGGTTCCACCAAATTTTTGGACAATAATTTCCATCGGTCTTAAAACTCCTCAACTTTGTTAGCAACGGCGTTAGCTTCAGGACTATCCATCAAATGGTCAGCTTCAACGTAAATCTTGTGCCACATCATGAAGGTCAAGACGGTCCAGAGTTTACGAGAGTTATCACGCAAACCGGCTTTGTGATCATCCAATAACTTCAAGAAGTAGTCCTTGTTGAAGTATTCGTCAGTCTGAGAGTCATTGATAATTTGCTTAGCCCAGTCGTACATTTCGTCCTTCAACCAGAAACGGATTGGTACTGGGAAACCGAGCTTCTTACGGTGCAAGACGTGTTCAGGCACGATGTCTTCAACGGCTTTCCGTAAGATGTACTTCGTCGTCCCATGGCTGATACGTAAGTCAGCTGGAATTTCAGCGGCCAAGTTGTAGACTTCACGGTCAACAAATGGTGTCCGTAATTCCAAACTGTGTGCCATTGTCGTCCGGTCAGCGTTATGCAATAGGTCACCGTTCAACCAAGTGTGCATATCGATGAATTGCATCCGGCTAATTGGATCATAGTCAACGGATTCATCGTAGAATGGCTGCGTAATCGATTGGAATGGGTGGTTGCGATTATAGTCTTTGATAAAGGCTTGTTTTTCCTTTTCACCAAAGATAAAGGCGTTCCCCACGTAACGATTCTCAAGTGGCGTCGTTCCACGTAGCAAGAATGAACGGCCGCGCATCCCTTCTGGCATCATTAAAGCAATCTGCTTCAAGGCACCGTTGATCGGTTTCGTGTAACGGAATGGTTTCAATGATTCTGGTTCGTGATAGATGGTGTAACCACCGAAGAGTTCATCGGCACCTTCACCAGTCAAGGCAACCTTAACGTGTTTAACAGCTTCCTTGGCTAAGAAATACTGAGGAACAGCGGCCGGGTCAGCCAACGGATCATCCATACTCCAGACGAAGTGTGGGAAGGCGTTCATGAAGGCTTCTGGCGTGATCGTCATACTGAAGTTTTCAACGCCGAGCTTTTCAGCAGTTTCCTGGGCAACGTCTAATTCACTGTAGCCTTCACGTTCGAAACCAACTGAAATAGTCTGTAAGTTCGGGTTAAAGTTCTTTGCGATGGCAACGACGATTGAAGAGTCGATCCCACCGGATAGGAAGGAACCAACTGGAACATCGGAGCGCATGTGAATTTTAACGGAATCGATCAAAGCGTCTTTGATCTTTTGCGCGTATTCATCCTCAGTCCGTTGAACGGGATGGAATTCACGGTGATAGTAACGTTCAACCCGTGGTGCGGAACCAAGTTTCTTGGTTAGCGAACAACCGGGAGCCAGCATCTTGATTTCTTTGGTTAACGTTTCCGTTTCAGGAACGAATTGGAACGTCATGTAATCTTGGAGGGCGTTCTTATCGAACGTCTTGTCCTTCAAGATCTTGTAGATCGACTTGCTTTCAGAACCGTAGTAGAAGTCATCACCACTGATAGCATAGTAGAAAGGCTTGATTCCGAATTGGTCCCGGGCAGCGAACAAGGTCTTTTCCTGTTTATCCCAGATTACAAAGGCAAACATGCCGCGAAGATACTTAGTGGCGTTTTCCTTATATTTGGCATACATTGCTAAGATAACTTCTGAATCAGAGTTAGTCTTGAATTCATAGCCTTCTTGTTTCAATTGTTCACGTAATTCAACGTAGTTATAGATTTCACCATTAAAGGTCATCCAGTAACGTTCATCGGCGTAAGACAGTGGTTGGTGCCCACCAGCTAAATCAATGATACTAAGACGCCGAAATCCCATGGTAATGTTGTCATCGGCAAAGTAACCTTGGTAATCGGGTCCCCGATGGACGATCATTTTCGTCATTTCGTGGATAGTCTGATCGTAAGTAGCGTTATCCGCTTTAGTACGATCAGTTAAGCAACCGGCAAAACCGCACATAATCTGTTCATCTCTCAATCTTTTAAGGTTTAAAGTTTTTAAGTTAATTATTAACGATAGTGTACAGAAGATGACTAGTTAATCTTCCCGTCTCACTAGGGGAAGCAAAGGACTTCGACTGGTTGTGACGACGCGAAACAGATCCTAATTAAAATGGTCAGTTGTATCTGCTTGGCATACACTCCATCATTATACTTGCTTTAATTGAGAAGATAAAGCCGTGGGGGTAATTATGAGCGCTTTCATTATGAAAAATTATGATCCGCAATTATCGTTACTGATAAGAGACAGTTACCGATAATTGCGGATCAATAATAATAAGTATGATATTGGGAATCTGACTTGGTTGATTTTAGTTAGTTTTGGTAGCAGAACGAATGAGTAAAGTGACCGATAAAACTTAAGCCCAGCCAACCAGACGTAAAAGTGCCATGGCGATAATGCCAGTTACGACAACTGCCAGCAAACTCTTAGTTAGGATTCCAGCTAGAATCGCGGGGATCGAAGCGTAGATATTAGCCCAGTCAAAACTTGGCCAGTGTCCGGAATGATAGATTAGCAAGCTTTCAACGAAGATGGCAGTCATAATAGCGACGGGAACAAATGACAAGTAGCGGATCAACCAACGGGGAACGGTTAAATTTTTAATGATTGCAAATGGGATCACCCGTGATAACCAAGTCACGAGGCCACAGAGCAGAATCGTGATGAGAATGTAACTACTCATGTGGACTCACCACCATTCCAAAACCACAGCCGAGGAGTGTTGCGAAGATCAAGGCCAGGTTGCCAGGCATCCAGCGCATTAAAAAGAACATGGCTAGGGCCACGAATAGAACGACCCATAATTGGGTTGGGAGTGATTTACTGCGGTCAGTGATGAGTTGTAAGTATAGTAGTCCGATGAACATACCAACGACGGCAAAGTCTAAGCCGAACTGGTTAGGGTCGGTGATCAAGTTGCCTAATAGGCAGCCGACTACGGTAGCGGCTGCCCAAACCAAGTAAGCAACTAGGTTAGCCGCGTGTAGCCACGACGTTTTTAATTTTTGACCAGTTTGGTTGAGCTTATTCATACTGAGGGCGAAGGTCTCGTCTGTGAGTAGGGAGCCAAGGCCGATATTTTGCAATAAAGACTCAGCCTTGAAATACTGGGCAATTGACAGACTCATCAGAATCATCCGTGAATTGATCAGGAAGGTCGACAAGACGATGGCTGAAATGGGGCTGCCAGCTAATAACATACTGACGATGATGAATTGTGCTGAGCCAGCGTAAACAATCAGGGACATCAGTAAGACGGCCCAAACGGATAAGTGACTCGTATTGGCGACAATGCCCATTGCTAGGCCGACACCAATGTAGCCAAAGACGGTGGGGACAACGTCTTTGATGCCGCTACGAAATGTTAAACTAGAGTTCATGAACAGGAAGACCTTCCTTTACTTGGAGTAAAAAGCTAATAAAAATTAGTTTACTACTTTTTGTGAAAATGAAGTGCAACAAAAAAGTTAGACAA
>NZ_LFEE01000032.1 GCF_001039045.1 Lactiplantibacillus herbarum
AAGTGTTGCACTTGGTTTGACAATTCGTCGTACTAAAAAAGCCTGACGACAGCCAGGCTTATGTATTGTTGTCTCATAAGATGGCGATCCCGTTATTCAACAATACAATTTAATATCATACTATATTTAGTATTATTTGAGTTGCAATACACACTATTTACTTTACTAAAAAGAGCCCAACTAAATGTCAGGCTCCTAAACACAGTCGTTATCAGAAAAACGATTATAGTTTTTGCAACCATGTTTGATTATGTTACCACAGCGCACATGTTTCCGCATGTAATTTGGTGGCCAGATTAATTGCGCCAATTATGTGCTTGGCAGGGATTTGCACCCTACATATACTGGATTTTGTACTCTCCTACTTGTTCTTGGCTTCTTTCAACCTTAGCTTCGGATAGCGTCTACCTATTCCGCCACAAGCACAGCCAATGTAAACAAGACGATGGGAGTTCATGTTATGAAGTTAATTCCAAACACGACTCCAGCCACATCTCAAGCTTTCAGCAGTTTAGTGACTTGCTTGGGTCAATATGATTGGTGTGGGCCAAGTCGCGAACTTATTTCAGATTCGCAACTTCCCCTGCTAACTATATCGCTGGTAGGAGTCGAACCTACATCCCATTGTGGCTTACCAATTAGCCCACAGCGATACTCACATTTAACGGCCGACGTTAAATACGAAGACTAATGCCGGCGGCAGAGAGGAGCGCATCACCCCTTATAAATCCGCCGGCTACACAGATAGCTGGATTTGAACCAACATAGACGGTTTTGGAGACCGCCATCTTGCCAATTAGATCATATCTGCTTAATAGACGGGCCGTCATATCAACTTAATCAAGGAGGCAACACAAACTGTACATCTGTGCCCGTCTAACGTAGCCTGCTGGACTCGAACCAGCGACAACCTGATTAACAGTCAGGTGCTCTACCAACTGAGCTAAGGCCACAATAATAATCAATTAGAGCTATCAGAAAAACGTTTATTTGTCGCCCTAACCAATTATCGATAATACTAATTTACCACCGATTTATTGCTATGGAGTCCGGCTTGAGTTCGGAAAAAGTTCGGTTAAAGTCCGGTTTGAGTTCGGTTTTGATAAATATTCAGATCTTCTAGGTAGTAGCTCTGTGCGAACTGTAGCATTGCCAATGGCTTCCAGCGGTCAAAATACTGCGTCTTGCTGTAGCCAATATCCATGTAGCACATCGTGTCACTGTATCCTTGCAGATATAGCCGATCTAATATCTCCTGGCACTCATGATCACACCGAGCCATTGCCTGAATAGTCTGTCGGACAATCTGCTCTGCATACAGGCGGCGTGTAATCCGATCCTCAGCCGAATTACCAGCTGGGGCCGACTTAGGCATGCCATCCATGCTAGGCGATTTTAGATCAGCGACCGAATGGCCGGACGCCCGAACTGCTTGCGGTAACTTCTTATCCAGGAACCGCCGCACCTGTTTAATTGTTTTCTCCTGGTCAATTGGTGGAAAAATTTCATCTGAAATAACTTGCTGTTCACCCATCATGTGCCCCTCCGCTTTCGTATGCTATAATTAACTTATTCGGAATTAGTTGTAGCGCGGTCAGCGATGGCAGCGCTTTTTTATGTTATACTTACAACGGTCATTCGAGTGGTCCCGTGACTAGTCGCCCTAGTAGGCGGCTTTTTGTTTATCCCACGCTCTAAACTTAATCATCGTCGCCATCTCCATTTTTAATAACGTCATAGCCCCACTCGAAGTGTTGAAGTGCCGTCTCTTTGGCTTCTTGCTCAATTTCATCATCAGTCGCATCAGCCGATACTTCGATTGTGTCGTGCCATTCAATACCAGCTGAGTCGCATTCCGACCAAACATCAAGCTTAATCATGATTGCCATCTCCTATCAATGTGTATACCGCTAGAATAGCCAGCCCAGGACAACCACAAACAGCTTGATGCCGCCGACAACTACGAAGCAAACTGCTGTCCACGCCACCCAATCAGCAAGCAAATCTTTAATCGTCATCATTCGCCCTCCATCGATTCCGCCATCGCCATAACCAGCGGGTAGTCTTCCCACGCTACTTCCGACTCATCTGCGTAGCCCATAGCCTCACAGGCCGCTTGTATGGCCCATGCTGGTATTTCAGCATCCATATCTAATCCCCCTTGTCATTCGGGTCAACATCATACCAGCCCTTAGCGCACATCAATTTCCAGCGATAATCATCGCTCTTGATCACATGATTTAAGTGCTCACAACGCTTGAATGCATCGCCATACCGCTTATAAATCTTTGGGTAGTTTTTCATGATTTCGCCCTGGAAGGTCAGGACGACCATGTAGGCCACTACCGCTTCTTTACCCAATACCATTGATAAACTTGTCATCCTTGTTCAATCTCCTTAACCTCAATCTCAATCCTCGGTTGCCGGCCATAACGTTTACTAGCGACAATATCTGTTATCAGTGCGTCATCTTGCCAGTAAATACCGTGTAATGCGTCAAGAAACGACTTGATATAATTGTCTAAATCTGGCTTAACGACTGGTAAGTGTCTGCCGTCAATCCGGCGCTGTTTTTCGACCTTAGACAAGCTTTGCTGTACCGGTCGATAAAATACCAAGGTAACTGCCAAACTGCCTGACAACGGCTGATGTCGATACGTGAGCATGGCTTCCTCAGCGACAGCCTGCTTGAATTGCTTGACTGCTTTAGGATCATACAACCGAATCGATCGACCATAACGCGTGGCTCGCGGTCGTTGCTGCTGAACTGGTGTCAGCATGAAAGTATGCTTAATCATGTTTATTTTTCAGCCCCGGCACCCGGCTAATGTAGTAGCCATTAACGATCCCGTTAGACATACTGGCCTGTCTAATCGAGAACTCTGGGGCGTCAATTCTCTTACATAATCGTGCCAGTGTTTGATAGGCGATCACTTCATCAGGATTGTTATACTTCTCAGCACGCCAGTAATCGTTAGTCAGTGGCAGGCTGTATTTATGGACTAAATCCTTTACCCGATTTAATTCCATTGCCGTACTATCAGCTAGTTCTCTAAGCGTATGTTTGCCATGCTTATGTGCTTGCCGAATGGCTCTGACATCCTCACGTTCGTCCTGTTTCGGATCTTGTTTCATACTGGCTAGATAGGCCACATCACTGCTTACCTTAGTTCCAGGCTTCACCAGTCTAACCGGGAACGGCCATTCACCAGATTTGTAGTTATGTTGCGCGAGCTTAAACATTTCCGGTTCGGACCCGATTGCTAGTGGGTGATCAATATCAGGTAGATCAGCGTTAATTACTAGCACCTGTGTTTCAGTCATGCGCTCACCTCCGTTTGCAATCTTTGTCTAGCTTGCTCTAGAGCAATAAAATACTCGGCTGGCTTACCCCAACATTGGGTCAAATCAAAATTTAAGCCATCCCGCTGATATTCAATAATTAAAACTTCGAGTGCAAATAGTTTGTACTCATGAGCGCACACTTCATCTTGCGCGCTACCGCCAGCCTTTAAATGCCGTTTCATGCGCTGCTTAGTCCAGTGTAATGCGGCCGGTTCATAGGCATGGTTAGCGGCTAACTTGACTAATTGATTACCCCAATTCATTTAGCTTCCTCCTGACTGTTCATGAACGCTAGGAACGCCTCGTCGCTCATATCGTCCTGCTCGTTATCACTTGAATTTGGCTTAGAAGCCGCCTGAGAAGCGCCGTTTTGCATCCACTTTGGCGTAACTTCTTTACGGCGTGGCTTTGAATAGCCACTAGGTTTTCTTTCGCTCTTCATGCGGTCGTCATGATTAGCAGCGGCCTTTTTAGCCTGCTCTAACGTCGTAATATTTCGTTTCTTCCAACCCGCAACAATTGCACGAACGTATTTCAAACATGCATTAGATCCAATCTGATGTTCTCCAGCAACCCAAATTGCATAGGCAATCACCTCAGGCTTGAACTCTTCCAGCCATTCATCCATTTCGGGACGAGCAATACCATTTGGAAATCCCCACAGGTTGGTCCAATCGTTAATGACCTGCTCGCGCGTCACGCCCTCGTCATCATCATAAGAGTCAGTATCAGTCAAGTAAGGGTCAGTACTAGTAAGTTCTTTATGTTCTACTGGTTGACCTCCACCTTGCCCAACCGGTTGACCTACTTCATCTAAACCAGTTGGCCTACTTTTATGGCTTGTAGTTGGGTTACTGGTTGGGTAACCAGCTGACCTACTATATAAATTAATAATGCGATATTCAGGCGGTTTCACATTTTTCTTGCCTCTAACGTATTTAATTAGTCCTAGTTGCACTAATGAGTTGCGTGCTTTATCGAGGCCGGGTTCGGATAGTCCTGTCAGACTGAGTAATGCCGAATTTTTCATGCGAAACTGAACGTCCAACTTGCCTTCATCGTTCGCATAGTCTAATAACTCGCGATACAGATTATTTTGGCCGTTAGAGACACTCGCTTCATACATTTTAAAATTGCGGTACGCTCGTCGTTGCTTGAAGTAATCCAAATTCGTCCCTCCTTTACTAATGGGCCTTTCACCCGTTCGGTGGATTCAGTCACTGCTGTTCAAGCCAATTCTGTTTAGTCAATCTATGAGTAAGTCGTCTGCACTAACGACGCTCTCTAACTTTTTGGTACTACGACAATAAGCACAATGTCCGCATTGGGTAGGATCTGCTTCGCCTTTAATGACATCTTGAATATGCTGTTGAGATTCCAATACCTGGTTCATAGCATTAGTAAGTCGGTACTCCGGTAAATCAATAGCCTGCTTGTCTGGTGGATCCTGTTTGCTTACTGCCACGATGTACGGTTTGCACGTCACGCCAAATTGCTGCTTAATCAACTCTTGATAGACTGCCATCTGAAGTGGGTAGTTATACGCATATACAAACGGTTCCTTCTCACGAGTTTCTGGATTCCAATACGCCTTGTATATGTCAGCGGTCGTCTTGAGATCCACGAAGTAACCTTGTTTCAAATTGAGGCAATCAATCTTGCCCTTCCAGGGATAACCACCGATTCCACCAGTTACAATCACTTCTTTATCGCCTTGATAAAGAAGATTAAAATCATGATCGTCAGATAAGGCTTCAATCATGGATTCAGCAATTTTAAAGTCCTTTTTGAGCTGGCCTTTGCTTGGGCCCTGGCTTGAAATTGCCTCTGGATGTTCATCAACAAACTTGGCATGAGCTTTCTCGCTTTCAAAGTAGCTGTGAAGCCAATTTCCAACGACTAGCGCCGTTGAGTTCATACATGGTTCCCATTTACCCTGCAACTCGGCTAACGCTTCTGCTTCACATGCTAGAAACTTCTTGAACCATGTTGCTGACATAAATGATTGATCTGTCCAGCGATCGTAATAGTTAGCCGGCGTCAAGGTCTCCGAGGTTGTCGAAGAGGTTTTGCTGGTCGACTTCGTCTTTGACAGGTTCTTGATCATTGCTTGATGCCTCCTTTACAGCCGTTCTAACGGGTTCTTTAGCTGGTTCGGCAGATTCTACCTTCTCGGCTTTATTCTCTGCTACATCAGCTTCTAATGACCTTTTAGTCGGTGTTACGTCTTTTCTATCGTCATTCTCATATTCGTTGCTAGTGGTTTCGTTAACTGCTTGCACGAACAAATCGTTGTCGCTTGAACTGTTAATGTAGAACTTTGCAGCTCGATTAATTACAGTCCGTTTAGCCATCTCTTCTGGGAACTCGTTTTGAACCTTCTTCGTCTTAGCGTGGCTCCAACTGGTGTCGATGTCTTTTTTTGTCATAACCGTGTATGTCCGGTTCCTGTTGATGTCTTCAATCCATGCAAAGGCCCCGATAATTGGCTTATCTAGGTTCTCAAAGCTTGGCTCGAACTCTTTAACCACCAACACTCCATCTTTACCACCAATCTTGAACTTGTCGTCTTTGTGGACAACCTGTGCCTGAATATCTTTCACATTTGAAAGACGCTTTACAACGCTAATTGAGCCGAAATAGGAGCGCTGCATGACTAACTGGTTGCCATAAGGAATGAAATAGCATTGATTTTTAGCCGGGCTCAATCCCTGGATTGCCATGTTCATCAACGCCTTGATAACTGATCCTTGGTCACACTTATCAAGTAATGGTTGGCCCTTAGTGGTATCGCTCAAAATCAGATACGCGCTGTTTAATGCATTCCCTACTGAGATAATCAGGTGGTAATGACAAGCCTTCATTATTCTTCATATCCTCAATATTGTTATTAACCATCGTAGCTAACTCATTACTCATGCTTCTTCCTCCTCTGATACCCAGTGATAGCCCAGACGTGTCATCATCGTATCCGTGTCGATGTGTGCCAGTAGCTCGTCCCATAGACGAGACTGACCAAACACATCAATCAACCATTGCCAATTAGGCTCCTCACCTTGATCTGGATACAACACGCTCACGTCAGTCGAACCGAAAGTGACGATACAAATGGCGCTTAACATATCGGCCTGCATATCAGTCGCCCACTGCTTAAAGTCATTGTTATCGATGTAATCTTGAAACAACTGTGCCTTGCCGAACTCGTCACCATCGTAGCAATAGTTATCTGCGTCAAGTACCCAGTCGCGTGAGTCGTTACGTTGCTGCCAATGCTCGTTTAAATCTGCCTGTGCTGGCATCATTTTGCCCACCTCCGTTTCAAGCGTTGCCTTAGTGACTGTTTCGGAGTACAATAAAAATCGAAAATAAATTTATTAAGCGTCTTTGCTGCACGGGTACTTCCAATACTCGAGCAGCTTTTTTCGTACTCAAATTTAGGCTTTGGCGATACTTTGCGTACTTCCAATTCGTTCGACCTCCTTAAATGTGCCAAAAACATTATTCAATTCTTCAATTGTGATCTGTTTGTAAAGCACGTTTCCGATCCGGAATGTAAATTTCATCGTCTTCATCTCCTTAAATTCCAAACCAACTAGCAACTTCATGACGCTTGAACCACAATGCAGTTAACGCGCAGCCTACTAATGCTCCTTCAATCATTGCTATTTCCTCCTAGCCATTTTCTTGATTGACTTTATCGATTACTTCCTGCAATTTATCCATTGGGATACCGGCATACTCAGCTTTCTTAGCCAAATCGGTTATCTCGGCGCTGATCTCTTCCGCGTATTCACGTGGATAACGTTCAATGACTAGCTGCTGCGCTGGTGTCCGATCATTTGGGTTAATCGCAATAGCGTTCTCAAACTCGGCTTCCATTGCCTCTCGTTCTTGCTGCTCTTTCTTCTGACGCATTAGGGCTGAGAACATATCACCCTTTAGACGCCTGTCATTCTGAAATGACAGCACTCCGAAATTCTCACGAGCACCAGAATAATTAAGCCAAAAATCGTTAATTACATTTGCTAACAACTTCCTAATTTGTGGATCAGTGCTTCTTGATCCACTCTTCAACCGGGACAATTGTCCGGGAGAAACATGCGTCCTATCTGCAATCTGCTGCTGTGTTAGTGTTTTATTTTTACCTAATGCCAATGACAATTGCTCTGCAAACTTGTTCTTCATACCTACACCTCTGTATTTTGGAAAGGGCTTTATATAGCCTTTCCATGTAATTCACTTATAATTTAAATTAATCGGGATGATCTAATAGGTAATCGATCATCTCAGCTGCTGGAATCTGCCAGCCGTTATGGGTATTCACATAATCAATGAAGCCACCCTGTTCAATGTCCAAATCATGACGATGCTTGGTTAAATATCGTGAGGCTCGTTCGGTTGATTTAGTTCCGTATTTATACTTGGCCAAATCTTTAAGCTTCCAAGTACGAATACCACGTTGTGCTTGCTTCCAGGCTTGGAACTTCTCGTATTCTTCTTCGCTAATGAATTGGAATCCCTTTGGAGCCTCATGCCGAATCAATATCGTATCTGACATGTTCGCACCTCCTAATATGAAACTGACATAAGTTGGCTAGCTTGCTCGTTATACTCGGCCGTTACTGCTCGAAATTCAGCATCTAGTGCTTTATCGCTTAGTGCCTCAAACATTACTCTTGGTGTTTCTGGTTTAACCTTTGCTAGTGCATTTATTAATGTAGTTCGTGATAGATGTGTCATTTTGTTTCCTCCGTTCTTTGAAAATTAAATATTTGCTTTTAGTAACTCGAATATTCGACGCGCTTCATCAATGTTGCTCTCGTTAATTTGATAAACATTAGACACACCTAAATGGAACCTAATGATCGTTTTAACTGCGTCTGACAATGAATAAGCTTTTGGATTCTTACCGTACTTCTCGTTGACAAATTTCGAAATATCGTTTTTAAGCTCCATCCAAGCAGTGTTTCTTGCTTTGACTGGTGCTAGGCTTTTGGCGGCAATAGCTGCGTTTACCTCTGATTGGACCATTTCGTGCAATTGTTCTTGTGTGACTTCCATTACTCGATCACCTCCTTAGGTAACAGATCCTTGACATTAATTTCTAAAGCACTTGCCAACTTTATTGCCGTTCTAAGTCCAGGCGTTTTACTGGTATTTTCAATTCCACTAATTGTTGTTTGAGGAACTCCACTTAAATCGGATAATTTAGATTGTGTTAAACCTCTTTTATTGCGAAATTGGATTAATCGTTCTCCGGATGTCATTTTTTCCCCTCATCTCTGTATACTCTTTAGAGTATATGCTCAATTGAATGTATTGTCTACTCATTTGAGTAACTTTATTTAAAAAAATAATGTTATGTTTGTCATATACTCATTTGGGTTAGGATGTGATATTTATGGATAAAACTCATAGCACGTTCTTCAAAGAACGTCTTTACTCGTACATGAAAGAACAAAACATAACATTAAATCGTGTAGCAACACTATCAGGAATGGCAGCAACAACCCTCAGCAATATTGTGAACCGCGGCTCTGCACCCAGAATTGATACTATCTATAAAATTTGTAGTGGCCTTGGTATCAGCGTCCACGACTTCTTCGACTTTCCGCCCTACAACGAGGTGGAAGAATAATGGCAACGCTAAACGATTCAATTTATGGACACAACCAATTTTCGGCACATGCCAACTATAGTGCTACACTAAAGCAAGTGCAGAGTCTCATTAATAATCAAGAAGTTTTGAATGGGGTACGCACATTAACTTTGCAAAGCAACGCGTTGAGACAACTTTCCAGTATTGCCACGTCCACTAGGCCGGCAATGCTAGCTTCAAGCAACGCGTTGAAACAGCTTTCCAGTATTGCTGCATCCACTAGGCCGGCAATACTAGCTTCAAGCAACGCGTTGAAACAGCTTTCCAGTATTGCTGCATCCACTAGGCCGGCAATGTTAGCTTCAAGCAACACGTTGAAACAGCTTTCCAGTATTGCCATGTCCGCTAATGTAACGGCAAATACCTTAAACGCACAAATTCAAAATGTTACTGCAATGGATCTAAGAACAGGTGCCAAATTCAACACTATAATTAATCAATTAGGGCTTAAAAACGTTAAAAAAACGCAGATAGAAATTAAAAACATGGCACAATTATTTGGACCGGAAGTAGTTGAAGGCATCCTTCACTCCATTAATGAATCTACGCCTGAAGTCGTACCAACCAAGCCGATAAAGAAATTCACGGAGGCCCAAGAACAAAATGCTGAAGTAAGCAAAATAAACGAGACCTCTTATGCCCATGAAGGTAAGAATGGTGAACCGGCGTATAGTATCATCAATAAAATTTTGCAACAGTATCATTCCCTTTCTAAAATGAAATTAATTATTTTCAATGCCATACTTGGCGAACTATTTTCTGCAATGTTGAGCTCACTAATTTCAAACGTAGGCCTGGCGAATGCAATCATTATGATGCTTATCTTGACTGCGCCTTACAACGAGGTGGAAAAATAATTTCCATAGACTTCTCACTTAAAAAGGTGGTTAAAAAATGTTAACAGCTACGATTCATTTTTTAGATGGTGAAACACTAACGCTAAACGTACATGACTTTGTTTGGGGTATTCGCACTGCGCCAATTAATGATCGTCCTAAAAAAATTTCTAAAAAGAACTGGGAAAAGATAACGTACGATTTTCCTAACAAAGACGAAATTAATGGTCCGTTTGAACTGAACGAACATATCAAGCTAGGATTAGTGCCAAGTATCACCAAACTTCTAAACAACTACACTTTCTTTTTCACTGATGATGACCCTGGCACCGTGTTTGCCAGCTCCAAAGTGGTAAAGATTGTCAGTCATTAACGTTTAATCCGAAGAGTTGCTATTTGCGATAGCGGCTCTTTTACTTTTCATTGGCTTCATTTTGTCATCTCCTTATTTACTCGTATTGTGTACTTTATCTTCAAAAAAATAAGTCCATTTAACACGTTTTTTTTTCGATATATCGTTCATTCTTACAGCCATTTTCTTAGCTCTACCAACACTTGGTGTTCTATGCCCTTGTTCGTAAGACGCTAAAGTTGTCTCTGGCATATCGAGAAATTCAGCAGCCTTTTTTTGCGTTAGTCCGTTGATGTCTCTCCACTCTTTTAACCAATGACGCATGTTAACACCTCCTAACTAAGTAATACGTTTCGCGTACCTTTGATGCTTATTAATATAATACAATTCGCGTACTTAGTCAACAAAAAATACTCTAAACGAGTATTTTTTATATTTCTGTACAAAATACGCATTATGCGTAGTAATCTTATAATTAATTGAAGGAGGCCTATCAATGTTTGCTGAACGCCTTAAAGAATTACGAAAAAGAGAAGCTGGTCTAACGCAAGAGAGATTAGCAATGCAATTAGGCATGGCCAAAACAACACTGGCTTCCTATGAACAAGGAAAACGACAGCCCGATCTTGAAACACTTTCTAAAATTGCAGATCGTTTTTCCGTGACAACTGACTACTTGCTTGGAAAAAATGGCACGCCAAAATGGGCAACCAAGAAAGATACCATTGACCTGAAGGATTTTCTTGAGGCAAATGAGGGTTCGATGACCTATGGGGGTGAAGATCTTACTGAAGAAGAAAAACAACAAGTGCGCGTGGCAATGGCAACAATATTCTGGAAACGCCACAAGCATGATTAGGAGTTGTACTTATGGATAGAGTAAAAGATATCGTTAAAACTATTGTCAATCGTTATCACACAGCGGACCCGTTTGTAATTGCGGAAAAGCTTAACATACAAGTGGAATGGTGTGATTTTGGGGCAATGCCTCTGGGTAAAAATGCTTATGACAACCAAGAGCCTATCATACTACTCAATAATTCTATTAAACACACGCCTACACAGTATTTCATACTCGGTCACGAACTAGGACACGTTATATTCCATGAGGGGCTGATTGGGTACTACACTTCCGTTAAACATGGACATTCTAAGTTTGAACGTGAAGCTGAGAACGTGTTTAGAATCTTTTCAAGAG
>NZ_LFEE01000049.1 GCF_001039045.1 Lactiplantibacillus herbarum
CAGCGTTCGGATTAATTTTACAATCTACCACACAACCAAAAAGCCATTCATCTCATCACGAGGTGGGTGGCTTTTTTGAGTAAGTTAAGTGACAGCATTGATTGATTGTTATATGATTGTGTATGTCCTAAATGGACACAAGCAACGCTCCTAAGCAAAGCCTGTATGTACTGATTTCAGAAAAGCCCTCTATTCCGCATAATAGAGGACTTTTTTGTGTGCATTCTGCTTAATTTAAACGGACAAGTATACATCTAAAAGGTGAACGTGTCGTCTGAGAGCACGTGATTATTTACTTTTTACTTTGTTAGCATCGCCGGTTTCCAAAGTCTGTATTTGAGTCGTAAGCGTATTTTGTTCAGACTCAGTTAACGATTCAAAAAAAGTTTTTTGTAATTGGGCTAATCCGTTTTGTTGAGTTGAGCTATACCCTAAAATTACCATAGCTTTCATAAAGTTTTTTAGATGATTGTCAATTCTGAGCGTAGTATCAAAAGTAACACCATCTATTTGTTTAGACTTCGTTTTGTTTGATTCGTTTAGAGAAGATATGGAAATTTCTTTTTGGGGCTGGGGCGCCGATTTTCTAGGAATTATTTTGCTTTTATTTGAGTTAGGATTGTGTAAAAGTTCCACCATGCTAGTCCGCCCTTTCAATAATTTCTTGTGCCACAGAATCGTATAATCTAATTATTTTTTTATCGAACTGATCTTTTAGAAATACACCTCTGATTGAATATCTTTTGATTCTTTCCATATTACGAATTAGGGTTTTTAACATGTTTTCTTTCCCAAATTCTTCTTCTGCTACTTCTAATGTGCTGTGATCAACAGGCGCCCCATTCTTTAATAGCACAGGAAGTATACCGAGTAAATTCAAACTAGGTGCTTCGTATTCATCGATTACCTGTTCCTGTATATATTTTAGAAACGATTCGGCACCCTGAAGACTGTGCTCTTGAGTTTGAAGGATAATCAGAACCCAATCTGAAGCGTATAAGGCGCTATCAGAAATTAAGGAAATAGTCGGTGGCAAATCAAATACCACAAAATCATATTTTTCTTTTAGTGAAGCAAGTAGCTTGCTAAAATATGTAACTCTATCTTTATAATTATTTTTAAACTTTTTTTCCATAATCCGTGGGTACAATGAAAAATCTGCGCTTGATGGAATAAAGTCAATGTTTTTATCCAAAGTAACCAACGATCTTGATAAGTCCTCTTCTTGGATTGATGCAAGCAAGGTTTGATTAAATTTAATATCATCGTGGCCTAAATTAGCCGCGGTTTTAAAGTAAATATCTGTAGCGTTTGCTTGAGGATCGAAATCAATTAATAGCGTTTTTTTACCAGCACGAGCTAGTGCCAGGCATGCAAGCGTGGCATTTGTTGTTTTACCGGTGCCACCTTTAAAATTTCCAAAAGTAATTACTTCACCCATTATACTGACCTCCAATTAAGTATCCTAATATACAAGGATACTTGGATACAAGGATGATAACATACAAAGATACAAAGATACAAGGATACATTTCTTCTCAAAAGCCGTTAAATTAAGATTGACTGCAAGTATCCTAATATACTTAGATACAAGGATACAAGGATACTTAGATACAAGGATATGAATATACAAGGATACAAGGATACAAGGATACATAAAAAGAAATGTTGATTTATCACCAAACAACGAGTAATATTGGTTACATAAAATAGAACATAAAAAAACACCCACCAACGGGAATCGGTGAGCGCCACAAAAAAGTCATCATTGTTTAATGACTATTATATCATGGCCGGTGCGATTTTTAAAGCCCTAGGGGACAAGCTGGGGTCTAAATCCAAGGGGACACGTTTGCCAGGGCGACTTCAATAAGTCTGGCTATACCACAACAAGGTCATCTGTACGGCTGGGTGGTGAATGGTGAGCGCGACCATTAACGGCGCGGGTGGTAAAACGAAGCTTCGGCTTGGTGCCACTGATTAGTTGGTGATCGAACAAACATAAATACGTATTACCAACGCCTGCTAGGGCGTTTTTTAGTAGGCTAAACCGAAAACGTAGGTTTATAATGAGTGGTGGTAGCAATACCGCAATTGTACAGACAAGCGACGGGCGTTAATGACCGACGAACTAAGGGGAAACTTTTAGTAGTAGAATTGTACTCTGGTTCAGTTATTCCAAATAACTGTTTCCAGGGAACAATTCTGCGCTCAAAACGTCACTCCCTCTAAACTGAATGGAAAACCATAACCCGTCAAGTCAAAACCAACATTAGAATCAAGAAAGTTGATGATTTAAAATGCTTGATTTAAGAGATTGTGAGATTGCTTTTACCGGACGTCTAACTACCATGACTCGGGATCAAGCTTTTAGTTTGGCGAAAGTCTTTGGGGCGAAACCACAAAATTGGGTTACGAAACAGACAGATTATTTAGTGGTTGGGTTAATTGAGACGGCTTTAGGTCAGGAGCCCATCACAAAAAAGTTATTGACGGGAACACCAACGATTTCAGAACGGGATTTTTTGGACTGGTGTCAGGCACGATTGGCGCAATGGCCTAGGAGTTTAGGCGGTTAAATTCACAAAGTGAGTTACTGATTTTTTGGGGATTTTTCATCTAGACCACTCCTCTACCGTCAAATTTCACAAAGGCCAAATAACGGATCGTTGTTTTATCAGGGTGAATGGTGGTTACTTGGGATAAGCCCCATTATGTGAAGTAGAAATTGGTATACTAAAAAAGGCTCCCGGATAGATACTCAAAAGTTGGACTTTTCCACAGCCAATTTCTCACCAGCAGAAATTCAAAAGCAAAACCAGGATTTGGTGAACCATGCTAATGACTTCTTAACTGATGAAGACAGTGGCTTACCGGTTTTCTTAGAACCCGAAGCCGTGCAATTACTAAGTTTCTGGTGCCGCACTCCGCAACAAATGCGCCGGTTTATTGGTATCATCCTGAATGCTAAATATCGAGTTGAAAAGGATCATCAAGATATTGGGGTTCTAATCCCACTGGACGATGAAGAACTTAAACCTTTGATGACTAAAGCCTTGAGACGCTACTTTAACGCCCTGAGAAGCAATGAGAAGCACATCAAGAACGTGGAAAACTACTTGTACGGCACCATGCAAAACCTATTTGGCGTTTGGTGGAATAAACAAGCAGCTAGAGAATATGCGGCCAAACACCCCGAAGAATTCAAAGAGCAAGAGGCTCATTCAGATTGGCTCTAAAATCGTTTATCAGCCGTTTTAACTAACTGACAGATAAATACACCAAGCTTGGTTTGAAATGGCTAAGAAACTATAAATACGGCCAATAATAAGCAAAAAAATGAGTTAATTGGTTCTAAAGACCTGATTTTATGCAAATAGAGATCTAAGTCGTTTTAACCATGAGATAAAATTATCAGTAATTTAGATCATAAAATCCTGCAAAATTGCTGTTAATTAACTGAAATACCTGGTTAATAACCAGAAAACCAGGCCCGTTAGTATGCCAGTCGGGATTACCGCTAACAAATAATTCTTAATTTCATACCACGAGAACCGCTTTTTCGTGGCTTGTAACTGCTGATCCACTTGATCAGCGACTTGGTCCATCGTCTCTTGAATGGTCTGGTTCACTTGGTCGCTGAGTTGGCTGAGGCGCTGGTTGTTTTGGCCTTGCTCGGTTTGAATCTGTTTGAGGGCGGTCAGGTTTTGCTGACTGATCAGGTTGGTCTGCTTTTGGAACACTGCGTAGGCGTTTTGTAAGGTCTGTTTTAATTGGGCCTGCGAGCTGGCGTTGTTGCTGTCTAAGTTGTTTAAGGTCATCTGAAACTCTTGGTTGACTTGTCGGGCGGTCTGTTCGATCTGATGAAGCTGTTGATCGAGGGACGTTTTGGCTGTTGATTGTAGTTGAATCTGAGTGCCCTGGTAATTCCGGAGTTCGGTCAGGGTCTGATTGAGTTGGGTCAGTTGTTGCGTTAATGGCTCGTTTGGGTTGCTGGTTGATTCTTGATTGGGTTTGTCGGCTTGCCAACTCATTAAAAATCGTCTCCTTTTCATAATCGATCCCGAGCTTAGTGCCCCGAGACTTGTAATTGGTGCCTAAAAGCTGATAGGTGAGATTCTTCCCACGCTCCCATACTTTGACTGCCTGCTGCTTCAAATCGTCTTGAAAGGCCTGAAAATCGCGAATAAGGGGGTTCTGCATGGTGTGATCGACGGCTTGGCGGATTTGATCTTTCCAAGTGGGCTGCTGTTTAGCCCGGAGCTTAATTTCAGCCATCGAGCGTTTCTCGTGACGGTTGGGATCGGGTTGCGTGACCATTAAGCCATGTTCCTGGCAGACTTGATCCGTAATGTGGACTAAGTGATCGCGATATTGATGCCAATTACCGTGCATTTTTTGACCGGTTTCCAGGTTAATCGCACCAATGACGGCATGAACATGCAACGAATCGGTATCGGCATGTTCATAAAGGGCCACCTGTTGATTGGGATAGGCTTTGGCATAAACTTCTTTGGCAACGGCTAAAACAGTTGTCTGATCATGAGGATCTTGCGGATTAAATTCCAACGGGCTAAAGGCAATCCGGCTGGCATACGCTTGGGTTTTACCAGAATTGCCATAGACGGCCCGTACTTGTTTAAATTCGCTTTTAGCGTACTGAATATCTAAATTGAGGCCATCTTTTTTGACGGCCCGTTTTTCAGCGTAATTGACTAACCGGGACGCGCTGGTGGAACGTTTTATGTGAGTTGTTGCCATACGCGCTGCACCTCGTTTTGCAAGTCTCTTAATGCTTGGGGATCGACTTGACCACCTTGATTAGCATGATGGGCTAATTGATTGAGATTGCCGCCAATTTTAGCTAATTGATGAGTGATGTTTTGGGCATCTTGGGCGGCAATTTTAGGGGTAACTAAGCGCGCCCCCTGTGCCTTCTTTTTGACAAAAGCCGGCACGGACAGATTTAAAGTTTGCGCCGATCGCGCCAGCTTTAAATAGTCCGGTTCACTCACCCGAAAATTAATTTGTTTGCTAGCCTGACGATGAACCTGAGTCGTCTTTTTTGTGCTAGCCAGATTTTGCAGTTCGTTCACAAGTCCCACCTCCGTTGCCCTACGGGCAATGTTATTCGAGATATCAAAAGTCGGGTCAGCCGCAGGCTGACTACCTCCTAATGATAATCGAATAACAGAGGCTTGGCAAGCAACCCGCATGATAGCCACAAGACTACGTTTGTGGCAGCTGCGGTGCTTGCAAGGGGGACAGCTAACGCTCCCCCTTGACCCCCCAGTTAGCTGCGCAATGCCAAAATGGTTAGCCGGTTGGCTAGCCATTTTTTGGCAAATCTTCGCGTTTTTTACTCAAAATTGCTATCGGAATTTGAGTAAAAAAGTCTTCCAGACAGGGGCTGTCGGCCGAATGATTTTGCATCATGAGCATGCCTTCAGCAGGAGCCTTTCAGGCAGAGGTTTGGCGCAAACGGCGCAAGCTAATTTAGCTTGATCAAAAAAGCAGCAGTTGATTTAATCAACTGCTGCCAAATCCCCCTTTAAAGGTCTAACTTATTGAGTAAATTCAATTTTAATTGTTTTACCCATAGCATGGGCAATTTCAGCTAGTTTATCAAACGTTACATTATCGCCACGTTCGATTCTAGCAATGGTGGATTGAGGGACGTTTGCTCTTTCAGCTAAATCGGCCTGAGTTAGGCCAGCTTCTTCACGAGTATGATACAACGCTAAGGCACTGGCAGATTTTTCCTTTAAGTAGCAGCCCTGCCATTTCATCAATCCACGATCGTGATAATCATGTTCAAAGAAGTTGCTAACCGCGTCTCAGGAACTAGTTTACATCCAAACAATGTCATTGAAATTTTGAATCTAGTTTCTTAGATGCTGTCTAAAATCTCTTAAGTAATAGTGCTAAAAACGCTAAAACGACCATTTGCAGACTGGTGGTTAATTGACGCTCACAATTTTTCCAAAGTCGCCGACAATTCTCTAGCCAACTAAAAGATCGTTCGACTACCCAACGTTGGGGCATGACTTCGAATCGATGCAACTCATTGCGCTTCGCAACCTGCACGGTTGCGTTTAAATTACTGGCTACATCGAGCTGAAAATTAACGCCTGAATAACCACCATCAACTAAGACATTTTGAACCTGGCGTAAATGCATGGCATGTAAAGCGATCATTGCACTGGCCCCGTCTCGATCAGAGACGTTCGCTCGCGTCATGTGAATGGCCTGCGGAAAGCCATTGATATCAACTGCCAGATGGCGCTTAATCCCCGAGATTTTCTTACCAGCGTCGTAACCTTTGTTTTCAGCAGTAGCGGTGTTTTTGACGCTCTGAGCGTCAACGATAATAAAGGAAGTTAAAGCTGAACGTCCTTGGTAAGTTCGCCGAGCAATGACAATTTTTTTAAAACTTGTTCCAATAAAGAATTAGCCGTAGGCTCAGCTTTAGTTGACCAAATTTTGTAATAGTTGTAAACTGACCGCCATTCTGGGAAATCACCGGGGACTTGACGCCATTGGCAACTGGTTTTCAAGACATATAGGACCGCACAGAAGACCTCGTAGAGGTCATATTTTCGAGGCTTAGTTCGCTTACGAAAATTTTCTAAAGCTGGTCGAATTAATTCAAATTGTTGCCGAGTAATATTGCTGAGATAATTTTTCATAGCTTAAACTCGCTTTTTACATAGAAGTATATCAAAAATCATAGATCTTGGACAGCTTCTTAGAATTGCGATCATTACCAGCTAAACTCCTCATAGTATACTCGTTCCTCATTGATCCCATTATTCAGCAATTGTTTTTGCCAACTCTGCCCCAGCGCTAGCGGGCCTGACAACAGATAGGTTACATTGGGTCGAATAAGGTCACGCGGTACACTGCGGAAAAACCGCCCTTGCTGAATGTGCACGGTTAAATTGTTTCGTTGTGCTGCCAAGGTTTCAATTTCCTGTTGGTAGATCAACCCTGCCTTGCTATGGGCGGAATAATACAGAGTGATACGGCGGTTTGGCAGCCCACGCATTAATGAAATCATTGGAACTATACCGCTACCGCCCGTAACTAGAACCAACTCGTCATCAGGATGTTGTTTTATGATGGGGTTAAACCGACCATAACCGCCATCGATCAAAACCTTTGACCCTACCTTGGCGTGTTGAACGGCTCGGGAAAAGTCACCGTCTCCGCGAATTGCCAGCGTAATGGTTCCGTCTACTACGCTGTTCAAAATGGAAAATGGATGCAATTCTTTCAGGTGGTCAATGTTAGGAAAATTAATAAATGCGTAGTCACCAGGATACAATTTCAGTGCATGATGCGACTTGAATTGAATCGTCAGCTCATAGAAGTTATCTGCAATGGGTTGAATGGCTGTGAGTTTTCCTTGGGCTAAGCCGTATCGACTGCGCAACTTTTGTAGTAGGTAGGCACCCGTCACAAAAATGGTGTAGCCATTAAACAACCAAATATAAATGGTCATATTAGTGATATAGCTGATCAGTTGAACGTGGATGAAAACGAGAAGCACTGCAATCAAATTTAGCCTGTGAATCCATACGGATAACTCATGTTTAAACAAGATTTCCAATTGTTTTTTCAACCATAGCAACGGCTTGAAACGACTTGTTAGCCAGCCCGCCCTAAATACCAAAGAATAAACCAGTAATCCCCAAAAGAGGTCAAATGCCCAGTTGCCAGTGGTTTTAATCCATCCATATGAACTTGTGCCTTCCTTGTGTAAGTAAGCTAATGCAATCGCAAGCATGCTGAGAACACCGTGGATAAAATAGATGCTGGGTAGGCCAATTAGTCTGTCAAGCCATTTCGGTTTGGTTGCCAAATATACCGCCAGTAGCATCCATACATAAGCGATCGATCCTATTTGAATTGCAAGGGACGTGCTGGTGTATAGACTGGGCAGTTCTACTGCCATGGCTTGAACCAGTGGCAGTGGAATAACAAAGAGGATCACGCCCCAAGTCAGAATTTGCCATACGGTCATTTTTTTCATGACTGGTCACCGTCAATCATGATCAATTTGTGAGCTGCTGTGAGCAAAATAGCGTTCAACTTGTGCGTTTCAGCAAAGGTTTGAAACGGTATTTGGCCCATGGAAATTGCGGTTGTGGCCAACATGTCGGCATCAATTAAGTTTGTGGCAATGATCGTGGCTTGGGTCAGGGTATTTGCCGAATCAAGCCGGCGAATATGGTCGCCCCTTTTTGACGATCCCGAAGTGGCCACCGCGCCATTGGCGATCTTGATCTCCCGAAGCATTTGGCCAGTATCTTCTGGGTCTTCGATACCAATCGGCCATTCGTACCCGCTGTCAACCAGCGCGCCAACCCGAATATCACCGGCACCGTTTAGGGCCACCGCGATGGCTCCGGTATTAAGCAACGGTTTTAGGTAAGTTTGAAATGCTCTTTCGATGGCCCACCCTTTTACGATGCCGGTGGGGTCGTATTGACCACTAAAGTTTGCGGTAAAAGCCCCGCTTGTCATTTCTTCCGCGATGACTGTCAAAGCAAAAACTTCCTGAAATTCAGCGTTAAAGTTAGTAACGGCGAGTGAATGAAGTTGGTATTGGGTAACTAGCGAATCTGAGCGAAATGGTGAAAATAGATGGTCCACATGATCGAGATATGTTTGAATAAGAGTAACTGTTGTATGCCAACGTGATTCTGATAAGCTGTCGGGTTCACTAACAATCATAATGGTAAATGGCATTGTCATGGATTCAATTGTCTGCTGGTAAGTTTTCATTGGTCATTCGCCGCCTTTTTCAATGCGGTTTTTCAGGGATCCGGTGAAGCCCTTGTATGTTTCACTGGCACCGGAAACCAACTTAATATTGGCACTCTGCGCAGTAATTGCTTCAGACTTATACGTCGGCAATGCCTGACTGCTGATCTGCTTATCGCGACGATTAACGTTTGGATATTTCAGAACAGTAACCTTAGTCAATTTGCCATTGGTCACAACCGCTTGGACCTGCACGTTGCCCCACTGAGTACTGACAGTTGAGCCAGTATACGTGCCATCCTTGTATTTTCTGGTTGAAGTCTTGCTGGTAGAGTTGGGACTGGACGATGTGGTCGTTGTACTCGATTGAGACGTCCTTTGAGCATCAGAACTAAGCTTTCCTCTAATAAATAAAAAGTAGTTATCGATGATGATGGCTGTCACAATCGCGAAGGTCAAGATCCCCACAACAAATTTTTTCATTGTATTCACCTCTAGATATAATTATATCTAAATATAATATATGAAATTTTTGCATATAATATATGAAATTTTGCCGGTTGTTCCTTAAATTTAGCTTAAAGCAATTTTTTACTGAAACTTGAAAGAGGCTGGGACATAAGTCCCGCCGATAAATAAACTGAGACGGATTTTGGTTCTATAATATTTGGTACTGATAGAAATTTTTCTATCCTAAGTACCAATTTTTATTTTATGCCTTGAATTTACACTTTAATTTTTACCAAAAATGCCACCAACTCTTATTGGGTTTATTTTTATGCATTCTTTTTTGTTTTTCACTATTCGACAAGGCATCGTCCTTGTCGTTTGATTGTTGCTGCTGATCTATCAATTTTGTTAGATGATCTATTTGGCGGTCTTTGCTACTTATTTGTTGGTCTTTGGCAGCAAGCTGTTTGTCACGTTGAGACTTTAAATCTTCTACTTCTCGTCTTAGAACCGACGATTCCCGTCAATATGACGGCTTATCTTAATGGTCTCAAACGGCGGTATTTCGCCTTACAAAAAGGCCACCCGGAGCAACAGTTCAAAATCCAGCTCATAGCCAGTTACTTGGATCACTTTACTAAAGTCCAAGAATCCAAAAACATGACGACTAAGCAACATCTGCTAATCGTTAAGGTGCCAATTAAGGACAAAAGTGTTAAGAGCTTAAACATAGCGGTCACTCATTTAGACGAAAAGATCGAACAGGTTAAACGGGATATTGAAAATGCGTTAACGGACTTTGATGTGACGGCCAAAGTGTTGACTAGTCAAGAAGTCCAAGAGATTTTAAAGAACTTGATCAATTTTAATGGATAGGAGGCAACAGTATGAGTTTTGGTGATAAGGTCATTGATTTATTTATGCCAACTAAAAAAGAAAGACATAAAGGCAACCGCGGGTCGATTCAAATCGCCGGGCCGGTGAATGTGCTGACTGGCTTCACCGAGGGACTGAATGACGGGACCAAGGAAACCGTTGATGTCAAAGTTGACCGGCACCGCATGTACGAAGAGTTCGTCGCGTTCGAAGCGAAAATTAGTTTGCTGAAGCCGTAATTGAGCACGATGACGACGACCTGGTCGATCAGCTTCACAATCAGCGGCGAACCGTGCATTAAGGTGAGGCCGATGAACAAAATCGCCGTGTCCGCCAGCAGTGACGCGCCGCGCAAGGTGAGTCAGGCCGAAGAACAGCACCACATTAATGCCGGTGGTGAAGCCCCCAACAATCAGGTAGCGCAAGGCTGTACCGTATTTGCTGTAAAGGGTAGTGATTGGGTTTTTCCATAAAAAGGCTCCTTTCTCAGCGCTGCATGCAGGTATAAATCAACGAGGTGGTGGGCTGCGATTGGCCGTTCACCGTTAGCGGGTGAGCAGCGAGCTGATAATGGTAGGTGTGGGTCACATCGACATGCTGGCCGCGGGTGGTGAGGTTTTGAACGGTAATCCGATATTTCCCAGCGGCGAGCTGGTGGTGCAGGCGGGCCACACTGCCAGCCATCGTTAACCGATAATGTTGCCCGGTGGCAAGGGTAGTGAGGGTGACTTGCACCTGACTACCAGCATGAATCTGAACGGAAAAATAGTTCGCTGGCGCGTTCACATCGACCACCTCTGCCAGCACGGTGCCTGGCGTCACGGTCTTGGGCTTGGCGTGATACTGCACGGATAGCTGACTGCGCTGGGCGGCAATCACTTGCTTTTGTGGCATCTGAGCGCCAAGCACACCAGCGGCCCCAAAGGCGACGAGTAAAGCAGTGGCGCTATTGAGGAGGCTAGCTTGGTTCGCCCAGCGGGGACGCGACTGTCTGGCCTGACGCGGGATGGCCGCCAAAGCCACCCAGAGGAGCGGCAAAATGGCTTGACCATAGCGCGGTTCAACTTCCCACAGTAGGGTGTGGAAAGCCAGGTAGCCAAGGGCAGTGGTCACCGCCAGCAGTGCAAGGATTTGATGCGGGTCGGTCAGATCTGGCCGCCACCGTAAGAGCTTCAGCATCAGTGCGCCCCACATGAGCAGGGTCGCGGCCACATAGCCAATCACGGTCAGTCCCTGATAGAAGCCAGCATGATTACTGTACCAACTAGGCGCGGCGCGGAAGCCGCCGTTGTACCAGCGCTGAATGCCTTGGACATTGAGCACGATGCCTAACTTCACTACCCACAACCGGATGACGCCAACCACCCCGAGAGTTTTGATGCGCTTGGGGATGGTTTTCAAATTGTACCGCTGGCGGGCGGCTTGGCTGGGCAGCTTGATAGCACGTCCGACATCCTTGCCGGAGTAGCCGCCGTTGCTGTGCTGGTTGTAGACCATCAAGATCCAGTTGGTCGCCGGGAACGAAAAGGCGGTGCGGGGTTGATAATTGGCTGCCACGTCAATGACTTTGGTCGCCGGCAGACTCAGCCCGAAGCCCAGCACAATCAAGAGGATGGGCAGGGTCAGTTTGGCTTGTCGCCAGAGGTGCTGACGGGCCAGAATCAGGCCGACAATCAGCAGAGCTGGCAACAAGACCACCAGATTAGGCTTGAGCATGGCGCCGAGCATCACGGCAACAACTAGTCCGCTGCCGGCAAACCAGCGCTGGCGCGACGTTTTCTGCGACCAGTTCAGCAGACTCCGCATGATGATGAGCAGCACCAGCATCGTTGGCAAGTCAAAGGAGAAGACTTGCAGGTAGTAGGTGTAGGCAAACGGCGTCAAGGCGAAAAAACCGAAGGCCACGACCAGCAGGCTGGCGCGCTGGCTGAGCTGCCAAATCGTATGCAGCGCCAGGGCAATAAAGCTGTCCAACACCAAGATACTCAGCAGGTGCACCGAAAGATTGGTGCTTAAGCCCACCAGTTGCGTCAGCCGCAACCACAGGGAGAGCAGATAAGCCAGCGGCACGTTATTGGCGTAGCGCCAGAAGTAGGTGATATCCCAGGTCATGTGGCCGGCGGCGAGCTGGTCGGCTTGCGACAGTACCCGGTACGGATCGTGGTAAACGGTGTTGGGCATCACGTGCAACACGACCACCTGGGCAATCAGCATCGCCAGTAAGCCAAGGCCAATGCCCCAGCGCAGCTGCCTTGTAGACAAATGGTCAAGTCGGGGCGCCCCGAAGTAAAGCCCCGCGCCCAGGAGCACTACCACCAACAGCGCCGGCACCCCGAGCACACTGGTCAGGTTACCGATGCTGCCAATGAGCAGGCAGAGGATTAAAATTGCTGGCAGAAAGGCGGGTTTAATCTTTTTCATACCCTCACCTTAATCCAGAATCGTTTGCACCGTGTAGCGCGGGCGATGTTTAACTTCGGTGGTGAGCTTGCCGATGTATTCACCAATCACCCCGAGGCTGATCATTTGGATGCCCCCAACGAACCACAGCGACACCATCAACGCCGACCAGCCGTGCACGGTGAGCCCCAGCATTGTCATGACAATGGCGTAAACCACCATGCCCACCGCCAGTAGGCAAGACAAGGTACCCAGAATGAGAATGAACCGCACCGGCGCTATCGTCAGGCTGGTAATCCCGTCCCAGGCAAAGGCCAGCATTTTTTTCAGCGGGTACTTGGATTCGCCCGCCATGCGCGGGGTGCGCTTGTAGAAGACTTCGGCAGTTTTGAAGCCAAGCTTAGGAATCAGGCCGCGAATGAAAATGTTACGTTCCGGGTACTGAAGGAAGGTTTCAACCGCGCGCTTGGACATCAGGCGAAAATCCGCGTGATTCGGCACCAGTTCAACCCCTAGCAGCTTCAGGACTTTGTAGTAGCCTTGGGCCGTGGTGCGCTTGAACCAGCTGTCGGTTTCCCGATTATTCCGGACACCGTAGACGATATCGGCGCCATCTGCGTAGGCATCCACCATGTCGACGATTTTGTCAGGATCATCTTGCAGGTCAGCATCGATGGTGACAATCATGTCCGCGGTTTTCACGGCTTCACTCATGCCGGCGATCAGCGCCGACTGATGACCGAAGTTGCGAGAAAAGCGTAGTCCCCGAATCCGGGAATTCGCGGCGTGCAGGTTTTCGATGATTTCCCAGGTGTGATCCTTGGAGCCATCATCGACGATCAGGATGTCGGCGCGCTGGCCCAGAACGGCTTGCGCGGCGATTTGGTCTTCAACGGCCAGTAATTTTTGCACCGAGGAGGTCAGCACCTCTTCTTCATTGTAGGCTGGAACGACAATCGTTAATTTTGATGTGGCCATGATTTCAACATCCTTTCCGGTAAAAACTGACGCATTTTAGTTTGAATAAAGGCTTGAACAGGCGTGACGAGCAGCCACCAACCGCCAGCTAAGCACACGCTGGCAAGCACATCAGAGAGGTAGTGGTCGCGCAGATACACCCGCGAAATGGCCACCATGGCAATCCAGCCAATGCCAATCAATATGGTAATCAGCTGGCTTTCTTGATCTTGAATGTGTGGTAGGCATAGCGTCCACAAGGTGAACACGAGCAGCGCCGTGCAAAACGTGTGGCCGCTGGGGAAGCTAGCGCCGTTATCCAGCACCAGCTGATGGAGCGGGCGACTGCGGTCAATCAGCAGCTTGAAGCCTTCCGTGATGGCGGAGCCGCCCAGCTGCAGGCCAGCGAACCACAGGCTGATGACTGGGCCTTGTTTGAGCCACAACCACAGGCACAACAGCGCAGTGAGGCCGATGACGGTGGCAGGACTGCCAAGGGTGGCGACGACTTTGAAAATCGCGGTATTCGTCGGATCAATGGCGCGCGTGGCCAAAGTGCTGGCCGCGGCATCCAATTGCGCAAGCCAGGCGGCATGCGTGATAACGCCGAGGGCTAAGGCGGCAAAGACAATCAGGCTCAGCCCGCCTAGCAATGTTTTGGTTTTAGTCGGCATCGTCGGCACCTCCGCGATGGCGCAGCGCCATGAAGGCGGCAGGCGCTAAGGAAATGACCACGATGGCCAGCATGATCAGTTCGAAATGGGTTTTAACGACAGCAATGTTGCCGAACAGGTAACCGGCGCCGAGGGCTACCGCCATCCAGGTGATCCCGCCAAGTACGTTGTAGGCGGCAAAGTCGCGGTAGCGCATCTGGCTCACGCCAGCGGTGAAGGGGATGAAGGTGCGGATGATCGGCATGAAGCGGCCAAGGAAAATCGCGGCTTTCCCATGCTTGTCGAAGAAGCGCTGCGAACGTTCGAGGTAGGCGGGTTTGATGAAGCGGCTGAGCTTGGCGCTGTGCGCGAGGCGCAGCCCGAAGTGTTCACCGATTGCAAAGTTAAGCGAATCTCCAAGCACCGCGGCCACGCTGAGCAGGCCGAACAGCACCCAGATGTTCAAACTGTGATTGGCCATCGCCGCCAGCGAGCCGCAGAGAAATAGGAGCGAGTCGCCAGGCAGAAAGGGCAGCACCACGACGCCGGTTTCAATGAAGATCATGGCGAACAAGCCAAGATAGATGAGTGAGCCGAATTGACTGATGAGCTGCGGCAACAATTGATTAAGGTTAGGTAGCAGTGTAATGAGTGCGGTCATGATGTGTTCCCCCTTGACTGAACTTTCAGGATGAACCCAGCATAACAACAATCCCGCGGTGCGCCCACTCATGAAAACTAACCCGAAACTCAATAATCTTCAGCTTTCACCGCGGCAGTGCCAGTATCAAGGGTGATTTAGCTGAAAAATATTCAGATTACTAATATTCGGCGAAAAAAAACCGCTCAAAAATATTTTTGAGCGGCATGAAAAAGTTTATTTGGTGGAGAAAATCAACGTGAAAATGGTGCCCTGCGGCTGATCGTCGGCGACCGTCAGCTCACTATTGCTGAGCTGAGCGAGTTGCGTGGCAATGGCTAGCCCTAAGCCGGTGCCAGCTACCGTGCCGCGCACATCGGCGCTGCGGTAGAAGCGCTCGAAGATGTGGCTTTTATCTTCAGCACTGATGCCGCTACCTTGATCTTTCACCGCCAGGGCCGCCGCCTCATTAGCCTGTTGGGTGAGGGTGACGGTAATTTGGCTGGCCGCTGGCGAATACTTCGCGGCATTGGTGACTAGGTTGACCAGAATTTGCTCAATCGCGCTTTCGTTGCCGGTGATATGGATGTCAGGCTGAATCTCGGTGGTGACGGTTTGTTCGAAGGTCCCAGCAATTTTTTGCATGATGGTAGTCACTGTGGCACTGAGATCAAGCGGGGTAAGGTCAAGCGCGAGCCGGTCGGCGCGGGAAAGTTGCAGGAGCTCATCAATCAAGTGCTGCATTTGCCGGGATTCCTCGGTGATGTAGCCCACCGACTTGGTAATGATTTCCGGGTGATCCTTGCCGTGACGTTCGATCAACTGGGCGTGGCTGCGAATAGTGGCAATCGGAGTGCGCAGCTCATGGGCGGCGTTCATCACGAACAGTTTTTGCTGCTCCTGGCGTTCATTCAACATGCTCAGCAACTCGTTGAAATTACCAGCGAGTTCCGTCACCTCAGTCGGTTGCGCCGGGACCGGTAGCCGCATCGCACCAGGTTCTTTGGCGCCGGCAATCATCTGGGTCGTGTGAGACAGCGTGGTCAGAGGATCAGTCAGTCGCTTGGTCAGCTGGCGAATGTACAGCGGCGTGGCCAGCAGCGTCACCGCCAGCAGGATGGCAGTGACTTCAATCACCCGCAGCAGCACCGCCAGCTGGGGATTCATGTTTTGCCACAACGTGTAGTAAATCCCGCGCGCGTGCACCATGCGATGGTACAGCAGCCCGATGCCTGGGCGATAATAGACATTGGTTAAAAACGGCACCTTAGTGGGGGTCACTTTTAATACTTTTTCCGCGTGCGGGGAGAAGTATTGGCTGACCTTGGCATCGGCGCGCTTGTTGTGGACATAAACATAAGTGGCGCTGGTGTCCAGGGTGCTGTTTTTGCGCCAGCTTTCCCAGTCATCATCGCCATCAATGTCGGTTTGCTTGAGACTGGCGGTGATATGACTGGTGGTGGTTTGAACCTCTTCCAGCAGCTGATGGCCCACGGCGATGATGATGGCAGCGCCGAGCAGCAAGGTGACAATGATGATGAAGCGCATCAGGCTGCGCAGCATGATGGCTGCGCTAGATTGTTTGTCTTTTTTCATATTAGGGCCTTATTCCGCCACGTGTTCGGAAAGCATGTAGCCCACGCCGCGGACAGTGTGAATCAGCTTAGGTTGGTTGGGAGTGTCGATTTTGCTCCGGAGATTGCGGACATAGACGTCCAGGATGTTGGGTTAGCCGTCAAAATCGAGGCCCCACACAGTGTCTAACAAATCCTCGCGTGAACAGGGCTCGTTTTGATGACTGATGAGTGCCACCAGCAGCTCGTATTCTCGCTGGGTGAGGGGGATGATGGTACCGCCCCGGGTGACGCGTTTGGTGTCCGTATCCACATTCAAATTGCCAGCAGTATACACGGCGGCAGTGGTGGCCGCCGGCTGCGAATGGCGCAGGGCCACTTCGACCCGGGCAATCAGTTCTTCCATTTCAAATGGTTTGGTGACATAGTCGTCGGCGCCGCCGGTCAGCCCGGCCACCTTATCGCCGATGTAATCGCGCGCCGTCAGCATGATGATCGGCACCTGGCTGGTTTTGCGAATGCGGCGCAGCATACTGAAGCCGTCCAGGTGCGGCAGCATCCAGTCCAAAATGATTAAATCAATCTGGGTCTCGTTTTGCCGGAACATGTCCAGCGCGATTAGGCCGTCATTGGCCCAGAGCACATTGAAGTTCTCGAGCTCGATTTCGGTTTTGAGTGAGTCGGCTAAGCCCGCCTCGTCTTCGACTAGTAAAATGGTGGATTTCAATGGTCTCCTCCCTATGTGAATCGTGGTACTGTCAAACGTGCCTGTATTTACCTTGTTTTATTTATTAGGCAGATTGTAAAATTTAAGTTGAACA
>NZ_LFEE01000017.1 GCF_001039045.1 Lactiplantibacillus herbarum
TCATTGAATAATTAACTTTCAACCTTTAGTTAGTCATTTTAAAGTCACTACACCGCCTAAATCAAAGGAATACTGTTCATTAATATTGATCTTTTTTTGATTGGACACCATATTTCGCTCGCTAAATAATAGTATTTAATTTCCTGACGATAAATTAATTTATTTTTATACAATTAACTTCGCCATCAAAAAATGGTTACCACTAGCAATTATAAACTATCGAACATTATTTTTAACCCTTATTGCTCAATAATCCAAATTAAACCTACTTTTATGTCAATATTCTTAAACAAAACTAATAAAGCACAGGACATTTAAGCTGATTGCTCTAGTCCCGTGCTTTATTGATTGTCCAATATCATTCTAAAGCCACCATTTTTCAATTAATTCGTTACACTAGCCGTTAAAGTCCAAGAGACCGTGCTCGAGTATGTCTGACCTGATTTAGCCGTATTACCCGGTACCATCAATTGCACATCCGTCGGTAACCAAGTACTCGTCGACAGATCTTTCCCCACCGAAGCCGTTGCTGGCGCAGCAAAGACTGGTTGTTCAGCATTAGTTAACGTCACTGCATAGCTCTTCAACTGTCCAGTTGAGTGTTCATTGTGCGTCTGCCCAGCTGGCAATCGTAATTCGGCACCGCCAAGCGTGCCACCACTCGTACTAGTAAACGCAGCACTTTGACGAGCAGTTACCGTCCAGCCTGTGACTGAAGCTCGATTATCCGACACTTGCAACCATTGTTTCGCAACTCCAGTAATCGGTTTCGCAGCATACGTTTTGGACGTCATGCTAGTCGTAACCGTCCCAAAGTTAAAGTTACTTGGTGCATAGTCTAATCGCAACTCCCCAGTATTCCCTGTACCTGAGTTTTCACTACCACTTGTGTTCGGATTTCCCGGATTATCAGGTTCAGTTGGCGCAGTTGGCCCAATTGCTGGCGATACAGTATAGCTAATTGCGGCCGTAAACGTTTTATCATGATAAGTTGTCGTTGTAACTGGCGTTTCGATACCAGCACTGTTCTTGACGAAAATCTGAACTACGTCGCCGGCTTTTAATTTCGTCGCTGGTAGTGCTAATGACCAACTGCCATCACTGGCTGCGGTGGCAGTAATCGCAGTACCACCACTATTAGTTGCAGCACTCCCATTAACCGTATAGCGCAGCTGGTTACCAGCAGTTGTCGTACTACCACTGGCAATCGTTGTTTGATCAGCAACGATCTTATCATTTTTAACGGTTACCGGATCAGGTGGCGTTTTGGCCTGTACTACGATCGTCACCGGATCAGATTCAATCGTCCCCGTGACCTGCGCTGTGATGGTTGCCCCCGCCGTCGGAAAATGGTTCAACGTAAAGTTAACGTAACCACTGGCATCGGTTGTCGCCGTTTGAGTCGCTCCCGTATCATCCGTTAACTTAACACTTGCTGCACCAGCCGTCGCATAAACTGGCGTTTGGGTTCCGCCAGATTCGGTATACCCCGTAATAACTCGGAGTCGAATCTTCTTATCTGCATCCGTAACCAGCTGTGCACCTAAGTCACTCGTATACGGTGAACTAAACTGGGCGGTCGGAATCGCTAAGGTATTGTTAATCCGCCGTGCTAACGATAGCGAGAAAACACTTGGTAACAGCGCGTTACTTGAGGTTACCAGTAACAGCGTCTGCTTAATCCACTCGACGTTCTTATACGTGGCCTTAGCACTAACCGAGATCGGTAATGTCACTGACCACATACTCAAGTTACTGTTCCGGATTTCAAAACTACCAATCGAGACGTTGACAATCGATCCAGTCGTTGCCAACAATCCGGCCGATGTATTTTTGATATCGTAAGTTTTCGGCGCGTTTAACAGGATACTGACTGGCGTCAAAATCCCACCAAATACTGGTAGTGGTGCGTTGTTCGTGATATACAGTTCTGACCCTGGATTAACTGTAAAGGTACTTGCCGCTAGCGCTGCTCCGTAGTAAATCGCGTTAGAAAGACTAGTCGACAAGTTTTCAAACGTCACTTTACTACCGGTATCAGCGGTAAACGTGTTGCCACGTTCAGCTCGATAAGCGTTCCCGTACATTTTAATCGTCAACGTTGCGTTAGTTCCCACCGCCACGCTGTCATACTGGTTATAGATAGCCGGATAAGCCGTATCATTGGCGGCGCCTAACATATCCACCACTGCACCGGTATTCAGCGTCACTTTACGATCACCAGTACCAACCGTACTTGACGCTGAAAACCAGAGGAACGAACGGTTTTCGCCAGTCGCCGTGGCTTTGCGAGCTGTGAACTTACTATTAGCCGCAAAGGTGACTCCACCCGTTACCATGCTTTCCCAGACCGTCGTCGAGTTGACCGTCCCAGAAATCGTTACCTGGTTACCTGGGCTATTAACGAGTCGTAAAACTGTGCTGGCAGTGGTCAAATCAGCAATGTTGATGTTCCAACGAGCGCCAGCAGCATCGCCACCACCGTCAGCACCACTCTGAACAATTCCGAGTGAACCACCATAGCCGGTCCCACTTGCAGCAGCTGCGCGAATACTACTAAAGTTTTTTACAGTAATCGTCTGGGCTGTCGCAGTTGTCCCGATTCGAAAGTTCGCTAACCCGATATCCAAACTATGATTGGCACCATCGATAGTCACACTAGTCGTCCGCGTTCCTAAATCAGTTGCCGTAGCGGAGGGCTGTGAGATATCGTTTGCCAACTGAATTGTCGTCACGGTACTATTTCCATAAGCGGCCTTTAATTCCGCATACGTCGTTACCAATGTGACCGTTTCATCGGCAGCAACCGCAGCAACCTCTGCTCTAGCAACATTAGCCTTGCTCACCTTGGTGGATGAACTTGAAGATGACGTATCTGAAGACTCTGCCTCTGATGACTTTTCTACTTCTATTGATTCACTCTCAATTGAACCTGATTCCACTGATTCTGTTTCAGAGTCAGCCGTTGCTTGACTGTCGGCTTGTTCACTTGAAGCTTGCTCACTAGCCACGGCTGATTCATCTTCCACCACAGTGAACTTAAAGGGTTCCGTCGCGATTTCTTGCGTCGTTTCCTTATTAGGATTAGCCGCTTGTGACTCATCCGTTGATTGACTAGTACTAATAGCCGTCGCCGTTACATCAGGTACCGTCGCGATCGTCTTAGCCTTAAGCACGTAATCTTGAGTCTTGGCTGCCGTCATAGCTAGTTTTAGTGTTGTTTTAGTCGTCACTTCGGCAATTTCCAGCACCAATTCTCGTTTAGTTTCATCAAACTCAACCTTCGTTAGTTGATCCGGATTGGCCTTCTTGGTGGCCTGCAGATCAACCGTTAACTCCTCTGGAATTGTCACCGTATACGTCTTGCCAAATGGCGCTTGTAATGTCAGTCCAATCTCAAATTCTTGACCGCGTTTCAACGTGCTTGTCGGTTGCTCAAACTTAAGGGCATCGGCATTGTCAGTCGTAACGGCTTTAACAGCACCGATATTGGTAACAAACACCCCCAGAATTAATCCGATGAGCAATAACCAACTGATTAAAGTTCGTGGTCGTTTCAACATTGATCACTCCCTACTACGATGCCTAGTCCATAACAACCAACCTGTTAACACCCCCATCACGACACCCAACAATCCGAGTAGCTGGTGTGCCTCGTCCGTCTGAGGTAAACTCATTAGCGAATTTGAGCTTGTTGTGCTCGGTGATCGAACGCCCGCCGCCAGATGATTAGGGACAGCCAGATACTGATTGGGCTGGGCCTGTTGGTAATTACTAATATCCGGTGCGTCTCGCCAATCTAACAATTCGATGCTATTCTCAGTAGTCGTGATAGTCTCCGCTGCCGAAGCAACGGGGCTCCGACAGCCCACACTCACAGCTATCCCCAGCCCGAGTGTCAATTGTAATAACGTCCTCCTCCGAATCATCAATGAATCCTCCCTTCAACTAAACTCGTGTCTTCCGTTTCATAATGAAGTAGACAATTCCCGCTGATAAACCAGCAATGATCATCACCGCTAACACGTACCACCAAATACTAATTGGTGCTTCAGGGTCATTCTTAGCTTGGCGGTTACTTTGACGTGCCTGTTCAGTCGTAATCTTAAAATCACGTTGCCAATTCCAAGTCTTAGCCGTCCACTTTTTATCCTTCGTCGTTGCCGTTACCTTAATCGTGTAATCGCCAGCCTTCATTGGTTGCTTATCTAAGAAGGTGGCGTACTTGAAGTTGGAGTTCGGCGCCATAATCAAGTTATCGCTAGTATTGCGGTAAAGGACTTTGTCACTCCCTTTTTTGGTCACCTTAGTCGTCACCTTTAAATTGGAAACGACCGCAGCTTCCGGGTTATGAATCGTCGCTAAGACCGCTTTGCGATAATTCTTTAATCCTGGCTTGACCGTCCCCAACGTTAGCTTAGGCTGAGCAACTTCCTTAGCCGTCAACTTGACTGCCAGTGCGTAACTATACTTATGGTTAATGTTGACACCCTTGCCCGTACTCGTTGGCGTTTGATTGGTCTTCTCAAAGTACCATGACCCAAGAATGACCCCGTCATCAAACCCCTTGGGAACTTCAATCGTCGCACTAACCACTCGGTTGCCCTTAGCTGGTATCGTTACTTCAGCTGAACCATCAGCTAGAGTCGCAATTTTATCAAACCGGTACTTCAAGCTCTGATCATAAGTTTTGGCAGTTTGCGTATACGCGATTTGACCTGAATTATTAGTAAAGGTCGTCAGCAACTTAGTTTTGACCGTAATTGGTTTATCAGTCGCATTGTAAACGCGTGCTGAAATTTTACGGGTCTCACCAGCTTTAACTTTCAGATCATAAAAGGAACTATTGGCATCAACTTCTTGACCTGGATTGATTTTATCGACACTATACTGAATTGACGCGTTACTTGCGGTGGCTTGGCTATTAATCGGGACTAATCCCATGAAAACCAAGCCCGCAATTACGCTAAAAAGACACATCAATTTTTTCATGGTGACCTCCTATTGCTGGCTACAGTGACTAACTACCGACGGCTGCAGTTAACGTCCAAGTTAACGTGTTGGTATAATTCCCCACCTTAGCGGTTAACTTCGGAACGGTTAACGTTACCGCATTAGCGACCCATGTATCTGTCGAAACGGCTTTCCCAACACCCGCTTGGTTCGGTGCGGCTACGACAACTTGATCGGAAGTCGTGACACCAACACCGCCTGTAGTAACTGTAATGTTAGGATCAGCTACAGTTGCTGGCGTATTCAATGAGTTACGCGCCGTCCCTTGTGGTAAGTGAATGACTGCCCCAGTTAGGACATACCCACTGCTAGTATCCGTCAAAGCGTGATCTTGTTTAACGTTCACTTGCCACCCATTAGCAGTCGTTCGTTTATCGGAAATTTGTAAATACTGATTGTAAGTTCCAGTTGCCTGATAAGTCTTCGCCGCGTTCGAAGTTGTCACGGTCCCGAAAGCAATTGCTGCCGGGGCGACGTCTAAGGTTAACGTCCCAGTATTACCAGTTGCCGGGTTATTAGGGTCCGCTGGAGTCTGTGGATTAACCGGGTTAGTTGGATCAACCGGTGCCGTCGCTGTCGTATCATCTTGAAAAGTTACTGAGCCAGCCGTTGTGGCAGCTGAAGCCGTTATTCCGGCCGCACCCATCGCCAATGCAATGACTCCTGCACAGATACTAAGCTTTGCAAACATGATAAGCCCCTCCTTTTTTACGTTTGAGTTAATCGATTGCCGCTGCGGTTAACGTCCAAGTTAAGGTGTTTTTATAAGTTCCTGGTTGCGCCGTATTTTTAGGAATTGTTAACGTCACATCAGTTGGATCCCAAGTCTTAACAGATGTGCCTTTACCAGAATCCGCTGCGCTGGTCGTCTTAAACACCGTCACGGCACCGCTTTCATTATCGACTGTTCCGACCGTTGCACTTAAATCAGGATCGGCCACTGTTGGATCGTCCGTTAAACTGTTACGAGCAATCCCGGCTGGAATACCAATGCTTGTCCCAGTCAAGACATGGGTACCACCAGTGGTCTGGGTCAAATCTTTATCCTGTTCAACTGTCACTTGCCAACCCTGTTCATCAGTTCCCCGGTTATCCGTCACCTGAATGTATTGATGACCTGTTCCAGTTGTCTGAGCTTTATAAGTGTGTTGGGCCGCATAAGTTTGAACCTGACCAAAGTTAAATGCTGCTGGTGCCACGTCCAAAGTTAAAGCCCCAGTGTTCCCCGTCCCTGGGTTATCAGGATCGTCTGGATCTTGTGGATTGGTTGGATTGGTCGGATCAACCGGAATCGTTGGTCCTGTGTTCTCAATCAGTTCCAAATTAGTATCCGTATTCGCGGTGGAATCCGCAGTTGCCATAATGGCTGGCATCCCCAACAAACTTAACATCATCGTACCGGCAATCACTGCTTTTTTCATGATTGTTCGCTCCTTTATGGTGTGTGTGCCTGCTGCAACCTAACTGTACGACATCGAAACTTCCGGCCGGAAAATAACTTTTCTCATATCGTTACGATTAGACTATCATGTACAATTCATCGTTAGCTAATTATATGCTCATTAATTTAAACTGATAGACAGCTTGTCAACTAATTAATTGTGAACAATTTGTGATTTTTTAAAGTTTCATACATCATCCTATTAAAATCCATCTGATTATTTACCTACCAGTCATTTGTAGATAACAAACAAAATCATTATTCCTCCGACCCGTTCCTATTGAAATGCTTAACTTCATAATTGGGGCTTACTTCAATAAATATCACTGGCATCTCCGTTATAATTTCATTACCGATCACTGTTGAAAAACAAATAAGTCTTCTAGATTAAGTTACCTTAACCCAGAAGACTTATTTGTTTTTTTACTGGTAACTCATGCTAATACTTAGCTACATTTCTCAATTTAACGAGTAGTTAATCATTCGTAGTAAGCATTGTTGATTATAACGTTTTAGCAGCAAAGTTAATCTCGTACAGCATTTCACCATCAATCGTTTCACAATCGCCATCACGAATAATTTTCAGCTGGGTCTTAGCAAGATAGCGAGTATACGTTGGTTGTAATCCTAATTTATCGAACTGTTGTTGCGCGGGCGCAGGTGAGGTGCCATAAATGTCGATTAATTTAATCTCTTTGGGATCACTGATCAAATACTCAACCTGAATTTCTTTCTGATTAAAAGTGTATTTGATAGTCTTAGGAACCGTCTTTCCGGTTTCAGGTTGCACATAGGTCTCTAAAATTTCAACCTGCGTATTGGCCGCACTTGTGTTCTCGAAAATCCGCTTCCCTTGATTATCATCGATCGTCATCAGTGGAATCTGGGGCTGACCAAATTGATCTGCACCAACCATGTCATAGATTAATACATTGTACTTGCCAATATTCTGGCGACCCCAAACCCAATGGTGGAACGCATTGATTGGACTGATATTAAACCATTGATGATTATAATATGCTGAACCGGTAACCTCTTTTTGTTCCCCATCAATCGTGATTGTTCCCCGCACCGTCAACTTAGTGATGCAGATAAAGTTATAGTAGTAATCATCCTGATCACCAAAAGCAATGTAGCCGGTACCGGGACGAAATGGGGCTACTTGAGCATCAAAGTGTAAATCGATCGCCGTTTGATGTTGGACGGAATGCATGCCGTCCATCACCACTTCTTGATCTGCTTCCGGCTCTACGTGGACGTCGTAAGATTGCCAGTTTTGACCAATTAAACTATTTGGTCCCCATTTTAAATTAGCACTTGTCTTACTAGTTGCCGTATTAGCCACATCATACAACCGGTAGTCATAAAACGGTTTGCCACTGGCATTGGAATAATTAATCGCAATATTGGGATTATCACCTGATTGATCTACTTGTGCCACCGACTTTGGTCGAAAGCCTAATACTAAAGTTGACTTATCATCAAAACTACAATCGAAGTACCAAATTTCAGCATGTCCCGCCTGGTCGTTATCACGACGACCATCTTCCCATGCCTCTATCTGATTAGGATTAATTCCTAATTGTTTAAAATCTGCTGGTTGATTCATAATTCTACCTTTAGCCATTTGTATTTCCTCCTAAATGATTACTTTGAATAATGTTACTTTAACAGCAGGTTAGTGTTCCTTCAACGGGCAACTGGCGTATAATCATTACTTAAGTAACACTAAACTACTAATTGGGGGATAAAAATGGATTTAAGAGTTCAACGCACCTTGAAATCAGTTGAAGATACTTTCATTCAACTCGTTTTAAAAGATGGATTTGATAAAGTAACAGTTGTTAAATTAGCTCAAGTTGCTATGATCAATCCTAAAACTTTTTATGACCACTTCGATGATAAATTCGATTTGGCAAACACCCTTGCTGAAGAAACATTGTCCACTTACAGCAAAATTCTAGACGTGCGGTTACAATCAATTGCGACCCACTCACAGCAGACCGGCATCACGCCCCAACTTACCGGACTACTCAATGCATTACTTAATGAACCACAGCTAAAAAAACGCTGGTTAGCATTGAGCCTGATTGCATTTGAGGGCTTTGATTTGCAGCAGCAATTGCTAGCAACCATTCAACAACGGTTGCGTACCAGTGGGATTTCACAAGACCCGCTAGAGATTGATATTATCAGCCTTTGCGCATTCAAGACGATGGATTACTATATTCGCACCGGTGAAACTTTCTCAGCTGATCGACAGAAGCATTTGATTGGGTTGTTGGAGCAGGTGTTGGCGGTTTAACCATTCCAATGTTATTACTAATAATAATCCGAAAAAATTCCTTGGCACACTTCCGTCTCTGGGCTCACAGTAAAAATATAGTTATAGAAAACATAAAATTACACTGCGAACAATGATATAATTTTAATGTAAATAACTATTAATTATTTGGAGGTGTTTTCTTGAACAATATATATTTCTTAAAAATTATGGATCGGGATAATGCAGATTCATTTATAAATATATTTGAGAAGATTTGGTTGGAACAATTAAACTCTATTGGCGGTAATTCAACAATAGCTAATAACCCGCAACTATTATATGGTACTCGGCTAAGGCCCCTATTGTTCGCATGGGGGTATTATGCCCACATCAATAGTAAAAAAGTTGAATCCAGCAAAATGCCCTTGACTGCAATAAAAATTGCATGTGCTGTTGAAATGATTCATAAAGCATCAATAATAATTGATGACTTAATTGATCATGACGAGATGCGAAAAGGAAAAGCAGCATTTCATATGCAATATGGAACGGATTTAACAGTGCTTTCCGCGATTAACTTAATTGCAACATCTTTTTCAATACTTTCAGAGAGTAATTCTTCTCAGGATATTTTCTCAAGATACTCAAGTGTGGGGATTATGGCAAACACATTGAAAAGCATGTCTGTTGGCGGCATTAATGAAGTTTCAGAGAATGTCACAAATAAATATTTTGATTTAACATATGTGCAAGAAATCATAGAACAAGAAACTGCTACTTTAGTAGAAACCAGTTTTCAGTTAGGTTATCAATTTTCAGAGCAGCGTAATAGCTCTAATGTGAGTCAAACACTAAAATCAATCGGAAAGCTTAGTGGCACAATTTTTCAAATATTGAACGATTTGGAACCTTTTACTGCATATTCCACAAATTCCGCACACAAAGGTCAAGTTAATTTGGACATTACTGTTTCTAGAAAAAATTATATCATTGCCTATTTATATGGTTTATCCAATAAGAATGATAGACAAACTATTGTTGACATTACTACTGGCAGTATTAATAAGTTAGAAGCAGTAAAAAAAGTTGATGAATTATTAAAAAAATATAATGTGATAAAAAACATTGAAGGTCAGCTGGATGAAAAAAAAGCAATATTAAACGATTCTATTGATACCCTAAGATCTGAGATTGATAATAAATCATATGTCAACAGTTTACAAAGCATGATTGAGTATATGCTTAGAGTTGGTTATAATCGTTTGAAATGAAAACTAACCCTTACCTAAAAGCAATGACAGTATGGGGACAATGAAAGTTATTGAAGAAATCAAAAAATTGAAATAGTGTAAAAAATATTTTTGCTCGGTACTATTAGGCACATCTGCTGTCTTATCTATTGAAGACATTAAAGATAAAAGCGTGTTTGCAAGTTCAGGCTTCTTTAATACATTTATTTTTTCCAACTGTAATTTTAGAGGGAATATGATAGCATCTTTTTGGGCTCGTATAATGTGTCGTAGGCATATATTAGATAAACTAGCTAATATGGGAAAACCCAAAATAAAAAACATAAAAATTGCAATCCAAGTGAATTTTAAAATCAGTGGATGTAATGCAGTTATTTCAATATTTAATGGATTGAGTTTAAGTGTAATAAAGGGCCTTGTCATGATTGAATACAAAATTGTATAAAGTAACCCAATTAAAAAAAACAAAAAATTTAAGTTGTATATAATACGCGCCATCAGTTTATATACATCGGAATTGGCGGGTTGGTAAGAGTACTCAACCTTGAAACTTAAATTTGGAACATCATTTAGATAGCTTAAATAAGCTAAGTAAGTACCGTAAGCTTTAATACCAACACTAAAAGTTATTACGCCAATACCCACTCCAAATATACCAGTCAGAGAGTGTTCAACTAAATTATTTACCCAAATTGTAAACATAAAAATAAGATTGCTACTGGCAACTACACTGTAGAAAAAATAAGGATGTTTTAGGTAGGTTAATCTATCTAACCTACCTAAAAGTTCAATTGTACTAAGCGTATCAATCAATGACCTTAAAGCTTTGATTTCTTTCTTAAAAGTTGAAAGCGCCAAACATTCTAATAAAAACATAGAAAGCAGCAGCAATAAATATAAGTGAAAATTTTGGTGTGGAAATATTTGATCAGAAATTATACTAAAAACAGAAAAAACTAGCATTAGTGTGTAAGTAGGATAATTTTTTATAAACTTTAAAAGTTTAATATGCATACCTTACCTCCAAATAATTAATAGTTATTTGAAGGTGTTTTTTTATGCATCCGTATCGTATTTCGCATATTAAATCGTTTCAGAGCATTAATCTTATTAACTGTAGCAATTTCCGTATAAATTTGGGTAGTTGTTATACTAGCATGTCCTAATAATTCTTGAACGACTCGCAGATCTGCTCCATTATTCAATAATTCCGTCGCAAACGAGTGTCGTAAATAATGCGCAGTTGCCTCCTTGCTTACTCCACTTACATCACGATATTTATAGAACACATTTTCTAATGACCATATCGAAAGTCGATCGCCATATTTGTTTAAAAATAATGCATTCGAATTAGGCTTAAACTGTGTTCTTATTTTTAAATACTTGCGAAGTGCCCGCTGAGTCTCCCCACTTGATATATACAGTATTCGCTCCTTACTACCTTTTCCGTGTACAATAAATGTCCACGAGAATAAATCAATATCATCAACATTCATTAAACTGATTTCGCCAATTCGCATCCCAGTACAAACTAATAATTCAATAATCGCAACGTTTCGTGTTGATTCCTTCTTTCCAAATTCCGTACTAGCTTGCTCCTGATCATTATAAACACTTTTCAATAATCTTATGATTTCATACTGATTAAGCACTCGTGGTAAGAGATGCTTTCTTCGTAATCTAGTTGTTTCGATACTAAACTCAGATATACTTTTTCTATCCGTTAAAAAATTACCAAACAGCTTTAAGGATACAATCCTACGCTGAATTGTATTAACCTTTAACTCTGACTGAACTAATGTGTCATGATAATTTTGAAAATCAGCTACTGTGAAATTCTCATTTCCATAACAAAATTTCATAAACTGATTAATATCATTTGCATATGCTTTAATACTTTTACGCGACAAATCTCGTTGTTCTAACATATTAATAAATGCTTCATATTCTATATTCTTGTCTTTCTGCATGTTCATATCCCCTTTAAATTATCTATAAAGAGTATAGCGCAGTGACTAAATGGAATTTGATTGTCTACTACAAAATCCCCCGTTAACTGCAAAAATTAACGGGGGATTTATATAAATCTATTGCTACTCTAACACTATAAAAATAATCTACTTACCCTTAAATTTGGTCAGCTCATCCATCATTGCCGTGCGCCGAGGATACCGTTGCTTCCAATCACTAATAACTTGCTTGGCTGTCATACTTCCAGCCGGATAGGCTATCATTTCATTCAAAATTGTCACCAATTGGCGATAATGGCGGCGATCACTTGGGCGCTCTGCTAATTGCTGAATAGTCGTAACATATTTTTGTAATAATTGATCAGAATAGTGTGGCTTCAAGATTTTTTCATAATCCCGAACGCTTTGTAAACCATTATCTGCTACCACCGCTTCTAATAAACGATTATAGAGATGCTCTTCTGCGTATAACGGCTTCAAATCGACATACGGTTCTGGTGCTAATTTATCAAACAAGCGTTCACGCTGAATCTTCCACTCAGCTTCAGGGTATTGCTGCTTCCACTCCACAAAAAGTTCGCAATCAGCCGGCTCATACACCGTTAGCAACAGCCACAATTCACGCTGACAGTCTTCTTGTTGATTTAGCTGTCGATACAAATCCTTTAATTGCAAACTATACTCAGCAACAACTCCGCGATATTCACTAGCTGATTTACCAGCCTTTAATATCTCAATAGCTGTTTGATAATCTTGTCGCTGCAGACAAAAATCCACATAATACTTACGAACTGAATTAATCTTAATGTTATCTAGACAAAACTGTCTCAGTTCAATATCAGCAGCATGGCGTTCAGTCAACACTTGTAAATGATAACCTGCCCATTTATCCAGCTGCCATTCCCGATCCCAATTCTCAGATGTGTGTTGTGCAGCTTGCAATCGTTGCGCTGTAAAATCCGATTTAGCCGTTAAAAAGACATCTTCCTTAAAATTACTAAATAGTAATTCCGTGACTTCATCTTCAATAATATTCAACGATCCCGTCACTTGTTGACGTAGCCATGCAAATATCCGTTCTTTTAGCGGCATATTTGCACCATCAATCAAACCTTGCCATACATCCGTGCACTGATCTAATAGCATCATAATTTCACCGTCAGAATCATCAATTTCTAGCTGATCGATCCTAAGGCTGAGCTGACTGATTATCTCAAAAGCCATCGTCAATTGGCCGGTATTAACCGCATTCTGCAAATCATCACTAATAAATCTGCCTAATTCATCTGCAAACGGGGTGGCCGAATCGTAATCAATAAAATCATACTTATCAATATGGTTTTCAAAAATCATATTGATCTGCTCTTGATAAGATTCTAAATTATCCGTCTCGTTAGTTGGACTAACAGTCATTTTGAATAACATTGCCAGCCGTTGATTATTCTCCAGCATGGCACTTAAAAATGCCCGCACTTCACGCTCTGATATTCGGTCAACCAGTGCCGCAATCGTGTCAGCTTCGTCATCAAATTGTGACACTTCATTCCTAGCATCCATCTCATACAGTACCGCTGCCATATGCTTACAGTACTCATGCTCTGCCGCATACGGGCAATCACAGGTGGCCACCTGAACATGATCACCCTGCAATTTAATATCAACTTGATAATTCTCTGAACCCAAGACCTGTGCACTAACATGCTTGCTAGTCATTTTAAAGTTTTCAATCAGTCCCTGCATATAATAGTCGAAACCACGGTTTAAAATTCGTGACTGAAACAGCTGTTCCCAATCCATGTTACTCACTCCCACGTAGATCGTTTATCTTCACTATAACAAATTACTTGTATAAGACAACCCGCTACTCGGAAAATCCAACAATATCATTTCTAAATTGAATAATCTCCTGCCAAATTAATATTCTTACTGTGATATACTTATCAACGCCTTAAATTACATATCTTTAAATCTCAATCACGATACTTTCTCAATGAAATGGAGCTGTCATGCGTAAATCAATCATTACACTTATTACTTTAACCTTACTCGTCCTCTCCGGATGCAGTACCAAGTCCCAAAAATCCGCCACAACCAGTCTTTCAGTCAAAGCAACCACTGAAAAGACCATCAAGTCAGCTTCTAAGACTTGGACCTTTAGTCAGTCCGTCACCTCTAAACAAACCAAGAAGAACGGCGTCGACAATCAATTAACGACCGCTGCCGTTTCCAGAACCGGTGCCCTGACTAATTGGACAACCGCCAAGGGACAATTCATGTCCTACGCCGTTAAGTACCAACGCGTTTCATTAACTAAGTGGCAAAAGGATCAACGCAGTCACTATGTTAAAGATGTGCAGAAAAACATTCACTACATGTCCGTTGCACAGGTTAATGCAGTTCTCAAAAAATTAGGTGCAGACTTCAAGATCAGTAAATTATCTGATCTCATCTTCTTAGAAACTAAGACCAGTGGGATGCCCGTCGATCAGGCGTTTGTCGCTAAAGGCCATCATTTATATGGGATCAACATTCAATATATGACTGCAGATCAAACCATCACGATTAACCGTGGGACGTCATTTACCGACACGAGCACGAAGAAAGCGGCTAACCACGTTGCCGTTTCCAAACTCAACGGTACTTGGATCGCAGCTGAAACCACAACCAGTTCTAGTGATACCGGTAAGATTATGATTAAGGACGGCTATCTCTACCAACACCGCTACGATAGTTTTGAGCGGTCAGCTATTCAGGACCTCAGTCACTATTCCTTAACTTCCTTGAATCAAAATAACACTTACGCTTCACAGAAATCTGAGGCGGCCAATGGCGGTTACCAGTTGACTGCAAAATCAGTTGCCAGTGGTGATAGTCTGGGTTACCTCTACCTCTTCGTTAGTGAAAATAAGCTCATTCGTATTGGACAAGGCCAAACGACAACTTATCAAAAGACTAGCACCACGGTCGCAGTCGCTGACTTACCACAAAGTGATCTAAAAATTTATGACACCATGGATCAGCGTTATCCAAGCTCACCAGCCTCAACAATCACGGTCAAAGCTGATGCACCCATAATTGGCCTCACCGATAGCATTAAGTATTTAACGGATGCCGATGCCGGTCAAATCACTCGTAACGCTACGAATTAATCGTTATCTAACTACTCAAATAGCCACCCCATACTGAAGATACTCAGTGTGAGGTGGCTATTTGTCACGATACCTTAATTTACGCTAGCTCATAGTTTTAACTTGTTAATATGAGGTCACAACCGCTGATAAAACCTGCAACTGTCCATCGACAAGGCCAACCATCATAACTGTATTTAGTCCCCATTTATACTTGCTACCACCATGAATGGATGCCAATACTTGGTTACGACCAGTGACTTGCCATCTATCACCCACTGCTTTAACAGCGACCGTTTCTTCCCGTGAACTAAAGTAGTGCATCTGACCATTGCCAACCTCGTTCAACCATTCAGTTCGTGGCTGAACATAGCCAGTCATGTGCGTTAGGGTGAACGACGGTGCTAATAGTTCTTCTAGGGTATGAACGTCATCTGCAGCCATTGCGATATTGAATTGACGGTACTGTTCAATTGCTTTTTCTTCAGTCATTAAAATCATCCTCTGTCATCTAATTTTTATTAACTTAATTAATACTGGTTTAACTACTAACTTGTAATTGAACTCAGTTTACAACCTTCAAGTTACTTCATAGCAACCATTAATTTCATTTTAATGATATTAATTTTAAAAAAAGCCATCATTCTTATTAAACAGCGAATGACGACTTTAACAATTCAGTATTATTTAGACCACAAAAACTTAATCAATAACTGATCTACGCGGTGATTGGAATGCAACTTACTATGCTGTGCATTGGGACCCGTGACTTTTTGTTCCTGATATGACTTGGCCCGACCGGCAATCAAATAACGCAACGACTGTGATGACGCATTACTGACTGACCCATCTGAATGCGAGCCGTCGCCCTTATCACCATAAATATTCAACACGTCAACTTGATCTTTAGGATAGACGCGCCGCAATCCTAATAGCTCACGATAAGTCCCAGTCATCTTAGTCGGTTGCCCCTGTTGCGTTAAGGTCATGCGATTAGCCACATCATCCATCCCTAAGATTCCGTTAAAATGACCCGCAATATCGACCTGTTTGCGTAGTTTCGGCAACTGCTTATTCTGACTATTTTCTAAGCTATAAAAAACGATCGCCATGTTCCCCATCGAATGACCAACCATGTTGAACGACTTGATGTGATAAGTTTGTTGTAAAGCTACCACTACATTTTTAGCCCAGCTACCAACCACGTGATAATCAGAGCCCTTGTTATCTTGAAAACCCACCTCTACGATTGGGTGCAGATCCCCTGGTTTAAACTGACCATGCAACGTTACTTTACCACTTTTGGACACAATCGCCCGCACCACCGTATGGGTCACCCCAGCTGATACTGCCACTTGCACCATGTGTTCTTCAGCATGGTAGCTACTACCCCAACCGTGGAAAAACAATGTTGGCACGTAGGATTGGGTCTCTGTCGAGCTAGACTTCTTCGTGCTCGAGCTTTGCACTGAACGGCCACATCCACTAACAAGCAAACCAAGTGCTAATAGAATTGTTACTAATCGAATTCGTTTCATGTAGATCCCCCCTATTTTAAAAACCGCAAAATGTATCATACAATTAACTTAACTGCCATTAGCAAGATGTTGACATAAATGTCTACGTATCACACGAGTCAGCAAATCAATTTAACTACCCAACATTCTTAATCATCATCGCCTGACAAACTTGTTCTAACAGCCTGGTCACAATGATATGACTTGCCTATCATAGGTCTTGACAGCCAGCATGTCTAATACTTATAGTGTATTTAAAATCATGCTTAATTATCATAGTAAAGAAGGGATTCAAAAATGGAATTACGCGTTTTACGTTACTTTCAAGCCGTTGTTAGTGAACTTAACATTAGCCACGCAGCTGAACGCCTCCACGTCTCACAGCCCACTATTTCACGTCAGCTAAAAGATCTCGAGGACGAACTCGGTGTCACCCTGTTTGAACGTGCAGGTCGTCAACTACAGTTAACCAGTAGTGGCGAATACTTTGCCACTCAGGTCGATCAAATTCTATCCTTGGCTGACAAAACAGTCGCTAACATCAATGCTGAGCAAGTCATCAGTGGTGAAGTTGTTATTGGCAGTGCCGAAGCCCGATCATTTCTCACCGTAGCTGAATCAATTAAGAGCCTTCAGCTACAACATCCTAAAATTAAAACTAAGATTACCAGTACTAATGCTAACGAAATTCGCAAATATCTAAAATCCGGTAACTTTGATTTTGGAATTGTCGTTGAACCTGCTGACAAAAGCACCTTTAACTTCATGCACCTCCCTGGAGAAAGTCACTGGGGTCTATTAGTCCCTAAAGAATCCAAATTAGCTAAACAAGATTATGTCACCTTAGCTGATCTGGAACATCAAAATATCATCGTCTCACAACAGCACGGTATCGTTGAACAATTACAGGAGTGGTATGGCGAAAGTACGCCTAAGTTCAAAATTGTTGCTACTTACAATTTGCTTTATAACGCCGCTTTATTAGTGACTGCAGGTGTCGGCTATGCGCTATGTATTGATGGCATTATTAATACCAGTCAATCAGAATTAGTCTTTGTGCCGTTAACACCTGCTTTAACCGCCACAACTAGTCTTGTATGGAATCAAGGCCAGCGACTATCAAACGCGGCCAATGCTTTTCTCGAACAGTTAGCTACTGACTTGAATCAGCCAGTGCCAACAGAACATTAGTAGTTAAACTACCTCTTCATACTTTAATTACGCATAAAATAATCATCATCGGTGATATTGTGAAATAAAACTATTATATCCTCCGAACTAAATAATTGAATTACAGCTAACTAAAATGCTAAGCTAAGTTATTGATTTTTTAGGAGGAATTTATTTATGCAAGCAGTCGTTATTGATCAATACGGTGGCCCTGAAGAACTTCACATGGCTACTATCGATCGCCCCGCCATTGCTGACGATGAAGTCTTAGTCGCCGTTCAAGCAACGAGTATCAACCCCATCGATTGGAAAGCGCGCCAAGGTTTACTGAAAGGCATGTTTGACTGGTCGATGCCCGTCGTCTTAGGTTGGGATGTTGCCGGAACCATTGTCGCTACCGGTAATAACGTTAAAGATTTTAAGGTTGGTGACGAAATTTTCGCTCGTCCCGACATTTACGAAGATGGCCGTCGAGGCACTTACGCTGAATACGCTGCAGTCAAGGAAGATAAGTTGGCCTTAAAGCCTGCTGAACTTTCATTCGAACAAGCAGCAGCTTTACCTCTTGCTGGTCTAACGGCTTATCAAGTCATTAAGAATCAGCTAAATATTCAGGCTGGCGAAAAAGTCTTGATTCAAGCCGGTGCCGGTGGTGTTGGCTTAAACGCCATTCAAATCGCTAAGTATTTGGGCGCTGAAGTCGCAACTACGGCTAGTGCTAATCATCACGACCTATTAACTCAGATCGGTGCGGATCATATCATCGACTATCACACAACTGATATCAAAGACGTCTTACACGACTACGATGCTGTTTTTGATACAATTGATGCCATTGATGATGGACTAGCGATTCTAAAACCTACTGGTCGTTTAGTGACTATCGATGGACAACCTACTGAGGCTCAAAAGGCTCAGGGACCAGCCGTTTCTAGCTGGTGGTTGCAACCAAACGGCCGTGAATTGGCTATTCTTGGCGATATGGCCGTTAAGGGTCATTTGAATGTCATCATCGACCAAGTCTTCCCATTCACCACTGAAGGCTTACAAGATGCCCACCGTTATAGTGAAAACAGCCATAGTGCTGGTAAATTAATTATTAACGTAGGGACTAAAGCTTAAATAAAAAATCCGTAAGTAAACAGCCATTCACGGCGTTCATGAAGTGCAACAAAAAAGTTAGACAAA
>NZ_LFEE01000016.1:0-59995 GCF_001039045.1 Lactiplantibacillus herbarum
TACCGACTCAGATACTGACACGGATACTGACACCGATACGGACACCGACACCGACACCGATACCGATACCGATACTGATACGGATACGGATACCGACACCGACACCGACTCAGATACTGACACCGATACGGATACCGATACAGATACTGATACGGATACTGATACCGACACGGATACTGACACCGATACTGATACCGATACTGATACGGACACGGATACCAACACCAATACTGATTCAAGTAATGGTTCTGGATCAAACACAGGTTCAGGAACTGACAACAGTGGCTACTCAACAGCTACAGTCGCAAGTGCTGCAGCAACATCAGCAACGATGGCTACAGCGGCTGCTGCTAACTTGAATGTAGCTGCTGCAACGGCCAGTTCAGCAAGTGCTCCAGCGGTAGCTGCTAGTGTAAATACGACTGGCACAACTTCAGCGGCAACCTTAGCTGCGGCTGCTAGCCAAAGTACTGATAGCGACACTGGCTCAACGGCGGACAGTTCATCGAAGTCTTCTGATTCTAAGAAGAAGACTAAGAGCAGTTCAAATGACGGTGATTCAATCAATACTTCGACAGATTCAAGTACGAACAAGAAGAAGTCCAGCAAGGGGGATGCGGTTGATGGTAATGACACTGCAACAACAATCTTCGGTAGCACCTTAGCAGCCTTGGCCGCACTTGGTCTTGGTGGCTGGTACTTGGTAGCTGGCAAACGTCGTCGGAAAGATGATGATGATCAAAATTAATTCACAAAAACCAAGTTGGTTTGTTTAATTTTCACCACATATTAAGAATAAAATTGAAGTAATAAATAGAATCAAAATGGGTGAAGCTGCCCATTTTGATTTACATAGAATAATAAATATAGATAGAATGAGGGTTTAACATGCAGAAGACCATTGTCAAACAACTGAAAAAAGCACTTATCGCGTCTGGAAACTTAGTCGACTACAGCACTAAGACGGTGACATTAGCGTTGTCAATTTCTGATCACAAACATCGAGCTCACGTTGAATTCATTCGCCGTGAAAGCTTTGCTGCAGCCTGGGACGTAGTGGCTCAGCGGCTTGTAAAGATTCCGGCTACTAGTTGGGTACGCTTAGAGAGTGTTCAATCAGCCAAGCGCTTACCTCGAGCACAATTTGAAAAAGAGTTGGCCGCAACATTTCGAATGAACTATTGGCGAATGGGCGTTAGCTTCGATGCTGATTTTAAGACCGCGATTCTTGAGATGGAAATCAATGGTCAAGCCTTCTTTCGGCCAAGTAAAGATCACAAAATTGGAAAGACACGTTCCGGTTCATGGGTGGATTATGACCGCTTAGTACCATATTTAGAACGACAACGTGGTAAATTGCCGGTTGACATTCAAAAGACCGACTATGTCTGGACCTTTACAACGTCTGGGATTTTCACTGATGGACAACAGGTCTGGGAAATATCAACAAAAGAGGATACTAGCAAAGGCATTCGGATTTTGACTGATCCGAAGACCGAGATTGCTAACTATATTGGTGAAGGTGAAAGGTTCTTAGTCAACCAAATCAAAGAAGATGGCAAGTTTGTCTACGGTTACTATCCCGCATTACAAAAGGTTTTATCGAGTTATAATTCTGTGCGGCATTTCTCATCACTCTATGCTTTATTGGAAGCTATTCCATTTACGGGGCGGACCGCAGATTTTGCTCGCGTCAAAAAAGCGATTCAATGGGGCTTAGATAATGCCACCATTGAACGCGAAGGCGCCGTTTTTATTAATGATAACGACGAATTGAAATTGGGTGGACAAGCCTTACTGATGTTGACGTTGAGTAAATATCAAGAAGTGACAAAAGATGAGACCTTTATGCCATATCTAATGAAGGCTTTCAATGGTGTGCCGTACTTCCGTGAAGCCTCTGGCAAGCTTAATCACGTGTTGAACACGGACTTAACCTTAAAGGCTGCCTATCGGACAATCTATTATGAAGGGGAAGTCGCCTTTGGGTTATCGCGGTTGTATGAACTAAACCATGATCCGGCTGTGATGGACTATGTAAAGGGGATCTTGGATTACATGGTTGAAAACGACTACGGTAAGTATCATGATCACTGGATCTCATATGCAATTAATGAAGCGTTACTAGTGTTCCCAGATAATCGTGAGTATATGAAGCTCGGTTTAAAGAATGTCTTCATTCATATGAAGTTCATCTCGGAACGGGATACCACTTACCCAACTTTATTGGAACTAGTTGATGCTGCTGTGAAGATGACAGATATGATTAAGGCGTCGGGTAATGAAGATTTATTAGAACCCTATGATTTGAACGCGTTACGCCAAGTGTTACGGCAACGGGCAGAATATGAGATCACAACAGGAAGTTTCTTGCCAGAAATTGCGATGTATTTCTACCGACCAGAAAAATTCATCGGTGGCTTCTATGCCCGGCATGATAACTTCCGAACACGCATCGATGATTGCGAGCACTTCTTGTCAGGGTTAGTTAATTATTATAACTATACTTATGGTCAGGACTAAACGGAAAGGGTGAGATTATGTTTTATTTTATTAACGAATATATTTTAGGAAAAAACTCCAGTGTTGAACACGCCGCCATGAAGCGGGTCAAGCTGTTCAATAAGCAAAAAACACCAGCCAAGATTGTGACGAAGATGTACGATCGATTGTTACATCAGACGATTGGAAGATTCGGTGTCGACAACGACGAAGTCTTGAACATGTTTGACTATTTCCAAGGAACCACTGAGATGCCTACCAAAGTGATGCATGCTGATGATTTAAATCTGCCTGTGGAATATGCAGTTGAAGTAGGCGCGAATTTTAGCAAGGTCTTCAATGGTGATGACTTGGTGGAAAATATCGGCTTTATTCCGGGTACAATCGGTCGTGTCTTTTATCGTGAATACTTAGACAACCAAGGGAATCGCTTATCGACCGACTTATGGGACTGGCGAGGCTTTAAGTCTAGCACCCAATTCTTCGGCCAAAACGGTAAGTTAGCGCAAGAACGCTACTATACGCCAACTGGTGAGACGGTGTTAGAACAATTCTTTGTGCCTGACACCAATGGCAATCCCTTAGCGTCACGGATTATCCTACACGGCTATGAAGGGATGGCTGAACGCTTCTTCCAAAACACGGACGACTTATTTGACTTCTTTATTGCCGAACTCAGCCATCGAAGTGCCGAACGGGTTACCTTTATCAGTGATCGTCCGGGGACTGGGGTTAAGCCATTGTTGGCCTTAACTGATGATGCGCACAAGTACATCACGGTGCCAATCTATCATGCAAAAGATTTAAACGATCCGTTACATGCCCCATTAGACGGTTTCTTATTACCGGCATTCGACAACGTGGCCCACTTTGACGGTTTTGTGACGTCAACTGAAAGCCAAGCGCAACACTTACGGACTCGCTTACCAAATGCTAAAGTCACGGTGATTCCAGCTGTGACGACGAAGCCAAAGTCACAAAGCAAGTTACGCCCAATTACGGAACGGCCAAAACACTTACTAGTCGTTGGCCGCTTGTCGGCTGATCGGCAAATTGATCATATTATTCGGACGGTGGCTTTAGTAAAACAACAAGTCCCAAATGTTCAGTGTGACTTTTATGGCTATGGCGCCGATGATTACGTGAAGGAAATGCAAGACTTGGTTAAAGAGCTGAACCTAGTGGAGAATATCCATTTCTTGGACTATCATCCTGATTTAGAAAATCGTTACGATGATTACCAACTCTTAATCAACACTGATTTGGTTGATGGTGGTCCAATGGCAATGCCAGAAGCCATGAGTCATGGTATTCCGGTTATCAGTTATCGCTTTAATTATGGTCCACGTGACTTTATTAATGATGGGAAAGATGGGTATATCGTTGATCCTGGTAATCAGATTGGGTTGCGCGACCATATCTGTGAACTGCTGACGAATACCAAGCAATTGACAGCGTTTAGTGAAGCAGCATACAACAAGTTGCATACGGACCAAACCGAATTGAAAGTTTGGCACCGTTGGCAACAATTACTAGGATTATAGGAGGCGGTTCGATGTATTACTTTTTAAATGATAATATGCAATTCTCGAAGTCAGGGATTGAACATGCTGAAATTAATCGGTTGAATTTATTCAACAAGCATCATGTGTCCTCAAAGATTGTGACGCGGATGTTTGCCATGAACTTACATGATGTTCTTGATCAAGCCAAGATTGCAGAAGGCGACTTCATTAATCTGTTCGACTTCTTCAATGGTGCGATGACGGTACCGCGGCGGACCTTTACGTTGGCTGATTTCCAAGTGCCGGCCAATGCAATTAAGACACGCAAAGATAAGCAAGTTCAAGTCATGCAACAAGGTAAGTTGTTGATGATTATTTACTTGCGTGACGATACGGACAATATTAGCAATGTGCAATATTTTGATGTGAATGGAAAGACGCTGAAGATGGTCTGGTGGGATACCCGGGGTTTCAAGTGTCTGGAACAACTTTTCGATTGGGACGGTAAGATTACGCAAGAGTCTTACTTCGGCCCTGATGGTCAGATTCACATTGAAAAGTTGCATCTACTGAATCATGTTGGTCAAGAACGCTTAACTTGGCGCGTGATTAATTATAAGGGCCAGAATCGTACTTTTAATGGTATGAATGAAATGACCCGATTCTTCTATGATGAATTGAATGCTAATGACGAAAATAATGTGTTTATTTGTGATCGAACGGTTGAATGTGCTTGGGGCCTATTCAACATGCTTACGCCAGCAAAGAAAGTCTTACATTTACACAATAACCATGTCAGTGATGGTAATGACGTCTTGCATTCAACGTTGAACAATAATTATGCGAATGCCTTGAACAACTGGAACTTATGGGACGCAGTTATTTCAGCGACCCCTGAACAAAGTGCCGATGTTGAAGCTCGTTATGGCAAGTCGATTCCAGCCTTTACGATTCCTGTTGGTTATGTGACGGATGATACCTTGGCAACGGCTGCGGTAGACTTCAAGAAACGACAAAAGCATTTAGTTGTTCAAGTAGCTCGGTTAGCACCTGAAAAGCAACAGGATCATGCCATTGAAGCTTTCAAAAAAGTACATCACGACTTCCCAGATGCCCAGTTAGAATTCTGGGGTTATGCGAATGGCGATATTGAGAAGCAATTACGTGAACAAGTGAAAGCAGCGCATCTAGAAGATGTCGTGCTCTTTAAGGGCTACACTAATGACGTTAACGGCGTCTATAATCGTGCGCAGATTGGGCTATTACCGAGTCGAGCTGAAGGTTTTTCATTGATGCTACTAGAAGCACAAGCACATGGGCTGCCAATGGTTGCTAATGACGTTAAATATGGTCCAAGTGATATTATTCAAGATCATAAGAGTGGGATTTTAACGACTGATGGTGACGTAAAAGGCTTAGCTGATGCGATGCTGACGTTATTGAAAGACCAAGATAAGTTAGCCAAATACAGCGCTGGTGCTTACAAAAATGCCAAACGTTATTCGGAAGATGCCGTTTTTGAGAAGTGGCAAGGATTGATTGACTACTTTGAAAAGTAAAAGTAATCAAGGAGGGCTATCATGATATTAGGGGCATCAATTTATTACTCATTGAAGATGGGAATTCGACTAGTCATCTATATTGTCTTAGGTGGACTAGTGCTCTATATTCGTCATCGCAATCGCAAGAAGACGCGTAAAGAGATGGATGAAGGTACTAAAAAAATGATGCGAAATACACCAAAAGATGAAAATGGAAAATATCCTTGGGAAAAATAGGATAAGGTAGATAAAAGTGAGACCGTTGATGATAACTGGGAATAGTTATTATTATAAAACCTATTTAACGAAGTTGTGGATGTGTCAGCTAAAGATTGCTTAGAACGCCTGACTCGATAGAGTTAGGCGTTCTTTTTGAAAAAACATCCATAGTAATAAAATATAAATGTTTTTTGTATAAATAAATTCAGGTAGCAAAACTATAGATTTTTCTTCTTTGAATGACGATGTTACACGTAATAACTGTTCACAAAAGAGTAACCCATATTTTTGATAAAAATCCTTGTCTTAGAAAGTAGGTTTTATAATATGCGTTTAGATAGTAATGATTTTAAACATTTAACAGGCAACTTTTATAATGAGATTGATACCGATTGGTCGATAGACTATTTTGGACATAAACCTGGCATGCATTTTGAGCACATTAGTACAGTTGAAAATGGTGCTTTTATTGATTTAAATAATACACATCGTGCTCGAATGCATGCCCGTTTGTTACCGGATAATTTTGATCTAAAAACATGGGTGCAAGGCCAAAAAGGAATAAGGCTTGTTGTATTAGAGGCACCAATTAAAGATCTTCCAGATGAAATTCTACAATTTATTGTACCCGATACATGGGAGTTTTATAAAGAAGTAGCTGGATATATTCGTCAGCGATTTGTTGGCTCAATGATTACTGTGACTGGTTCGGTTGGCAAGACAACAACTCGATTAATGGTGGCGCAATTAATAAAAGCCAGCAATCACGAGGTAATCACTAATTTGGGAAATGAAAATGCAAGGCACGTATTACCGCACTTATTAACGTCTTTGTTGAAGGTACCTGATGCAATGGTAGCAGAGCTTTCAATTGGAACTCTTAATACAGTGGATGCTAATAATGGTCCTATTTCAACTTTGTTTAATGCTGATACTGCAGTGATTACACAAATTGGAGGTGCACATGCAGGGCAGCGAACTAATATTAGTGATCCACAGTTAGACGTGGCACGAAGAAAGGCTCATATATTTATGAATATGAATCCCAATGTCCAAGCCATATTGAATTACGATATGGAACCACGTATTTTTAAATATTTACAGCAGGTCGCATCTAAAAAGGTTGCACATGTTTATACTTTTAGTCAAAAGGATCAACATGCGGACGCATACGTGATGGAGCAAACGGAGTATCGAAAATATTCTGAAGTGAAAATTAGAGTGTTAGATGAGATTAAAACTGTAAAAATGACTATTCCTGGTGATGGATCAGTAATAGATCTTTTGGCTGCTTGTTTAGCTTACAAAGCTCAAGGGTTGAAGTTGCCGGATTTAACAATGGCATTTTCTAAGTTTAAACCATTAAATCGTGAATTGACATTCCACAATTTGAAGACGCCAACTGGACAAGTGACATTAGTTGATGATACTTATAATTCTACAAAATATTCGGTAGAAAATGTTTTATCTATTTTTAAGAAAAAAGGGAAATTTTATAAAGGATTGAAGGTACTAGTCTTGGAAACTGGGGATGACATTACTGAAAAACAAGCAGAACAGCTTAATCTTAGTTATCAAGATAAAATTTTAGAAAGTGAAATCGATATAGTTATTGGATATCGGGATAGAACCATTAAACCGTTAATTGACAGTTTAAATGGGAAAATCAGTGAGGCAATTTATTATCCAGATATGAAATCGATTGAAAAGTATATTGAAAACTTACCAACAGATTCATTGATTATAGTGAAAGGGCAGCATTGGAAATATGGTTCGGATTTGTGGAAATTAACGCCTAAACTTTTAAAGCAGCCGGCTAAAACCATATCTTAAAAAGTTAGATTAATAAATTTGATATAAGGAAGACCGCAATGGAAGCTAAAAAGTACAGATTAGATAATGGTAAATTAGTGAAAAAAATTGGAACGGATAATGAGCAACAACATTATGGACTAGGAAATGTTGGGACACTATTAGTTTTGTTGAAATTGATTGGTACGCGTAAAATTTTATTTTCAGATACGACGTTATTAGATGAAAAGTTCGTGAATCAATATGATAAAAAAGAAAAATATTTTAAGCGTAACGAAACTGTCGATACACAAATGTTACTTAATTTAATGTTAGTGACCTCGGATCCTGTAGTTGCACTTGCAATTTGCAAGTTGATAAGAGAGAAAAGACGTAAAAAAGTAGCCGATTTCTATCATGATTTTGAATACTATAATCAATTAGAATCTTCACTAATAAATCAAACTGGCCATGTTAGAGTGGGAGTTCCGCAGAATTATGACGTTGGAAAACTACACTATTTTGGAGAAATGTTTTTAAACTTGTCAGTACCTGTACGCGATTTGTTGCACACCTCTGATATTGTAAAAAACAATGTATACTATACTAACCAAACAATGTTATTAAGACAAAATAAATTACTTGGTGGATATTTCTTTGGGCCTAATCATGGAGATGCATTTGCGTTTGATAATGATTACTTATATATAATTGTAGGTGCAAACTCAGGATTTGATCGAGATATGAGTTTAACTGCTCTAATCGATAATAAAGAATTAATGCCAAATTTAAAGAAAGCATCTAATTATAGTATTGAGAGCCTTAAAGTTCGTGGTAACGATGCTGGGCTGACTATTATGGGAGATGTGTATTTAGGAGAGTTCTATAGTGAAAGGCGAGAACAAAAAAAATTATGGGATCCTTTAGTTGATGCCGACTATGATTATTCATTTGAGAAATTAGTAGACTATTTTAAAACTAGGAATGTAAATATATTTAATATGGAATCAGCACTAGTCGATGATTTACAAGATTCCCGTCTTTGGCAATTAAAAACTTTTGTGTTAGGAAGTAAACCGAAAGAAACAATAAGGGCTTTAAAAAATGCAAATTTAAATTTGGCATTACTTGCAAATAATCATGGGGCTGATTATGGTGAAAAGGGCGTGCTCAGCTCTTTACATTATCTATCAAATAATGGTGTATCACACATTGGTGCAGGGAGGGATATTGATCAGGCTACCAATCCTATTCGCATTAAGATTGGGAAACAGACTATTACGCTGTTTAATGCATATTGGTATCGAAGTGTTAACTATCGTGACTATGAATTTTATGCGGGAATAAGTAAAGCAGGTGTTTCTCCGTTAACAATGATGTTAAAAGAAAAAATTTCGAGAGAACGGCAAAAATATCCTCAAAATAAAATTATAGTTTCGCCACATTGGGGTGGTGACTTTCAAAATGTTTCTTCTTATCAAAGAATGTTGGCTAGTCAATTGATTGACGCCGGTGCGGATTTGATTGTCGGACATGGATCACATGCGTTACAATCGTTTGAAATTATTAAAGGAAAGCTTGTATTTTATGGGTTAGGAAATGCAGTTTTTAACTTTAATGGTACTTTTGAACAGCATCCAGATGCGATCCCTTTTGGCGGCGTTATTGAAATTGAAATCGTAAAGGAAAAAGTGATATTAAACTTACGATTGTTGAATACAGTTAATAAAGAAACTAAATATCAAAGTCGTTTTGTAGATCAAAAGGAGTTTGGTGTTGTATTAGATAGATTGAAGTCACAGGGGAGTCCATTAGACAGTTGTAAAATAATTGAAAACAAACAATTGCTACAGTTTGAACTTAATTAATATAATCAGGAATAAACAAGAGCGGGATAAAAGATGAGCTGCTGTCAATTCTAGTTTAGAGATCTGAATGATTTGGGATTTCAATCGTTTAGACTTTGTAGTTAAACTTAGATTATTAGCGTGCACTTCGACAATCAAGTAAGTACATTTTTACGAGTTATTAAAAGATAACAGGGAGTTATTATAAAATGAAAAAGCATAGATTAAAGTTAGTATTGGGAAGTTTATTAGCAATATTTGTAACCGCTGGGATGTTATTTAATTTAGCAACTAATAGTCATGCCGACGATACACGGACTGTGACAATTAAGAGTCTAAAAATGAGTGTTTATTATGATGATGCAGACCAAGCGGTAGCAATGCCGGATAGTGACTATACGATTACGTATGCCGATGCAAATGGAAATTCGGTCAAAGTAGCAACTGGAGAAACGGATGCGAATGGGGCAATTACTGATGTGACCGTAGACGTACCAAGTGATGTTTCAATTATCAAGTTTAACTATACATTAGGTACTGCTGAAAGAGGTTATGTTTTAAGGTCAACTGGGAGAAAATATCAGTTTACGTATGCTAGATCGATACCAAGTAATAATACGATTGACTATACCACTAGTTCAAAATTCGGGGCTGTCGGTAATGATGATTTGTATGCTACCAATTATATGGCGACGCGAATTAATAATTACTATGTTCAATCTGTTAATGAATTGACTAGTGCAATTGATGAGGCACACGAGCATCTTTCTGGAATTTCAACGTTTGAAAATGAACCAATCAATATTTACTATGAGCGTGGCTATCATTTAAATGAAAGTAATGCATTTTATCGCAATGGTCATGATGGCAGTGGGACACCAGACATTGTGTTAGCTGATCGCACAAGTTTGAGTTCATTTACAGATAGTTATTTGATGGCTAATGTCATGCATGAATGGACGCATTGGAACTTATATAGAACAGCCAACTTACCAAGTGGATCATATACGTCACATTATGGGTACAATACTAATTTTAAAGTGAGCTATAAGGAAGGTCTGGCATTGTTTGCTGGAGATATGTTCCGTTATGACTACGATATGAGTAGTACTGATACTAAAGTACAAACGGATAGTTTGAACGGCGTTAACCGTTTATTTGGAAAATCAACAAATATGACGGTTGAACAGGTTTTATATGATTTGCTTGATGTTAATTCTAATGGTGAAGATGAAAACTTTTATGTAACTGAACGCTATCTAGATGATGACACGTTAACCGAGAAACAGATTGATAAGATCAATTTTGGCGTTATTTACGCTGAAATGATGCAATCAAAGGCTCAGTCATTAAGCGAATTCCTGCAATACATCGAGAATAAGTATGTCTTGACGAATTCAGATAAGACTAAATTTGAAAAGGTCTTATCCGTGAATGGATTATCTTCAACTGGTGACTTTACTTTAGATGAAGATGGTAATGCCTTAACGAGCGATTAATAGTTTGAGAAAAGGGTGTTGCTAAGTGATTAGCAGCATTTTTTGTATATTCACAAGTGTTTTTAACTATTTAAAGTTCACTTTAAAGTTCACTAAGTTCGACGAATTACTTAATAAAACTGTTCGAATCATCATTAAAGTTCAGTTAAACTCTGGGATAAGCCCGGAATTGAATTGCAACTTAGCGCTTTTTCATCTAAAATAGTTAGGATTGAATTAAGAAAGTAGGTTACGAACATGTCTGAGGAACCAAAGGCTAATCAGCCGCAGGGAATGCACGTTAATTCTGAAGCCGAAGCACATCAGAAGATGGTCCGTGGATCAGCTTGGATGACGGCGGGTAGTCTCTTCTCACGAGTGCTCGGAGTGATTTATATTATTCCGTGGGGACTGTGGATGGGTGCTAACTATGCGCAGGGTAATGCGTTATACGCTAAGGGCTACAATATTTATAGCTTCTTCCTGTTAGTTGCGATTGGTGGGATTCCTTCCGCCATCTCTAAGCAGATTTCGGAATATAACGCGGTTAACGAGTATGCGGTTGGGCAGCGGGTGTTCAAACGTGGCCTACTACTAACGTCGGCGTTTGGGATTATCAGTGCGCTAGTCATGTGGTTTGGTGCTGGGATTATTTCAACCATCTTTGGTGGGTATGATCCTGACGTTATTCCCGTTCTACATGCGTTAGCGATTGCGCTGGTAATTATTCCTTCAATGTCACTGACACGTGGCTTTTTCCAAGGATACCAAGAGATGGCTCCTTCCGCCATTTCGCAATTTATTGAACAAGTCTTCCGGGTAATCTACATGCTTGGGGCCACTTACTTCATTATGAAGGTGCAAAACGGGGACTGGGTCGGCGCGATTACCCAATCAACGTTTGCGGCGTTTGTCGGTGCAGCTGCTAGTTTCTTATTACTCGGTTGGTATTATTACCGAAAACGTTCAGAGTTGAATCTGTTAGCTGAACAGAGTAATAACAACATTGCCATTCCGATTGGTCAGTTATTCAAAGATATCATTATTCAAGCGATTCCTTTTATTGTCATTGATACGGCCATTACGGTATTTAGCTTGTTAGATCAGGCGACGTTCCAGCCGATGATGAAGATGATTTATCATCTGAGTACCGAACAGATTAATACGTTATACGCGTACTTTGCGTTTAATTCGAACAAATTGGTTATGATCATCGTTTCGCTGGCTTCCGCTATTGCAGTGACGGTCGTGCCACTCTTATCAGAATCGTTAGCGAGTCATAATATGCGTAATATTCGGAAACAATTAGAAGATTCAATCGTATTGTTTCTGTTCATTATGATTCCTGGTGCGCTAGGCATGGCTGCCGTAGCCCAACCTTTAAATACGCTATTTTACAGTTATGATCAGATTGGAACCTTAATTTTACAAATTTCAGCCTTTACGGCAATTACACTCGGTTTCTTCACGGTTATCTCAGCGCTAATGCAGGGATTATCGCGAAATCGCGACATTATTCGTTATTACTTAATTGGTTTACTGGTGAAGATCATTGTTCAGTGGCCATGTATCTACTTTCTTTCAACGGCGGGGCCATTGGTTGCGACGGCGATTGGGATGTTAGTTGCTAGTGCCATGGCGATGTACGACTTGGAAGTGAACTTTGGGATTCGGTACGTGAAGTTACTACCAAGAATCAATCGGATCTTGGTTTATTCCATTGCAACGTACGTGGGAGCACGGGCCGTTGTTTACTTACTCAACTTGATTTTAAATGAACAGAGTAAGACCCAGTCGTTCCTGATTGTTATCTTAGCGGTCGCAGTAGGTGGCGCAGTCTATGGTTACCTTGCACTACGATCACGTTTGGCAGACTCGTTGCTTGGATCACGAGCAGCGGGCTTACGGCGAAAATTACGAATTAAATAGGTGAATTATGCGAATTGATAAATTTTTACACGCAATGCGAATTGGAACGCGGACCCAGGTTCGGCGTCTCATTAAGGATGGTCAGATCACGACTAACGGTGAACCCGTTATTTCTGGTAAGCAACAGATCAATCCTGGTAGTGATGTCGTTTGTTTGGACGATGTTCAGGTCCGTTACCAAGAATATTTCTATTACGTCATGAATAAACCATTGGGCGTGATCACTGCGACGACTGATTCATCGGCCAAAACGGTGATGGACTTATTCAATAAGACTGATTTTCGGGACGATCTGTTCCCAGTCGGTCGTTTGGATAAGGACACTGAGGGGATCCTAGTGATCACCAATGACGGTGCCTTGTCACACGCCTTGATGTCACCAGCACACCACGTTACTAAGCTGTATGAAGCAGAGGTGACCGGTGAGATTACGGCGGAGCAACTAGCAACGTTTAATGCGGGCATCACGCTCAAAGATGGCACTTTGTTAAAACCAGCGGAAGCTGAATTAGTGGCGTTCCATGAAATTGAGAACTTTACGACGATTCGGATTGCCATTCATGAAGGTAAGTACCACCAAGTTAAACGGATGGTGGGCACGCTTGGTGAACGGGTCGTTGAGTTGAAACGAATCAAGTTTGGCTCACTGGCCTTGCCAATCGGTCTATTAGCAGGTAACTATCGTGCGTTGACGGACGATGAATTACAGGCTTTGAAGGCGGATGCTGAGCAGCCGGTTGCGGAATAATTAATATGTAAAATAAAAGCTCTGGTAAGTCATCATTTGGATGAGTTGCCAGAGCTTTTATTTAGTTGCTCGAATGATCTTGGCTTAATTTATACATATACTTAGGAATCTCCACACTAATCTGGTGCGGTAACACGACGTAGCGCGTTGCGGCCAAGTCATCAGCAATCGCACTGTGCAGGTAGACGGCGCTTAAAATGGCGTTCGTGAAGTCGGCAAACTGGCCGACAAAGCCACCAATCATGCCGGCCAAGGTGTCACCCATACCACCGGTTGCCATCGCGGGGGTACCGCCCGGATTGAACCACACTTGTTGATCCGTGTAGACAGTGGTTCGGTGGGCTTTAACGACTGCGATAACGCCTAGTCGTTGTTGCGCTTGTCGGTTAGCAGTCGGGGTTTGCTCAGCGATTGGAATGCCACTCAAGCGTTGCCATTCCATCTGATGAGGCGTGACGACGATGGGAACGGCTGGTAGGGACTGTGGCTGATTGGCTAGTAGGGTAAGTGCCGAGCCATCAATAACTAAACGTTGCTCAGGCTGAACGTCACTTAAGACGATTGAGAGTAGTTGCGCTGCCACGTCATCGGTTCCCAGACCGGGGCCAATCACGATCACATCCATTTCTGCTAATAGCTCGCGTAAGTAGGTCGTGTCGTGATAATCTAGTACCATAGCTTCTGGTAGTCGGGCATGTAGACTAGTGAAATTAACCGGATCAGTTGCAACGGTTACCAGTCCAGCACCGCTGTAAGTAGCGGCCGTGGCGGCCATGATAATTGCGCCACCGAAGTGTTGATTGCCGCCAATTAACATGACGCGACCGTAAGAGCCTTTGTGTGATTCTGCCGGTCGTTTAGTAATGGTGTCGGCAATAATAGTTGTTGTAATGGGCTGCATCGGTTCACCAGCTTTCAGATAAGTTTAGTTTGAGTATACCATTTTCTAAAAGCGGTTACTTCAGATTATTAAGTTGGCGCCAGCTATGATAAAATTAAGGTAATAATATCTGGGAGGAATTTTAAATGTCAGTTGATTGGAAAAATGAAGCAGCAAAGCATCAGGATGATTACTTAGCAGATTTAACCACCATGTTACGGGTGCCAAGTTTTCGTGACGACAGTCAGGCAACGGCCGATGCACCACTTGGTCCTGGTCCTAAGGAAGCCTTGACGACTTTCTTGGCTATCGCCGAACGCGATGGTTTCAAGACTAAGAACATCGATAACTTAGTTGGTTACGCTGAATACGGTGAAGGCGACGAAACCTTAGCCATTTTGGCTCACGTAGATGAAATGCCTGCCGGTAAAGGTTGGGACACTGATCCATTTGAACCAACCATCAAGGACGGTAAGATGTACGCCCGCGGTGTCTCTGATGACAAGGGACCTGGGATGGCTGCTTACTACGGCTTGAAAATCGTTAAGGAATTAGGCTTAAAACTCAACAAGAAGATTCGTTTCATTGTTGGTACCGATGAAGAAAGTAACTGGACAGGGATGAAACGTTACTTTGAAGTTGAACCAGCGCCTACGTTAGGGTTCTCACCTGACGCGATGTTCCCATTGATCAACGGTGAAAAGGGTAATGTTAGTTTGAAATTACACTTTGGCAACCAAGACAACGGTGACTTTAACTTAGTGTCATTCGATGCTGGTTTACGTGAAAACATGGTCCCACGTGATGCGATTGCGATTGTCACAACCGATGATAACGAAGCTTTAGCTGCTGACTTCACGGCCTTCTTAGACCAACAACCCGTTACTGGTGAGTTCAAGGTCGTTGATCAAGGCGTTCAGTTAGAAGTTGTTGGTAAAGCTGCACACGGTATGGAACCTCGTAACGGGATCAATGCTGGGACTTACTTGGCAATGTTCTTGACTAAGTACGCCTTTGCAGATGATGCAGCTGCATTCTTAGACTTCGTTGCTCACAAGTTACATGACGACTCACGGGCACACCAATTAGCATTAGCTTACACGGATGACGTGATGGGTGACTTGACGATGAACGTCGGCTTACTCAGCTTCGATCATCAAAAGGGTGGTGACTTAACGCTTAACTTCCGTTATCCTAAGGGCATTGAACCAGCTGATTTGACGGCTAAGGTTCAAGCACAATTACCAGCCAATGCTACGGTTAGCCAAGGCGACTTCATGGTGCCACATTACGTTGATCCTGAAGATCCAATCGTTAAGGACTTAATGGATGTTTACCGTCGTCAAACCGGTGACACGGCTTCACAACCACAAATCGTTGGTGGTGGGACTTATGGTCGGATGATGGCACGTGGGGTTGCATTCGGTGCACTCTTCCCAGAGACCGAAGATACGATGCATCAAGCGAATGAATTCCAACCAATCGATCAATTGATGGCTTCAATGGCAATTTATGCCGAATCAATCGCAGTTTTAGCAGAAGATAAGTAAGGACAGTCAAATACTAAGGGGTGATCGTGATGACCAAAGTACAACGGATTCTAGTTGGTATCGATACGAGTCCGCAAGCCTGGTTTGCCTTGAGAAAGGCAATTGCCATTGCGGAGCAGCAGGGTGCAGCACTAGACATTGTGACCGTGATCAACACTGAAAAGTTTATTGGTGTGACGCAGGGGCCGATGGGCTTTGGTGCGACGACCCCACAGTTATTGGATGAGTTGACGGCTGATCTAAAGCAAAATTTAGCAGCAGCTCGTCAGAAAGCTGTTGAGGCAGGGGTCAAAGATGTTCAAGTCCATCTACACTCAGGTAATTCTAAAACATTGCTCGCAAACACGTTGCCTGAACGTTATGGGACGACGCTGATTGTAGTTGGTGCGACCGGCTTAAATGCTGTTTCACGAGTCTTGATTGGATCGAACGCGGCTTACATTATTCGTAATGCCAGTTGTGATGTGTTAGTTGTCAAGACTGACATGGATCAGAAGACGGTTAACGTGCCCAAACGATTATTTCATAAGCTTTAATTGTTATCTTGATACGAAGGGAGTTGTGACGGATGTCGCAGCTCCTTTTTTGTGTGCTCTGAACGGTAGTGGTCGAAACGTGCACTAAAAGCCAGTTTGTTCCGCTTAGCCCGAAATCAGGGACCATTCCCCAACCCGGAATGATCCCTGATTCCACGTTAATGCTCGCAAACTACTCGGCTTTGAGCACACTCTTTTGAAACGTGCATTAAAAGTCAGTTTGTTCCGCTTAACCCGAAATCAGTGAGCATTCCCCAGGCCGGAATAATCCCTGATTCCACGTTAATGCTCGCAAACTACCCGGCTTTTAGCACACTCTTATTTTTTATGAAAATAATACATAACCCATACATGATTTTTACAACAACCTCACATTTTTGATACGTTGGTCTGCCATGATTTAAGTAGTAATTCAGTGAATTGCAAATTAGGGGTAGAGGGGTAAGTAGATATGGGAATTGAATTACGGGGGATCACGAAGGCGTATGAACACGCAGCGCAACCGGTGTTACGGGAAGTTAATGCCGAGATTCAAGACGGGGAGTTATTTGTCATTGTAGGTCCGTCTGGCTGTGGTAAGAGTACGCTGCTACGGATGATTGCGGGAATTATTCCGATTACGGCCGGGCAGCTCGCCATTGATGGTCAAGTGATGAATGGTGTTCCACCTAAGGATCGTAAGCTGTCAATGGTCTTTCAAAGTTATGCGCTGTACCCTTTCTTGGATGTTGCCGCTAACGTGGCGTTTGGATTGAAAGCACGTAAAATGCCGGTAGCTGAGATTAAAAAGCGGGTGACGGAAGCTTTAGAGATGGTTAATTTAACTAAGTATCGAGCACGTAAACCCCGGGAATTATCCGGGGGACAACGGCAACGAGTTGCCTTAGCACGCGCAATCGCGAGTGACGCTAAGATCTGTTTGATGGATGAACCACTCTCTAATCTGGATGCCCAGCTACGCGTCAAGATGCGGGCTGAAATTCGTGAGCTTCAACGTAAATTAGGGTTAACGCTAATCTATGTTACTCATGACCAGACTGAAGCAATGACGATGGCCGATCACGTGATGGTTTTAAATGACCAACAAGTTCAGCAGATTGATACACCGCTAGATATTTATAACCATCCGGCTAACCATTTTGTGGCGCAATTCTTCGGAACGCCACAGATCAATCTACTGACGGTCAAGGCTGAACAGCAAGCTACACATGAGTTGCGAGTAGATTCCGCCTTAAAAGTAGTGTTAAAGGAACCGCTAGCGCTTGGCACTTATACGTTAGGGATTCGGCCAAACCAACTAATCGCAACAACAGTGATCGGGGATACTGGCAATGCCCAAGTGATCAACGTGGAGACGTTGGGAGAACAAACGATTATTGAGGCTATCTTGGATAGCGGGGTTCCAGTACGCATTGTTCAGGCCGGTCAAGTTCAAATTGATATTGAACAACGAATTGAAGTGACTGCGAAGGGTGCTGCTTTTATATTTGATGACCACCAACAATTAATCGTTGAGCAGGGAGGGATTACTGATGATCAGCTCGTTACGGCCAAGTAAGCGACGTCCTCAGCCACAGCTTACTCCGGAGACCGGTAGTCAAGTGACGGCTGGAATCAAGAACTTTGAACTGAAACGTAATGATAAATACTACGCGTGGCTATTTTTAGGGCCATCATTATTAGTATTGAGTATCTTTGTCTTTTACCCGATGCTACGGACGTTTTATTTAAGCTTATTTTTGACGGATAACTTTGGTCGACCAACAGTGTTTGTTGGTTTCCAAAACTACGTGAACCTGCTAGCGACTAAGAGTTACTTAGCAAGTTTGCAAGCGACTGGAATCTACGTGGTGGGTGTGGCCACTTTCACGATTATTGTGGGGCTGTTACTGGCTGCCGTTGCGAATCAAAAAATCAAAGGGATCGAGTTCTTTAGAACTATTTTCACCTCAACTATGGGTGTTTCAGTTTCCGTATCAGCCATCTTTTGGTTATTCATGTTCAACCCGTCGATTGGAATATTGAACAAGCTAGCTGTTGGGTTACATTTGCCAGTGGTTAACTGGCTGACGGATCCACACTGGGCCATGGTTGCGGTTATTATGACTAGTGTTTGGATGCATCTCGGTTTTACATTCCTGATATTCTTTGGCGCGTTGCAGTCCGTTCCCAAAACGCTGTATGATGCTGCGGACGTCGCGGGTACCAATTCACGTTATCAGTTCTGGCACATCACGCTGCCCATGATTTCACCAACGTTATTCTTCGTTGCGGTAATCACTCTAATCTCATCATTTAAGAGCTTTGGCTTAATTGATCTGATGACCGCTGGCGGACCCACTAACGCGACTAACTTATTGGTCTATCGTGTTTATCGTGATGCGTTTGTTGATGGCAATTATGCCTTAGCTAGCACGGAATCGATTGTTTTAGCGGTAATCATTGCGTTAATCACATTAATCCAATTTAAACTTTTAGCAAAGCGGGTGAATTACTAATGGAAATGACTACTGCTGGACAAGCAAGTATTCGGCGCCGAAGCGGACTCGTGTTTAAGTATCTCCTGTTAGCTGTACTAGCATTTGTCATTATCTTTCCATTTATATTGGGATTATGGACAAGTTTTTTACCAACGACTGAGATTGCTAAGGGATCGTTGCAAGGACACTTATCGTGGCAAAATTATCACGATGCTTTCACGCAGACTCCCATCTTACGCTACTTATTTAATAGTTTAGTAATCTCGCTCATTCAAATGGCGGCCCACTTGTTCTTCGCATCAATTGCGGCCTACGCCTTTGTCTTTCTGGAATTCAAGTATCGCGAGCAGCTATTCTACGTGGTACTGGCAACGATGATGTTACCATTCGAAGCCGAAGTCATTCCGAATTTTCAAACAGTACGGTCACTGCACCTACTTGATCACTATGCCGTCATGGTGATTCCATTCTTGACCTCAGCGTTTGGTATTTTTATGTTGCGGCAAGCGTTTAAGCAGATTCCGTGGGACTTGAAAGAAGCTGCTGATGTTGACGGTTTATCGCACTGGCAATTTTACCGGCAAGTAGCGTTGCCTTATTCGAAAATCAGTTTATTGACGCTGGCGGCGTATAGCTTCCTTGGTAGTTGGAATCAATACTTATGGCCAATGCTAACGACGTTCTCTAATCGGCTTCGTCCAGTTCAGGATGGGTTGCGCCAACTCCATTCTGAAGAAACGGCTACTAATTGGGGCTTGATTCAGGCTAGTGCGGCAATCGTCGTGATCCCAACCTTAATTGTTTTATTCTGGGGTCAACGTTACTTCAAATCTGGATTGAATGAGGGCTCAGTAAAATGACAAGTTTAAAAACAGGGTGGCAACGTTACTGGCAATGGTTAGTAGGAGTACTGGTTGTGTTGCTAGCACTAGGGGGCTTTGCCTACAACCGAACGCGCGCACATGCTGATACGGGACGCACCAAAGTTGTCTTCTGGCATGAAATGAAGGGCCCGGGACAAAAGGCTCTGGATAGCTATGTTAAGGAATTTAATCGTAAACAGTCTAAGTATGAAGTCGTTGCTGAATTTGAAGGTGGCTATAATGACGTGATTCAGAAGATTCTGAACACCCATGGCACCGCGGCGTCACCAGCATTATTTCAGTCAATGGATATTTCGACTAGTCAGATGTATCACAGTGGCTTTACAACGCCAATGCAGAAGTTTGTAGATCGAGATCACTATGATTTAGATCAGATTATTCCTGGAGCCAAGGCGATTGATATGCGGCAGGGGCAATTACTGGCAATGACTTTTAATGCCTCGCAAACGGCACTGTACTATAATAAAGCCGTTTTACGCAAATACGGGATTACACCACCGCCCGTTGATCCAACGTACAGTGATATTACCCGGGTGGCTAAGGAAATCCACAGCAAGTCCCACGGTCAGGTCAAAGGGATGACGATGGAAGCTTATTCGTGGCTATTTGAACAATTGGTTGCCAATGCTGGCGTACCGCTAACTAATCATGACAATGGTCATACGGGGAATGCCACTAAGGCTGACTTTACCAGTCCCGCTGCGATTAAGGCGATGGAATGGGTCAAAGAAAACATTGACGCCGGCGACTTTATGAACTTTGGTTCTGGTGGCAATGCTTCAGCTAACGAATCGGCCTCATTCTTATCTGGTCACTTAGGGATCTTCATGCAGTCATCAGCGTTAACGGGTCAGTTATATAAGACGCTGAAAAATGACCTAGGTGTCACGTACTATCCACGCCCAGACGGAACTAAAGCTAACGGAATTGCGGTTGGTGGGGCGGCACTCTGGATTGCCAATGATAAGCCAGCTGCCGTGCAAGATGGGGCTTGGGAATTTACCAAGTTCTTAGTTAATGCGCAGAATCAAGCAGATTGGCAAGCCAAGACGGGTTACTTAGCGGTCAATAAACAGTCTAAGGATGAACCTCAATTGAAGGCACTCTTCAAAAAGTCGCCGGTATTGGCAGTTTCTGGTGATCAATTGGCACGAACTAAGCCGAATAATACTAACTCAGGGGTCTTTGTCGATGGTTGGGTGCCAGCTCGTACTGCCATTCAAAATGCCATGCAGCAGATTTTTGCTGGCGAAGATATCAAGAAGTCGTTGACGACCGCTGAAAACACGTATAATAAAGTGTTAGAATCAAATAACCGTGCAAACGGGCGTAATTAATTGGAAAGAGTTGAATAGTGATGACGAGTACGTCGTTGATTTATGGGCACCGGGGTGTTCCGGTGAAGTTTCCAGAAAATTCATTAGCAGGATTTTCCTACGCAATCAGTCAACGGATTGATGGCTTGGAGTTTGACGTGCACTTAACCAAGGATCGGGTGCCGGTCATTATGCATGATGAACAAATTGACCGCACCACGGATGGACATGGAGCAATCGCAGACTATGATTTTGACGAGTTACGACAGTTTTGGTTGGCGAATGGGGAACCTGTGCCAGCGCTGGCTGAATTATTGGCCTTAGTCAGTGGGGAGGCGGTTCATCTTAACTTAGAATTTAAGACTGACCGGCATTACTATCCTGGTATTGAACGGATCGTTTTGCAGCTAGTTAAGCAAACTGATCTGGTCTATCCAGTGGTATTCTCGTCATTTAATCTCAAGACGTTGCAACGGGCCTATCAGCTTGAGCCACAACAAAAGTATGCTTTTTTAACCTCAGCACATATCGGTAATCCTGATGAGTTTGCAGCTAGTGAACACTTAGAAGGACTGCATCTGGAACATTACCAGCCGGTAAAACGGGTTGCCGAACGTGTCTGGACGGTTGATGAACCGAGTGCCATGGAACCGTTATTTGCAGCTTCAGTGGCGGTTATTACCAATGATTTTGAATTAGCTCGGCGTGTGAGAGCGACGGTATAAGGACGACAAAAAGCGAGTTTGGGTTTGAGCCCAAACTCGCTTTTTGCATTTTCAAATATTTACTGTCGAAACGTGTGACAAAAGGCTGCTCCATCCGCTCGGTTGCATAAAGAATACAAACGATTGAAAATGCACAATCATTCGTATTCCTAGGCTATGCTCGGTAGCAACCCGCCTTTTGTCCCACTCTTACTAAGCCGTAGTTGTATCGCGAATCTTAGCTAATTCAGCGTCGATCTGTGCTAAGACAGCTTTTTGGTTCTCAGGATCTTCAAGATCGTAATGTTGTAAGTCGATCTTCATCTTAGGACTAGCATCGTATTCATCAAACCATTTACGGTAAGCTGACCACATCTTGTAGTAGTAAGATTCTAGTTCAGGATTATTTTCAAATTGTTCGTAATCGCGACCGCGTTTCTTGATCCGGTAAAGAATCGTCTCAAAGTCGGTTTCGGAATAGACCATTAAGTCTGGCGCTTTTTTAGGAAGCTCAGTCAATTCGGTCATCATGTTGTCTAATAATTGTAAGTAGACATCGAGTTCAGTATCAGAAATATTACCTTCCGCATTGTTTTCCGCGGTAAAGAGGGCATCTTCATAGATTGAACGGTCGAGAACGTTGTTGTCATCGGCCAATGCCTTCTTGATCATTGCAAAACGCTTGTTAAGGAAGAAAATTTGTAATAAGAAACCGTAGTTTTTAGGATCTGAGTAGTAGAGTGGCAACACTGGGTTGTCACCAACGGGTTCGTAAAAAGCTTTAGTTCCAAGATGATCGGCAATCATCCCTGTTAAAGTGGTTTTGCCGACACCAATCATTCCTGCTGTTATTATCACCATGATAGCCCCTCTTTATAAAAAATTGCACTACATATTGTATAACAAAAACGGTCTCAATACCATATATATCAAGCCATTTGACATGGAAATTTAATAATGTCCCGCAAAATGTCCCACAGTTATAGATTTACGATGCTGTCAATCTTGCTAGCTATTTCTTGATCACTGCCATCTAAAGAGTGGGCATAAACGCCTAATGTAATGTTTGCATTCGAGTGCCCAAGACGTTTAGCAACGTCGACTGGATTGATACCAGAGTTCAGTAAATAGGTTGCGTGGGTATGGCGAAGGCTATGGACAACATACTTATCTGATTCAATATCAGAATCTTTTAGAACTTGGCGGAAATTGTAATCAATAATTGCACTGCTGAGAGGGACGTTATGCTTAGACGATGTGAATACTAAGTGATCAGATTCAAAGCTTAGTTTCAGTCGAAGACACATTTTTTTCTGAATGAGTAAATAGTGCTTAAGCAATTTAATCAGCGATTGTGGTAAGGCTATAATACGAGTACCGGACATGGTTTTGGTTGGACCGGTACCAAGTGCATTGCGCGTCTTATTGATATTAACAGTTTTCTTCTCAAAATTAACATCAGTCCATCTGAGAGCCATTGATTCACCTAGACGCATACCGGTAAGCTCTAACAATGAAAAAATTGTATGGAATTCTGGCTGCGACTTTGGAAGTTGTTGATTAAATTTGATAAGGTCCTGTTTACTAAGCGCTTGACGTGGTTTTCCTTTTGGTAGCTTAATACCACGTAGCTTATTCTTAGCAAGGACATCGTTTTCTACAGCGCTATTGATGAGAGCCATCATAATTCGATTGTGATTACCGACCGTGGCCGGCGACAAGTTTTCTAATAATGGATTGATAAAAAGCTGCTGGTACTTAGGCTTGGTCAGTTGATCCAATCGCTTATTTCCAAGTAGGGGAATAACATATCTATTGAATGAGTTTTTATAATTAACGCGTGTATTTGGGCGCCAATGTTCAGTGTTCATTGCAACGAATTGCTCAATCCATTGGGCAACGGTCATTGAAGAATCTAGTATTTGTTGAACGTCATTATTGGCGTATTTTATCTCCAACGCTAACTCTGCTTTATGGGCTAATAGTTCAGTTTTGAAGCCACGTTGTTGTTTCTCGTGGCGTTTACCAGTAAAGTCGTAATAAACGAACCTAAGTGCATATTTGGTGCCTTTTTTAGATTCATACGAGTAGATATTTTGATACTTTTTAGATTTAATTAGTTTCATTGTTCAAGCTCTCCTTAATTACGCGGGCAGCGTCAATTAATAAGGACTTGCAGGCAACACCTTCTTTCGTTATTATTTAAGTTGTAAAAAGGGTAGAGATATCCCTATTATGTATTTCAGGTGAAGCACATCTAACTTCTTGGCGGGAGGGGATGTGCTTTTTTAGTGATAGACAATTAATTACTCCAATTAATTGTCTTGTTGAATTGCAGCGTAAGTTTTTTTGGTATCGAGGTTAATATCGTTTGAATCATTAACTGATAATGTAAACTCATATATATCTTCAGCTACTATGTTCACAATAGGAGTATGAATTTTTATAACAGTACTGGCTCGTGTATGCTCTTTATTTGTGAAACTAATATCATTCAAAGTAGTTTTGTCTAATTTATAAATATTTTTCGTTTCTACTATGCTTATATTTTCGCTATTTCTAATAGAAATGACTATTTGATATGTTTTATCGATTTCAAAATCAAATAGCAAGGATTGTAAAATGAAATTATTTGATACAGGGAAGCTAGATATTCCATACCTTGCTATTGGTTTATCAGTTTCATCAGTACTATATAAATAGTTTATTTTTTCTGCATGTATTTCAGCCACTTTGTTTCCAACTTCCTTTAAATAGCAGATTTTTAAATGTTAAAGAGTTTCTTTTTTGTGTATTGGTAAACGCTAACTTGTTTTTGAAGTGGAAAAATCTATTCAATTCGGGACTGAGTATGGCTTTTAGATTTATCTGACGTTGATTCCAAAGTTGTTCCGATTGAATTGTTAGATTGAGATACAATAATCGTTTGTTGCAGAAGTAGATTATCGTATTTATCCGCTTTTTCTTTGGCGTTTTTGTAATCATGTTCGATGCGGTCAGTATATAGTCTTAAACGAGTGTATACTGATTTACAATTGTCATATAATACCCAGCCCCAAAAGGCAATAATGACAAGACCAGCAATTGCGGATATAGTTAGGCCATATAGTTTTGCGGCAGTTGCAATTCCAATTAAAGCAGCTATCATCGCACTGATTACAACTGGTAGTCCCCATGGTTCCTGTTTAATAACATCACATTCTTTCAGATTGACGCATCTTAATCTTAAACTTAGGATGCGCTGTTCTATTTTCATTTTCTGTAAAATGGTTTCTCTCAAACCTGACAATGATGCTTACGTGATTTATTTAATCGTGTACCACCAAGTGATCAGAGTAAAATCACCATTCAGTTTATAATTTGATTAGAAACTTTTTGCCACATTGCATACAGATGGCATGATAACTTTTACCATGCTTACCAGCAAAAGCACCAATTGAAGCTCCAGCGACACCAAATGCAACTCCACCAACAATAGTTTTACCAGCAGAAAATTTACGTTTGTTGTCAAGAACTTGAATATTATTAGATTTGCATTTCGGGCAATGGGGGGCTTTGCCCGAAATTTTAGATTTTTCAGGAGCGTTTTGTGCAACAGAAATTACTTTTGTTTTCGGTTTATTTTCTTTCTGAGACGCTGGATGCCTATTTAAATCGTGAGAATTATCTCCGCTTTTTAGGAATTTATCTCCGCGCTCACTTAATGATTTGCTGTGCCCAATGATTAGCCAACAAGCAATAAATATAATTCGTCCTAACCAAGGAATATGGAGAAATAGTATATTGACAATTCCTACAGCAATTCCCACACCGACACCAAATCCAAACCCAGTAGCACCGTCACCTTTCCAAAAAATCGGTTCTTTCTTTGTTTTATGGGTAGTGACTTCTGAGGACTCTTGGTTGTTATCTTCACTTGGCTCTGTATCAGTAGTAGTGTCTTCAGATGATTCATCATCAGAATCATCTGAGTCGAGAACAGACTGCTCGCTATTGTAAGTATTCAATAATTCGTTTATATCTAGTGCTTTGTTGCTATTGTAATAGTCATTTGCTACAGCAACGGTTAATAGTGACTTAGCAGCCAAAGCAATCTGATTGTTCTGTTTATCGTTAATCAAGCCAATTTTGGTAGCACAGTTTCGGCAGATAATACCATCTTGCAATTGATACTGATTAAATGTGGTTAGCTGTGTTTTATCAATTGGACATGGTTTATTATTTTTCAAGGTGTCTTTCCTCCAAAGCATGGTGATATTACAAGTTATAGCATTATATTTTTGATCCATCCTTATAACGGAAAATGGAAATAAAACCAATCATGCTAACAAGCATTGTGAGAATACCGAAAGTAACTAAATTACTTTTAGCTTCATCGGTCTGTGGCAACATATTGTTAATGCCTTTCTTAATTGCAGATGTACTGCTTACTGATGAAGATGCTTGGCTATTTGATTTGTTGTTACTATTGTCAGAGCTTGCTACTGACGATTGTACACTAACAGTTTTAGTAGTAGTTGGTGTAGTGCTATTTGTGGTTGTCTTTGCTGCCTTTGTAGTAGCTGATGCAGTATTGTCTGTGGTTGTTTTCACTGCACTTGTAGTGGCAGTGGAGCTTCCATCGTTTTGAGCTTGATTATCAGTATTAGTTTTGGAGCTCTTAGTCGATGAGTTTGCTGAGCTAGTATCGACTGAATTAGAATTTAAAGTACTGGACTCCGATGAGCTCTGAGTTGCTGAGCTAGAGGTATTTGATTCCGCTGAACTAGCACTGGACGAACTTTCACTACCACTTTCGGATCCAGAGTCAGTGGCTGACCCAGCATTTACAACTGATAGCATTACAGGAACATCATCATTTACAAAAGTACTAGCCGTTTTGATTGGTACCTGATTGGGTACAATCACCTTTGGAATCCTAACAGTCCCCTTAAAAATTTGACCATCAGTTACTCTCATAGCATAGACAGACATTGTCTCAGAATCAGGAAGAGACTGATAAAGGCTAGGGTTTTTAATGGCACTGTCAATATAAGCATCTTGTTTTGCTTGTGCCTCAGATATTGCTTGTGTGTTTGGTTCATAGATATTTACTACATACTGATGGTATGCAGTCTTACGACGGGCAGAGTCGCTCATTTCTAGTACCCATTTACCGTTTTCATAACTTAATGTATCTGTACCATCACCAACGTTTCTGAACCATACGTCACCTTCAACTGGTTGAGAAACAGTAGCAGAGTAGTAGGTTTCAGCAGTTGCTTGAAGTGGTGTAGTAACACTAATCGTGCAGGCTGATAGAACTGCAATACTAAATAAAGTAACCTTTTTCATGATACTTCCTCCAAAAATTTATTCCCCAATAAAATTCCCCATAGGCACCTTTTAATGACATAAGACTATTGGTCAATTAATCTACAGACTAAAAACACCTTTGTTGATTTTGATTCCAAGAGCATTTTCTACGATGTTACGAACAAATAGTAGATGTTTAGAATCTAAATTGTAGAACTTTACAAACCGTGTTAAATCAAAGTCGGATGGTTCAATTCCGGTAATATTAATATAATCCTTAAGCATAATGTAGTAAGCACCATTGTTAGCGCGTGCTTCAATCTTGCTATTGGAAACCATACTAGTATCTATAAGTGGTTCAATACTGTCGTCTAATAGGCAGTGATAAAATTCGTGACATTTAACAAATACAGGCGAGGCAACATTCTCGTTAATAAAAAATGTTCGAGTGAGAGGAATGGAGTTGCCTTTAATGTTATCAGGCAAGCCATTAGTGTAGTGATAAGTTATTCCGTAGTGGCTAATTAGACGATCTGGGTCCCACGTACCTAATGTCTGCATATCGGTTAACGCTTCGTCCAAAGTATCATAGATCATCTAATCACTTCATTTCTTGTCAGTTTTTTGCCCATCGTTACCATAGCCGCCAAATTTACGTAGGCGGTCTTGTCCTTCTTTACTGTTTAGGTAAGTTTCAAGTAAAGCTCGAATTGCTGTACGATCTTCATTTGAAAGTGCGTGATTTCGAGATGTGAGCATTGCTGACTCATTAACAATGTCTTCAACGTCAATATGTTTTGGTGCAGGATTATCCTCTTCACCAGTTAGCTCAGCAGTAGAGACACCAAGAACTGTAGCAACTTTCTGCAAGTTTTCAGTACTTGGATTTTGTTTTTTCCATTTATAAATAGCGTTTTTACCCAAACCGGCTTGATCATTTAGGCGTAGCAGACTAATTCCACGCTTACTAGCTAATTTTTTTACATTTTCGAACAGTGTCATATCAATATTCTCCCAGATACGACAAATTAATTTAGACAATTATCTTGATTTATTTAGACAATTGTCTTATAGTTAATTCATCAAGTAATTAAGCAATATTAAACAGCTCTTACAAGAGGCAACTTTGGCGGGTCATTCTTGTAAGAACGTAACTTATTGTCTTATTTAGTATGCCATTATTATAGACGATTGTCTAAATTAATGCAATAACTTGATTAAAAAATAACAAGGCGGTGACAGAATGACTGAAGAAAAATTAATTGTTAGTGCCAGGGCTATCACTAACAAAATTAAAATTGGTTTACTTGAACGTGATATGAGTCAAGTTGAGTTAGCTAATTTGATTGGTGAAGGTGTACAGCAACTTAATCGTGCTATTCATGCGGATATGTCGCCTAAGTCAGTTGAGATCCGGCAGAAGATCTACAAAGTTTTAAACATTAAAGATTAAAAAGGAAGGATTGCAATGAATAAATTACAGCAGATTGAATATAATGGCGACTTGATTTTAACGACTGAACAGTTAGCTAATTTTTACGAAACAACTGCAACGGCAATTAAGCAAAATTTCGCAAACAATAAAAACAAGTTCATTGAAGGTAAGCATTTCTTTTGTTTACAAGGAAATCTCTTGAAGGAGTTTAAGGACAAGGTAGAAGATTTCGACCTTGTTGGTAAAAATGCAAATATTCTTTACTTGTGGACAAAACGAGGCGCAAGCCGTCATTCAAAAATGTTAGGTACTGACAAAGCATGGGATATGTTTGATGAATTAGAGGAAAACTATTTCAGTCCACAACAACAAATTAAATTGCCAACATCACCGCGTGAATTAGCAAAACTAGCACTTGATGCTAATGAGGAAACAAATGAACGATTAGACGGCGTTGAACAGGACTTGCATAGCTTAAAAGAGGATCAAGTTATTGCCAATCCAGATTACGTTGCGTTGTCTCGTCGCATTAATCAGCGAGTATCAGAAGTTGGGCATAGTTTTGGAAGTATTACGCAAGAGCAGCGGGGCAAGTTATTCAAAGATATCAACGGTGGTGTTAAACAGATTGCTGGTGTTAGTTCACGGTCAATGCTGCGTAAGAAACATTATCAAATGGTAATGGACTACATCAACGACTGGGAACCATCAACAGCGACTAAGACGATTATTCGGCAGACTGCTTTAGACATTGAATAGAGGTGATTAAAATGGCTGACACAGCTTTAGTTGAACATTATGACGATATTGCTAAGCAGGAGGCTCATGCGATATTAGCGCCATTACTTGAAAAGCTTAGCAGGGAATACCTGTTAGTTGATCGTGCAGCAGCATTTGAAATATTGTGCATGTCACGTTCGTATTTTGACACGTATGTTAAGGGACAACCACAAGTAAAGCTTATTGAGCGTCATATTCCCAATTCAGCTAAGACGTTCTACGAGCCAAACGAATTAAAACAAGCAGTTTTATCAATTATGGAATAAATCAAATACGCGGGCAGCGTCAATTGATAACAGCTTGGATGGAGGAATAACAATGATTGTATTACCAAATTGGGTAGCAACTGTGCTACTAACATGGGCGTTAACAGCGTTGTGGTGTAAGCGTCACGAAGTTAAAAATTGGTTTGGAATCTAGGAGGCAAAACTAATGCGTAATGAGGATGAAATTGATTTTGCGTTGGAACAGCGTAGTAAGGAAGCACAATGGGAAAAGATTGTGAAGGATGAGTCTGACTTGTTGAATTCCATTCGATACACAATCTATAAAAACAGTATTGCCAAGGAAGGCAGTAAGCAATATCGTAAATGCTTTTTAGATAAATTAGTTGAGCGTGGTATTAATTATTGGAATCCAAGAACAACTGATGATGGTAAGTGGCATTTCATGTTACTGGAATTAGAGGGGTATACCGATGGAAAAATTAAAGTAGGCGACCGCGTGACTTATCCGACAGCCAAGTCAGTTGGACAAGTGTTGCTAAACGGTGGTGTAGGTACAGTCGTTGCAATCAAGCCGGACTCATTTGGCAAGTCGTCACGGCAGATTGCAGTAGTTGAAAACAAAGGGCATCAATTCGATGTATTTGTCTCAGCGCTATCAGTAGTTAATTAAGGAGTGATTCAAGTGCGAAGAGTACCACGAAAGCCATTTGAAATTTGGCTGGAACAACAAAATACCCAACACCGGGTGCAACCAGTGTCGGGTACGAGATTAGATATAAATCAAATCATTTTTCGAGTTAATGATACGCCCAAGCAATCACTTTTGCAACGGCTGTGGGGGTGGCTAGCATGAAAGAAATGTATGAGTGGCATATTGCGATTGTTAAGGCATTGATTGACAGCATTTGGATTGGTGACACTGTATCACTGACTAAGCTGTATCGTCAATTAGACTTTGACAACGAACAACTAAATAAACTACGGGGGCTTGCCTAAATGGATAACTCATTGATTAACTTGCCAGATTACACAGTAGAATATCAACCAGCACCAATCATTATCAATAATTTGGAAGGATTGCAAGCGGCTATTGCGCAATATATATCGCGCTATTCTAATCTTGTAATCACTGAGGATAATGTCAAAGATACCAAGAACGTCCGAGCAGGACTAAACAAACTAAAGAAGGCACTAGACGAACGGCGCAAAGAAATTAAACGTGGGTATAACGAGCCTTTAGCAGCATTTGAAAAGGAAGTTAAGAAACTAGAAGCCAGTATTGATCTAGTTATTGATCCGATTGACGCTGGACTAGGTGAATTGGAAGAGCAACGCCGTGAGAAGCGTGAAACCGATGTGCGGGACTTGATTGCGGAGATGGCCCCAAACTATGGCGTAGAGATTGAGGTAATTGAATTTGATCCTCGTTGGCTGAATAAGACCATGACTAACAAACAGCTCACAAATGAGATTGCGTCAGTGATGACAACTATTAAGAATACTGCGGACAAGTTGGCTAATGACACATCGATGATTGAGCATTATGCCAAGGCCGTCGGTGTGGATTCGATTCCTTGGATTGACCAACTCAAACAAGGACAAGATGTTCAATACTTGCTAAAAGCAATTGATCGACAAGTTGAGATGGCTAAGGAACGTCAACGCCAACGGGAACTTGAGCAACAGGCTGCTGCGGAACATCAAAAGGAAACTAATTCCGGGAAGATTGTAGATACCAATACGGGTGAGGTAGTGTCATTGACTCGTACCTTGAAGATTACAGCGACCAAAGACAAAATGTGGGAACTTGCAACCTATATGAAAAAGAACGGAATCAAATTTGAAGCGGTGGAATAAATGAAATTTTATGAGGATGGAAAGATTCCAGAAATACCAAACATGTATTTTATCTATGGTGACGGCGGCACTGGCAAGACTAGTTTAATTAAACAATTTACCGGGCATAAATTACTGTTCAGTTTCGATATGTCGAGCAACGTGCTTATTGGTGATAAAGATGTTGATGTTATTATTTTCGAACATGCTGACATGCCTCAAATTCAATCAATGGTTGAACAGGCCATTATGCGTGCTATACAAAACGCTAAATATCAGATTATTGCATTAGACAACATTACTGCATTACAGAACTTGGTACTAGAAAACATTGATAATGCTGCGAAGGACAACCGGCAGAATTATCAGAAGTTGCAACTATGGTTCCGTGACCTAGGCACCATCCTTAAAGAGAGTGGAAAGACCGTATTTGCGACTGCTCACCAATTAGATAATGGATCATCAGGTATTAGTGGCGAAGGTCGATTCCAAGCCGACTTGAACGAGAAGACGTTTAACGCCTTTACGAGCATGTTTGATTTAGTTGGGCGTATCTATCTCAGTGGTGGTGAACGAATGATCGACATGGACCCAGAACAGGGCAACCATGCAAAGAACCGAATTGACAATCGCAAGTTAATCAAAGCAGGCGAACTAATTAAACAAAATAAAGGGGATAAATAACAATGGCACTTTTTACAGTAGATTCAAGCAATACTTTTGGTCAATCAGTTGAGGAAGCGGGAAAATACAACGTGGTCATCGCGTCTAGCTCTCAGTACAAGCAAAGCCAATCAACCAACAAGCCTATGGCAGTCTTCGATTATGAGGTTTTGGACGGCCAGTATAAAGGCGGCATGATCCGCTTTGACAACGAAATCTGGGATGGCACGACCGAGGATAAAGCTAAGCTTTCTGCCAAACGCTTCAGCACGATTGCAGTAGCCTTAGGCGCCCAAAATGGTTCGGCCTTTGATTCCATTGAACAATTCGTCAATCAAGCTGTAGGTAACAAGTTGGCAATTACAGTGGATTGGGAAGTTGGAAACAACGGAAAAATCTATCTAACTGTTAAGGGTTACGAACCATACATGCAAGATGGTAGTAAGCCTAATGGGGTACGACGTCCTGAGGGTCAACAAGGTGGCAGCAGTACCGGGGGCTTTGGTAGTCAATCAAGTAGTGGCTTTGGTAGTAATCAAAATAGTTCTAACAGTGGTTTTGGTGCTCCAAGCGGTCAGCCGAGCGGAGGCTTCGGTAATCAATCAGGTAATACCGGGACTACGACTAATAATCCAAGATCTGAATATAATGGCGGGCAACCATTTGATCAGGTGCCCAACGGCATGCCCTTTTGATTGGGAGAGACTAAGTGCCAAGTTGCAGAATAGTTCAACCTTGCATGGGAGTGATTAGATGCAACGCTCACGAACGCAGCTAATCGAGGACGATGGACAATACTACTTGGTCACGATGCTTGATGAGAAGCCTAATCTTGATCATATCGAGACAGTGAGCGGGACGACTGGACAATTCTATATGGACTGGGAGCTAGCTGATATACGGAAAGCTAGACCGCAACAACGGCGACTATTCTTTGCTCTGCTGAGCGATATCTATACATGGTCGGGAATGCCAACGGATTTTCTAAAGAATCTATTCTATCTGCAATACGAAGCGTTCACATTTGGCAAGCATATTAGTCTCTCAGACGTCACTACGTCCTCCGTGAGTGATGCTAATGTGCTCCTTGACCTAGTTATCGACTTCATGTTTGAGTGGCACGTACCGTTCAAGAAGGGCTATGAGCTATTACCTCGTGATCAAGAGTATTACTTGTTTCAGTGTTGCCGTCACCGTGTCTGTATGATCTGTGGTAATCGTGCTGATATCCATCATGTAGTTGGGTCAACGATTGGCTCGGGTGGCGATAGGACTAAGGTCGACCATTCAGAACGTTATGTCATGGCATTGTGCCGGAAGCATCACGGTGAGATTGAACAGATTGGACCAGATAAGTTCAGCGCTAAGTACCATGTACCAGTAGATGGGATAAAACTAGATAAAGAAACATTAAAACGAATTGGCTTGAAAGGTAAATACAGCAGTGACTAATACACCGGGTGGGTGGAATGCCCATGATTGGAGGAACTGATATGACGAAAAAAGTTGAAAGACCAAACTATTACGCCATTATTCCCGCAAGTGTTAGGTATGACAATAACCTTCCGGGAAAAGCGTCATTATTGTATGGCGAGATAACAGCCTTATGTAATCAAAAAGGGTATTGCTGGGCAAGTGATAGCTACTTTGCAGATTTGTATGGTGTGGCTAAGTCAACAATTCAAACGTGGTTAAAGGCGCTAGAAATCAATGGTCATATTTCACGTGATGTAATTTATAAAGAGGGTACACTTGAAATCGAGCATAGGTATATCAGAATTTCGGTTGGGGGATACCTAAAAACCAGATTACCCCTACACTGAAAAACCAGAGAGATAATAATACAAGTATTAATACTACAGTTAATAATACAAGTAATAAAGAACATAGTACGGCAGACGCCGAACAATTCGATTGGAAAACTGTCATTGATTATCTTAACCAGAAAGCAGACAAACATTTCAAACACACTGATGCTAATAAACGATTGATTATTGCACGTTATAAAGACGGTGGATTTACTGTTGACGAGATGAAAAAAGTTATTGATAACCAGTGCGCTAAGTGGTTGAACAATCCTGAAATGAATCAATACTTGCGTCCAGTGACTTTATTTCAAGCATCTAAGTTTGAAGGTTATCTCAATGACCAGTCAGTAAACAACCGGCAACCGCAATCACGAGAGGACTGGTTTGGATAATGGAAAACGTAACGAAACTATTCAATCAAGCCACGATTAAAAAAGTAGTAGCGGCTAGAGGCATTGACACGAATAAGTTGCCAACTAAAGAAGAATTGGATCATCAAACGATTGATAGAGCTAATGCGGGCATAATTGCTAATCGGAAACGGTATTACTATCGTATGTCAGTCTGGTCCGGAGGTGTGCCATTACGATTTAGCTTTAATGATTGGCAGGTTGATAAACAGCCTAATCAAGCTAAAGCTAGAGAGCTTGGCAATCAAGCATTTAAGTTAGCTAGGCAATTAGAGACTAACCAGTTCAACGTAGCACTTGCAGGCGGACCCGGCGTTGGCAAAACATCATTAGCGCTAGCAATTATGTATCAGCTAATGAGCGTAGGGCAGACAGCAATGTTTGTCTCAACAGCTGAGTTGCTACGACTGGTAAATGAGAAATACGAAGCACCGGACGTACGTCAACGGTTACTATACGTTTTAAAAGACATGCAAAACGTTGATGTTCTAGTTTTAGACGACTTTGGTACTGAAGGCGGTAAGCCAACTGAAAAAGGGTTCTACAAGCCAGTACACAAAGATTTGCAGACACTGATGTATCAAGTGGCGAATTCTCGTTGCGATTTTGATCATAACGAAGTCAAACATATAACCATCATTACGACTAACAACACACGTAAGCAATTAGAAAGTATGTACGACGGCAAAACAGTTGATCGTCTATATACTAAGGATACTAGCTGTCAATTGCTGTTTGACAACATGGAAGGAGTCAGAAGTGTATGAGTTGTGAATTATGTCATGATAGTAAAGTTGTTCAGCAACCACTTGGGAGTTATGGTTTCACGTTTGCCCCATGCCCGAATTGTACGAATGAGATACACGCTCATTACGAACAAGAGCTTGAAAGGAAGTTAGTCTATGGCGAGCAAAAATTGGTCGAAAGAGCTGGAAGTAATTCATAAGCTAGAAGCGAGATATGGCAGCATGGATAACGTACCTCCTAGCAAACTAGCTAACCTGCATAAGATGCCCGGAATTAAGGCCGTATCAGGCGATTACACGGAGATTACGCGCACCCAGTATAATGCCATTAAATTAGTCATGAAAGGCAAGCATGGTAAAACTAGGACGTCTCGGGAGCTAAAGCACAGTAACGTTTGGATTGATAGACGTATTCGCGCGATTGACGAGAACAAATACTACATTACGGAGGACTAAATGCCTAAACACACTGAGAAGCGTTCAACGATTAAACGGAAGCACCGGCGCATGAAGGAGCATGCAGAGAAAGCGAAGAAAGCACAGCATGATAATCATCAAGGAACCAACTAACGAGGAACGCAAGCGGGCGTTTGAAGCGTTCGGGGAGGATTTAAAATGATTAATCAGTCACTATTTACATCGAATAAAGAAGATTGGGAAACACCTCAGAGATTTTTTAACAAACTTGATTCACAGTATCATTTTGGGTGGGATCTAGCTGCTAGTGATAATAACGCTAAATGTAACGACTATTTTACTATCAAGGATAATGCGCTGGAACAAAATTGGGGGGGATTGGAAGGTAACTTATTCTTGAATCCGCCATATGGTAGACAGTTAAAGTTGTGGGTGCGAAAGGCTGCTGAAACAAGACTAAGGACTGGCCAAAGTTTGGTAATGCTAATACCGTCACGAACGGACACCAGTTATTGGCATGATTATATTTTTCCTAGTGCGGATATTGAATTTTTGCGTGGAAGATTGAAGTTTGAAGTTAATGGTATTAGTAGTGCCCCAGCGCCTTTTCCATCAGCAATAGTAATTTTTAAAGGAGACAACTAATGACTAAACAACGAAAGCACACTAAGAAGTCAGCTATCAAGAAGAAACGGCGACGGATGCGGATGAACGCGGACAAGCACAGTCATGTTACTTCAGAACGTGAGCGAGTTAAGCATGAGTATGCACCATATAAGGTGGGTGATTAAATGGGACTGGTAATTATTTCCAAGAAGCGGACTAAGTTAATGGATCCAGAGGGAATCTGGGACTATCCGGATGCGAATAGTTTCGCCTATCGCAACCATCCTGAAAGGTTTAAGGCTGATTGTGATGTGTATGATAAGTTATCTGATCAGTATGAGGAAGACCAATCCAATGCTAAGGTAGACACCTTCGACATTGGTTATGGTGGCTTCAAAAAGTTTAGAGAGTTGCTGGCAATCCCACTTGGATTTGAATATTACGTAAAGAATGACAGACAACCATGGGAGGATATCTGGCTTCGGTGTAATCGTGATGATTCTGTTGAAGTTGCTATGTTACAAGACTTCTTCCTGCATTCTGATTGCGACGGAAAGTTTGATGTTCAGCATATCCGTAACTTATTTGATGAGTTAAATAAGCTTGATAAGGTGGCTACTGAGCAAGTTCAGCAGATTGACCGATACGCCGAGTTCTATAGCTTCTTAAAAACGAGTGTCGAAGAGCACCTATATTAGGATTTTGGCTAAGGAGGTTTTGAAAGATGATTGCAGAGGGAAATATAATTGCGAAGTTCAGGGGTATTCCGTTAGTTGATGGCGAAGGGATGGAATCTATTGACGCTGATTATGATGGTGCGTTTGTATATGGAAACTTAATTAATTATGGCAATCGTAAATTTATTATCGGAGACGTTGAAGATGTTAGCGACGAATATATTTTGCCTAAATGGTGGGTTGAAGTAGACCGTAAGACTGTTGAGCAGTACACCGGTAAGGGTGATGACGTTAAAGGCGAGCCAATCTATATTGGTAGCATTGTTAAGACGTGGTCAAATGCTAGTGAATTAATGATGAAGCCAACCATTAATGAAATAGTTGCAAGAGATTTGTTTGGTCGTCCCGGTGTGTTCTTAAGACCAGCGGGTCAACATCTAATTGAACCGTGCCTACACGACTCTTGGAGCAATCAATTTGAAGTTATTGGCGACATTCATCGCAATGCTGACCTATTGGAGGTAAGTGAATGAGTTATATAAGAGCGATGTGGGTGTTTCTGGTCACCTATATATTGCAGCGTTCAATGTTCAATATTACCTCGCACTTTGACTTATTCATTTTCTATGGTGTAGCTGTGCTAATGGCACTAGTTAGCTATATTACAGGGCGTATTGAGGAAATTAAGGAGGGCTAGTGATGATTAAAATGTATCACAAGACGGCAACTATCATGGCTGAGCAGTTCAACGACACGAATGATGCTAAGTTTGTTCAGATCGTTAGAAAGTATAAGCTAACACAGCCAGAACCTTTTAGCGCAGCGTTCCATTTACCAACAGTAAATAGTGATATGAGAATTAATTACGGCGATTGGATTGTCACAGGGGATAAAGGCGAGCACTGGGCGATTGCTGATGATGTGTTTAAGCAGACGTATGCTGAGTTGCCGGTGATTCCACAAGCGGTTGCTGATTATATTGAGAAATGTAAGTACCAGCATCGTTCACTTGCGTCTGCGTTGGTGGAGACTGATATGCCCACAGATGTTCAAGACTATTTTAGAAATTACCAATCTATTGAGCTATGGATATCGTTACAAGATAATTTTGCCCGTGTGTGGTTGGACTGGGACCAAGTGGAGGAACCGCATGAAGATTAAACCGATTACTACGGATGAACAGTGGTTCCAATATTTACGCAGAGCTGAAAGAACGGATGACCACTTGCTAGGTTTTATTCGCTTAATGATGAACACCTATCCTAGTGGCAATTGGATTCGTGCATTGCACACCAGAGGACGTAAGTACAAGCAGAATCGTTTCTATTACGATGGTTTAACGCCAGAGCGACGATATGAGTGCTTCAATCGTTATTTTAAAACCGCTTGGGGTAAGGAACATCGTTTCTTTCAAGGATGGGAGTGACAACATGACAGCTAAAATCGGTGACGTTGATTCTTATGACACCACATATTGCCCAGTTTGTGGGGAGAATGATTTCTTCATAGCTGAGAAAGTTTCAGGCGAAACAATTTTTCGCTTTCGTGGTGATGGAGAGGCAGTTGACAATTCTGGAATGTTCGACAGCATTACGAGTACCAGCACCCAGTCCAGTAAGTATTGCTATTGTACAGAATGCGGTGAGCGACTGTTTAAGGTGGCGAAATGATGAGTAAAGTACATGAGTTAAAGATTGCACCAGAGTACATGGCTGCACAGCTGGCAGGAATCAAAAACTTTGAAATCCGCTACAACGACCGTGATTTTCAAGTTGGCGACCAGCTTCGGTTGCGTGAATGGGACGGATCTAAGTATACGAGACGTGAAATCACCGCATATGTAACGTACATTACCTCTTATCAGCAGAAGCCCGGTTATGTGGTGATGAGCACCAGACCATTTTTATAGGAGGTGTTTAAATGAGTGACCGACCTGAGATCACTGGCAAGTTAAGTGGCCTAATCGAAAAGAAGTTAAGGAATAATCACATGTATTGGAGCCCAGAGGTTAACTTTGACAAGAATATGCAGGGCGAACGCCGAGTTGATTATGTTGGCTTTAAGCCGTACACGCCGGGGTATGTTATCGAGCCCGCTAGTGTGGAACTTGGCACGTTTGTGTTCTATGAGGTTAAATCATCGATGGCAGATTTTGAATCAGGTCATGGACTTACGTTCTACGGTGATGAAAACTATCTGGTTTGTACTACAGAGCTAGCGGAGCAGCTACAAGCAGAACTTAAAATCCCACGTAATATTGATGCAATTCTTTGTCCTAACAAGGCTTGGACGGGATTATGTAAAAAATTCGATGTCAAAAGCCAACAATCGCATCGTCGAAGACCTGCAGCAGAGATTCTTTGGGCAATTATTCAATCACATGGTGATCGAAACTTTAATTAAAATTCTTATTTTATGTAGGGAGTGAGTAACTTGGAAATTGGAACATGTATCGCAAGACCGAGTGAATTCAAGGTGATTAGAGTTACTAAAAGGCTTAGTGAAGAAGTGCGTGCGGAGTTTGAAAAAGCGCGTGAGCAAGATGATAGTCGGGCTAGCCGTGATAATAGACCAAGGCATACATGGCAAACAATTTATAAATTCCATGGGCTTATTTGGGATGATGTTTGGGGCTATGGTTTCTTGGCAAATTATGGTAAGGACAACCAATATCGTAGGCAGAGCATTGAACTTGATGATCGGATTATCGAGGATGCTAATGGTGAGCAATTCTTGATTCACGGAGATTTGTTTGAACGTTATTTTATGTAGGAGGAATAGCTAGTGAAAGCGTATAGGCTATCTATTCATGATTTCCCAGATGCAGGCAATGCTATTGTGTTTGCAGGTTCTGTATCTGCCGCTAAGACTAAAGCATACCAGCCTGACGTATGTGGATATGACATTGATCCCGAAGCATGGACTGATATTAGAGCAGTCAGGTTTAAGGAATTCGATGGCATGGAAGACAAGACGCCAGCAGAGATAGAAAAGGCGCTAATGAACTTATGAATGTTAAATAATATTTGTAATTTGTAGGAGGGTGACATGACTGTTGAAGAACTAATCAGCCAGTTAGAAGGCTGTGAAAATATAAACTCGAAAGTATATTTTTCTGATGGTCACGGTAATGATTATTGGATTGAGAGCATCGATGATCAGGCGGATGCTACTTACATCGAGTGCCACGGATGCGAATGAGGAGGGATGGACTTGAAACGTTCGACTATCCGCAAGGTGGAGGATATCTTGCGGGACTATCCAAAGATTGACAAGTATATCGAAGAACGTGAGCAAGAACTGCGCTACCCAGTGACACCGGGTGATGATAACGTGGGTGGCGGCAAAGCTCAATATAAGTATGGTACCCAGACGTTAGACACGTTGATTACGATTGATGAGGATCGGCGCATTAACGCGCTGAAACGACAGCGAGACATAATTGATGATTGCTTGAATGGTGTGGGTAACGATACTGAGGTTATTATTAAAGAGCTGTATTTCTGCAGGCGGCCACAATACACGATTGATGGCTTGATTACCAACCATTTAATTAATGTGAGTCGTGCGAATGCATTTCGACTAAAGTCACAATTCATTGCGGACTGTGCTAGGGGAATGGGATTATATGATCTAAGTTGAGACTATTCTGATACTTTTGACCCCTATAAACATGATAAATTAGTAGTATGCCAAGTGCAATTGAGTGCAGTACGACTCCAAAAAATTACAGACTGGTAGTCGTTGTGGGCTAATTGGTAAGCCACGGTGAGATGCGGGTTCGACCCCCGTCAGCGACATAGTTATGCAGAACGGTATCTCATGAGAGCCAAAACTGTATGACGAGTGGATGTTCTAGGTGTGATTGTAACTGGTAGACGTACTGGGAGAGGGCGGATTGGCCTCCGTATGTGGTTCGATTCCACATCAATCACGTTGCTTCGCGGGTAGCGTAATACCTAGCGTTAGTCCTGATTATGACCTAAAACTGATTATGGTGCTTGTGGCGGAATAAGGCAGACGCTTCGGGTGAGAGACAAAGGTTTGAGCAAAGGTAGCGGTAAATGGCGGCACATAAATGGCTCGAGTAGCTACCAGCCTTCAAAAGTAAATAGATAGTAATTCGCCCGTGGAGTTAGTCTGAAATACGACCATATCCGTGCCTAAGCTATTTACAACAGTCATGTAGGGTGCGAATCCCTACCGAGCACATAGCCAGCAGGGTAAATAAGGAGGAAGCTCCTCTCTTGAACTGATGGCGAGTTTATTAGTTTAGCAGCCCGGTCGGTCCCGGGCTTTTTTGATACATAAATGTAGGAGGTGGCAGCAATGTCAACGTTAGTAATTATCGTCGTGGTGGCGCTGGTCACCGAAGTATTATTGGCGATTGGTCGTCATGAAGGTTGGTGGTCGTAATGGGAATCAAGCGCACGCCGGAGGGCCTAGAATGGGCCATTGACCGCAAGATAGATCATGACTTAGCCAATTGGCCTGAACATAAGAAGAAGCGTCCTAAGCGAAAGCGGGGCGCTTTTAATTTGAACAAGAATAAAAAGGTGGTTAATAAAAATGGACAATGAAAAGTTTATTACAAAGTGTAAGCAATTAGTTTCGGACTATGCAACCAAGCATTTAGATGCTACGGATGGTAATGCCGTTACAGTAGATGATGTATATATTGTTTGGCTGTCTAAGGTACTACAGAATAACAAAGCTATGGCAAGTACCACATTGCCGGATGGAATGTACTACGAGCTTACCTACAACGGTGATAAGAGTGAGATTTACCTTGATGCCTACAAGAAGTTTGAGAATATTTGCTATAAAATTTAACTTTTTAATTCAGAAAATAAAGGATGGTAATTATTATGAACAAAGAATTGTTGAAGAAGTTACAAGTTGAATATGACGATTTAATGGATAAGATTTCTAAAGCTTGGCCTGCTGCTGGTAACTCAGAGATTCCGGATGCGCAACGACAACTTATCGGTATTCAAGCAAAAGCCATGGAGACATATGCACAAGTGCTAGCAATTCGAATTCACTTACTCGAAAAGTAATAGATTAATCAAGCTATTAAATGGAGGTGCAGGTGGTATGTAATGAATAAACGAGAACAGGCTGGTAAGGACTACGCGTCAGGGATGGCTTACAAAGCTATTTCAGCTAAGTGTGGTGTGCCAGTCAATACACTTAAGTCGTGGCGAACACGCGATCATTGGAAACGGGATGCATCTACCACCAAAGAGGTACACCCAAAACGTAAAAGGAATGCACCCAAGGTTGCACCTAAAATAATCGATGAACTAGAGGCAAACAGTGAGCTTACAGATAAGCAGAAACTGTTCTGCCTCTTTTATTTGCAACGGTTTAACGCAACCTGGGCATATATGAAAGCTTATAAATGTGATTATGATACAGCGCATGCGAGTGGTGCAAGGATGTTAGCCAATGTTAGCGTAAAGGCACAACTCGCTGAGTTAAAGAAGCAGCAGCGTTCCGAGTTGCTCGTAACCATCGACGATATCACCAACGAGTATGCTAAGCAGGCTTTTGCAAGCCTTGGTGATGTACTAGATTACAAGGTGCATGAAGAACTAGTAGCAGATACGGATGGTAATGTGTTCCTCGACACAGACGATAATCCAGTCAAGAAGCATGTTGCTGACATTTACTTGAAACCGAGTGATCAGATTGATTGGACGCTAATACAGGATATCCACCGTGGCAAGGATGGCTTAGTGGTCAAACTGTACGATAAGCAGAAAGCATTGGATAGTTTGTCTAAGCTGATTGGTGATGATGACAACAATGTCAACGAACAGAAAGTCCGCAAGCTGAAAGCTGATGCTGATATTGCAGAGGCCAAGGCACGACTTTTAAATGTTGATGGTAATAATACAGAGACTAAAGTAGCTGAGTATCTAGATAAGTTAGATAATGTGTTGGATGGTGACAATGATGGCAATAAATGAGTTATATACGCCTAAGCAAGTTCAAGTATTAAAGACACTGCGGCGGACTGATTGGCGTTTGTTGATTAATTACGGGGCTGTGCGTTCAGGTAAGACGGTAGTCGATAATGATGTGTTTTTAATGGAGTTACGTCGAGTACGGGCCGTTGCTGATAGATTAGGCGTCAAGGAGCCTATGTTTATCCTTGCTGGGTATTCTAGTAAATCGCTACAGAATAACGTCCTACAAGAGCTAACTAACAAGTATGGTATTGATTTCCAGTTCGACAAGCATAATTCGTTCACGCTATTCGGTGTAAAGATTGTTCAGACGTTTACCGGCTCTATTGCTGGGCTTGGTGCCATCCGTGGTATGACGTCATTTGGCGCGTATGTCAATGAAGCCAGTCTTGCTAATGAAGAAGTGTTCAATGAAATTCTAAACCGTTGTTCAGCACAAGACGCACGCATTGTATGCGATACAAACCCGGATGTACCTACACATTACTTGAAAGCTAGTTACATCGATAATAAGGATCCCAAGGCGGGCGTTGTCAGCTACCATTTTACGATTGATGATAACACGTTCCTACCGACTAAGTACGTTGAGAATATGAAAGCCGGTACGCCGTCAGGGATGTTCTATGACCGTTCTATCTTAGGTCTGTGGGTATCTGGTGAAGGTATGGTTTATCGTGACTTCAATAAGGAAGCCATGATGATTCCACATTCTAAACTGCCAAGCAATCTAACTTATTATGCGGGTATCGATTGGGGCTATGAGCATAAGGGTACGATTATTGTTATGGCGGATGACCATGCTGGCAATACGTATCTAGTTGAGGAACATACCCGGCAGTATGAAGAGATTGATTACTGGGTAGAAGTTGCTAAGGATATCGAGCAGCGGTATGGCAAGATTAAGTTCTGGGCTGATAGCGCGCGACCTGAACACGTTGCACGATTCCAGCGTGAAGCAATCAAGTGCTATAACGCAAAGAAGTCTATATTATCAGGGATTGAGTCAGTGGCTAAGAGCATGAAGCAAGGCCACTTTTTTGTTGTCCAAGAAGCAATGGATAACAAAAAAGTGGGTACTGATAAGGCCGGGTATCATTACTTCTTGGATGAAGTTTATATGTATGTGTGGGACAAGGGCACAGGGCTGCCAGTCAAGCTAAACGATGATGTAATGGATGCGGTTCGTTACGCTATCTACAACATGCACGAAGGCATTAAGGCACGAGTAACTAAGAAGCCAAGACAATTGAGAGGATAGGAGGTGTACGAATGCAATTTGACTTAAAAGAGAAGCGTGGTTCTAATGTAACAGTTGATCGTGAGCTTGCGGGCGATATTGATAATCCAAGTTTTGAGGTAATCAATTATGCTATCAATCAGCAACGGCAACGACTCGAACGCTATAACGCGCTAGAACATTATTATGAAGGCAATCAAGACGTTTTAACGCGGACACTTGATAGTGAAAAATTAGGACGTGCGGACGAGAAAGTTATGACTAATCATGCGAAGTATATTACTGATATGATTACAGGCTTTACAACTGGTAATCCCGTTAGCATCGCACCAGCGAAAGACAAAGATATTAAAGCTATTACGGACGCACAAGACCGGATGGATGTTGATTCACACAACACTGAACTGGAAAAGGATTTAAGTGTGTTTGGTTGCGCGTATGAGTTGCTATACGTTAAGCAAACGTCAAGCGATGCCGTTGAGCTAGCTATTGAAAAGATTGACCCACGTGGCTGCGTTCTAGTTACCGATGATACTTTAGATAAGAATCCATTGTTTGGGATTTACTACGTTGAAAAGAAAGACTTGCTGGGCAATACTAACGGATATCTAATTACTATTTATACGGCAAACTGGATCATTCAATACCGAACTAAGACAGGCTATGTGTTATCTGATACTAATTTAGTAGACAAGCCAAAAGCCATTCAGCATTATTTCAAGGGCGTCCCGCTAATTGAATATAGAAATAATGAAGAACGACAGGGTGACTTTGAACAAACCATTAGCTTGATTGATGCGTATAACGAACTCCAATCAGACCGTATCACTGACAAGCGGAACTTTGTGGATGCATTGCTGGTAGTTTATGGGTTCACTCTCGACAGCGAAGACGGTGAGGAAACAAACTTAAAAGATGGTGTACTTGAAGCACCTGGCAAAGGTGATCAAGGTGCTGGCGTTGAATGGCTAACTAAGAGCTTCGATGAATCACAGCTACAAGTATTAGTGAAGTCAATTAAAGACGACATTCATCAAACGTCATACGTTCCTAATATGAATGATGAGAACTTTGCAGGTACGATTAGCGGTGAAGCAATGAAATATAAACTGTTTGGTCTACTTCAATTACTAGCGACTAAGCAGCGGTATTTGACACGTGGTATTCGGCAACGATTACAGCTTATGCAGAACTTGCTAACGTTTGAAGGTCAAAAGGTAGATGCTACGGGCGCCCCAATTACGATTGTTCCTGATATTCCAGTTAACATGGCAGATATTATTAGCAATATTAAGAACTCGGAAGGCGTCATTCCACAACTTGTAGCATTGGGATGGTTGCCGGGAACGAATGATCCTCAGGAATTAATGAATATGTTGGATCAGGAAAAGCAAAAGGCCATCAAGCTACAACAGCAAGCAATTGGTGGTGAGCCGGAGACTGATAAGCAGGAGGTGGCCGCGGATGATTCTGGCAAAGTTTCAGTACAAGACAAACCGGATAGTAAGCTACCAAATAACGGGGCACGCACATCAGGCCAATAAGGGCTATGACATTGTATGTGCAGCCGTTTCAGTATTGAGCCAAGCAATTACTAATGAACTATCACAAGCCACTGTCAGTGAAGACGGTGGCCTTTTTATTGGACTAATTGAACCGAATACTAAGAATACAGTGCTTTGTGACACTTTGTTACACGGTCTATTAGACATTGCTGAGCAGTACCCTGAGAACCTACGAGTGGTGAACTTGGAGGTGTAACGGATGACGGATAAGCGAAAGCTAGACTACTGGCAACTTCGAGCGGTACAAAGCGAGCAACGAGCGCATGATGCAGCTAATGCTAAGGCGGATATTATCGCTAAAGCATACTTGCGAGCACAAACTTATTTGACTGGTGAAGTTAATCAAATCTACAAACGATATTTTGGGGATGCTGAAACTACCGAGGCGGAAGCTAAGCAGATTCTTAATACTAAAGTGAGTCCTACAGAATTAGTTACGTTGCGGGCATTAGCTAATAATGTGACTGACAAAGAGTCTATGAAGCAAGTCACTGATTACTTGTCGCAGATGGCTGCTAAAGGACGTATCACTAGGCTGGAAGAGCTTAAAGCTAAGAGTTATATTGCTGTTAAGCAAGCAGCAAGCGTTGAAGTTGAACAATCAATTGATTTGTACACTAAAGTTATTCAGGATGGGCTTAAGCAAGCTGATAGTGAGATTAAGCTTGGTGAGTTTGGTAAAGATATCGAGTTGCCAAGTAGTAGTAAGCAGGAAATGCCTGAAACATCCGTTAAACGGATTGTTAATCCGACCACGGACAAAGAGATAGTGGCAGTTCAAACTACCCCAGATAAGCCGATAACGCAGTTTAAAGAATTGTCTGGTAAGTACGTTAAGGCTGCACTTGATACACCATTCGAAGGTAAGAGTTATTCACAACGAATCTGGCATAATACGGACCAACTCGCCGAACGATTGGGCGAGTTATTTACTGCTCAACAAATGAGCGGAATGCGTGAACGTGATATGGAGCAGGCTTTGATGAAAGAGTTCAATGTTGGAGCGTATTACGCTAGACGTTTGATTCGTACCGAAGCTAATTACTTCCACAATAAGACTAAGCTTGACGAGTGGAAGCAACGAGGTTCAAAGCAATATCAATTGGTTGCGGTGCTTGATATGCGAACGTCAACAATTTGTCGAAATATTGATGGTAAGGTTTACGAAGTTGCTAAGGCAAGTGTGGGCGTTAACTACCCGCCATTACATCCGAATTGTAGGACTGTAGCCATCCTCTATCGTGCTGATAGCAAGTACACGTTATCGCGTACGGTGAACGACCCAATTACTGGTAAGACTATGAAGTTGAAGCCTAATGAGAACTACCATGATTGGGAGAAGCGATTAGTTGCTGAGCATGGTCGCAAAGAAGTAGATTTAGGCCAGAAAAAGGTAGATAATTACCGTAGTGATTCTAAGCAGTATCATCAGCTACAGGATGATATGGACAATAAAAATGTCCCTGTTACACTCGATAACTTCCAGAATATGAAGTACCGCAATGATGAGGACTGGAATGAACTGCAGGATTATCATCGTCAGCGGGTTTCAGGTATGTTGTCGCCACACATGAATTTCAAGGATTATCGAGCTTTGTATAGAATGGCATCCAAAGAACTTATCGGAGTAACAACTTTCGATGGATGTACAGTTAAATCTTTAAGTAAGCATTTCATGGAACGATTTGTTGGTTCAAGTAATAACCCATTACCGAAGTCAAATGGCACTGCTGAAAGAATTCGAACAGGCGTTCATGTTGAGGGCATAAAAGATGCGTTGATCAATGGTAAAGCAATATCCAGTTCTACCGATGACACTGTTAAGTTGTATTCAGGCAAAGATACGCGTGTCGCCTTGAACTTTAGGACTGGGAATATAATTCAAGTAAATCCTATACACCGAAACAAGGAGAAAAAATAGTATGTACACATACGATATTTTACTAAGCGATTACGAGCTACTGCTAAAGATTGCTGATACAGGAGCCAAAGTAGATATATTTGGTACTACTGATTGGATTAAAAAGAATGATAAAGTGGTGACATTACATTTTGCTGATTTTGAATCTTTTGACAATTTCATGATGTATGTAGACATGTTTGAAGCATCATCTGGAATGGATGAAGAGCAAGAAAATTTGACAGCTACTGGTATTCAATTACAAAAGATTTACGATGGTGCCTATGCTTTAGATGTGGATGATGAATAATGATAGGATTTCAGATAGTTATGGGCCTAACGGTGGTTTTATCACTGTTGGGTCTTTTTAGTAGAAGTTTATTGGATGACCGGCAAAAGTATCAACAATTCGCGGCTATTTGTATTGCAGCCATTGTGTGTTGGACGATTGTTATTTTGTTAGGGTAAGTATCTGAACAAAAGGTGTTTAAAGGAGTGTGATTATCAATCATAAAAACTCTTTCTAAATTAAAGTAAAATGATTTGCCACTTTTGTTATATTATAAATGTAATCAAAATTATGATGAAGGTGGAAAAACTATGGAAAAAGATGCGGATTGTAAGTTTTTAAGAAACAATGCATGGTGGTTAGTTCCAGTACTTTTATTTGTACTAATTATTGTTTTTGATATTAAGTTGAAAACATATTGGCTAGTGGATACCAGTAAGCATACAATTAATACTCCAATTTTTACAATATTCGCAACTTTGCTAGGATTAATCGGTTATTCAGTGAGACAGAAGCAGAAATTGGTGGCTGAACAAATTGCAAAATCCCGAATTGATTGGCTCAAAGAAATGCGTGAGCATGTTGCAAATTATATAACTTCAGTTAATGTGACGTATGACTATAGAATGAACCATACTAATATGGCTGATGATAAGATAAAAAAGGAATATAGAGAGCTAAAACAAAAAGTTGAAAAAAACTATGCTCTGATTATGTTTAATTTGAATCCAAAAGAAAAAATAACGAAACAATTGAATGATTATTTGCAGCTTGCTAATGAACCGATAACAATGGGAGATAAGAAGGAAGCAGAAACGGCACTAGATGAGAATGTCCAAGCCTTTTTTAAATCTGAGTGGGATAAAGCAAAAAAAGAAATTCAAAGTGGTAGGGTTGATAAATGAGCTTTTGACCTGAGTAAGTCACTAAACTATTCAAATTAAATAAGCATGCGTGGGTCTAGTGATGACGCCACGGTCAAATTTGCACAATGTGTGGGGCTGTAAAGCAATACATGGGGTGCTTTTTTTGTGGCCTGAATTATTAGAAATGCGTGGGCGGGAGGAAATTAACATGAAGCTACTTAAACTAAAGATGGACTTACAAATGTTTGCTGATGGCGATGGTGGAGCCGACGGTGATGGCGGGCAAGGCACTGATACTAATACTGGCGACAACACGCAACAGCAAGGTGGCAGTGACACAACTGATGCTAATAAGTCTCAGGATGGCGCTGACAAGCCTTTCAAGGCGTTCGCTAGTGAACAAGAATGGCAGTCTAGTGTTGATAAGCTAATTCAAACAGCGATTAAGACGCATGATGAAAAGCGAGCCAACGAGGACCAACAACAAAAAGATTATGACAAGATGACGGACTTGGAAAAAGCCACCTATGATCGAGATCAACTAACACAACAGTTAGCTGATGCTCAACGTCATGGCACAATCGTTGAGAACAAAGCTAAGCTCACTGAACGATTAGGTACGGATGATTTACCAACTACATTGATTGCGGCTTTTAGCGACGATGTACTGGCTAATGATGAAGGTATCGAAGAAGCTTATACGAATATCAGTAAGGCGTTTACGGATAGTCTCCAGAAGGCCATTAATAAGCGCATCGCAGCATCGGGTACAACTGTACCGGGGAGTGCTGATTCAGTTACTAAGTCTGGCGGTGCCAGCGCGGCCGATTCTTTAAACAAGGAACAACAATCAGGTAAGTCCAGTCTTTGGACAACGAAATAGGAGGAATTAATTATGGCTTATGTACGACCAGAAGAAGTAGTAAACGAAATCAATTTTTTAGCAGCAAGTAAGTTCGTATCATTTCCACGACAAGTTGATGGTACTAGCTATGCAGTAATGGAAGATTCACGAGGCCACAAGGTCATCCCAGCGGGTACTGTATATCCAACTAATGATGACAAGGCTGAAGGTGTTACGATCGATGAAGTAGATGTAACGTATGGTGCTCAACCTGTCGGCGTGATTGTTGAAGGGTACATCTATGGCAAGAAGTTACCAAAAGAACCAGTTGCAGCCGCAATGACAGCTTTAGCAAAGATTACTTTTGTTGATGAAGCTGCTGGCGCTACGGTTCAAGGCTAAGGAGGAATAAGTAAATGACTACTATTGCAGATTTATTTTCACAACCTGATTTGATTGATTTTACATTAAATCGCCAGTACCCCACTATGTTAGGTGATGAACTCTTTGAACCAATTAAAGTGAACTCACTTACAATTGATGTTCTTAAGCGTCAGAATCGAACTCCAGTAATTGCTTCAGTTGCTGCGTTTGATGCCGAGGCTGAAATTGGCTCTCGTTCAGCAGAAAATAACGTTGAAGAATTAGCATTGATCAAGCGTAAGATGCAGATTAAAGAACGCGATTTATATGCGTTGTTAAATCCACGGACGCCAGCGGAAGCGGCTTACTTGAAGAACTATGTTTACAATGATTTTGATGTACTTAATCAAGGCGTACTTGCTCGTGTTGAAAAGATGGCTATGGATGTGTTGGCTACTGGGAAAACAACGTTAGTTAATGAAGATGGTAAGTTAAACTCGACCGTTGACTATCAAGTGCCAGAAGAACATCAAGAAGCATTGACTGGTGCTAGTACTTGGGATAACACGGATGTCGACATTCTTAAGAACATTACCGATTGGTGTGACAAAATGGACATTACACCAACACGAGCCTTAACTAGCCGTAAAGTTTACCGTCAAATTACGACAAATGCTAAGGTATTACAAGCAATCTTTGGCACTTCAACCCGCGCTTTGGGTCAAGCTGACTTCGACCAATTTATGCAAGCACAAGGCTTACCAGTTATTCGGACGTACGATCAAAAATACAAGGATGCGGCTGGTAAGTCTAACCGTTATTTCCCAGAAAACCGAATTGTCTTAATGAACGATGATCCATTGGGCAACAAAGTATTTGGACCAACACCGGAGGAATTAGCACAATTCAATGGTGCTGCTCAAATTAATGCTGTTGGGAATGTATACGATATGATCTATACCGAAACGCATGATCCAATTGGTACTTGGGAAAAGGCATCAGCCGTTGCATTACCAGCGTTTGCTGCTGTTGATGAAGTATTCCAAGCACAAGTCTTAGCCTAGAGGTGAACTAGATGCGAGTACGTGTAAAGGATATGCCAGTCCGTTATAAAGATCAGCGTTATAAAAAGGATGCTGAGCTCACCATTACGCAAGACGCGTTCAATGATGGGCTTTTCGTTTGCCTTGATACTAAGGACGATGATCAAGTAGATAACGAACACAAAGAGACTACAGACGAAGAATAGAGGGTGATAGCATGGCAATCCCAAGTCCACCAGATAAAGCGGAGCAACTAGCTAGGCTGTATACACGATTAAGTTTAAAATCGGATTCATCAGACGCTGTGATAGTCTCTGACATGTTTGATGATGCAATTCAAATGTGTCTCGACTATACGCGGGGAAAGCTGACCAAGCCGGTGCTGATTCAGGCTAAAAAGCTTGCGATTATTATGTACAACGAGCAAGGGACTGAAGGTGAGACGTCTCGGTCAGAAGGCGGCGTCTCTCAGTCGTTTGAAGTGGGTATGCCGAGTGCAATTAAAACAGCGCTAGCACCTTATCGCGTAGCAAAAACGAGGCGATTCTCATGAGATTACGGCCAATCGATTTAGTGGCGGTTTACTTGCGGTCACCACAGACAAATACTGATGACGAAGGTAATGTGATTACTAATGGATGGAGTGACCCCGTTGCTGTGTGGATGAATATTCAAAGTGCAGGCGGGGCCGTGAACGCTCAAATTTGGGGCAAGGACTTGAAGTATATTAAGTCATGCAAATACCAAGGTGATGAGATTAATGAGGGTAAACAGGAAGGCTGGGGCCTTTGCGTGAACGTTAGCAAAGATGCTGAACCTGATTATCTGATTAATTCCATTCAAACATTCAGCACACATAAGAATGTTACTTTAGAGCAACGGCGTAAGGATAGTGTTGTTAATGGCTGATATTGAGTGGAAAGGCTACAGTTCATTGAAGTCTAAATTACAGCAATTACCTGATGTTGTGCATGATGCTATCTGGGATGCAACTTTTGACGTTGTTGAAAAGGCTGAGGGCTATGCAGTTAGAGAACTACAGTCTAGCGTGAAGTACGGTAACGGTGAGTTATCGCGCAATCTCAAATACGAAGTCGTAGATAAAGGTGGCAAAGTTGTTGGGCGAGTGTGGTCTGATGATCCTGTTGCTTTGTTCCGTGAACTAGGTACCGGTCGTGTTGGTCAAGAGTCACAGAAAGACCTCCCTGACGGTTTTGAACCGTCCTATAGGCAAACGCCTTGGTTCATTCCGGCGGATGCTGTTGATATTGATCTTAACGAAATCTACGGAATGCCAAAAATCAAAATTAATGGAAAAGTCTTCTATCGAACTAATGGGCAACCAGCACGACAATTTCTGACACCCGCTATTAAACAGGCTGGTGAGGAAGCACCAGATATTATTAAAGCCAGTATTAATGAAGCAATTAAGGGAAAGTTAGGTGGTAAGTAATGGAAATCGTCAATCTTAAAACAGTTGTCTATCAGGCGCTTAAGAGTGTGTCTGATATTAAGCAGATTACAACTACCTACCCTGATAGCTTTACTATCTTTCCCAGTGCGGTCTATTACACGACACATAAAGCTCATTTTCGCGATAGTGACCAACAAGAGTTACAAACTGAATGGACAGTCACTATTGACTTGTTTATCAATGAAGGCAGTTTAACTAGTATTACTAATCAGCTCATGTCACTATTTGGTGACATGGGCTTTTCTAATGACATCAGTGATAGCAATGTAGCGGGAATCAATCGAACTGTATTGCGATTTACTGGTGTTATTGACAATGAGACACGTCGAGTATCTCAGAATTGAAAGGAAGATTAAAACAATGAAGAAATTAACAAAGTTTGATTTACAACGATTTGCTGATGCAACAGCGAACGCCAGCGCGGGGCTTGCTGCAACTGGTACCAAGTTAGAAATGTCAACGGATGGTACGGCGTTTGTTGAAATTGCTGGTATCAAGACTATCCCTGATATGGGGGCTGACCCAGAAAACATCGATGTAACTGATTTATCAGACACTAAAAAGAAGAGCGTTCCCGGTATTCAAAATACTTCAACGCTTGCATTCGGTGTTGTTTATAAGGGCGCTAACTTTGCCACTGCTCTGCAGCATGATGGTGATAATAAGCAATACAAATTCAAGGTCACTTATCCTGATGGCATGGTCGCAACCTTTACTGGTTCATATACCGTTAAGGTTGGGAACGTTGCCGTCAATGGTGCGCTTGATTTTACTATCTCAGTAATTACGTCAGAAGGTCCCGATTTTGTTGCTGCGCCCAGTAGTAGCGCCGGAGCTTAAGACAGTAGTTTTTTATCCAAGTAACTAGCACTAACTATGTAAGAGACGAGCAAACCTGCGGGTGGATATGAAACGATTATTCAAAATAATGGAGGAATTATAATGACAACGAAACAAGCAACTAAGAAATTTGATTTAGGCGGAACACAGCTAGAACTAAAGGTAACGGCACGGAATATTTTAAATGTTGAAAAGCGATTAGGTAAGTCAATGATGTCACTGTTTATGAGTGCAGACGGCGGGATGAAATTACCACCATTGAATGAAATGTTGATTGTATTACAAGGTACTAATCAAGCTCATGGCGTTACGGATATGGATATTTTCAAAGCCTTTGAAAAGTATTTCGATGAAGGACATGCGCCAATGGACTTATTCGGTGTATTAACTGATTTATTCCAAGAATCAGGTTTTTTCGGCAAGACGGATTCGGCTTCGAAGACGAGTATGGAATCGGAAGTAACGCTCGACAACGACATGACGGATCAGGACTCAACATTGTAGAAGATAAATACGAAACTATTTCAGACCTGCTACAGGCAATCTATCCGATGGCCGTTCAGTCTGGGATTGATGCTGATCACTTTTGGGAACTTGATTTTGGCGAAATCATGGTCCAAATCATTGCTAACAATCATAAGCGAATGGAAAACATGCGGATGCGGGCAATGATGGACCATAAGCAAGCTGAGATGATGGCGTATGCGTTTAATGACCCTAGTAAAATGCCAAAGGTGGAAGAGGCATATCCGTTTGTTAAGATCACTGCACCTAAGCAAGTTGAGCCGGTACCTGAATGGCAAGCTGACCAAGCTGAATTAATGCAACAGGCACAAAAGATTAAAGAGTTACGGAAACTAAAGAATACATAGAGAGGAGGGATTAACGTGGAATTAGAAGAACTTGAAGTGCTGTTTAAAGTCAATACCGAACAAATGGAAGCACAATTTGCTAAGATTCAACCAATGATCGATAAATTCATGGGTAAGACCGCGGATAGTGCTAAAGCTGGTATGGAGAAGACTGAAGAGTCTATGAACATGTCCAAGGGTGTTCAAGCCATTAAAGAACAGTTGACTAAGCTTAACGAAACACTTGGCGGTACGTTTGAGAAGATGAGTAGCGTTGCGTCCAATGGATCGGCTAAAGTTGGTCAGGCTACCAGCAAGATGTTTAGTGGTAGTCGGACCAAGGTTAAGCAAGACCTTGAATCGATGTTGTCTGAAATCAATTCAAAAATGAATCAAGCCCGCGCTGCTCAGGCGAAGATGCGTGACTTGATGAATCGTAAAAGTTCGTTGGGTAGTGCTCAACAGAGCGGTACTGAAGGTGTGAAGTTTGATAGTCAGATAGCAACGGCACAGGCTCAAATGACACGTTATCAGAATCAAGCAAAAGCTTTAGCTCAATCAATGCGAAGTGAATTTAATGAGGTGCCAACCTCGCTTAAACAGATTGCTAAGGCAATGGATCAGAACGAAGCTAAGATTGAAACTTATCGGCGTCAGTTGAAAGCGTTGGAAAGCTCAAACCGAGATGTCCAAGACTCCATAAAAACAATGGGAGCTAGTGACCGGCTAACTAAACAAAGCACCGCGCTTGAAAAATCAATCATGAGTACGCGGGATAAAATGAACAAGCTTATCAATTCTAATGATGAACTTAACAAGTCCTATGCTTATGTATCTGATCGCGGAGATGAACTTAAATCAGTAGTTGCTAAGCTTAATACTGAAATGGGGGAATCTGGTGCGGCTGCTAGTAAATCCGCTAGTCAGATGAGCCGTTATGGTAATGCTGCAAAGACTGCTACCAATGAGTCTTCTGGTGCTGGAAAAGGACCCTCTAATTGGTTTAGTCGAATGGGTAGTAGCATTCAGAACGCAACTAATCGGATGCGTAGTTTTGGTAACAGTAGCAGCTCTTCAATGGATAAGGCGTCTTCAAGCGCTAAACGTGCTAGCTCATCCATGGGCGGGATTGTTCAGCAATTAAGATATTTGCCGTCACAGTTGATTGTGTTTGGATTGCTTTATCAAGGATTAACGCAATTGGCTTCGGGTATGCTGACAGCGTTTAAGACTAATTCACAGTTTGCTAGCAGTCTGAATCAAATCAAGGTTAATCTGTTAACGGCGTTCTATCCAATTTATAATTTCGTTTTACCTGCCGTTAACGCGTTGATGTCAGCCTTGTCTAAGGCAACATCATGGCTAGCACAGGTCTCATCAGCATTAACGGGCATGAGCTATTCTAAAGCTCGACAAGGTGCCCAAGGATTGTATGAACAGTCTAAGGCAATGAACGATACGGCCAGTGCTTCTAGTAAAGCCTCAGCGTCTGTTAAGAAGGCCAATGAGGAAATCAGAAAGCAAAACGCAGCCCAAGCTAAATCAGTGCGCGAAGCTAATGCACAGATTGTAGCGGCTAACAAACAGGGCGCAGCCCAAGTAAAGGCTACTAATGCACAAATTGATGTGGCTAATAAAAAGGCTCAAGCCGCAATGGAAGCTACGAAGAAGAAAAATCAAGAATTGATGCAATCCTTGATGGGCTTTGATGAATTGAACGTTTTGGATAGCAACAATAATGACAGCAGTTCTTCATACGATAAGCAGCCGCATGAGACCTTTACGGCGCAAGATAAACAAGCGACGCCAGAGGGGAAAGATTTACAAAGCACTGACGGCACAGATTCCGGCGATGATGGACTAGACTTTAATACTCCTATGAATGTGATGGGTAGTGCTACTGATGCTGCCAAAAAATTGCAGAAGATTTTAGGAGAGCTGTTTGATCCAATGAAAGCCGCTTGGGATTCTAAAGGAAAAGCTGTGGTTGATGCTGCCCAGTATGCATGGAAAGAAGTTAAACGTGCCCTCGAAGATGTTGGCAAGTCATTTATGCATGTTTGGGATAATGGCACCGGGCAAAAGACTGTCGAGAATATTCTACAATTGTTGGCAGACATGCTAAATATTGTTGGTGATATTGGCAAAGCCTTCTCGCAAGCATGGGAAGGTGGCGGTGGTCGCGGCACTCGATTGATTCAAGTCATCTTTAACTCGTTGAATGATGTTTTGAAGTTGATTCATGATATTGCGACATCATTCCGTGATGCATGGAACGGTGGCAGTTTAGGTGAACGTATATTTGCCAATCTGATTAATTTGGCCACAAACATTGCACGGATTATTGGGGACATTGCTAAGGCGTTTGATAATGCTTGGACGCATGGTAATACTGGTACGAAACTTATTCAGTCGATTCTAAATATGCTCAACGAGGTTATTAAAGTTCTTAATAACATTGCGGTAGCGTTTAGAGATGCATGGAATAGTGGTGCCGGTGAGCAGATTGCTTCTAATCTCTTCAAAATATTTACTAATATCTTTAATACGATTGGTGCTCTAGCAGGGCAATTTGATAAAGCGTGGACACACGGTGGTGTTGGTTCATCTATTTTCAAGACGTTGCTAGGCATGGTTAACGACATGCTTGGAGCATTGAAAGATATGTCTGGTGCCACAGTTACATGGGCTCAGAAGCTTGATTTCACACCGTTGTTAAGCTCAATTGATGGTTTGCTTAAGGCTATTCGTCCAGTGGTTAAGGATGTCTGGAATGGGCTTGATTGGGGCTATCAGAACATTTTGCTACCGTTAGCAAAGTATACGATTACTAATCTTATTCCAGCGTTCTTCAATGCTTTTGCAGCAGCACTTAAGTTGGTACACAGCATTATTCAGGCAGCTACTCCAGCATTCAAATGGTTGTGGGATTCTTTTTTGCAGCCAATTGCCAAGTGGACTGGCGGTGTGATCATTGACATGCTTAAGAAACTAGCTGACGCATTAAGCGGTGTTTCTGATTGGGTAGATAAGCACCATAAAGCAGTTGAAGCAATGGCAAAGGTATTGATTACCATGTTTGCGTTCAAAGTTACGATGACCGGATTAAGCAATGGTATCGGATTGCTTTGTCAACTTGCAAATAAAGCTGTTATCCTTGGTGGTAAAGGTAATGTGTTGAAAGACTTCTTCAAAGGAATTACTGGGATTGATAAATTAGAAGAAGGCGTTGCTAATGTTAAAACTTTATGGTCATTGGCAAAGATGAAATGGTCTGACTATGCTACTGCACTTGCAGATGGCTGGAAAGCACTCAAAAGCTGGTCAGTTTGGTCTAAGCTAGCCGCGGCTGGACAAGCTATATTGGATGCTGCAATGGATGCTAATCCGATTGGGTTGGTGGTTACGGCTATTGCTGCTTTGGTAGCTGGTTTTGTCCTTCTGTACAAGCACAGTAAACCATTTAGAGATTTCTGTAATGGCATTTGGACCGATATTACAAAATGGTTTGGCGATACAATTGATTGGGTCAAGAAAAACTGGCAGACTATTGGCGCATTCATTATCAATCCAGTCCTTGGCATTAACACGTGGTTCTTAAAAGATACTAAGACTGGAAAGAGTATTGTTAAATGGGCGTCTACGTTGCCGGGTAAAGCTTCGGACTGGGCAAAAGGCGTTGGTAAAGATGTTGATAAGCATATTTCAAGTGCTCAGAAAACGTTTAAAACTGCTGGTAATAAGATTGGCACATGGACTTCTGACTTTATTGCAGGGCATAAGAAGACCATTAATAGCTGGGCGTCCAATGTTGGTAAAGATGTAAACACCAAGATAGAAAACGGAAAAGCGGCAGCTAAAAAGGCCGGTAATAAGATTGGTGATTGGAGTTCTGAGTTTTTAGCACCTACTAAGAAACGAATCAATACTTGGGCGTCTGAACACGGTAAGAATATCAATAAAAAGATTGAGGATGGTAAAAGGCTGGCTAAAGAAGCCGGTGGCAAGTTAGGCACATGGACTTCTGACTTTAGAAATGCTTCCAGTAGAACGATATCTAATTGGGCAGCAGGTCTAGGATCTAAAACGAATTCCGGTATGGGTAAGTCCAGAACCGCGGCAGTTAAGGCAGGTACAATATTAGGTGGCTGGGTAGCTGCTTTCCGTGGTGATACTGGTAAGACCATTTCTAAATGGGCCGGTGGCTTAGGTGGAAAGATTGGTGGCGGCCTGTCATCTGGTTGGCGTAATGTTAAGAAAGGGTCTGCTGATATTGCTAATGCAATTGTTGGCACTATCGGTAGTGCTGTAAACGGCGTCATTCACGGTATAAAGTGGATTCTTAATCATCTTCATGCTACAAGTGAAGCAAAAAAAATGGTAGATTGGACGCCACCTCACTTTGCTCGTGGTGGTAATCACTTAGGTGGACCAGCAATTGTTAATGATCAGGCAGGCAATACTTACCAAGAAGCTTACAAACTACCTAATGGGCGTACGGGAATGTTCCCCAAAGTTCGTAATATGATGGTTAATTTGCCTAAAGGCACCCAGATTTTAAACGCAACTCAGACAGCACAAAAGGTCCAAGGAATGTTACCGCACTATGCTGGCGGGATTGGAGATTTCAACTTTGATTTTTCAAGCTTAACAAATCTCAAAATGCCTGATTTTAGCAATCTATTCAGTGGAATTGGCAGTGGTGTCAGCAGTTTTGTTGATGGCGTGAAAGATACTGCCGAAGATATGTGGGATGACTTTACTCATCCTGAAAAAGTATTGAAGACCGCTATGAATAAGTTTGTGAAGTATTCAAATCTTGATGGTTATCCGTTAGATGTGGCTAAGGGTATTACTGATTATAGCGTTGACAGTGCAAAAAGTTGGATTAGTAGCATTCTTAAGAAGTTTAGTAGTGATGCTGGTGGTAGTCTAGGCAATCCGGATGGTAGTTCGGTCAATCGTTGGCGCAGTTATGTTCGTAAAGGTTTATCAGCTAACGGACTGAGTACTAGTGATGCAATGATTGCTAAGATATTACGGCAGATTAATACAGAATCCGGCGGTAATCCAACGGCAAGACAACCGGGAGCCGACCCAGATGGTGATGGTAGTGGTCCAGCACTTGGTTTGATGCAGACAAAACGTAGTACTTTTAACGCTAACGCTTTTAGCGGACATAAACAGATTTTCAATGGCTATGACAATATCTTAGCAGGTCTGCACTATGCAAAGGCAACGTATGGTTCGGCGTTAGGATTCCTTGGAAATGGACATGGTTATGAAACTGGTGGTCTTGGTAACGAAGAAGGGTTATATCCATTGTTTGAGGGCGGCAAGACCGAAATGATTTTACCGCTGACGGATGTACCACGTTCTATGCAATTGATCCAGCAAGCAATGAGCTTTATGGGTAAGACGTTTGGTGATGGATTACAGATGCCAACAGTATTATCAGCACAGTCAGCGGATTTAAGTGGTTTAGGAAGCCAATCAGGTAATACTAATGCTCAAAGCGTTAACAGTGGTGGTATTAATGAGCTTGGTTCAAACATCGTTAATGCATTGTTACAAGGCTTGCAAATGGCTAACTCTGGTAGTGGACAAACCAGTTCGCAACCAATTGATATTCATGTTGATGTGAATGTAGCCGGAGAAGACTTTGGCGCTGCTGCTGTGAAAGGTATTAATGCAGTAAATCAAAAGAATGGCAGAAACATGCTGAGATTATAGGAGATGATTACGATTGACGTACTCACTGAAAATTGGTGGGACAGTGGTTAAGACACCACAGTCCCTTGAAGTAGCAATACAGGATATTGATGCAAAGGCGTCCCGTGATGCCAACGGACTGTTACATCGTGACCGAGTGGCTATTAAACGAAAGCTCACAATTAAGTGGGGGCCGTTAACATTGGCTGAAAATAGTGCAATTTTG
>NZ_LFEE01000016.1:60005-108937 GCF_001039045.1 Lactiplantibacillus herbarum
AAGCTGTCTCTGGACAGTTTTTTTCTTGCACATATTTAGACCCGCAAGAAGGCACGGAAGTAACTAAAACCTTTTATGTAGGGGATCGGACGACGCCATTCTATACATTTAATCCTGATACGTCTGTTCATATTTGGCAGAATGTATCAATGGATTTTATTGAACAATAAAGGGGTGAAAATATGATTGAACAATCTGATTTAGCCCTAGCAGCATGGCAATCAACTGAGCGCCTTTTAGATGCAGTAGTAACAATTAATAAAATTGATTATAAAACCCACAGACTTAACATCAATTGACTATGATTCTGGTGGATTTACTGGTGATACGTTTAGCATCGGTTCTAACTATGAAAATAGTGTGTCAATTAAGTTCTCTCACCTCGTTGAAGGATTACAAGCGGGCATGACGTTGGTCCCCAAAGTGGGTGTTAAAACGGCTAATGGCTATGAATATAGTTCGTTAGGCGTTTTTGTTATTTCAGATGAAATTCAAATGGACCGTAACAACGATGAAACGACGATTAAGGCTTATGACCAGATGTGCTTGTTAGAAGGAACGTATACTTCTAAGTTATCTTACCCGGCTAAAGTGGTTGATGTTGTTGCCGAAATTGCTAACATGGCAGGCGTTTCACTCAATACTAGTGATATTAGTAGATTGCCAGTACTTGCTAATCTTCCTAGTGCGATTAAAGGGCAAACATACCGTAATGCAATTGGAATGTTGGCACAATTCTATGTAGGATTTGCAACTTTTGATCGTGATGGAAAGCTTACGATTCGAGTAATTACAGAACCAGATTACGTGTTAGACCCTAGTCAGTATGAGCAAGGTGGACTTACTAAGAACGAAGTGCCATACAAAATTGGTGGTATTCAATGTGATGTAACAACAAGTACTTCGGATTCAAGTGGTGGCACTAATGAAACTACTACTACGCTGCAAGTCGGAGCTACATCAGGATCACAAGTTAAGCTAGCGAATAATTTGATGACGATGGATAGGCTACAAGATATTTGGACCCAAATTAAAGATGTTACGTTCTATCCGTTCAGTTTGAAGTGGTTTGGTAATCCTGCTATCGAAGCGGGCGATTGGTTGACCTTACAGGATACCAAAGGGAATAATTTCAATGTTCCCAATAATGGCTATACGATGACTTTTGACGGTAGTCTTTCTGCGGTGTCGAAGGCTGATCAGACGGCTACAGCAAGCAGCAGTTATGCATGGCGGGGGCAACTCTCTCAGCAGGTAGCCGATTTAGGCGGCCGCGTAGGTGCTTCCGGTAACTATATCTATGGTGCTGAAACAACGGACCCACCGCTCAATGCTAAGTTTAATGATTTGTGGTACAAGCAGAACGGGAACAAGACTGAATTGTGGACGTACGAGCGCCAGAATGACGGCACTGGTGAGTGGGTATTAACTGTCTCTGACCTGACGAGTTCTGATGTAAAAGCGCAAGTCGATGAAGTGGGAAAAGATGCGGCGACTGCTGTAACTAATGCGGAAAATGCTGTTGCTATTGCTAATGGTGCTGTTACTACTGCTGGATTTGCAAATGATGCTGCCAGTAAAGCTCAGGTAGACGCTGGCACTGCCATGACTAATTCATTGCAGGCGCTCAACACTGCTAATGTGTTAAGCGATAAAGTGACGACTAATACAGCATCAATTGATAACAATACTAAAATGATTGCGTTAAAGGCTAATCAAACGGATGTTGATTCAATTGCCGGGCGTGTGACTACTGCTGAAGGTTCACTAACAGTGATGAATGATCAGATTGCACAGTCTGTGACACATTCGGAATTAACGACTACGCTAGGTGGGTATGCCACGCAGTCGTGGACACAAGGGCAGATTACAACTACCGCTAATGCAATTACCTCAACCGTGTCTAGTGTGCAAACTCAGGTTACTAATAGTGCTGTAGGGGTCAATCTTTTAAGAAATACTAGTCCAAGTGACAGTAGCCTTATGAATCCTTTGTATAAACCAGACAAAGTTAATTGGACGATTATTTCAGGTGGAGATGGAGTAGGATCGTTTACAGATGTGAGCGGGTTGCTTGCGAAATATGGGTTTCAGATTCTAAATAATACGTCTGGTAATCGGGATTTTAAACAATACTTTGATTATGATAATAAGCCATATGTATTCAGTGTTTATGCCAAACCCACGGGTGTAACACAGGCTGTTGCCTTATTACGTATATGGGATGATGATTCCGGCGTTGCGGTTAATTGGACTTCGCAAACCATCAATTCTAGTGATGGGTGGACTAGGCTTGTTTTAAATGTAGATGCTGAAAAGTATACTTTACTTCATCGTATTGGCGTGCAATTTGGCATTACTGGTGCTGGTGGAATGATATTTGCTTGCCCAAAATTGGAATCAGGAACTATTCCAACAGATTATGATATTAATCCGGCAGATAGTGCCAGTGTCAAAGCATTATCTACAGTTGAACAAACTGTTAAAGGTATTCAAACGACCGTATCAGACCCAGTTAATGGCCTTGTTGCTAAACAAACGTTACTGTCGAATCAGTACACGAGTGTTATTGGTGGACTGACCAATGAGAATTTAGTGCCGTACTCTGGTTATTGGAATGATACGACTGGTTGGGTAAAAGGTGGAGCAGCCGCGGGTACAATTGGAATTTTTAAACATGCTTTTTACCACAATGGAACTGAAAATATGCTCATCTTGCACAACACTGGTACAAGCATATATGTTGAAAACTTTTTGATTGGTAGTTTATTTCCTATTGAGAGAAATACAACGTATACCTTAACGTATAAGATGTTTTCAAATTATGCCATGCCAAATATGGATGTTTGGTTACTTGGACGGCCATATGGAAGTGGCTATGCTAATGACCAGTCCTATACGATTGCTAAACAAATTATTACTAGTAGAGTACCGTCTAATTCAGGTATAGAAACGATTACACAGACGTTTACAACTGGTGCAATTGATGAAGGGTACCTGCGATTCGATAATAATGGTAATTCGGCGACTAATGGAACGTCTGCTGATTTGTACATTGCAGAAATTAAAATTGAAAAAGGCAGCATTGCCACGCCGTATACCAGATTATCAGGCTCTGAAATGGTTCAAACTGCTAATAATATTAATCTACGTGTTGAGAAAAACGGTGTGGTTAATGCGATTAATGTATCGCAAGAAGGTACTCAGATATATGGTAATAAGTTGCACATTACGGCAACAACTTCCATTGATAGCGCCGTGATTAAGTCAGCAATGATTGACACTCTTACAGCTGATAAGATCACTGCTGGAACGCTCAACGGAAACAATGTTAATGTGATTAATCTAAACGCTAGCCATATTACTACTGGGACACTGACAGGTTCTAACTTACAAATTAACCTTAGTACCGGTATGGTTACATTCCAAAGTGGTCGCATTCACAACTCGACTAACACAATTGATATTAATATTGATCAAGGATATATTTCAACAGCCAATGGCAATGCAAGAGTGATGCTTAAGAATGGCGAAATGCAATTTGTGGAGCCGGGAATATTTGATACTGAAACTACGCCATACTTAAGGATTTCTAACGTGTCTGGTGGACAGTCTTTTAATGGTGCAACCTTTAATGGTAGAAAGTACGCAGTTTTAACAAATTCAGATAATTCCGCCGGTGGAGGTATATTTGATGCACCTGTAGGCGAGGAACAGTTCAGTGGTATCTCTACAGGATATGGACTTGGTCTTTTAAGTACTGGTTGGCATATGACAAAAGTTGGTGGAGCCAATCGTGGGGTAGTTATATCTGGAGGTAAAAAAACATCCTATAATCCATATTGGCAATCCAGTCCTTCGATTGTAGTAGGTGGTACAAACCCAAGTGATTATCAAACTGGGGGTATGTACGGCACTAATATTATTATGGATTGTAACTACTTATATAACTTTAGTACTTGGGCGCAAACCAGTAGTCATGCTGCTAATGTTTATGTGGCTTCCGATGGTGCTATCGTTAGGGCTAGTTCAGCTTCTAAATATAAAGCGAATATTGTACGTAGCTTTGCTTCTGAATATGGAGAAAAAATATTAACTGTCCCAACTGCAACATGGAACGATAAAGCAGAACTAGAACATGGGCATGTTGAGCGAAGATATTATGGAATGATTGCCGAAGATTTAGCATCTGCTGGGCTTGAAATGCTAGTTGATCGTGGATCTGATGGAGAAATCGAAGGGGTCGAATACGATCGGATTGCAGTGGCACTAATACCATTAATTAAAAGTATGAAACAACGAATTGACGAACTCGAAGAAAAGTTAGGAGCATAAAATTATGAAATTTACTATTGAAAATCAATATCTTAACGGTGCGGTTACTCTCATGCAACGGATACCATTAACCGGTTACCAATCAATGGCTCGGACACGTTTTATCCGTGTCTTAAACGAACCAGTTCAAGCTATGGTAGATGCTCAAAAGGACTTACTTGAACAATATGCTGTTAAAGGTGATGATGGCGAGCCAATCAGTGATAACGGTAATTACACGCTACAAAAAGATACAGTACAGGAATACAAAGATGCTTATGATAAGTTGATTCACCAGTCCGCTGAAATTGATAAGGGAACGTATACGGATCATAAGCGAGACATTCAAGAGGTTTTGAAGAATTGCAAGTTGGAATTATCTGGCGATGATGCCAGCGTGTATGCAGCGCTATGTGATGCTTTAGAAGTCAGTTTTGAAAAGGAAGGTAAATAATTATGTTAAAAACCAATAAATCAATTACGCTATCAGGCCAATCTTTTGTTAATGGAACCCAAGTTGCTAGTTACAGCGCTAATATTAACAGTGAAAGTGGTTCAAGCAATATTAATTCTAGTATCATCAATCAAGAACTTTACGATGCTAACAAGGTAGATGTACGCAAGGATTTGTCAGATTTTACTACTAAGGTCTATGAAGTTGAAGACCAATTGGACAGTGAAGATACGGCTGACAGCACTAAGACTGCTTAACACGAGGTGAGCGACTATGTATGAGCATTTTACTAGAAACCGATTTTGGTTTTGGAAAGCGATGGAAACGTACGCGTTGGGCATTTACTTTATTGTTAAGCAAAATACGTTTATCTTTGAGCCACCTAAGCCAACCTTGTTAGATGTATTAGATGATCCACCGGCTATTTTTATTCTGGCGTGTGTAGGCACGTTGGGGCTAGTTTATTCGCTGTGGGATATTCATCTACCATATTACAAGCCACTAATGGCCGGGATGCTAACATTTGTCTGGGCCTTTTTTATGATCGCATTTGCGGCGCATGACTTTGCAACTGCACGATATGTGAGCTTTGAAAGTATGTACGCATTGGCGATTCTAGTCACAATGGTGCATGAACAAATTGTTGGAGGTTGATAAGTCGTGAGTGATGTCGTTATCGTGGCCCTCATCAGTTCTGCTACGGCGATCGTTGTTGCGTTGATTCCACAAATCTTTCCTTCACACAAAGAGAACAACGCGGCCACTAACGGCGATTCAATTTCTGAGTTGAAAAAGAAGAACGGGGCACTAAAAAAAGAGAATGTAGAAAAGCAAGAAATCATCGAATATTATAGAAAGCGGGATAGCAAGTAATGACAAGTTTTATTCAATTAGTAAATGGCGGGACAATTGCAGCAATCGGGATTGTCGTGTTTTTAATTATTTGGGCATTGAAAGGAACTAAATTCAATAATCAATATCTGCCAATTGCGGCCGAGTTAATCGGTGCGGTGATTGGTATTTTTATTGCTACGGCAATGGCGGATACGTCTTGGATTGTTGGCATGGTGGACGGATTAGTTGCAGGCGCAGTCAGTGTCGGTGGCAATGAACTAATCAAGTCGATTCTGAACACGTTTGGTACGGATGGAGGAAATAAATAATGGCTACTTTAAATGGATTTGATGTCGCAAGCTATCAGACTGGTATGAATGTCGGTGGTGCCGCGGGTGACTTTGTACTTATCAAAGCTACTGAGGGGACTAACTACACTAACCCAGCTTTTAGCGGGCACGTTAAACAAACGTTAGCAGCAAGCAAAAAGTTGGGTGTTTACCACTTTGCTGATGTTGGTGATGCTACAAAACAGGCCGATTATTTCTTGTCTAAGGTTAGCAGCTATGTTGGTAATGCTATGCTCGTTTTGGATTATGAAGCAAGTGCCGTTAGTCAAGGTGTCAATTGGGCGAAAACTTGGTTGGATCGCGTTTATACTAAAACTGGTGTCCGGCCGGTCATTTATATGGGGCTAGCCGATGAAAATAGGTTAGATTGGTCACCAGTGGTCAATGCAAATTATGGCTTTTGGGGTGCTCAATATAACAATTACAATCAAGTTGTTGGCTTTACTCCACGTGATTTGTATGGTTCGCTAAAACATTGGAAGACCGCGGTCATGTTCCAGTATACGAGTGCAGGTCGTTTATCTGGTTGGAGCGAAGATTTAGATTTTAACATTTTTTACGGTGATAAATCGGCATGGGATAAGTATGCTAAGTCTACTAAGACGGTTACAGCCAGCAAGCCAGTTTTAAAGCCTAATACCACTGCGCCCAAGTGGGTTAAGGAGAACAAGACCTATACATTGAAGACGGCTGTTAAGCTCCGTACGGGTGCGTCAACATCCGCTGGTGTGATTGCCGTATTACCAGCAGGATCAACGGTAAAAACTGATCAAGCCATCATCACGGGTGGCTATCGCTGGGTTCGGCAACCACGTGGTAACAGTTACGCTTATTTGGCGACTGGTCCAGTAAACAACACACTTGAATATGTGAAGTAATACGAATCCCCGCACTGACTTTATAGTTAGTGTGGGGATTTTTTGCGTAATATGTAGCGCTGCCCGCATTGGTGTTTTAGTATAAAATGTCCCACAAAAGTTCCCACAAATCTGTGGGACATTTAGGCATTATCAGATATGCGTATTTTTAGAATGCCGGTTTATCAATGTTTATAAGTGTTAAAAGCAAGAAAAAGTAATCAAAAAAAGTTCATATTGTATAACAAAAAAAGTTTCAATACCAGATAGACATTTGGCTGAAACTTTGCTTGGGGCTATTTTTAGTTATTTTTTAGCTTGTTCTTTTAATAAATCACGAATTTCTTCCAGATATTGTTCGGAAGCTTCAACGGCTTCGTCCTCTGGTTCTTCGGGTTCATTTCTGACAACCTTATTGATAATCTTAACGAGTAGGAAGACGACGATCGCTACGATGAAGAAATTAATGACGGCGTTTAGAAAGGCGCCATATTTAAACGTTGCGTCACCGATACTGACCTTCATATTGGATAAGTCGATCTTACCTAAGAAGATCCCGATTAACGGGTTGATCAGGTTGTCCGTTAATGATTTGACGATGGCGGTAAAAGCTGACCCAATAATAACCCCGACTGCTAGGTCAATTACGTTACCGCGTGCAATAAACTCTTTGAATTCTTTAATCATTGATAACCGCTCCTTTATGAGTTGTTCTTAAAATAGTATAGCGAAGATTGGGAGTGTGCTCAAACTGAATGCATTCGCTATCGTTTTTGCTGTTGTAAATTGTTGGTATGTCGAGCTTATCAGGGCAAGTTTAGTAGTGAAGTGGCAGATCAGTTTTAGTTGTTAAAATGAGGATGTCAACTATTCTTTAAACGCATAGTAGGGTATTTGAAATAGGTATTTTACATTACCTCGGCAGACACGTATGATGACGTCAATCTAATTAGTTAGCGGTAAGCCGCATCAAATGATGACGACGTACCAGCAGATGCCAGATGAGTAGCTAGCTGACCACGATAATGGTGGATTTAGATTGAATGACTATTTAAAGGAGATTATTAAAATGACTAAACAGACAGAAATCGCATTAGGAACCTGGGCGTGGGGTGACACGTCTGACGGTAAAGTTTTTGGTGAACAGTTGACGGTTGCGGATTTACAACCAGTCGTTGATGAAGCCATGGCGAACGGTTTTAATCTTTGGGATACGGCCTACGCTTACGGTGCCGGTGTTTCCGAATCAATGTTAGGAACGCTACTACAGAATTACCCACGTGAGAGTTACCAATTATCAACGAAGTTTACGCCACAAATGGCTGGCGATGGTGAACACGAAGTTGCTGATATGCTTGCCGGTAGTTTGAAACGCTTGAAGACCGATTATATAGATATTTATTGGATTCATAATCCCGGTGATGTCGAAAAGTGGACACCAGAACTGATTCCACTAGTGCAAAGTGGCAAGATCAAGCGGGTCGGCGTTTCTAATCACAATTTAGACCAGATTAAACGGGTAAATGAAATCTTAGGCGCAGCTGGTATTCAAATTTCAGCGGTTCAAAATCACTACAGCTTACTGTACCGCTCATCCGAAGAAGCTGGAATTATTGAGTACTGTCGCGAACATGACATTACTTTCTTTGCATACATGGTATTGGAACAAGGTGCACTTTCAGGTCACTACGATGTTCAACATCCGTTACCCGCTGGAACGATGCGTGCGACCGTCTACAATCCCGTACTACCACAACTTGAAGCGTTGACGTCCGCGTTAGCTGGAATTGGGGCTAAGCAGGATGCGACCGCGGCTGAAGTGGCAACGGCCTATGTACTTGCCAAGGGAACAACCCCAATTGTTGGGATCACTAAGGCGAAGTACATTGCGAGCGAAAAGAAAGCAGTGACAGTCCAATTATCTGATGCAGACGTGGCTAGATTAGAAGCGCTGGCTGCTGCGACGAATGTGGATACTAAAGGGAACTGGGAAGAAACGATGATCTAGTCGTTTTGATTTAAGTCGTGAGAAAGAAGATATATAATGGCAAAAATATTAATTCTTGGTGCAAGTGGCGCCATGGCACAATTATTAACTAAACGATTACTGAATGAAACGGATGATCAGCTCGTGTTGTTTTTACGACATGCGGAGCGGGTTGCTCAATACGCCTCTGATCAACGCGTGACGATTATTGAAGGTGACGTATTGGACACGTCCGCAGTCATCAAAGCGCTGGCTAATGTTGATGTCGTTTATTCTAATCTGGGTGGTATCAATCTTGATGATCAGATGCGCAGCGTGTTATTGGCGATGAAGCAGGCTAAGCAAACACGGTTAATCTATATCAGTTCACTGGGTGCGCATCACGAAGTTGCTGGCAAGTTTGGGCAGTGGAACGAACAGGCGATTAAAGATTACTTGCCTGGTTTCAGAAAAACGGCCGAGTTAGTGGCTAATTCAGGGCTCACTTATCCCGAAATCCGCCCAGCATGGTTAACGAATCAAGCTGAAGTTAGCTATGAGATTACACGGGGCGACGAGTCCTTTAAAGGCACGGAGGTTGCTCGTCAAAGTGTTGCTGACTTTGCGTTCAAGGTTATTCAAGATCCAACCACCTATCAAAATGAAAGTGTTGGTCTGAATAAACCTAATACCGACGGCGATAAGCCAAACTGGATCTAGCTTGTTAAACAGGATGAACTAGTAATTCAAATCAAACGGCGGATGGTAAGTCATTTAGAAGCGGGGTTAGTGATATGGAATATACGACATTAGGACAGACGGACATCAATGTTTCAAAGCTGTGCGTGGGCGCAATGAGTTTTGGTCAGGCGGGAACGATGCACGACTGGACGTTAGACGCTGATCAAAGTGAACAGGTGATTGCGCACGCTTTAGATCTGGGAATCAACTTTTTTGATACGGCCAACGTCTATTCGGCTGGAACCAGCGAAGAATATTTAGGACGAGCACTCAAACAACATACAACGAGAGACAAAGTTGTCTTGGCTTCTAAAGTGTATTTCAATCCGGGACGGCTCTCTAAAGAAGCCATTAACCGTGAAATTGATGGCACGTTAGTACGATTAGGAACTGATTATCTCGACTTATACATTATTCATCGTTTTGATTATGACACCCCAATCGAGGAAACCATGGAAGCCCTTGATGGCCTTGTAAAAGCAGGTAAAGTCCGTGCTTTGGGCGCTTCTGCAATGTATGGTTATCAATTCTATAATATGCAGTTAGCCGCTCGGGATCACGGATGGACGCCATTTTCAACGATGGAAGATCACTATAATTTACTCTACCGTGAGGATGAACACGAACTAATCCCAATCTGTAAACAGATGGATGTCTCGTTGATGCCATACAGTGCGTTAGCCGCTGGCAGGTTGGCTCGACCAGAGTGGACAACTAGTACGAAACGTAGTCAGACTGATCAGGTCGCGATGGGTAAGTACGATCACACCAAGCAATTTGATGTCAAGATTACGCAGCGTGTGCATGAATTGGCCGATAAGTATCAGGTGTCGATGTCACAAATTGCGATTGCGTGGCAGTGGGTGAAGGGCGTTGCATCACCGATTATCGGTGCGACAAAGGCTAAGTATCTTGACGAAGCTGCCCAAGCTTTTGAGGTTCAGCTGACACCGGCTGATATTAACTATTTGGAAGAACCCTACGTTCCACATAAGATTATTGGTGCGATTGACCATAATCCAGCTGAAGGGGTCGTCCTACTGGATAGTGATAAGAAGTAGTTGATAAGAATCTGAAATAGATGTGTTAGCACCGTGAAGCCAAACTGGCTTGGCGGTGTTTTTTGTTTGCTATCAATTAGGCGCTAGCCCACAAGCTTAACCAGCTGCACGTAAAAATTGGAAATTTACAAGCCGTTTTCAGAAAAGTGATTGACAATCAGTCTAAAAGACCTATAATAATAAGTCTGTACGACCTATCAGGAGGTAAACGATGTACGAATTATTAGTATTAGGTGCGCTGGTGTCGCGCGATATGTCCGGCTATAAACTTGGTTTAGTCTTGGAGAATTCGCTGGTACCGCGACGAAAGATTTCAAACGGTGTCATGTACCCGTTGCTAAATAAGTTAGCGGAGGCGGGGGATATTAGTTTTGTGACTGATGAGACTAATCCTCGTGGTAAACGCTTTGCTCATTTAACAGCGGCCGGTTATGATCACCTGCACGAAATGTTACTAACACCGGTGGCAGCCGATGCTAAGCGTGAGTCGCTTTATCGGTTTAAGTTCAAAGGGATGGCAAAAGAATCCGTTGAGGTTCAGAGCCAGATCTTGAATGCTTACAAGAATGCAGTACTAACTGATCTCCAAGTCTATCAGCAAGTCTATGTGCATTTAGAAGAAAAACAGGCAGCAGCGGTTGAGCCACAACCTGCTTTAGTCTGGAGCATGCGGACGTTGTCGTTACAAATTGCTGAGAGTGAGACCAGGATCAAGTGGAGTATTCAGCAGTTGGAAGAGATTAACCAAAATGGGACGGTTGGAGGAATGAATCACAATGAATAAGGAATATCGGAAGTGGATCGGGCTAGTGGTCCTATCATTAGGTGTGTTCATGGCGTTACTAGACGTTACGATCGTGAACGTTGCGCTGCCAACAATGGTGCGGGACTTCAACGAATCGTTTAACAACGTGCAGTGGGTCTTGAACGCGTACTCATTAGTACTAGGTGTCACGTTGCTGATCGTGTCTAAGATTGGTGATATGTATGGCTTAAAGAAGGTCTTTGTTATTTCACTAGCACTGTTCGTTATCGCTTCGGCAGTCAATGGGATGGCGCCTTCATTACTAGTCTTAGACATCGGTCGTGGGGTACAAGCCATTGGTGGGGCTGGGATGAATGCCTTAGCCATGGCATTAGTAGCAATTAGTTTTAAAGGGAGCAAACGTGGGGTTGCATTAGGTATCTTGGGTTCTGTTATTGGGCTATCATCAGCTTCTGGTCCATTAGTTGGTGGTTACTTAGTTGCTCAATTCGGTTGGCGGTCAATCTTCTACGTCAACATTCCAATTGGAATTATTGCCATTGTTTTAACCATGATCTATGTGGATGAAGTACCAAATATCAGTAGTAGTAAAAAGATCGATTTTGGCGGTATGTTCTTGTCTGCAGCTAGCTTATTCTCACTGATTTATGGGTTGATTTTGAAAGAAAATCATCCACATTGGGGTTGGATGAGTATGCACATGATTCCTTGGTTTGGCGCAGCAATTATTTTCCTAGTGCTCTTTATCTTGGTCGAGGATCGTATCAAACAACCGATGGTCAACTTAGCCATGTTCCGTAATCCACATTTTGTTGGGACGATTATGGTGGCGTTAGCGTTGGGTGCCGGGATTTATTCTTATAACACGTATTTGACATCATTAATGCAAAATTACATGGGATACTCAGCGTTAGACGCCGGGGTACGCCAATTGACGATCAGTGTCTGGTCATTGATCTTAGGTCCCGTAACGGGTTACTTAGGTAATCGTTATTCTAAGAAATGGATGATTAGTTTCAGTCTGTTCCTTGGTGGGATCGGCTTCTTGATGCTAGCCAATGCCATGACGGTCAAAGTTTCGTTTGCCCAATTATGGCCTGGGATGGTTCTGATGGGAATCACCAACGGATTGGTCAACCCATTATTAAACACCGCTGGTATGGAAGGTGTGGCCGTTCAAGAAATGGGAATGGCTTCTGGCTTAATCAACGTCTTCCGTCAGATTGGGGTCACCATTGGGATAGTCTCACTAGGCTTAGTTCAAAATAATGTGTACGAAAACTATTTGACGAAACATATCAGTACAATCAATATGCCAAAGGCGGCAGCAACGTCGATTCATCAAGCGTTGGTCACTGCTGGACCATTTTCCGGTCACAGCATCGCCTTCAGTACGCGGATGAGTCAGTCACAATTTGGACATGACATTCAACAGATGGTCTTGCAAGCGTTCGCTAATGGGACGCGGGCAGTATCATTAGCGTCAGCTGGAATTGTGATTGTTGGTGGGATTCTTGCCGCAATCTTGATGCGTGGTCGTAAATCTTCAAAAGCATAATCATTAAAAATTAACGTCATAAGACTCGTACTTATCGGACTGTCATGTCTAATAAGTACGAGTCTTTTTATGGATACGGTTAACTCATGGCTTGGGATAAAGAATCGCAAAAGCAGGTTGATTTAAAGGCCCGCATGGTATGATATAACATAGAATTTTGAGGTCGTTTGGAGGGACTGTCATCATGTTAACGGTTTTGGGGCCAATTATCGCCATCTTTTTAATGACGGGTGCCGTGGCACTCAGTAATATTCTGGGTAATCTGTTTCCAAGAATATCCACCAGTTATTTCAATATCGCACTGGGTATCATCATTGCGCTGATTCCAGCGCTGAATCACATCATACCGGCCTTTAATTTTGAAATTTTTATGCTGACGATTTCACCGCTATTATTCTTTGAAGGTCAAAGTACAACGTCAGCGAATATCTTTCGAAATTTAGGGGCTATTTTCAGCGTCTCGGGCGTCCTCGTACTAGTAACGATGCTAGTGGTCGGGGGCTTATTACAGTTGTTACCTGGGATTTCATTGGGATTAGGACTGGTGCTAGCCGTGATCAGTGCCCCAACTGACGCCACTGCATTGGAAACGGCCAGTGCGGGTGTTCAATTGAGTAGTAGCGATGAAAAAACACTCAAGTTTGAGGGCCTTTTCAACGATGCGACCGGCTTAGTCTTATTGGAAGTGGCATTGCTAGTCTTACAAGGTAGCAAAGTCAGTATCGGGGACTCAGTCCTAACCTTTATCCGCTCTGCCGGTGGGGGAATCGTGTTCGGAATCATGGCGGGAATCGCGATTATTGTGATTCGCCAATTGCTGATTCGGTTGCAGTTTACGCTGAGTTTACCGATTACGCTCGTCTATATTCTGTCACCGTTTGCGGCGTTTTTAGGAGCCGAAGCGTTGGGCTTCTCAGGGATTCTTGCTGTGGTAACGACTGGAATCGTCGGCAACGCGGAGATTAAACACGTTCGCTTAATGAGTCCGCGGCAATCACGTTGGGGAATTGATCTATTCGAGGTGCTATTAGAACTATTGAACGGCGTTGCATTTGCCAGTCTGGGCATGTTAGCGACACGGATTATTATGAAAAATTGGCACGAACTGGGGAATAGTCTGATTTGGATTGTTTTAGGTGTCGTTCTGTACCTAGGTTGTTTAGCCACACGGTATCTGTATATCAAATTCACCACGAAAAAGACCCCGCACGCAGCGTTGGTCTTTGCTGTTGGTGGCGTCCACGGGGCGGTCAATTTTGCGTTAGCGCTCAGCATTTCTGAGTACGGTCTAGCCAATACCACCTTTGAACTGATTGTGATGGCGGAAGTTACCTTCATCCTGTTGAGTATGTTGGTACCACCGATTATCTTTAAATTGATTTTACCTGTTAAACCAAGTGCTCAGCTCAAACGCACCCAGTCAGCAACAATCAAACGCGCGATGGTCGATGACGTCGTTGCAATCTCACAGGTGACAGAATTACCGGTGCGGGTTCGCGATAGTGTCATTCAGGACCTTAACAGCCAAACGGGACGGCTGAGCTTTGCAGGAATGATCAGTAATTGGCGGCAGACTGCCACCATCATTCATGACTTGTCGGATGAAGAACAGCTTCAGCGACGTTCAGCATTACGAGCCGCTTTTCAACATGAACGGGATTACTTGCAACAACAAGCAGCGCAGCTACCAGAGCAGACTGGTATCATTGAAGAACTCTACAACGAAGTCTTATTGGCAGAATCCGTCGTGATTGATTTGCCGGTGACATAAGCATGGCTAATTAGATAGAAAAGTTAATCATCTCAAATAAATGAAAAAGTGATTCTGGTACTCTGGGCAAATTGTCAGGGTACCGGAATCACTTTTATATTGAAGTCTAACGTTAAGGGTTACTGGTTATCGCAAACAATTATTTTACCGCCAAGCAACCGTCATAACGGTATTAGGATAAGCATTGTTGCGCGCTTCATCCAATAAAGCTAAGGCCATGTCTGCGTAACTGATACTGGATTCCTGTTGTTGGTCATACAGTAGAACGTCGGTGCCTAATTGATACTGGCCAGTTGCGGGGCCTGCTGGTAGGTAGTTCATTGGTGGGGCAACGTAAGTCCAGTTCAGCGCGGGCGTATGTTTGAGAACGTCTAACGCTTTAAAATGTGCCGCACTGGAATGTTTCATGATAAAGGGTAATTTATCAGCCACTGTTTTAGTGCGCGTTGCGTCAGTATACAGGGTCGCACCGGAACCAACGACGATCAGTCTAGTGGACTGGCCTTTTAAAAGGTCTGCTAGATGCTGGTTAACCCGAGCATAAGCGGGCTTGTTACTGGAAGCGAACGTACTGATGATGACGTCAAAATCAGCTAGGTCGTCTACAGTTAGGCTGAAAATATCACTGACGATAACGGGAACATTAGTATCGGTTAATTTATCAGGATTACGAACGATTGCCGTAACCGTTAACTGTTGTTCTTTAGCAACGTGTAATAGTGCTTGGCCGGTCTTGCCGGTAGCGCCAATAATACCAATCTTCATTTTTAAATCACCTTTTCAATAATTGTTTTGGTCAGTCACAAGTTGCGTAATGACTGCAATTAATTTTTTTGTTTTTCAACCAATTTCATGGCAATCAAACGGTTCGCTGTATCTAGGACGGTTTGTTCAGGATCATGTTGCTGCCAACCCAAGTCCTGTTCGGCTGCGGCCGTGGTGTGATGGTAACGCCGGTTAAGCATTGGAACTAGGGTACGTAGGCTTGGAATAAATTTAGCAAGTAAACGGGTAGCCCAGTTTGGTAAGGAACGGGCGTGAATCCGTAGTAGTGGGAAGGCCGCTTGATAGATGCGCCCAACCTGTAACATGGTTAACGTCTGTGAAGCGCCAAAGTAACGGTTGCCAATGGCCTTAGGATTCTCAAAGGCTAGCCGATGGAGATTAGCTAAGTCGCGGACATCACTGATTTCCAAGGGGACTTTTGGTAATGCGGCTTGTCCCTTGAGAAATTGTAATAAGATGCGGTTAGAACTCAGGTTATCCGTAATGACGGGGCCAAAGATCGCACCAGGAAGGACGGTTGTTAAGTCCAAGTCGTGATCGGCAGCGAATTTCCAAGCCGCTTTTTCAGCTTTAACTTTAGAAATTCGGTAAGGGTCGAGCTCAGGATTCTCAGGATCAGTCCAAAAGCTTTCATCAAATGTGCCAGTTGCACTGTTCTTTGGTGTTGCGGCGGCTAAGGAGCTGGTCATAACGACACGTTTAACACCCGCATCATTGGCAGCTTGGAGGACGTTTAGAACGCCACTAGTTGCGATATTGACCAATTCTTCAGTTGATTCCGTCCCGTTACCCATTGGTGAAGCAACGTGGATGACACCGTCTGCGTCTTTGAGTCCTGCTTGCCAGCCATCTGAACTAGTTAAATCAGCTTCAAAGAAAGATAAGTTTGCCAAGTCTTCAGCTTGGACATAGCGGCTGAGGCCTTTTTTGATGGCATCTGCCTTAGCTAAGGAGCGAAGACTAGCTGCGACAGCGTAGTGTTGGTTTAGAAATTCTGCAATGACCCAAGTGGCAACGAAGCCGGAACCACCAGAAACAACGATTTTTTTCATAAGTTGAGCACCTCTAATTTTTAAATTAGACAAATAATACAACTTATTGTATAAAATGTAAAGTCGTGTTATGATTTATTTACGAGGTGAAGTAAAAATGATCGATCAGCGAGCGTTAACGATTAAATTAAATCACGTGATTTTAATTGAAGGATTTCAAAAATTATCGATGAGTAAACTGGCTACGGCCGTGGATGTCAGTCGGGCAACCTTATATATCTACTTCAAGAATAAGGATGAAATTGTTCAAGCGGTGGTGGCACGGCACTTACAATTTATTACGGAAAATCCAGTACCCAAACAATTTGAAACACAAAATTTCTTGCCGATTTGGTTGAATTCGCTACTATTAATGGGTTCGACGACTGAGACGTTTACGACGGATTTACAACATGCGTATCCCGAATTAGCGCATCAACTTAATATGGCGTATCGAGATTACTTTCAACAGTTACGGACATATGTGGTACAAGGACAACAGGAACGGGTTATTCTCCCAGATTACACACCAGAGTTTGTGATTTTTCAAGCGGAGGCGTTGTTAAAAACGGTGTTACAGCAGGTAAGGTCACATCAACTCACACTGGATCAGGCTGAACGCTATATCGAGGATGGGTTGAAATTTCAGTTGCAGGGGCTGTTAACTGATGATGCTCGCAGTCAGGTCGATATCACAACGATTGAGCCATTTAAGACTGTGATTATGGCGGAGTTTCGAGCGACTTACGCCTTGATACCGTAACTCGTATTTAAAAATTAGATGCTAAAAAAGTCAGCGGCTAACATGACAGTTAACTGCTGACTTTTTTAGCATGGTTAATAACGAAGGTACTGTTGCTAGGCGTAGCATAACTATTTTGAGGTAGCCGTGCAATATTACGATTATAAATTTGGTTTATGACTTTTATTGATACTACTATTTAGTTAATACCTGTCTAAAAAGCTGATTCTGCGCATGTTTAGCTGTTATTTCAATTGGTTTATACTTATACTAGCAATTAAGGAGGTAAATTATGATTTTATAAGTAAATTAATTACTTACTTATAGCGTGGTACTCAATGCAAGTATTTTTAACTTAACTACTGGCATTACATATAGTTCTGAACTTTGGAGGTAATATTATGAGCAAACGGGTAGGTAGAATGGGATCAGAAGGTAAAATGCACTATAAGATTTATAAATCAGGAAAACAGTGGGTGACAGCTGGTATAACTGTTTTTTCAGTTGGACTGGGGTTAGCTGTTAACCAAGTCGAACAAGCACAGGCCGCTACTAATGCCAACACTGATGGTGCTGACATTAGTAGCACTAAAGTAAGTTCTGGCTCTGCGGTGACGGCAACAAATACTGTTGTGTTAAAGACTAGTACCGATGCAACTTCCGCGACTAGTGCTAAAGAGGAATCAAGCAGTGAATCGACTGTCTCGACTTCTAGTGCTAGTCAGGCCACATCGGCGTCAACGACTAGTTCGACAAGTAGTACAGCCACAAAATCAGATAATACTAATTCGGATGCTGCTAGTTCATCTTCGGTAGTTGCTACTCAATCAAGTGTCAGCAATCAAAATGAGCAATCAGCTAGTAGTTCAGCCTCGTCAGTTTCTAGTAGTGCTATTTCAAATCAAAGTAGTGCCAGTAGTGTAGCTAGCCAAGCTAGCAATGAGAGCGGTACTGAGTCTAGTTCTGCGACTGAGGTTACGACAACTCCAGTTACAAGTACTGCTACTAGTGATGTAACAACAGCGCAGTCCATGAGTAATACAAAATCTGAAATGGCGAAGACATCCGTGAATATGTTAAACACTGCTATTGAAGCAGCGGCGGCGACTTCAGTAACGACGACTGATACTAACGCTAAAACCACAACGACTACTATCACTGATAGCAATGGGGTTACGTTAACGATCATTGATTCTTATGGTAAGACGATGACATATAAAACGAATACCTATGATAGTGGGACTGGCCAAAATGGTCTTAATGATTTGCAAGTGTTATTGGAAGCTTCAGGCGATGGCGTTGCCGAGGGGGATGGGCTAGCAACGATGTATGTCCAAGACAGGGCTGGTAACTATTTGACTGATGAGTTTGGTCAACGCGTCAATTTGTTGTATACAATATTAAATGGAACTGATTCGAATGTGTTAGCCAACTATTTGACGGTTACGTATACGAATGTAGCTGGAACTGAATCAACTGATGTATCAAGTAGTTCTTGGAAAAGTCAAACGAATGCTGGAACTTATAAATTTACACTTACCCAAGCTGGAATACAATCCATATCAGATCTTTTAAGTGATGATAGTGATTACTATGATTTGCCTGCTGGTGAGACTATTACTGATTTTATACCAACCGATGACTCAACAGCGGACTATAGTTTCCAGATACAGATTGCTCCAGCAACGCTTGGTTTAGTTAATTCTGATACTAGTGGACTTAATCAGATTAATGTTAGCAAGGATAAGCAAAACTATAATGGCACAATTTCTCAATTACCGACAAAGATTCGATTATTTGATGGAACGGATCAGTCCCAACCAGCAATTGAGATTAAAAATGGGATTGTAACGACAGTAACATCTGCAGATGGTAGCTCTGCTAAAGTCGGTGATGTTGTTTTCACGAGTGATGATTTCTTGCAGATGTTTAATTATACTTATACGTCAAACACGGATAATTTAACTGGTGCAGATGCTGGTAAATATACGATTTCCTTAAGCGCAGAAGGCTTGGCTAAATTGCAGGCTTATTTGGGACAAAATTTTATTGTTGCATCAAGTGCTACTACTAGCAATGTACCAACTTTAACGATTGTAAAGTCTACGTTGGCTGTTAACGCGGCCAATGATGAAGTCACTTATGATGGCAAAAGCCACACAACGGCAGTGACGATTGGGACTAATTATGATGGTATTACTGCTGATGACTACACTACTATAATTGGTACCAATGCCGGTGAGTATACTATCACACCAACTTATACAGGAGCCAAAGCCGCAATTATAGCGCGTAATTATACGTCTACTGTAACCGCAGGAACACTAATAATTGATAAAGCAGCTGCAACAATTACGATTCCAAGTAAGACTTACTGGAACGATGGTACAGCGAAGAATTTAACCGCTAATGTTGATGGTACGGTCAATGGTGAAACGTTAAATTATAGTCTGACTGATGGTATGAGTACTACCGGAACGAAAACCATTACGGCTACCTATGATGAGCAAGATGGTATCAATCGAAATTATGCCATCAAAGTAATGGATGGCACGTTAACTATTGGTGATGTGGCAGTTCAATATCTTTATGAGCACACAAATGCTGATGGCACGACACAAGTGGATGCTACGGCAACCGGTACCGTGACACATGGTTCAGACGAAAGTGCCGCTGATTACTTGAATTACACGACTACCGCAAAACCAAAAACGGGTTATACATTGGTTTCAGATAATACTGGCTTAGCGGCCAATGGGACGTTAGCTAATGCTGGCGGTACCGTAGTGTATATTTATCATGCCAATACGGAAACCGCCACGGTCACATATGTTGATCAGTTGACGGGAAAAACAATTAAGACAGACTCGTTGGATGGATCTTATGGGACAACCGATTCTTATGCAACGACTAACACGATTTCAAACTATGAAAAAATAGGTTACAAGCTGGTTACTTCAAATTTCCCTGCTAACGGTGTGATCTATGATGAGGATGGCGTTACAAAAAATTATATTGTGATATTAAAGCATAAGACGGTTATTGTGACTCCAGATAATCCAGGGACACCGGGTCAACCAATTGATGCAAGTAATCCAGAAGGGCCAAAGTATCCGGCGGGAACAACGGCGCAAGATTTGACTAAAGAAGTCAGCCAAACAATTAAGTATCAGTACAAGAATGGGACGTCTGTTGGAGCAGATAATGTTCAAACGGTTACTTTCAACCGTGTTGCGGTTGTTGATGAAGTTGATGGGACAGTAACCTACATGGATTGGTTGAATGGTACGGTTGCAACTGGTCGTTATATAACGATTGAGTCACCGGTTATTATGGGTTACACGGCTGACAAACTGAGTGTGGCTGGTAACGATGCAGTAGCAAATACGGATCAGGATACCACAGTAGTCGTAACCTACAACGCTAATCCGGAAACAGCAACGGTAACGTATGTTGATGCGACAACGGGTAAGACTCTTGATGTAGCAAGTTTAACTGGAGATTTCAGCTCACAATCGGATTACCAAACTATGGATACGATTGCGAATTATGTTAAGAATGGCTATGAATTAGTGAGTGATGGCTATCCAACTTCAGGATTGATTTTTGATGAAGATGGGGTTACCAACAACTATGTCGTAACGTTGAAACATAAATTAGTGACGGTAACTTCAGATAATCCGGGGACACCAGGTCAACCCATTGACGCAAGTAATCCGGATGGACCAAAATATCCGGAAGGAACGTCTGTACAAGATTTGGTTAAAAAAGTTAGTCAGACGATTCATTATCAATATGCTGGCAGTGATGAGTCTGTTTTAGATATTGTTCAGACAGTTACTTTTAAACGCAATGCAATTGTCGATGAAGTTACAGGCAACGTAACTTACACGGACTGGTTAAATGGTGCCTCAACAACGGGGGGATATGTGACAATTGAAACACCTAATGTAGCTGGATATACAGCTGATAAGTTGAGTGTTTTAGGCAATAGTGCTGTCTCCTCGATGGACCAAGATACAACTGTAATCGTGACGTATACTGCTAATTAGAAATAGTGCAATGAACTAATAAGTATAAAGTGAACCCCCGAGAACGGACCTAAATCCAATCTTGGGGGTTCATTCTGTCTATTCTCATAAAAAAAGGGAGAGCATGACTAGATTGTTAAATTCAGTAATTAAGATAGCTATGCGAATAATATTTTTATAATTTCATCTATAAACTTAAAATCAAGGTATAAATAAAGATTTATACTGTTAAATGATACCAATATCAAATAATTAATACATATATAATTATATTCCGTCATGTTTTACTATTATTTTACTGAATCTAAACTTATACTAGTAATTGAAGGGGTCAATTAAATAATGGTTTCATAATTAAAGCAATTATATTGGGCCCTAGTGAGAAATTTTATGTTTACATATTTCAAGTTATTATTTGGAGGTAAGGGCTATGAAGAATCGGTTAGATCGGATGGCGTCAGAAGGGAAGACCCACTACAAGCTTTATAAGGCAGGGCGAAACTGGGTTACAGCTGGGATCACTGTTTTTACGGTTGGGGCTGGCTTGACCTTTAGTTTAGTTGATCAGGCTAAGGCCGCGACTAATACGAGTAGTAGTGAATCTGACAATAGTTCCAGTGTCAGTTCTAGTTCGACAACAGCTACAGAAAATACGGCGGTGCTAAAAACAACTAGCGCGGCCGCGACTTCAGCTAGTGCGACAGCTGCAACCAGTGTAGCAACAGCTAATTCAGCTGCCAGTGATAGTCATTCAACAGCAGCTTCGAATGCTAGCTCAACAGGTAGTACGGCTACTAGTACCGCTACTGAGTCGACTTCAACTAGTGCATCTTCAGCACAATCAACGGCCAAGAGTGCCACTTCAACAACTGACAGCCAAAGTACACAAGCTAGCAGTTCAGCCGCAACTAGTAGCAGTGCTTCTAGTCAAACGACCAGTACTGACTCAACCAGCAGTGCTAGCGGTGATACGGCTTCAACCTCTACTTCAACAGCGAATAGTAGTAGTACTCCAGTTACGAGTACTGCGACTAGCGCAACACCAGTAAAGTCGAGTGCTAGCCTCAAGTCCACTATGGCCAAGTCGGCTAAAATGGCGGCAGCAGCAACTTCAACAACGACCACAGACACTGATGCTAAAACTACGACGACCACTATTACTGATAGTAATGGGGTTACTTTAACGATTATTAATTCTTATGGTAAGACGATGACGTATAAAACGGATAGTGATGTTGGAGCTGGTTCTGCTGGTTTGCGAGATTTATATACGTTATTGGAATCTACAGATAATGGAATTGCTGAAGGCGACGGGTTAACAACGATATACGTTCAGGACAGTAAAGGTAATTATTTGACTGATAATTCTGGTCAACGTGTTAACTTGTTATTTTTGATGACGAATGATGGTGTGAGCGATGAATCATTAGCCGCTAATTTTACGATTACGTATACGAATGTAGCTGGGACAGTATCAACTGATGTATCAGCTGATACTTGGACTGATTTAACGGATGCTGGTACCTATCACCTGACCATTACATCAGCCGGTATACAGTCACTAACGAACCTTTTAGCTGACAAGGAAAGTAATTTTATCTTACCAGATGGTGAGACTGTTGCGGACTTTACACCTAGTTTTGATTCATCTGCAGATTATAGTTTTCAAATACAAATTGTACCTGCAACGCTTGGTCTTGTTACTAGTACTACTGGGATTAATGAGATTAAGGTTTCTAGTGAGTCACAGAACTATAATGGGACGATTTCTCAATCACCAAAAACAATTTCTTTATTTGATGGGACAAGCAGATCTCAGCCAGCAATTACCATTACTAATGGTATTGTGACAGCAGTGAAGTCTGCAGATGGCAGTTCAGCAAAAGTCGGTGATGTTGTTTTTACAAGTGATGATTTTTCACAGATTTTTACTTATACTTACACATCTAATGCGGATAATTTAACTGGAGCTGACGTTGGTAAATATACAATTTCATTAAGTGATACAGGTTTAGCCAAATTACAGGCCTATTTAGGACAGAACTTTATCGTTTCAGCAGCAGCTACTACTAGTAATGTACCAACGCTAACGATTAACAAGGCTACCTTGACTGTCAACACCGCTAGCGATGAGGTCACCTATAACGCTAAGAGCCACACAACGGGAGTTACCGTTGGGACTAACTATGATGGCATTGTGGCCGGTGACTACACGACAGCAACTGGGACTAATGCGGGCGTTTATCAAATCACGCCAACTTATACGGGCACAAAAGCCGCAATTATCGCACGTAATTATACGCTTAGCTCAGTGGCGGGAACCTTAACCATTGATAAAGCAGCTTTAACAGTTTCCGTAAAATCCGTTTCGGGTCGATATAAGAAAATATACGATTCTACAACAGGGACGTATCCTGCTGATGCATATCTATATGGGACCACGGCCAGTGTCACGACTGGAACTAACTATGACGGACTGACCTTTAGTGCAGTTAGTGAAGACGATGGTGTCACCACTGGTTATTCGAATGTTGGTGTGTATGCAATGACTGGGATAACTAGTGATGATCTTTCGAACTATAGCGTGGCTTACGTTGATGGGACGATTACGATTACGCCGATGCCAATAACAGTAAGAATTAATACCTTCACCTCCACCTATAATCATACAGCTCGGACGTTGACCACTGACGTTGTTAGTGGGACTAATTTTGATTATATGACCTTTACAGCGACTGGGGCTGATGGTAGTGGTAATGGGTCTTATACGAATGCTGGTACTTACCTGATGACTGGAACGACTGTCTCTGATCTTTCTAATTATACTGTGACGTATCAAGATGCTTATATGATCATTAACCCCATCGTCATGACAGTAACTGTTGCTGCTTCTGAAGTGACCTATGACAAGCAAGCTCATGGAACGACTGTTAAAAGCACGGGTTCTAACCCTGATAAAATGGTATTTACTGCAGTTGCTGCGGATGGCAGTGGTAATACAACTTATACGAATGTTGGTAGCTATACGATGACTGCGACAACTGACAACGTTAATAGTATTAATTATACGATCACGTATGTTAATGCCGACTTAGTCATTGATCCGGCAGCGTTAACGGTGACAGTCAATAATCAGACGCTAGATTATAATGGTCAGACTCAGGGGACAACTGCTACGCTGACTAGCGGGACCAATTACGATAATTTAACGCTCTCTGCGGTTGCCAAAACTGACAGTAGTATCACGGGATACAAGAATGCTGGTAGTTATGCCATGACAGGACTAGCGAGTGGGACTGGTTCGACCAATTATACTATTACTTATGTTGATGGAACGTTAACCATCAATAAGGCTGCCTTAACGGTCACTGCTAATGACAATACGATTATCTATGATGGTCAAACACACGGAACGAGCACGACCGTCACTAAGGGTACGAACTATGATAATCTGACGTTTGACGCAGTCGCCAAGACGGATGGGACAACGACTGGCTATACCAATGTGGGTAGTTATACCATGACAGGTATGACCACTGATGATACGGCTAACTATGACATCACTTATGTTGATGGGACTTTGGTTATTAATAAGGCCCAATTAACGGTGTCTGTCGATGATTTAACGAAAGTTTATGATGGCAATACCTATGGCACAACTGCCACGGTCACGAGTGGTGATGATTATGATAATCTGACTTTCAACGTGGTTGCTAAGAGTGACAATAGTACAACTGGCTATAAGAATGTTGGTAGTTACACGATGGTCGCTTCAGCTAACGGCACGACTGCGGCTAATTACGATATTAATTATGTTGATGGGACGATTACCATCACCCCAGCAGCTTTAGTTGTGACTGTCGATAAAAGTGCGGTAACTTACGATAAAACAGCGCATGGGACAACGGTTAGTGTTGCCGGTAATGATTATGATAATCTAACTTTTAGTGCGACTGCATCGGATGGCAGCGGCAATGCTACTTATACGAATGCTGGTACTTATGACATGACTGGAACGACTAGTGATGATACGTCTAACTATACGATTACTTACGTTGATGGGACGTTAACGATCAATAAAGCAACGTTAACAGTGACGGTCAATGACAGTAAGCTGACTTATGATGGTCAAGCGCATGGGACAACGACCGTTACTAGCGGCACAAACTATGATGATTTGACATTTGCGGCCGTTGCTAAAACTGACGGGACCACAACTAGCTACACTAATGTGGGTAGTTATGGTATGACGGGAACGACGACTGACGATACGTCAAACTATGCGATTACTTACAAGGATGGCACGTTAGTTATTGATAAAGCCGCATTGACGGTGTCCGTTAATGCTTCAAATCAGGTATACAATGGTCAGAATCACGGGACCACTGCTGGAGTCACGAGTGGTGATGATTACGATAATCTGACTTTCAACGTGGTCGCTAAGAGTGACAATAGTACGACTGGTTATAAGAACGTCGGTAGTTATACGATGGTTGCTGTAACCAATGACGCGGCTGCGGCTAACTACGATATTAGTTATGTTGACGGAACGTTAACGATCACGCCCGCAGCTTTGACAGTGACGGTCAATGGCAGCACGATTATCTATGATGGTAAAGCGCACGGAACGGACACGACCGTTACCAGTGGCACGAATTATGATGATTTGGCGTTTGATGCTGTTGCTAAATCAGATGGGAGCACCGCTAGCTATACGAATGTCGGCAGCTATGACATGACAGGAATGACGACTGACGATACGTCAAACTATACCATCACTTATAAGGATGGCACGTTAGTTATCAATAAGGCTCAATTAACGGTAGCTGTCGATAATTTAACGCAAGTCTACGATGGTAAAACTCATGGGACAACTGCCAAAGTCACGAGTGGGAATGATTATGATAATCTGACTTTCAATGTGGTGGCTAAGAGTGACAATAGCACGACCGGTTATAAGAATGTCGGCAATTACACGATGGTCGCTTCGGCTAATGGTACGACTGCGGCTAACTACGATATTAATTATGTCGATGGGACGATCGCCATTACGCCAGCTGCTTTAACGGTCACGGTTAATAATAATAAGGTCACTTACGATAGTCAGGAACATGGCACAACTGCTAGCGTGACTTCCGGTGACAATTACGATAACTTGGCATTTACGACCATTGCTAAAGATGGGACTGCGACAAGCTATAAGAATGTGGGTAGTTACGCGATGACTGGTGCTACAGCGGATAACGCTGATGGCAATTACACGATTACCTATGTGGACGGGACGTTGGCGATTACGCCAGCCGCCTTAACGGTCACCGTTAACAATCCTTCAGTGACCTATGACGGCCAAGAACATAGCACGACTGCCAGTGTGACTGATGGAACTAATTATGATAACTTGACGTTTACGACTGCGGCAGCAGATGGCACAACGAGCTATAGAAATGTTGGCGAGTATGTCATGACTGGGACAACTGCCGATAATGTTAACAATAATTATACGATTACCTATGTCGATGGGACGTTAGCGATTACGCCAGCTGCTTTGACAGTTACGGTCAATAATAATACCGCTGTTTATGACAGCAAGACTCATGGGACGACCACCACCGTTACTGATGGGACTGACTATGACAACCTCGTGTTTACTACGGTTGCTAAGAGCGATGGCACCACGATGAGTTATAAGAATGTCGGTAGTTATGCGATGACTGGTCAAACCGCGAGCGCTGATGCATCTAATTATGACATCACCTATGTCGATGGGACGTTAGCGATCACGCCGGCAAAATTGACGGTCACAGTTAATAAGGACAGCGTGACTTATGACGCTAAGAATCATGGCCTGACTGCTGGTGTAACGAGCGGAACTAATTATGACAATTTGACGTTTAACACAGTTGGTACAGACGGTGTCACAACCAGTTATAAAAATGCTGGTAGTTATACCATGACTGGGACGACTACTGATAACACTAATAATAATTATGATATTAGTTACGTGGATAATACGTTAACCATTACACCAGCCGCTTTGACGGTCACGGTTAATAAGGATAGTACCGTTTACGATGCTAAAGATCATAGCTTGACGGCTGGCGTCACGGCCGGGACCAATTATGATAATTTGATGTTTACCACAGTTGGTACGGATGGGACGACCACTAGCTATAAGAATGTTGGTAATTACGTCATGACCGGTACCACGACAGGCAATACTGCTGGCAATTACACGATTAGTTATGTCGATGGGACGTTAGCGATTACGCCAGCTGCTCTGACAGTAACGGTTAATAAGAATGCGGCTACTTACGACGGTCAAGCTCATGGGACAACTGCCAGTGTGACTGACGGGGACAATTATGATGGCTTGAGCTTCACAACGGTAGCTAAGGGTGGCACGGCAACCAGCTATACCAATGTCGGTACGTACACGATGACGGGTACCACGACTGGTAATGCTAATGGTAATTACAATATTAGTTATGTTGACGGCGACTTAGTGATTGCACCAGCTGTATTGACGATTACGGTTAACAATAATCAAGTGACTTACGATGGTAAGACGCATGGAGCCACGGTGACCGTTGCGGGTGACAACTACGATAATTTGACGTTTGCGGCGGTTGCCAAAGACGGCAGTGGCTCAACGTACACGAATGCGGGCACTTACGCAATGACCAGTGCCGTGACCGGTGATGTCGCTAATTACACGATTAAAACGGTTGATGGTCAGTTGATCATCAATAAAGCGGCGGCGACAATTAATGTTGCGGGTAAGACTTACTGGTATGACGGTACGAAGCATGATTTGACTGCTTCTGTAACTGGGATGGTTAATGGCGAAACGCTGAACTATACGTTGACGGATGGCGCAAGTGCAGTTGGTACTAAGGCTATCACGGCTCAGGTTACGGCTGATGATGTGGCTCAAAACTATGACGTGACCGTTAATGATGGCACGTTGACCGTTGGTGATGTCACCGTTACCTATATTTATCAATATATGGGGGCGGACGGCAAGTTGCACACGGCTTCGACCAATAGTACGACGGCTAGCCACGGTACGGATGCTACTGCGAGTGACTATCTGAGTTATACATCGGCGCCACAAGCTAAGACGGGGTATAGTCTGGTTTCTAATAATAGCGACTTGGCAGCGAACGGTACTTTAGCGGGTGTTGGTGGTAATGTGGTCTACACTTACCAAGCCAATACTGAAAAGGCCACTGTCACTTACGTTGATCAGACAACTGGTAAGACCTTGACGACGGCTGACTTAACGGGTGCCTACGGGACGACTGATAGCTATACAACGGCGGATAAAATTGCGGCGTATGAAAAATTAGGATATCAACTAGTTGACTCGGACTTCCCAACGACGGGAGTTAGCTATGACCAAGACGGCGTCACTAAGTCTTACACGGTTAATTTGGTTCATCGGATGTTAGAAGTAACGGTTACGACGCCGGGTAAACCTGGGGAACCTATTGATACTGATAATCCGAATGGCCCTAAATATCCTAGTGGGACGGCGACGACTGATTTAACAGCAACGAGTCACCGAACGATTAGTTACGTTGACGTTAATGGCAAGACGATGCAACCTAGTGTTGATCAAAGTGTCACTTATCAACGGACTGCTATGATTGATGTCGTGACTGGTGTAGTCACCTATGCGGATTGGACAACCGATCAAGCCGACTATCAACAAGTTGATTCACCAGTTGTAACGGGTTATACCGCTGATCAAACTAGTGTTGGCAAGGCAACCACTGCTGCCGGTGATAGTGATACTTCGGTTAAGGTCGTTTATACGGCCAACACAGAACACGCCACGATTACTTACGTCGATCAAACGACGGGTAAAACGTTGACGACGGATCAACTGAGTGGCCAGTATGGCACAACGACTACTGATACTTCAGCGGCAGCAATTGCTAAGTACGAAAAACAAGGTTACGAGTTGGTCGGTTCCGATGTACCAGCAGCTGGCATTGTCTACGATCAGGATGGGGTTGTTAAGCAGTACACGGTTACCTTGAAACATCGGGTGACGACTGCGACACCAAGTCATCCAGGGACTCCAGGCCAACCAATCAATGCTGACAATCCAGATGGACCTAAGTATCCAAATGGAACGGGCGCTACTGATTTAACCGCCACGAGTCATCGGACAATTAATTATGTTGATGCGAATGGCAAGACGATGAAGCCAAGTGTTGTTCAGACGGTAACGTACCACCGGACGGCTACGATTGACGTGGTCACTGGCGAGGTTACTTACTCGAAATGGACAACTGATCAGGCTGACTATCAACAAGTCGTTTCACCAACCATTAAAGGATATCAGGCAGATCAAACGCAAGTTGATGGTGAGACTGTCACAGTTGGAACGGCTGACACTTCAGTTAATGTCGTTTATACGGCTAATACTGAACATGCTACGGTGAGCTATGTTGACCAAACCACGGGTAAGCTGTTGACGATGGTTGATTTGACGGGCGCTTACGGGACCAACGATGCTTATACGACTGCGGCAGCTATTGCTGAGTACAAAAAGGCTGGCTACGTCTTAAGTAGTTCTGATTTTCCAACTAGTGGTGTTGTTTATGATGAAGACGGTACGGTGAAGAATTACACGGTACGTTTGACACATGCAAGCAGCGCAACAACGGAGACTAAGACAATCAAGCAGACGATTCACTATCAGGATAATAAGGGAAATGCGTTACAAGATGATACTGATAGAACGATTACGTTTACGCGCACTAAAAATGTCGATCAAGTCACGGGTGAGACTACTTATAGTGGTTGGTCAACGACACAAACCGCTAGTTTTGATGCGATGACAGCACCTGAGATTGCTAAGTACCATGCTGATACAACTGGGACACAAGCAGTAACAGTTAGTGCTGACAGTCTTGATGATGAGCAAACGATTGTTTACACCTTGGATGATGATAATGGGTCAAATGGTGAGACACCAACTGATCCAAAAGAACCCACTGAAGTTGTTGAGTCACCGGATCAAATCAATCCGGGGTCAGAACAATCTGAGACTGAAGCGAGCGTAACGAATAAAAAACAGCAGTCTTCAGTAGTTAAAAAGAATGCTGCAACTGTTACAACGAATGAAAATCATGTTCAACCATTAACTGACCATTCAACAAATCAACAAGCAGAATCAAAACAGGCAACGTTACCACAAACGGGTGATGATCGCCAAGCAAGTATTGCGGCAGAATTACTTGGGCTAACAGCCGCTACGTTACTAGCTGGTTTAGGAATGATTCTTCGGAAACGACATGAATAACAGAGCGTTATGAAAAAAGGGGTGTTATTATATGTCAGTGATGATTGATTTGACTGGCCAGACGTTCAACCGACTAACGGTGATTGAGCGTGGGGGAACATCAAAGAATGGCAATGCTCTTTGGCGGTGTCAATGTAGTTGTGGTAATCAAACGGTTGTGGACTCTTACGCATTGCGTCATGGTAAGATCAGAAGTTGTGGGTGCCTATCGCGTGAGCTTAGTGCAGTGAATATTCGGAAAAATCCGAAGACACTGGCAAGCATGGGACATACTAGTAATTTTCAAATTCATGATCACCATACGGATATCCCTTCACAGGTGCTGTCTAAACGTAATAAGAGCGGTGTGATTGGTGTCAGTTGGGATAAGAATGCCCAACGGTGGGTAGCTCATTTCTATTACAAGGGTGTCTACCTATTGAATAAACAGTATATCCACTTTGAAGATGCAGTTGCGGCTAGACGTGCAATTGAACGTCAATATTTGAAGCAGCAACCTGTCCTAAGTGAATAAATAGCAAAAACGGTCAAGAGTGGGATGCCATTCTTGACCGTTTGCTATATCTAAGATGTTTCTCAAATGCAAAGGTTCAATTGATAGCAATAATCGTGCTGATTGAATCCTTTATTTTGGTGCGATTTCTGGTAAGCTTAAACTAATATCAAATCAGTAAGAAAGAAGTTGGGGGATCAATGTTAAAAGATGATCAGATTGTCTGGGCAGTTCACCAGATGGAAGCAGATATTGGCCCAGTTGGACCATCACTGGATTCAAGAACGCCGTTTCAATATCTTATATCCGTTATTTTGAGTGCTCAGGCGACCGATGTTTCGGTCAATAAGGTGACACCGGTGTTATTTGGGAAATATCCTGAACCCAAAGACTTAATGGTCGCGGATGTGACGGATGTTGAAACGATTATTAAGAGTGTTGGTCTGTTTCGGAATAAGGCTAAGAATATTATTAAAACGGCTAGAATTGTCCATGAAGAGTTAAATGACGTGGTACCAACTGATCGTAAGGGTATCATGGCACTGCCCGGTGCGGGGCGTAAGACGGCTAACGTGGTTTTGAGTGACGTCTTTGAGCAGAATACTTTTGCGGTAGATACGCACGTTTCCGCCATTTCAAAACGACTCCACTTTGTTGAACAAGCGGCATCGCCATTGCAAGTTGAGCAAAAGATTGTGGGCGTTTTGGACCCAGACGAGTTACATCAGGCTCACCACACTATGATTGAGTATGGACGTAAATACTCGATGAAGCTGACGCCAGATAAAGAGGTTTGTCAGCTGATTATCGACTGCGACAAATTGAACGAAGAGAACGAATCAGGACTATAAAAACAGGCCAACGAAATGCTGAAATTTCGTTGGCCTGTTTTTTGATTGGTAACTACAAAAACGCCATTTAATTGATTTTTGAGGTCGTCGAAAGTTGACGTAAATGCCCGCTTTCAACCTTGAAGAGTCCGGTGCTGATACGTTGGTGATAGAACTTGTACATGCCATGAGCAAAGCTTTTATCGTATTTGGGTACTGCAATGTACTGATATTGGTTGATGTTCTTTTTGAATGTTGTTGCCGACTTACTAAAGACGGCTTGCCCAGTTGTGTTATTCGTAAAGAAATAGTAATTGGCTAAGTAGCCCGCGTAGTACGTTGTAACTTCCACCTTTTGTGGATCAACTATTAAAATCTTAGTATTATTCAAATTGGTTGTTGGCTTGGCAATCTTCGTGAGCATCACGGGTAAGGGGCGCCGGTTGTAATGATTCGTGAAGTTAGTCCCGTTGATTTCCGAATACATCATGATGACAGCGAAGAACATCACTAAAAAGGTCGCAAGCTGGTAGCCATTCTTAGTCCAGATTGATTGAAAGTTGCGGGGACTGCGACTTTCAAAATCCTGCTCATAGAAGGTCTCATCGATGACTCGAACTAAGACGATGGCCCCAATGAATAGGTTCAAGATAACGATTGTCGACATGTAACGTTCAAAACCGTCCAAAGTAATCGCCTCATCGTAAGGCATTGAGAGAACGTACATCCCTAGTAAGCTGAAGTAGTAGAGTAGTGAGGCCAAGTCGAGCCAACTGATGATTTTTAATAAATCATTGGGATGGTGACAGCCATACTTGATAATGGCCCACGCGCCAATCAGCAAAATGTTCAGTGCTAGGAAACCTTGAGTGGACAGTGATGACAAACTAAAAATCGTCTTTAAGAATTGCTGGCTGATTGATAATAATCCCGTCATACCATCGTGGCTTAACTGACTTTGATACGCACTAGCACTGATTTCATGCTTAGAAGTTGTAAAGGTCAGTTTAACGTGGACTTCCCACCAAATAAAGGGCAATACTGCGACTAATAAAGTTCCAAGCCACATGCCACTAACCTTCAGGACTTTTTTAAACCAGCGTTTAGCCGAGATATTATGAATTAGCATGTAGAGGTAATAGCCGGCAACAATGGCAACAAAGAAAGCCGCTGAGTTTTTAACCAGTAACAGGCTACCGCTAAAGAGGGCGACGTGTGCTGCTTGCATCCGTGGTCGGTGACGATAGATGAAGGTTCCAACTAGCGCAGCCATGGTCAATACGGCCAGCACATAGTCCACTAATAAGTTATTCAACCGAATGTTGATGTTGAACACGTATGAGATTGCAATGACCAGACACAGTAGCATTGAATTCAGGCCGCGAGTCCGGTCGCGGAGCGTCGCAAAGATGGCGTAACTGGCTGCCCAGATGAGAGCAAACTGTGCAACGAGCATGGCCCCAGAGCTAAAACCGACAAAAGTGACGAACTGTGTCATGAATAGCGCGGTTGCTGGTGGATATGAGGTGAACGAAATAATCGTATCGCTAGCACCGGGTAAGTGGCCGGTATAGGTTAGGAATTTAACGATCGTAGCCCAGTGTGAGAAGTTGTCATAGTGGACCAACGGACTGCGAAATAGGACTAGCGCCATGACTAATCCTAGAAATGCCATCCAGATGTCAAAGAGATGGATGCCTTCATAGTGAAAGTGAACGTGACCAAGATAGCCTAGCATTAAGCGCAGGCCTAGTAGCAGTACACCGAGACTGGTTACGACCCAGATACCAATTCGTAACCAGTCTAGCATGGCAAAGATGTAGAGTAGATTGATTTGAACTAAGATACCGGTAATCCACGTTAGATAGGGATTGACGTGCAGCCAGCGCATCGCACTGCTGTAGCCGATAAGTGCTAAGCAAAAGAAAATCAGGCCAAGTATTGCCAAAATACTGCCACCTTTCGTAAAGTTATTGCATGCGTTGTAAGCCGGTCTTGGTGATTTTAAATAGTCCGGTTACGACGTGTTGATGGAAGACTTTTTGAGTTAAAACCGTAAAAGTTCGATGGGTTTCGGGAATCGCAACGTAATCGTAACTTTCAATCGTTTGCTTGAAGACTTTAGGGGTCATCATAAAGTTTTCCTGACCGACAGCTTTATCGGTAAAGTAATAGTAGCGGCCAACGTAACCAGCATAGTAGTCGTTGACGTCGACTTCTTCGGGATCCACAATCAGGACCTTTTTATGATTTAAATGAGTCCAAGGCTTGGAGATGCGAGTCATTTGTAAAGGTAGCGTATTATGGTTCATCTTGTTGGTAAACTTAGTTCCGGTAATTTCAGAATACATCATCGTGATAGCAAAGAAACCAATGACCAGTGTGGATATTTGGTATAGATTTTTAGTGGCCGCACTCTTGAAAGCCTGCGTATTGCGTTTTTGAAAGTTCTGCTCAAATTGTAGCCGATCTAGGACTCTTACGAGGGCAATTGCCCCAATAAAAAGGTTCAAAATAACGATACTAGCCATGTAGCGTTCAAAACCGTCTAATAGAATCGCTTCAGCATAGGGCATGGATAGGATGTACATGCCGAAGAGGCTGCCATAGTAGGCAATGAAGACGACATCAAGTAAGACGGCCATACCGAGCAAGTTATTGCGTTGATGATGGCGTAGGCGGATGAAGAGCCAAGTTCCTATCAGAACGATGTTGATGAGCAGGATACCCTTAGTTGATAGTGAATTAAGACTACAGATCTGTTCGATGAATTTATGACCGATTTTAAATAATTCTTGGCGACTTTCACCACTCAATTGTTTGGCATAGGCCTGACTGCTGATCTGATGCTTCGAGACGGTAAACGTATGCTTGACGTGCCACTCCCACCAGAGAAACGGGGCAACACCAAGCGCAATGGTTGCAGCAAACTGTAAAGGAATCGTTAATAGTTGCTGATACCAGTGGCCGTGTCTGTTGGCAATCAAGGTGTATAGGAAGTAAACACCGATCATGACCACGAAAAAAGTGGCCGAGTTCTTAACTAATAGAAGTGCTGCAACAAAGAGTGCGACGTGCCCGCAAAGCAGTGCGGGACGTTTGCGGTAGACGAAGATACCGACTATCGCAGCGATGGTGACGATTGGTAAAACGTAATCAACTAAGAGATTGTTCAAACGGATGGCAACGTTGAAGACGAATGAGATTGCCAAAGTAAAGCATAGAATGAAGCTAGTTAAGGCCCGAGCACGGTCGCGCAGCCCCGCAAAAATGGCGTAGGCCGCGGCCCAAATCAAAATAAACTGGGCGACTAACATCGTACCGTCACTGAAGCCCGTCCAATGAACAAATTGCGTGATGAATAGTGCAGTTGCTGGTGGGTAGGACGTGAAAGAGATCAACTGATCAGCGGCACCGGGTAACCGGCCTGTGAAGGTCATGAATTTCACCATCACCGCCCAGTGGGAAAAGTTATCGTAATGGACCAGGGGGCTATTTAATAAAGCCTGCCCAGTCGCAATACCTAAGCCTAGCATCCAGAAGTCGAAGAGATGAATCCCTTCAAATGGCAATTGGCCCTTGTGCCAGAAACTGAGCCCAAACCATAAAACTAATAGCACTAAGCCGAGATAAGTAACGACTTGAATGCCTAAGTTCAGTATGCCAACCATGGCGAAGCCGTATAACATTACAATTTGAACTAACATTGAGGTGATCCACGCCAAGTACGGATTGACGCCTAAACGCCGCAGTGTGCCGTTGTACCCCAGTAGTCCTAATACATAGATGAGAAAACCAAACCAAGCGGTCATGCCAGTTATTCCTCCTAAAATCGATTAAAGCGACGGCTAATATTTCGTTCGTAAGCACGTGCTCGTACAATTAAGTTCATGTAGAGTTCGTCAAACGGAGTGACCCAGGTATCTTGAACACTGGGTAGAGTGGTGTTTGCACCGTCGTAAATAAGTTGTAAATAATGATCCCGATTTACATCTGGGGCGACATGCACCTGAATACTGTAGATGGCGGTATCATCACGGTGACTGATTCGAGCGACTTTACCCGTTAGCTGAATATCGAAGTCTTGATGTTTAATCGTTAGTTTAATGGTGTTGCCCTCATCAATATCTGGAATTGCTTGCTGAGTGATAAATGCAATGCCACCTTCTGAGACATCCTCAGTGGTAATCGCGTGCCACTTGCCATCAGGAGTCTGAACTTTACCGGGAACCTGCCGGATGAAGCGTTCGTTTTTACGATAAACGGGCCGCCCTAATGAGATGAATAGGCACATGCTCAGGTTGATGAAGTGCATCAGCAACCAGAACGTGATGACACTACCGACCAAGATTTCAGAGCCGTATTTGCCGTAGTTGAACTTAATAATAGCGGCTAATGTAACCGTCCATAAAAAGAGATAGGGCAAAATGTAAAGCTTGTCTTTAATGGAGTAAGTCACATTTTTAGATGTGACTTTAAACTTCTTAGCCTTAATTCCGATAGTTTCAAGTAACACGGGAATGAATAAGTAGGGGGCAAAGAAAGTTTCCTGGACTTCCCCCCAACGTTCGTTACGTATCTTGGCGGTATCACCCATGCCAGAAGTATCGCCCATCACATAGTGCAGAAGAAAGTAGCCGGGCGCCCAAATGATCATTAAAATCCAGAAGTTGGCGTTAACCACTTGAATCTTGAATAGCGCGTACAGAATGGGGGCAATCATGTAGATCATGCGGCGGAAAAAGGCCCACCAATAAAAGTACGTGTTGATTAAGATAATTCGGTTCATGCCGGATAAATGTCGATTAGTGAAGATATGCAAATTGCGACAACTCTGAATAACCCCGCGGGCCCAACGTGTACGCTGTTTGATGACGCCTTTCATATCAATTGGTGTAATCCCGCTTGATTGGGGAACCTTGGTTGCGAGACTGATATAGCCAGCCATGTTGAGCATACTGCCCAATTCAAAATCTTCAGTGATTGTATCTGTTGGAAAGCCACCGACTTCATCGACTGCTTTTCGTAAGAAGACGGCGTTGGAACCAGTGAAGAGCGCCCGTTTGTTACCGCCATTGAGAACGTTGACATCGCGAGAAAAGAAGTCCTGTTCATTCGGGATGATCTTCTCTGAGAAGAGATTGAACTGGAAAATATCGGCATTGTAAAAACTCTGCGGCGTCTGCACGAATCCTAGGGGTTCTGTGTGGTCAGGGTCATCTTTAAGCTGTTGAAAATTTTCTGTAAATAAAGGAACCGTGTTGCGCAGAAAACCGGAAAAGGGGATCATATCCGTGTCAAAAATCACAAAAAGTGGTGAATTCACTTTGGCTAAGGTGTGATTGATATTACCAGACTTGGCTTCTTGATTGTCTTCCATACCGGAGTAGCCAACGTGATAGTGCTTTGCTAAAGCTTGGACCTCGGGACGGTTACCGTCATCCGACACAATAACGTGGACCTTACTTTTATCTGGGTAGTCAATGTAAGTGGCAGCGTTGACGGTCTTGCGCAGTAATTCGACGTCTTCATTGTGGGTCACAATGATGATGTCAACGTCTGGCAATGGTTGCTTAGTGTCATAGTCCGGAATAGTTAAGTTCCATTTTTTCTTAGTCGATAGCATTCTAAAGAAAATCAGAATAAAGCCGGTTGTATTGGAGAGAATTTCACTCAGGACTAGTAAGAGGGCGAAAATCAATGTGAAAAGATTGGCTCGCCATGGAATCGTGAAGAAGACGCGCCACAGCAAATAAACGACGGATAAGAGAATGGCTAAGAAGTACAGGGCGCGACGTTTATTAGACATGTTGAGGGCCTTCCTTAAAGATAAAATCACGTTGAATCTGGTAACTGATCATGAATAAAATGAAATCAACGATCATTTTGGCTAGCGTGGGGATAACTTCGCCACTAGTTGCGGGTAGTAGGGTCGTCAGTAAATCCGTACAGAAGCCAGACACCAACATTTGGACGACAAATAAACACCCATATTTAAGCATCGTTTGGTGGCCCGCATTGTTGAAGACGATCCGGTGATTAATAGCGTAGTTGACCAGCGAAGAGAGAATGCGTGACACAATGGTTGCGATTAAGATGCTGTTTAGAATGTGGTTACCTATTAAAAATAGAACGATGTAGAACAAACTAATGTCGACAAAAAAAGAGATCAAGCCGCTAGTAGCAAATTTAAGAAAGCGGGAGTAGATAGCAATGGAGTCCCGGATGACGCGGAAGTGCGATGACGAATTCCCGTCTATGTAGATGGTTGGAATGGGTTGTTCAACGATTTTGACTGCGTACTTTTTAGCTTGCAAAAGCATGTCGAATTCAAATTCAAAGCGATCGCCAGGAAAGTGAATAAGCTCGGTCGTGTAAGCAGTTGGAATAATTCGCAAGCCAGTTTGAGTGTCGGAGATTTTTTGGCGGGTGAGTAAGCGGACTAAGCCACTGGTTAGGAGGTTGCCGAATTGACTCCGAAAGGGAATATCATTCGTAAAATGCCGCACACCAATAACGAGGCTGTGCGGATCAAAGGCGAATTTATTGAGACAACTACTGAGTGCAGCGACGGTATGTTGGCCGTCGGAATCCATGGTAGCAATCCCATCGATAGTCGATAAATTTTTTTGAACGTAGGTAAAGGCTGTTTTTAAAGCCGCACCCTTACCGTAATTGGTCGGATGGTGCAAGATAATTAGTTCGGGATAGTTCCGTTCTAATTCGTTGAAGATGGCTTGGTGGCCGGTGTCACTGCCGTCATCAACAATAATTATTTTTTGAATAGTGGTCTTTAAATTAGTGGTTGTTGTGAGCTTGCTGATTAAAGCGATTAGTTTGCGGTCTGGATTGAGCGCTGGAATAACGACGCCAACTTTTAACATACTAGTTCTCCGTTTCTTCTGAAATCCTTGTAACGGTTTATGATGAATAATGAGTCTATATAGTTAAACTTATCATATTAAACGCCAAAGTAAAGACCTATGTAAAATGTTGTTAAACGATGATTGTGACTCGTGGTAATCAAAAAACGAAATAAGGTGATTAATTATGAATTATCACTATCTAAATTTGGAGATTACTCTTTTCAGGAAAAAACAGCCGACTCTAAATTGAGTTGGCTGCTGGATAAATAAATTTATAATTTTTATTAAATTAATACATGTTCATGACTAAGCTAGTGGTTCTGATAATTGCTAGACTACTGATTGATTAGAATGGATTTTTAGGAGCAATACCAATTTGTAAATGATCAATTGGTTGACCAAAATTACCTGAGTAGCTAGGGTATCCTTTAATTGAAGTTCCGTCATCACAGCTTGCGTTAGACCAGTGGTAGGTTTTAGTTGTCTGAGTACGATAGAAAGCTTCTGAGTAAGGCTTGCCACTAGGTGTGTTGTAGTATAATTGCACGCCGTCGATTGGCTGGCCAAAAACGCCGGCAGCCCCATAGTTCAAATCATTGCGATCACCTTTTGACACCCAAGGGAGCCAGCTGCCTTTTGTTGTGTGAACGCGATAACGAAGGCTACCTTGGTCCACTTTAATGTAGAGCATATCATTTTGAGTATATGGGCCACCAGTATAGCCAGAACTACTGCTGTTGAAATTAGTCACTTCTGATAGCCAAGAACCGCCCATTTTGTGGAACGCATAATGAACATTGGTACCGAATGTGGATTGGGTCGGTGTTGTAGGTTTTGTGGTTGATCCAGTACCACTGATGTTACCGATGATTCTTCGAGCAAAATTAGGTTCGTAGTACTTAAGTGCTGTTTCACGAACGCCTTCTGCTGGTGTGGCTGCATGGATCATCATGCCGTTTCCCTCATAAAGGCCTACGTGATATGAGCTGCCCCGTGATCCGTAAAATAGTAAGTCTCCTGGTTGTAAAGCGTTTAAGGCGACATCTTTCCCCGATTTTTCCTCAGTAGTTGTGACAGTACCATTGAGTGTGATTCCAGCTGCAGTTTTGTAGAGGTAATAAACAAAACCGGAACAGTCGAATGAATTAGGACCTAGTCGACCGGACTGGGCCTCTGTATATTTATCACCTAATTTGGTCTTGGCTAATGCAATGACTTTTGCTGCAGTATCAGCATTGCTGTCAGCTGAGACGGTCATAGCAGATAGCCCCGAAAAAATCCCCCCGAATATAACACAACAAGTTACTAACATGCCTACAATATGGCACTTCTTCACAATGAATCTCCTTCTTTCTCCAAAGTAATGCGCAGAATACGATTTCGCAACGCATACAAATAACGTTATCATATAATTAGATATATAAAAAGAGCTAAATATATTTTTAAAGTATATTCTTGTGTGGCTGTCTTTAACATTAATTTAATAAGCAACGGTATTGGTTATTGATTCTTTATGGTATAAGGACACTGATAGTAGGTTTTAAGTATTTCTTTAGCCAGTTCATATCTAATAATAGATGCTGAATATATAGGCTTTTAGGTGATGAGATGTATTGACAGTACGCAATCTAATGATATTATTAATATCATGTTAAACATTGACACAGATATACCTAATGCACTATTTTGTTATGTATTTAATATATATCTTCAATGATTAAGGCTATCTTGGTTGCTTCTTTAACTTTCAGTGACCAGGATATGATTGTTTAACTGTATTGAAGGGGTAATTTCAAATTAGGAGTGATGGAACGTGAAAATTGCTTTGGTTGCACATAATGCAAAAAAGTCAGAAATTTTAGTGTTAGCACAACATTATCAAGATGTGCTTGCACAGGAAGAACTTTTTTCGACTGAGGGGACAGGTAAACAGATTCACGAAGAACTTAATTTAAATGTTGAGACATTCAAGGGTGGTCCGGAAGGCGGGGATGTTGAAATTGCTAATAAAATTCTAAATGATGATTTAGATGTTTTAATCTTTTTTGTAGATGGTATGAGTACTCATCCGCATGAATATGATATTCAAATGTTAATTAGAATTGCCACCAGTCATAATACGATTATTGCGACAAACTACCCAACGGCTTCAGTGATTCTGGATTCATTGAAACGGCATCGTGTTGCTTAAAACTAAGCTGCTATTTTTGAACTAATAGACGTATTACAAAAGGCATAATTGTGATAGTAAAAATATTCTGAGATTGAGAGATGAATTGATATGTGTGGGCTTGTTGGATGTTTAACTGACCGGACTAAGGCGGATAACGCGGCGTATGATCAGACCGTTCGTGAAATGACTAAAATGATCGTGCATCGGGGGCCTGATGATGAGGGCTATTTCGCAGATGACAATATTACGATGGGGTTTCGGCGCCTCAGTATTATTGACTTAGCAGGCGGTCATCAACCATTGTCTTACGATAATGAGCGGTACTGGATGACTTTTAATGGGGAAGTTTATAACTACGTTGAATTACGGTCGCAGTTAAAACAAGAAGGGTATACCTTCAAAACTGATTCGGATTCTGAAGTTATCTTAGCCATGTACGCAAAGCATCATGATAAGTTAACGTCTTATTTGCGTGGGATGTTTGCTTTTGTTATCTGGGATAAGCAAGAGAAAACCTTATTTGCAGCTAGGGATCAATTTGGCATTAAACCTTTCTACTATGCGATTAGTGGGGATGATTTTTATTATGCGTCAGAGAGTAAGGCCATCTATAAAGTCTTGAAGGATAAGACTTTTGATAAAGATGCCTTACAAGATTATATGACGTTTCAATATGTGCCAGAGACTGAAACGCTAACTAAAGAGATTAAAATGCTCGCCCCAGGATGTTCACTGACAAAGCACTTAGGAACAGCTCCGAGAATCGAACGATACTATCACCGTGAATTTCACCCAGTACAACGTTCCGAAGCCGATTATGCGCAAAAAATTAAGGATACGTTGATTGATTCCGTTAAGATTCATATGCGTTCAGATGTTCCCGTAGGAGCCTTCCTTTCTGGTGGAATTGATTCTTCCATCGTTGTGGCGATTGCCAAGCAGTTTAATCCTAATTTGGAAACAATCTCAGTTGGGTTCGAGCGTGAAGGCTACAGTGAGCTGGACGTTGCCCAAGAAACAGCTGAGAAATTAGGTGTAGAAAATTTCAGCATGACGATTACACCTGAAGCCTTCATGAATGCTTTTCCTCACTTTGTCTGGAGCATGGATGATCCATTAGCTGATCCAGCAGCCGTTCCACAGTATTTCTTAACTAAGGAAGCTGTTCGACATGTTAAGGTAGCGCTGACTGGGGAAGGGGCCGATGAACTTTTTGGTGGTTACACGATTTATCATGAACCTGAGTCGTTAAAAGCGTTTCGGTATACGAAACCAATCAATGGGGCATTGAAGCAACTTGCGCGAATGATGCCTGAAGGAATGCGAGGACAGTCATTTCTAATGAGAGGGACGACACCACTTGCTGAGCGTTATGTTGGTAATGCTTTTATCTTTAATGAACAGGAAAAACGGGCCTTTTTCAACGACTACCATCGTAACCATCCGTTTAAATCGATTACCCAGCCGTTCTACGATGAATCTGTTGATTATGATCCAATCAGTCGGATGCAATTTATCGACATGCATACGTGGTTAAATGGGGATCTATTGCATAATGCTGATCGAACTGCACTAGCGCACAGCTTAGAATTACGGACGCCGTTTGTTGATCGGGAGGTCTTCAACTTAGCAGCTGAGATCCCTGCCAATATGCGGATTAGTCATGGCACAACGAAGTATATTTTGCGAAAAGCCGTTGAAGATATCGTGCCTGAACATGTCTTACACCGTAAAAAGCTTGGTTTTCCAGTGCCGATTCGATTCTGGTTAAAGGATGAGATGTATGACTGGGCTAAACAGATTATTAATGAATCACAAACCGATGTGTACTTTGATAAGCAATATTTCTTAAAATTATTAGAGGATCATCGTGCTGGGGTTCATGATAATTCGCGGAAACTATGGACCGTGCTGACCTTTATGATGTGGCACAGAATCTATGTTGAAAATGATGTTTTGATGGATAGCTTAACAGCAAAAGCTTTTTCTGAACGAGCTGAAACATTATAGTCTGATTTTGGGAATAGATGTTCAATGAAAAAATTGCTGTAAGTATTATCCCATCTGTAATATTTCAAGGACCTTAACATAGCTAAAAGGATGCATGGGTCTTTTTACAGTAGAGTCGATAGTGCTATCATATAGTCCAGTTAATGTAGTTATGGCTGATAATGTTACTATATGTCAGTTATAAAAATATAAGTAGTTTTCGTTAATTGTTTTGCTTTATTTATCTTTGTTACAAAAGTGGGATTGTGAGTTTGTTTTGGTGTGGACGCCTTTGTGATATATATATCTGTGCATTAATGTAACTTGCGGATTAAAGCTAAAAACTATAGGCAATTCAATATACTTCATAAAGTATATTGAATTGCCTATAGTTTTTGTTATTTAGTTGAGTTACTAATAATTAAAGAGAAAATAAAATTGCTATCTTTAATGGATGCATTAACTAAAACATTATCATAATGAGTGGTGATATCTTTGACAGTTGCTAAACCGATACCACGTTTAGAGCCTTTAGTAGAATATCCAGCTGTAAAAATCTTTGATAAATCAGGTTTATTTGTATCATCAAAAGAGTTCCTGATAATAATCTCCAAATAATCTGGTTTTGTATTCATTGCAACTTCAATTGTTTTTTCAGCACTATGCTTGGCAGCCTCTATAGCATTATCAAATAAAATTCCTAAAAGTCGAGTTAAAACGATAGGTTTAAGTGCAGGTGACCCTAGATTTTTGTTGATTAACACCGTGAAAGAAACGCCAGCTTGTTTAGCGATGAATGATTTATTTAGGACCATACCTTTGACAGTACTGTCTAAAATATAATGAGTGTTTTTATTCATTATATATGAACTATTTTGACTATCATTAAGTGCATTGGCTAAGTAGCCTTTGGCACCAAGAAAATCATGATCATTCACTAATAGCTCAATACCTAAAAGTATGTTTTTATAATCATGTTGGTAGTGACGAAGACTTTCGTAATTGTCTTCTAATTCAGCTACATACTCTTTGTTATCCCGGATACGTTCCTGTTCATGTTTTGTTTCTAACTCACCAATATGGACAGCAACAATGAATATTAATGATAAAACAAATATAAAGACAGCAAATGCGAATATGATTAAAGTAGTAAAAACCATATTGATATTGGCATTAAAAGCTCGCGCAATATGGAGTGCCGAAATTAATAGTATTAGAAGTACACCAGATAAATAGATGAAAGCATTTCTAGTCCACTCATCTAAATATTTATCTAATTTGAAGATAACTTTAGTTATGAAATAATTATGCAGAGACCAAATTATCAATGAAGATAAGCTTAAGTAAAGAATATAAATACCAATGAAGTATAAACTATATGGATAAGCATTTATATTAAGAGGTGACATTGTTTTTATGGCAAAAACTACACAAGTGTTGATTAAAACAATATACATCAATAATGACTTTATAATATAGTTTGATTTTGTTAAAAATGAAGTGTTATCTACTTTGAAAAATAAAAAATAGCTAATGAAGAATAGTGGGATACTAGCAGTATTAAAGAATAGATCAACGTAATTAATTGAGATACATAATAAAATAGCAACTAGAAAGTTTTGTTTGTTTCGTAACGTCTTTGATTGCATAAAAAGGACTGCAAAAAAGAACGCGAGAGAAACTAAGTCAACTATTCTACCTACCATTTGTGTTAGCTGCATTAGATTGTCACAACCTTAATTAGATTTACCAATGAACACCGTACATGCATGAACACCTCCTCAAAAACATATATGAAACAAATGAATTATATATCATTTATATATTTTAGTCAAAGGATTAAATATCTAATTGGTGTTCTATTTGACGTATTTGCAAGTAGTTAAATTGTAATTCTGTGCCATTTTTAAAGTAAATATCTTTTTTGTGGTGATCTACATATTGTAAGCTTTCTAGATTAATAATGATGTCTTTTTTTACTTTAAAAAAGTTAGGGGAACATTTCAGTATTTCTTCAATAGGAGTACTGAACTCAGTAATTAAGTTTGGACCAAACGCAGTATTCTTTGCTGATTTTGATTCAAATCTAAAGTAATTAATCTCATTAGCCGGGACATCAAATGACTTAGGACCACGTTGCATGTGTACAATTGATTGAGGAGCAGCTTGTTCAGCAATAATTGTGTCAAAGTCAGTAATTAGTCTATCTTTTATTGCCGAAATTCCAATCGATTTGTCGATAAAATCATGATAATGAAGCTGTTCTTTAAGTTCTATTTTTTCGAGTTCATGGTGAATTGTTAGGAAAATAATCTTAGTACTTTCGTCGTTCTTATAGATTTCTTCAGCAATATCAACACCCTTAGTAATTGAATCAGAAAATTCTAAATCAAGAATATAGAGATAATGCTGAGTTGGATCGTGATGTTTTTGAATGTAAGTTAATACCTCAGTAGGATTTTCACTGGCCAAAGTAATTTGTGCTTCTGTATCCCCCTTGGTGATTTCACTATTTAGAATATATTGATACAGATTTAATAAGTCCGTATTATCTTCACAAATAATAATATTAAGCATAATTAATTGCCCCCCAATAACCTTTACGTATATAATAGCATATAGTGAGCGAGTAAATAGGTTGTTAGATAAATAATACTTAATGGCCTAAGTTGTCATAAAAGCAATTTTGAAAGTTAAAAGAGATGTTAAGCAGGAGGTGAATACTTATTTTTTTAGGAAAAGTTTTAGCAGATAAGCGGCTTGAATTAGGGCTGACACAAGTTGAATTAGCTAAGGATATTTGTACGCAAAATGTCATCAGTAAAGTTGAACGGCACAATTTAATCCCAACGGTTCCTGTGTTACTTAAATTATGTAAGCGGTTAGAGATTACGATGAATGATACCTTCAGTGACTTTTCTAACGATATGAAGCATGAACGGCAGGAGTTATTAGCGAGTATTGAGCAGAACCTTTTGAGTAATAATTTGAGTCAAGCACAAGAGCGGATTGAGATTCTAGGGGAAAGTCTCATTGAGAAAAGTGATAGTATAAAACTTGATCTCTATACCGCTGTCTTAAAACTATTAAAGAATGAGGATGCCTCATTTCTACTAGATAAGATATTAACGGAAACAAAATCTGACCGGTACAATATCGGGACACAAATCGTTTATCTTTTAAAATATCGCAGTTATCAAAAGTTAAATAAACTAGAAGAAGCTGCATATTTTATCACGATGGTGATAGATGCAACTAAAGAGAATATCCAAGTTCCAAAAGCAACGGTACCTGAATTGCTATATGTTTGTAAGGAAATTTCGATGTATTACTTAAGTCAGAACGAGTACAAGTTAGCGATGTTGTATGCGCAACGGGGGATTTCATTGGCAAAACAGCAGGGAATTGTGTACTTTTTTGACTATTTGTATTTTGTTTTAGCACGAAGCGATAGCAATGATAAGGAAGCATTTCAATTTGCCCAGATGTTTGCCTTGTATTTTCAAAATGATGTTTTGCTTAAGCAATTAGATGAGTAGCCGTGTGTGGACACGAAAAGGCGCGATGACTTTTGTCATCGCGCCTTTTGCGTTTGTAATAGATTTATGGCAGCTGTGGTTAAGATAGGTTATGTGTCTGAAACAAAGTAATGCTATTGATATTCAGCATCTTGATTCATTTGTTTAAATATTTTTTTGCGATCACGAGATGAACCGTGTTTTTGAGTTACTGATTCGCTGATAATTTGATTTGAATAATTAACCATGCGTCGAAGTTCAAACGAACTAATCACGGGTAATTGAACATCGAAATAGAGGTCTTTATAAATGGTTTGACGTAATCTAGTACACTTAGAAGACCGCGGAAGATGCATAATAATATTAATTAAATCCTTGGCGGCTTGCTGACCATCGGCTGCGATGTCATCGTCTGAGTCAGCTGTGACTAATAATATTTTATGCTCATCAGTCGTCGCTCGTTGAATCATTTTGTAATTATTACGGTCAACGTTAACGTGGGCGTAAGATGGTGCATAGTACAGACAACCGAAAAACGAAATAATTATTGCTGTGAATCCAACGATACTTATACTAAGGGCTAATTTTTTTGAGTTATGCTGAAATATTTGGATGAATAAGTAAATAAGGCCAATCCCAAAAAGGATTCGTGACAATAAACGTACTACTAACCAAGGCATCATGGATGCGTTCCTCCCCCGAAAACGCGATATAGAATATATAAACACTAAAATTTAAATGAATTGCAGATAAACGCTACCTCTAAAATAAGAATCTTTTAAAAGTATACCACTTAGAAGTAAAATTGAACTGGAAATATCTATATTAAAGTTATTTGTATATATATAAATAATATAAAACGTGCTGTTTAAGTAAAAATGATGTGTTGCTTTGAAATCACTAATCTAGGGTAGGATAGGGTAAAAGTAATTGCGTCAACCAAAAAACTCACTTTATTAAGTGAGTTTTTTTTGCTTGTAAAAGTGTTAGATGTGCCCGTACCAAATCCTGGTTCGTAGTCGTCAACAAGTCGTAGGTTATGAGCTCATCATGACCAAACCAATAAATATAGGTGTTAATCAGCCCGGCTGCTAGTGAGGACAAGATTAAGTGGTCTGCTGGACGTGACTGGTGGTTAAGTAGTGTCGCACACAGTGTTTCAAATAGCATCTGCTGTAAATCTTCTATTAAATGGTGTTGTTTCCGGTTTAAACACAGATATTTAAAGCCCGCAAAATTAGCCATTAAAATCTTATCGAAGGTGGCGACTAAGTTAGCGGCATTAGTCCGTTCGCCAGCTAATGATGCGGCGACTTCAGCAGAGAGTTCAATCTGGTAATCTTCAAAAATATCCGTGACGCGTTCGTAGTGAATGTAGAAAGTTCGGCGGTTGATCTGAGCTTCACGGCATAGGGCAGTAACCGTAATGGTGTCGATTGTTTGTTGCTGTAGTAGGTTAAACAGTGCGGTGGTGAGAGCCTGTTTTGTTTTAATGACACGTTGATCCAAAAAATCAGCTCTTTTCTGAGATAATACACACTTTTTACATAAATGGTGCTAAAGACATTATACAAAAGCATATGATAATACACAAAGTTCGACTTTGATGGAAAGCGAGATGGGTTAAATGTGGCAAGTATTAAATAATTTGTTTGCAACGTATCATGGCACGACGTATCAATTACAGGATTTTGTGACGGCATTCAGCACGAGCAATCCGCACTTTATTGGAACGTTATTCGTTGCTGGGTTAACGTTTGCGATTGGTTTTATTGAATATATCTACAGTTTTATGTTAGTCAATCGTGAAGGCAAGTCACCGTACAATTTAATGATGCATTCGTATTATTTTGCAATCGACTCGATGGGAATCTTTGTCTTTGCAACAGCTTCACATGCAGTTGGGGGCTTCTGGATCTTCAATTTAGCAGCCGTTGCAGAAGTGGTATGGACCTTGTTTGAAGTTTACAACTTAATCAAATGTGTCTATGTCGAACGTGTGGAGATTTGGGGTGAGACAGTGACCGTGCGCGATGCGTGGTGGCGGGTTGCTGGCTGGTTAATCGTAATGATTGCGACCGTCAACTTATTCCGGGTCTTCATGAATGATCCAGCCATGTTCAAGTGGTATATCTTCACTAATATCTTGATGGGAATTATGCCCGGATTATATTGGGAAAAGCGTGGCACACAATTAGGTGCGTCAAAAGGGTTGGCAATTGTCATTATCATCGGGACGATCAATTCATTTCTACCAACTAATATGTGGGCAGCGGTCAGTTCGTATTTCAGTGTGCAAAACAATCCGTGGTTCTACGTGGTGGGAGTGATTGCAATTGGCTTCTCAATGCGATCACTACTGGTGCTACATCGCTTACCCACAAAGCCTAAAGTGTTGCCGAATGGGAAAAAGTCTATTTGGTAGTTTAGATAGTTTCAAAAAAACTCGCTTATTATGAAGTGCCCCATAATTGTTAGACAAGTA
>NZ_LFEE01000027.1 GCF_001039045.1 Lactiplantibacillus herbarum
GAAACAGCTGGCTTTTGGAACACGTTTCAACTAAAAACGGACCCCGTTTCATTAACGAGGTCCGTTGCGATAAAGTTTAGCCTATGCGAGCACTAAGTCTTTATCTAGTTCATATTGCATATGGAAGTACATCCGATCGCCAATGGGCTTAATTCCCACTGTCTCATAATGGTAACGATCATAGAGCTTCTTAGCTCCCGGGTTTGCCATATCCACGTTCAGACCAATCCGTTTTTGACCGGCATGGCGTGCATATTTTGGCAAGGCGGCTAACAACTTACCACCAATCCCGTGACCCTGATAATCCGGGTCGACCGCAATCGAATCCAAGTACCATTCGTGCTCATAACTTTCGGCTTCAGCTTCAAATGCCGAACCAAACGCATCATTATCCGCAGTGACTCGTGCTAACACGTCGTCCACCGCGTCCTCATTTTTGTCAGGATAACCAAACGCTACCCCAACCACTTGACCATTGGCCTCGGCCACTACGGTGGTTGCTTTGCCGGACAAATAATCGGGTGTCCGGTAAGCCGCCGTAATGGCCTGCTCTAAGTCAGGTTCAGGTATGTCGTCTAGTTCCTCAAGTTGCATTTCATCAAAAATCATATTAATTAGCGGTGCTATCTGGCCCGCGTCGTCTTGATCGGCTGGTCGAATTGTTATCACGAATAGCCCTCCTTCTTATAATAGTTAATACATTACTCTGAAAACAGGGGCTTGTCAAAATCCACGACCGTTGATAACGGTTGCAACACCGGTTTTTGTGGCTAACAATACTGTTAATTATGCCAACTTAAAATAAGTCCTTTTATTTTGCAAAATAGACTGTATTATTACAGCCTTATTCGGCCAATAACCTTTTTGCCTCCTTCATAGTTAGAACGGTGCTCGTGGTATACTAGTAACTGAATTTACTTTGAAGGGACTTGAATTTTTGAATATTCGCGAAATTGACCATATTACCCTGACCGTAGCGGACATCGCGCGGTCGATCCGTTTCTATCACGAAGTCTTTGACTTACCCGTTATCACGTTCGATGGCGACCGCCAAGCACTGATGGTTGGTAAACAGAAGATCAACTTACAGACGAGTGACCAGCCTCACGAACCCGTTGCTGACAAACCAACGCCTGGTAGTGCCGACATCTGCCTGATTGCCAAGGATAAGCTCGAAGACGTCCAACATCACCTCAAGAGCTACTTCGTTGACGTGATTGAAGGACCCGTTGAACGTGAAGGCGCCCATGGTAAGATAACTTCACTGTACGTCCGCGATCCAGATAACAATCTGATTGAGATCAGTAATTATAATTAATTAGTCAAAAATTTTGAGACCACTTTAGCCACTAGTAAACTGTACTAGTGGCTTTTTGTATTAAAACTAAAGGTTGAAAGTCCCAAAACAGCTTAAACCATTGATTTAACAGTGAATATTGGATGAAGATTAGTGCCAGTACTTAATTCACCGCTCCGTCAGCCGAGAAATTGAAGGTAATCTCTAGTTCCTTGGTTATACGTAGCTATCTCTTGATCAGAACTAAAAGTTAAACACGACTATCGTAATTAACGACCAGTCTAGACGGAGGTGGGCAGTACTAGCGATGCTGTGAAGGTGGCGTTATGCCGGTGACTTTCCGGAATTACACCACGGACGCCTCTGGTCATCGGTGAATTGTGCCGATGACTAGAGTGAGGGTCAAGACCGCTCCTCAGGCTTGAGCCGGTCCCCACAGCTGAGCTAGTGCTGACCACCGGAAGCGAACGTTTATAATTATCTAGACTTTCATATCAAAAAATAGCCCCACCTAGTAATCGTTGCTTAACTAGGCGGAGCTATTTCGTGATTTACTTTTATTTAACAATTCTGTAGGGCTAACCTATTCGGCCGCACCAACAATATCACCAGTTGTAACGGTTTGGTTCCCGTTAAGTTGTAACTTAGAAACGTGATCCATGTTGGTCACAACGACCATCATCGTTGTCGATTTGCCAGCTGCTTTAATGGCGGCTAGATCAACCGTTGCTACCGCACTACCGGCTGCGATTTGGTCCCCGGTTTCTACGTGGAGCTCAAACGGTGTTCCGTTCATTTCAACCGTGTTGATTCCCATGTGTAACAAGATTTCCAAACCACCAGCCGTTTTCAACCCCAACGCGTGTTTAGTTGGGAAAATGCTAGTTACCGTCCCACTAACTGGGGATACGATCTCACCATCAGTTGGTTCAACGGCATAGCCATCACCCAATAATTTCTGCGCAAAGGTCTCGTCCGCAACTTCACTGATTGGCATTAACTGCCCATTAGCAGGCGCAACTAACACGGTCGTCACGGGTGCTTCTGCGACAGTCGTTTCGGCAGCAGCTTCAACAGCTGGTGCTTCAGTCTTAGCCGTTGCTACTTGACCCGTAAAGAGTTGTTCTAAAGCTTCGGCTACGAATTGTACTTCAGTCCCAATCACGATATGAATGTTATGCATATCCAACACGTTCAAACCAGGCACCCCAGCAGCCATCACTGCTGGTTGATCGACTTTTTCAGTATCATTTAATTGTAGACGTAAGCGTGTTGTACAGTGGTTGATGACACTAATATTATCTTGCCCACCGATAGCTGCATAAATCTGTTTAGCCTGACGCATGTATTTGTCATCCGCATCGTCAACGACTACGGCTGGTGCAGCCGTTTCCGTCACAACTTCACGGCCCGGCGTTTTAAGATTGAAACGTTTAATAGCAAAGTCAAAACCAAAGTAGTAAATAACTGCCATCACTAGCCCTTGAACCAATAACATGTATGGTTGGTTAGCCAATGGCATCCGGAAACTCAGTAGATAATCGACTAAGCCACCACTGAATGAAAAACTCGCTGTCCAGTGCATGAACGCTGCAAAACCTAGTGATAAGCCCATAAATACGGCGTGTAACAAGTACAGTGGCCAAGCAACAAACATGAATGAAAATTCAAGTGGTTCCGTCACACCCGTAAAGAATGAAGCAAAGGCACCGGCCAACATCAGTGAGCCGACTTCCTTTTTACGTTCTGGACGCGCGTTACGATAAATTGCGTAGGCACCCGCTGGTAACCCAAACATCATGATTGGGAAGAAGCCAGCTTCATACATCCCAGTAACACCCTTGACCCCGTGGCTGGCCCAGAAGTTACCGATATCATTAATACCGGCAACGTTAAACCAAAATACCGAGTTCAAAGCGTGGTGCAATCCGGTTGGAATCAATAAACGGTTGAAGAAACCGTACAACCCAGCCCCAACGAACCCTAATTTTGAGATGCTCGTTGCAAATAGCACGATTGCATCGTAAACAAATGGCCATACAAAGTATAAAGCGACCGTTACGATCAACATCACGAAGGCTGCCATGATTGGCACCAAGCGTTTACCGCTAAAGAACGATAACGCCATTGGAAGCTTAACCTCATGGAATCGATTATATAAAGCTGCGGCAATCAAACCAGCACTAATCCCAATCAGAACGTTATTATCTAGCGCCGCAAACGCTGGATTTAAACTGCTGACCTTGACGTTAAACATGGTTGCCAAACTTGCTGGTTTTAAAACGGTGATTGGCACTTCAAAGGCAATCAAACCGGCAATCGCAGCTGCCCCGTCCTTGTTCACTGACATCCCAACCGCGAGTCCCACGGCAAACAGTAAGGCTAAGTTGCCTAAGACAACGTTCCCGCCTGCAATTAAGTAATTTGCGACAATCCAACCCTTTGGTAAGTAATTACCAACCCCGACCAAAATGGCGGCAGCTGGTAACGTCGCGATCGGTAACATTAACGACTGACCGATCTTTTGAAAATATGTTTTCATACCAATTTTTCTCCGTTCCTTTTTTTATTACGTTACAAATACTATCACAGTATGTTTTCATTGGAAAGTTTTCATTTGTTTTTATCGTATAGACCAATTATTTTAATAGCGTTTTCATCTTGATTAAATTAAGTTTCATTGGCTACAAAAAAAGATTCTGAAGTTATTCAGAATCTTTCCGTTACTTTCGATAAAACCATTATTTAGCTTGGTCCTGCTCACCATTTAACGCGGTCAGCAATGGTTTCCAATCTAGTGACCAAATCATCCCTAATGCATGATCACCGGTCAATACACCCATCAATGGACCAATCGACCCTGTCTTGACTCGAACGGCTGGGAACTGGTACCGCAACTCACTCGCCCAATCTTCAGCAATCTGTGCGTCGTTGGCGCTGATCACATCTAATCGTACAGGCAACTGACTCGTCATCGCGAAATTACTGAACTCGTCTTGAACTGCCTGTTGCGCATTCTTGAGGGTTCGTTCTTTTCCCAATACCTGAATCTTACCGTGGTCGTTGAACGTGATGATCGGCTTGTTACGCAAAACCATCGTTCCCGCTAAACTACTATTGTTATAGATACGGCCATTCTTAATCAGGTGACGCATCGAATTCACGATCAGCACCGTCGTCGTCGCAGTCCGCAAACGCGTTAACTGGGCAACAATCGTTTCCATCGAATACCCCGCTAATGCCATTGCAGCTGCCAATTTAACCATATTAGCCGTTCCGGCACAGGCTGTTCTCGAATCAAACACTTGGACGTCGAGACCTTCTACGGATGGTGCGTAAGTTTTTAAGTTATTAATCCAACCACTAATTCCGCCACTAAGGCCAACGATCAAGACTTGATCATAGCCTTCTTCCTTCAACTGATCAAAAACAACCTGCATCTCAGCCTTTGAAATCTGCGAAATCGTCGGAATTTCTTTTTCAACTTTTAATAAGCGGTAAAATTGATCGGCCGTAATATCGACATTCTCATGGTAGATGTGATTACCGAACATGATGGGATCATTGACCACTGTAATCTTGTAATCGCTCGCGGCCTGAGCACTTAGGTTCGCGGAACTATCTGTCACCACAGCAATTTTCATAAATTTCACTCCTCATGATGACCAGCCATTGAACTGGCGGTCACGTTCCAGCGGGCAAGCATAGATCTCACCAACGCTACACACTTTCTCACCGTAATTGATCACGTGAGTTAACGTCAAAAAAAGACGCTCACCTACAGTATACTGTACGTCAGCGTGCTTTTTCAAATCGCAACGTTAGAACAAGCTGTTATTGGAATGGCAACCGTCGCTGCCAGAGCTTCAGTTCCCATAATCGGAATTAATTGAGTCGTGCATTTAGCTTGGATTTGTTGCCGTTGAATCGCAGTCAGAGCTGTTAATTGGCAATAATTATCAGCGCTGAACTGAATCGGAATATTGGTTTCTTTAGCATAGTGTTGCAATTTCACGATTGCGCTTGTCCCAAAAGCCAAATAATCTTGTCGTAATTCACTGAAATTAGCAACGGGTAATGGCGCACACCTCTGGCCACTAACGGTTGCACGAACGCCGTCATGAAAATGCCGTGCTGCCAAAATCACATCACTGAGCACGCTATTGGCTGTCGCTGTACTTCCCGCACCGGGGCCGGTATATAAGCTCGCCCCAATGGCCTCACTCTGAATTGCAACCGCATTTTGAACCCCGTCAATTCGTGCCAGTGCCTCACTCCTCGGTAACGCTACTGGTGCAACCCGACAGTACAAGCTGTCCGCATCACGTTTCATCTCGGCCAACAATTTAAGCTGCCACCCATAGTGAGCAGCTAACTGACACTGCTCAGCCGAGATGTCAGTAATCCCAACTGGCGCGACTTGCGATAATGTCAACGGTTGTCCAAATGCAAACCGACTCAAAATCATTAATTTATAGGCCGCATCTAACCCGGTAACGTCATTAGACGGATCAGTCTCAGCGTATCCTGCCCGTTGAGCCGCGCCTAGCGCTCGTTGATATGACTGTCCCTCAGCCATTGCACTTAAAATATAATTAGCGGTTCCATTAATGATTCCAGTTATTCCAGTTACCGTGTCCGTAGCATAACTATCAGTCAACGTCCTCAAAATCGGGATTCCGCCAGCAACACTAGCCTCATAAAACAAATCACAGTGGTGACGCTGTGCCAGTGCCAACAACTGACTTCCGGCCGTCGCCATCAGATCTTTATTAGCAGTTACAACTGATTTACCGTTTTTCAGCGCTGCAATAATGGCCCTTTTAGCCGTTGCAACGGTTCCCATCACTTCTACCACAATCTGTATGCGCGGATCCTCGACAACGCTAGCAATCGAATCCGTTAACCTAGTTCCTATTGGCAGTTGAACCGCTCGTGGGGCATTTAAATGACTAACAGCAACTACTGCTAGGTGCAGCCGTAATCCCTGGGTTCGTTCAATTCTAGTTGCAACCCGGGTTAACCGTGTCACAACGCCAGTACCCACCGTTCCAAATCCTAGCATGCCCACTTCAATCGTTGTTATCATTTTAATCCCCACCTTTCGACCGTACTAGACTTGCGCCAACGCCTGATCTAAGTCCGCAATCAAATCATCCACATTCTCGACACCTACTGAAATCCGAATCAGATCTGGCGTCACCCCAGCAGCTAACAGCTCCTTTTCATTAAGCTGCGCATGGGTAGTCGATGCTGGATGAATAATCAATGACTTAGCGTCAGCCACATTAGCTAATAGTGAAAACAGCTTTAAATGTTCAATTAATGCTTTACCTGCAGCTTCACCGCCCGTTAATCCAAGTGTAAAAATCGAACCAACACCATTTGGAAAGTATTTAACGGCGAGATCATGATACTTGCTGTCAGCTAGTTCCGGATAATTGATCCATGCGACTTTGGGCTGCTCATTAAAAAAAGCCACAATCTTGCGAGTATTAGCCACGTGTCGTTCAACCCGCAGCGATAGTGATTCTAGTCCCTGTAATAGTAAGAACGAATTGAATGGACTAATGGTGGCACCCGTATCTCGTAAAATCTCTGCCCGAGCTTTAGTCGTAAATGCCGCTCCGCCTAAGTCTGCAAAGACCAACCCGTTATACTGCGGATCTGGTGTCGTAAAATCAGGATACTTACCACTGGCTTTCCAGTCGAACTGGCCGCCTTCAACAATCACCCCACCCATCGTCGTCCCATGACCACCGATGAATTTGGTTGCTGAATGAACCACTACGTCCGCACCATGTTCTAATGGTCGTACCAAGTAAGGGGTACCAAAGGTATTATCCACAATCAAAATAATCTGATGTTGATGAGCAATCTTACCTATAACTTCAAAGTCAACTAGGTTAATACCCGGGTTACCAATACTTTCAACGTACAACGCCTTAGTGTGCTCAGTGATTGCCGCTTCAAAATTAGCTGGATCATCAGGATCAACAAAGTGCGTTGTAATCCCTAATTTTTTCAACGTTACGCTGAAAAGGTCAAAGGTCCCACCATATAGTGTATTAGCAGCAACGATTTCATCACCCTGCTGAGCAATATTCAGAATAGCTGCTGTAATAGCTGCTGAACCAGTCGCTAAGGTGACACCGGCTGTCCCGTGTTCAAGTGCTGCCACCCGCTGATCAACAACTGCGGTAGTAGGATTAGTCAGCCGCGTATAGATATTACCGGCATCAGTCAACGCAAATCGTCCGGCTGCCTCCTTGGCATCTTTAAAGACATAGGAGGTCGTCTGGTAGATTGGAACCGCTCGTGATCCAGTTTCATCAACCGTTTGTCCTGCATGTACTTGTAACGTTTCAAAGTGATAATTTTCAGGATTAATTTTTGTCATATTAAAGACCCACTTTCGTTAAACTCAGAGTTGCAAACCAATTTTGATATAAACGGCAACTTGCCGCTCGCCAGCTATAATCAATCTCTGCTGACTCACCATGTTCAAAATAATGTTCAGGTAACTGAATCGGCAACCCTCTACGCCGATCACGGTCATATTCATCAGCCAGCGTCTGGCGCCCATACTCAGGGTGCCCCGTCACATAAACTGCCCGTTGTGTAGGTGCTGTCAGAATTAAGGGACCAATCTGCTCATTAGCGGCTACGACATGCAGTCCTCTCGGCAAATCTGCCGGTAAAACTAATTCAGTATGCCGTGACTGCGGCATTTTTAGTAAGCCCCCGGCACTCAAGCCATCCATAATCAGGGCCCGACTATCAACGCTAGTCGCCGCATAAATGCCGAATATTTTATGCACTAAGTGCTGTTTTTCAATGTCAAATTGCGCATATAAACCAGCCTGAGCCGCCCAACATTCAAATAATGTTTGGTGGACGTGTTGTTGCGCCCAAGCGATGATTGCCAATAATTCATCCCAATAATCAACGTTTGCAAATGGGAGCGTCTCAACTGGAGCACCCGTGATAATCAGCCCATCAAAGTACTGGTTCTTAATCGCTGCTAATGTCACATAGTTTTGAGCAATAACCTCTGCTGGTAAACTTTTGAAATGGTGACTAGATGGATACATGAACGTGACGGCAACATCCGTTGTCCCAGCTGCAAATCGGTTGAGAAACTGTCGCTCTGTCTCAGCTTTATTTGGCATTAAGTTAAGAATCAGGATCCGTAACGATCGAGCGATAGGTGCTGAATTAATCCACTGTCCTCGTGACCTTAATAATCCATTTACCGCTGTAACTGTCATCTAACCGCACCCTTTCACAATTTTTGCTCACAAAAAAAGCTTTCGTCCATTAGCTTCTTCTCAGAAACTAACGGACGAAAGCTTTCGCGTTACCACCGTTATTCGTTGTCATCTCACGACCACAACCTCAACAAGTACCCTAAAATCAGGAAACCCCGCAATATATCGGTTGCAACCGCACGCGTAGCCGTTAGACCCACGTCATGACTCCAAGCTCATCTTCGCCGTACTCCCAGCTACTTCTCTCACCATTACGAAGCTCTCTTTAAAATGGGAATATTGCTACTCTTCTCTTCAACGTCTTAATCCTTTTTAATTTAAAACTCATCTTACGCTCTTTTTATTCATTGTCAACTCATTTTAATAAATCATTTTCCAAGCGCCTATTTTCTATTGCAAGTAAGGCTCGATCAGGCCCATTTAACTAACTGGCTACCAGTTACATTAAATGGCTTACAAATTCATATGAGCGCTACTTACCTAATCATTCTCAGTCGGCCAATCCTTAACAACGACTTTCCCAATCATATGATGACTTTCGATCATTGCATGCGCTTGTCGTAAATTTTCCGCGTTGAGTGGTGTTAGCGTCTTCGTTAACGTTGATTCTAACTTTCCTTCATCCAACAAACGCGCGATTGTATCCAGTATCGTGTGCTGCGAAATCATGTCCGCCGTATGATAGTAAGATTTGGAATACATCCATTCCCATGAGAAGGTTCCCCGTTTTTTCGTCAACCGCTTTAAATCAATGGGATGCTTATTCTCCGTAATCGATGCGATGTGTCCTGCTGGCTTGATCAGTTCACACATCTCTTTCCAATGTCCATCCAGATCATTGAGGCCTAAAAGATAATCAACATCGTGATAACCAGCCTGTTTCACTTCACTGACTAAATCAAGCCGATGATTAACGACCACATCCGCACCGTGGTCTTTGACCCACTGAACACTAGCTGGCCGTGAAGCCGTAGCAATCACCGTTAAACCAGCTAATTTGGCTAGCTGAGTCGCAATAGAACCAACACCGCCCGCACCACTGATAATCAGAATCGTTTTACCCTGATTCTGATCATCTTCTAGGTGTTGTGGATCAAACGGAATCGCCAACTGCTCAAATAGGGCTTCGTATGCAGTCAGTGAGGTCAGTGGCATGGCAGCACTGGCTTCCGGCGACAGCTCAGTAGGTGCATGACCTACAATTCGTTCATCCACCAATTGATAAGCACTATCGCTACCCGGACGTTTGAATGAACCCGCGTAAAAGACCGCATCGCCCGGCTTAAAAAGCGTCACTTGGCCACCAACTTGCGATACAACACCGTACGCGTCCCAACCAATAATCTTAGGCTGTGCTAAAGTCCCGTGACCACCGCTACGAACCCCAATGTCGACTGGATTGACCGAAACGGCTTCGGTTTCAACTAATAAATCATGCCCACGTACCTCGGGAATCGCTACGCTGAGATCAACCAAACTCTTCGGATCATCGATCGGTAAGTGTGCTGTAAAACCAATTGCTTTCATCATTTTCATTATCTCGTACCTCCTAAACACCTCTACTATAGGTCATCAGTTTAAATAAACAAGACGTGAATTTAATGTCACTTAGTTACAGATTTGTAACCCCAGTACTGTGATACGGTCGTTATTCACAGTTATGATAGAATGAGATTAACCTTAAAGTTGGAAGTGTGATCGTATGAAAAGACATATCTATGATTGTCAGGCAGGCTGCCCCGTCGAAAGTACCTTGCAAGTCATTGCGGGTAAGTGGAAGAGTGTCATCCTCTACCATCTCTTTACTAACGAAACCTGTCGTTTTAGCGAGTTGCAGCACTGGATGCCCGGCTGTTCGCGTCGAATGCTGGCACTACAATTACAAGAACTGATCAATGACGATATTATCATCAAGAAAGTCTACCCCGTCGTTCCACCTAAAACGGAATACCGCGTTTCAACTTTCGGCCAGACTCTCGAACCAGTTATTTTGGCAATGGAACAATGGGGCAATTATTATAATTCGGTTAGCAAAGAAAAAGAAAATAATGGGGCGTCATCTCGAGTGCACCAATAGTCCGCTATCCAAGCCGTACCACTGGTTTACACTGGTCGTACAAGCTAATTAGTGACAGGCGACGCCCCATTTGGTCAGAATTTCTGCTTGACACGCTTTTCCAGTTTGCCTATACTGAACACATTCAATAAACGAAAGTGAGGAACCAAGCATGTCAAAGTCAATTACTAACTTGAACAGTTCATGGCAAAGCCAGCCGTTCAGATTGTAACGCCGTTCGCACGGATACAATCTGGCAAACAGTTTGTATCTGTGCTGGCTAACTTTGTCATTCAAAGAAGTCTGCATGGGTTTTAGACACAGCAGGCTTCGGTTCCGTAAAGGGCAGACCAGGCTTACTGGTTTGCCCTTTTTTGTTGGCTTTAGCTTGCCCGAACTTAAAGAAATTTTTGAGGTGAATGAGATTGAAAAGAATGATTGCATTTATTAGTGCCTTAATCGTCTTTCTAGGGGTCGCCTTTGTCATGACTGACAAGCAGTCCACCACTAAGACAACTAGCAACAAGATCCCAACGGTCGGTATCCTCCAATTACAGACCCACCCCGCACTAGACGCGATCCATCGTGGTGTTATCGCCGGGTTAAAAGAAAACGGCTATGTCGTTGGTAAAAACGTTAAGATCGATTACCAAAATGCTCAGGGTGATCAGAGTAACTTGAAGACGATGAGTCAAAAGTTCATCAACGAAAATGCTGACCTGACCGTGGGGATTGCTACACCGGCTGCTCAAGCGTTGGCAACCGCTGCTAACAAGCAGACGCCCGTCATGCTAGCCGGAATTACCGATCCCTCCGGTAGTGGTTTGATCAAGAGTGACCAGCATCCGGGAGCTAACATTACCGGGACGTCTGGTGAATCTCCATTGAAGTCCCACTTAGATCTTTTACGTGAATTAGTCCCTAAGGCTAAGACAATCGGGATCATCTATACCACTTCCGATCACGGTGGCGAATACAACGCCAAGAAGTTTGCACGTATCTGTAAACAAGAAGGCATCGCCTACAAGCTCTACACCATTTCAAATACCAATGACATGCAACAAGTTGCTGAAACGATGGCTGCGAACGTTGACGCCGTGTACGCTCCACAAGATAACGGTGTCGCTAGCGCCATGAAGACGTTGGTATCCGTCACTAATAAAGCTAAGGTTCCAGTTATCCCAGCCGTCGACACGATGGTTAAGGCTGGCGGCCTCGCAACTCTATCCGTTGACCAATACCAATTAGGTAAATTGACTGGTGAAATGGCTGCTAAGGTCCTTAAGGGCAAATCAACTAGCAACTATCCAGTTGAAGTCATCACTAAGGGTAAAATGACCATTAATTTAAGCGAAGCTAAAAAACTCGGCATCACCTTCCCAGCCAGTGTGCTTAAGGAAGCCAAAACGAAAGGGGTTATTTACAAATGAGTATGATTGTATCCAGTATAGGCCAGGGCCTCTTATGGGCTACCCTTGGCGTCGCACTCTTCTTAACCTTCCGAATCTTAGACTTTCCTGACATGACCGTTGAAGGAACCTTCCCACTAGGTGCCGCAACCGCCGTTATGGCAATCAGTCACGGTATGGGACCAATTACCGCCTCTCTGCTAGCCTTTGCTGCTGGCGCAGTGACCGGCCTCATAACTGGCTTGCTCTACACTAAGGGTAAGGTGCCGATTCTCTTGGCTGGGATTCTAGTCATGACCGCCTGCCTCTCCATCAACTTACGCGTTATGGGCGGTAGTTCGAACGTTTCACTACTTGGCAAGAAAACAATTTTCTCCGCTCACTTTTTAACCACGTTACCTAAGTATTTTGACAGTGTCTTTGTCGGTTTGGTCGTCATCAGTATTATCACGATTCTCCTGATCGTCTTTCTCCAAACCAACCTTGGACAAGCCTTTATCGTCACTGGTGACAACCGGGAAATGGCTCGTTCAATCGGTATCAACACTGACAACATGACGATCATGGGACTGATGGTCTCTAACGGAATCGTTGGTTTAGGTGGCGCCCTCATTGCCCAAAACAACGGCTATGCCGACGTTAGCATGGGTATCGGAATCATCGTAATCGCATTAGCTTCTATTATTATTGGTGAAGTCGTCTTCGGCGAATTGACGTTGAATCAACGACTAGTTGCTGTGATCCTTGGCAGTATCCTCTACCAATTGGTCCGCCTACTCGTTTTACAACTTGGTTTCAACACCAACGACATGAACCTATTGTCCGCACTGATCTTGGCAATCTGCCTCATGTTGCCACAACTGAACAAAACTTTGAACCGCGTCTTTCCACAATTGGGCAAATCTCTACAACACCTAAAGGATGTCTTACAGAAAGGAGTCGCTCGTTATGACAAATAGCCAAACACCGTTACTATCATTAAAGGATATCGTAACCAAGGTCAACACTGGGACAGCTAATGAAGTTAATATTTTAAACGGCTTGAATTTGGACGTTTACGATGGCGACTTCATCACCGTCTTAGGCTCAAATGGTGCCGGTAAATCCACTCTGTTCAACACCATTAGTGGTGAACTGCCAGTCGACAGTGGCACGATTCATTTACGTGACCGCGACATCACTCACATGACAGTTGAAAAACGGACCGCCTTTCTTGCCCGGGTCTTCCAAGATCCCAAGATGGGGACGGCACCCCGAATGACCGTCGCTGAAAACTTATTGTTAGCCAGCCAACGAGGGCAACGACGTACCTTACGCTTGCGTCGATTGAAGAGTCAGCTCCCCCACTTTAAGGAACTCACTGATACGATGGACGGTAACGGTTTGTCACAACGACTAAATACCGCTACCGAAAATCTATCCGGTGGTCAACGGCAGGCACTCAGCTTCTTAATGGCAACTGAGCAGCGCCCCGACCTACTCTTACTCGATGAACATACGGCCGCCCTTGATCCTAAGACCAGTGACCAACTGATGACTCAGACGAATCAGCGAGTAACCCAAGAACATCTCACCTGCTTGATGATCACCCATCATTTAGATGATGCCTTGAAGTACGGTAATCGTTTGATTGTTCTTGATCAAGGTCAGGTTAAATTCGACGTTCGTGATGACAAAAAAAGTCAACTAACTAAGGAGCAGCTACTCGGCTTCTTCGACATCATTGAATAGCAAATCACTACTCGTACCGGTTATCACAGTGACGCCCATCAACCAATTTATCGGTTGACGGGCGTTTTTTATTAATAAATTGTAGTCGGTTTGGTTGTGAACAATTTTGTTTAGTGGTATATTTTATTTGGAATAGTTCTAAACTAAAATTTGGAGGCATTACAATTATGAAAGTTATTGTCGTTGGTTCTTCTCATGGTGGTTACGAAACAGTTCGCGGTATTTTAGCCGCCCAACCCGATACAGATATTCAATGGTATGAAAAAGGCGACTTCTTGTCGTTCCTCTCATGTGGAATGCAGCTCTACTTAGAAGGTACCGTCAAAGATGTGAATAACGTCAGCTATGCCACCCCAGCCGGCATGCAGGCGCAAGGTGTTCACGTCTACGTCCATCAAGAAATCGCTAAAGTTACCCCTGCTACCCATACGGTCCACGTCATCGATCACGCAACCGGTGATGAACGTGACGAATCTTATGACAAATTAGTTCTGAGTGTAGGTGCCGTTCCATTTGATCTCCCCGTTCCCGGCCACGACCTCGAAAACGTCTACGCCATGCGCGGTCGCGATTGGGCGATGAAGCTCAAGGCTAAGACCGTTGATCCAGCCGTTAAAAATGTCGTTGTAATTGGTTCCGGTTACATCGGTATCGAAGCAGCCGAAGTCTTCGCTAAATCCGGCATGCACGTCACCGTCATCGACTTATTACCACGCCTATTGAGTCTCTATCTTGATCAGGAATTCACTGACGTCTTAACTAAAACGATGGCTGATCACAACATTGCCGCAGCTGTTGGTCAAGGAATCAAATCCTTTGAAGGTGTTGACGGTCACGTCACCAAAGTCGTGACTGACCAAGGTGAATACCCTGCTGACCTCGTTGTTTCAGCAGCTGGAATTCGCCCAGCAACAGGCTTTTTGAAGGATGTTGTCGACCTTGACGATCACGGTCTAATTAAGATTAACCAGCACTTACAGACTAGTGATCCCGATATTTATGCAGTCGGTGATGCGACCTTGGTTCCATTCGCCCCAACTGGCAAGGATAACCGAATTGCCTTAGCTACCAATGCCCGTCGCCAAGGCCGGATTGCAGCTAAGAATCTATTAGGCGAAAAGACTAAGATGCCCGCTGTTTCTGGTTCATCCGCCCTCTCCGTCTTCGACTACCACTTTGCTTCAACCGGTATTAAGGAAGGCACCAGTGACAAGTTAGGCGTTAAGAGTGCCTCCGTCTTAGTCACGGATACGATTCGGCCTAAGTTTGTTACCGAAGAAGCTGGTAACACTAAAGTTTGGTTCAAATTAACCTTTGATCCAGCTGATGGCCGCGTCTTGGGTGCTCAAATCATGTCGAAATACGATGTGACTGCTAATATCAATGCCATTTCAGTTGCCATCCAATCCAAGTTGACCGTTGACGATCTCGCCTACACCGATTTCTTCTTCCAACCAGGACTTGATCGGCCATGGAACATCATTAACGTGGCAGCACAAAAAGCGGCAGCAACACTTAAATAAACTTACCGCTTCGGTTACCACTGATTTCAGTCATGTTTGATTCTCTAAATAATTAAATAAGCGTCTTAAATTAGGTGGCAAATTACTCACCGGCTAATTTAAGGCGCTTTTTAACGTAATTATTTAACTATTAAAACAGCATTCAGCATGGTAGCTTCCCTACTGACCTACCGTCCACACTCAAGCTAACATGTCGGTAACATTATCTAAATTAAATTTATGAGTTAGGCAGATTGTAAAATTTAAGTTGAACA
>NZ_LFEE01000041.1 GCF_001039045.1 Lactiplantibacillus herbarum
ACCAACACTTTCATTGAACAATTAACTTTCGCCCTTTAGATATGTAACCTAAAGATTCAACGTACAAAATTAGCTTAAATTATTGATATACCAGTAGTCATTGGATACAAATTAGGATCCACACTTGATTCATCGCACCAACAAGTAGGTCGTTCCACTCTCTTTTTGCGTTATTGTACACCGTAAGCCTTATTTGGTATGCTTATGCTAATCAATAAAAGCAGTAGGATTATCGTTAGTTTATTGTGGCTACTGGTTTGTTCGTTAAGTTAATCGTCAGATCAAAACGCTTTTGAGCATCAATAGCTTCAGTATAATTGAGGATAAAAGATAATTAGGGGGAACCACTCATGATTGAAATCCACGATTTAACCAAGCATTATGGTCACAAAACAGCTTTAGATCAACTAACTTTAAGTATTGAACCTGGTCAAATTTTTGGCTTTTTAGGCCACAACGGTGCTGGTAAATCTACCACCTTAAAGAGTTTGGTTAGTATTATCAAACCAACTAGCGGCTCGCTTGTGGTTGATGGTTTAGACCTTGACCAGCAGCGGCAGGCTGTCAAAGAAAAGATTTCATACGTTCCAGACACGCCAGATATCTTCTTGCAGCTTTCAGCCAGCGAATATTGGGACTTACTGGCGGCCGCTTATAATCAATCAGAAGCTGACATTAAACAGCGTCGTCAACAGTTAGTCGCGCTTTTTGACATGACAGCCCACGCTGATGAACCGATGGCGAGCTTTTCGCATGGGATGCGTCAAAAAGCCATTTTAATCGGTGCCTTATTACCCGATCCAGACATTTGGGTTTTAGACGAACCGATGCAAGGCTTAGACCCACAGGCGGCCTTCGATTTAAAGAATTTAATGAAAGCGCATGCTGCTAAGGGGAAAACAGTTATCTTTTCAACGCATAATCTCGATACGGCCCAACAACTCTGTGATCAATTGGCTATTCTAAAAAAGGGCCAACTCATCTATAACGGCTCAGTCACTGAATTATTGGCCGCTCACCCACAAGAATCGTTAGAAACCATTTATTTAGAAATGGCTGGCCGTGCCACTGATGATCACTTGGTAGAAACGATCGAAGGTGCGCCGCATGAATAACCGGCAACTGAAAACCTTACTGGCGGTTAACCTGCGACTGGTCAATCCGCAAGTTACGGATCGCCTTCGAAAAAAAGGCGCCACCGGGAAAAAGCTTAGTCGTAAGTTAACGCGCCAGTTCTACTTGAATGCGCTACTATTTCTGGGGATTTATGGCTTATCGATAGCCGTACTTGATTTGAACAAGATGCCCGGCATGTTTACTTTTTACGTTGCGCTATTTATCCTACTGGGTATCTCACAGAGTATCTCAGGTATTTACAATGTCTTTTTTGCCAGCAACGATCTAGTTGACTATTTACCCTTACCCTTTCGTAATCAAGAAATCTTTATCAGTAAACTTCTAGTCGTTGTCTTCAATAGTCTCCCATTCACCACACCATTACTCTTAATTTTTGCGTTCACGGCCATCCGCGCCCATATTTTCTTTCTACTGGCAATTTTGATGGCCATCCTAATGTACGTCCTAATTTTGGGGATTATTTTAGCACTATGTTCACTACTCGTCTTTGGGTTAACAAAACTAAAACTATTTCAAGCGCATCAAAAAGTCGTTATGAATCTATTGTTAGGGCTCAACATGATCTTGGTTGTTGGCGGCTTGTATTTTATGAATCGTGGCTCAGCCAACAATTCCAGTACCAGCATCGATCACGCCGTTATTAAACCCCTGCTCCCATTTTTTAATGTTTTTACTACGCCAACCGACTCTATTAGCCTGTTGACTTGGGCGGGGACAGTTGTCTTGTTACTAGTCTTATTGGCCTTAACCTGGCGTTTAGCGTTAACACACTTAGTTGAACAATTGACTCAAGTCAACAACGCGCTAGTCTCCACACAAACTACGCATCGGCCAAGCCACCATCGTAATCTTAAACAGGGATTACGTTCTTATCAATTTCAACTTTTAAAAGAACCCAATCTCATCCTGCAACTCTTCAGTAATTCAGTACTCATGCCATTAGTATTCGTCATGGCGTTTCTTTTTTCAGGATCAACGATCAATTTAAGCAATCTTTCCTTAAATTGGTTAGGTGTCTGGTTTGTTGGTGGGTTGGCAGTTGCCGCCTTCACTGTCAATCAGGCTTCGTTAGTTGGTAATCTAATTTCGCTTGATAAAATGAACTTTGACTTTATCAAAGCAATGCCGATCCCCCTAGCACAATATTTACATCAAAAATTTCAGCTAGGTTACTGGCTACAGGTGCTTATCAATGTAATCCTGGCACTCATTGTAGCCATAATCGTCCACCTGCCATTTGCCTTAGACATCGCGCTAGTGCTAGGTGTCACCTGGGGGACGTACTTATTCTCACAACACTACTTTGTTCGTGATTATCGCTTACGTTCCACAGATTGGACGAATGTGACACAACTCTTTAACCGCGGTTCTGGTAGCACCGGATTAGTTCTAAATATGTTGGCCAGCGCGCTTATTAGTGCCGTAGTCATTATCGTTTACAGTTTGTTGATTGCCAAACTTGCCTCTTTGGCATTGATCCTAAACATCTTGGCATTCGCAATCGTCGGCTTAATCTCTGGTGGCTTTTTATGGCATTACCATCAATCATTCTGGCAACAACTCAGCTGAATTTAAGCTAAACCTTTTAACTAATAATAGCTGGACCACGCAATCGACGGTTGATTGCATGGTCCAGCTATTTTTATTCCATTGCCAACTGTTGCAAACAACATTATTAGCACTGGTAGGTGATAAATTAGCTTTAAATATATAGGTAAATTGAGAAGAACATCAGTGCTGTCCCTAACATAACGAACAGGTGCCAGATAACGTGTAAGTATTTAATCCGTGGAAAACTATATAGTAGCGCACCTAACGTGAAGGCAACCCCACCGGCTACTAGCAACCAGAAACCAATCGGTCCAAGGTTCGTCCACAGTTGGCGACCACCTGCCAGACACATCCAACCCATTAACACGTAAATCCCCGTTTCAACCTTTTTCAAGCGTCCGGGCCACACCGCGTTCACCGTAATACCAGCAATCGCTAGTGCCCAAATCGTTAACAAAATCGTCCAGCCTAGCCAGCCTTTGATTGCTAATAAACTGTATGGCGTATAGGTTCCGGCAATCAGTATATAAACACCGCTATGATCAAAGATGCGAAAGACTTCGCGAGCCCTCGTAAAGTACAGGCTGTGAAACAAGGTCGAGCAGGTATAGAGCACAAATAACGAGCAGCCATAAATGATGAAGGCCGTCCATTCTAGCGTTTGACCATCCGCATAGGCTTTCAACATCAAAAAGACAAACGCCACAATACTCAAAATAATCCCAATACCGTGAGTGACTGAGTTCAAGACTTCATTAGTAATTTGATACTGCCGCGCTGACTGGGCCATGTTGATCACCTCATATTTTTATTGACACTAGCATACCATCACATCATGTAAATATCAATACATCTAGTCTATAAAACTAGATAAACTGTTGTTCTAAGTAAAAAAATAACCCACCATCTAATTCTGACGGGGGTTACAACCTAATCGGCCACCTCTTCAGCGTGAGCAGCCACCTGTTGGAAAATACTAATAATATGGTTGTCGGCCAATTGATAATGGACATTCCGCCCGCTCCGCGTCCCAACAACTAATTTGAGTTGTTTTAAAACGGTCAATTGGTGTGACACGTTGGACTGCGTGAGTTCCAGGCCATTTGCCAGTTCCCCAACACTCAGCTTAGAAACAGCTAATGCATAAAGGATGCGGGCCCTAGTAGGATCTCCCAAAGCTTTAAAAATAGCCGTAATCCGATTAAGCTCATCCGCCGGTGGGATTAGTTTGCCCAACTGCGCAACAACGGTCTCATGATTCAATTCATTATCCATGCTTAACTCCATTTTCTGATTGTAGTTCACTTGTAAGCGTGTTACAATACACATGAACAGATATTCATATGTATGTTCATTCATATTTTTAATTATACCATAACTAACATTAATTCAATTAAGAAGTAGGTGGAGCGTATGGCAGCACATAGCCATCAGGTAAAACAACAAACCAGCGCCTTCAAAATTGGGGTCGCACTTAACTCAATATTCATCATCTTAGAAGCCAGCTACGGATTCAGTAGTGGCTCACTAGCACTAGTCGCTGACGCCGGTCATAATCTAAGCGACGTCCTCGGATTGCTGATCTCTTGGTTAGCAATCTGGCTCGGCCAAAAAAGCGCCAACAACAAGTATACGTATGGTTACAAGAGCTCATCCATTTTAGCCGCCCTTTTCAACGCAGTATTTCTACTGGTTGCAATCGGCGCTATCTCGGTTGAGGCCATCCAACGACTAGGCAATCCAGGGCCAGTCGCAGAGTGGGATGTCATTATTGTAGCCGCAGTCGGCATAATTATCAATGGCTTCACCGCCCTATTATTCATGAAGGGCCAGAAACATGACATTAATATCAAAGGCGCCTTCCTTCATATGGCCGCTGACGCTGGCGTTTCTCTTGGTGTTGTCCTTGCTGGGTTCGTTATCTTACAAACAGGCTGGTTCTGGCTCGATCCAGTAGTTTCCCTATTAATAGCGATCATCATCTTGATTGGAACTTGGGGACTATTGCGGGACGCCATGAACTACTCACTAGAGGCAGTTCCCAATGGCATTGACTGCTTGGCAATTCATGACTATCTGATTAGTCAGCCAACGGTTAACCAAATTCACGACTTGCACGTCTGGGGCATGAGTACAACTGAGACCGCCATGACAGTGCATCTGTGCCGTTCAACCCTCGACCATAACAATGAATTTTTGGAACAACTCAACAAGGGGCTTAGCGAACAGTTCCCACTTACCCACATTACAATTCAGATTGAGCTGGGTAAGGTCGATTACGAGACGACGGATAGTTCGATTTAATTTAGCAGACTATCAAAATCAAAAGACGATTAGGGCTACTTCCCTAACTCGTCTTTTTTTGTTCCAATCATAATTCCAACACAGAGTTTATTCATTTAATGCATAAAAATTTAGTTTTATTAAATTTTATTGCATTAATAACCAAAAAGACTATACTTAGTGTAATTTCAAAAACGGAGGCGCACGTCATGAAGCATCTGGGGCACTGGTTATTAATATTAGCAATCTTATTAATGGGAAGTATTGGCTTATCGCGACCAGCACACGCCGCAACCGACGATTCACTGGCGCGCGTCAAGGCGAAGGGGACTCTCGTTATGGGGACATCGCCCAACTATCCGCCTTACGAATTCCAGATCAACGAGAACGGTAAATCCAAGATTGTGGGAATGGATGTCGAAATCGGCAAACAGATTGCTAAGGACTTAGGCGTGAAGCTCGTCATCAAGAAGTTATCCTTTGACTCCCTACTGCCAGCATTAACAACCGGGAAAGTCGATATGATTTTATCCGGCATGAGTCCAACCTCGGCACGGCGCAAAAGTGTCGACTTCACCAATATTTATTACACGGAAGGTGAGTCGATTTTACTGAATAAAGCTGATCTCGCAAAATACAAGAATAAGACGGCCCTCAATGGTCAAAAAGTCGCGGCTGAAACGGGGACGATGCAATATGATCTAATCAAACAGCAGATGCCTAACACCAACCTAGTTGGTATGAGCAGTGCCGCCAACTTGATTCTTGCACTTAAAACTCACAAAGTAGCAGCGGTCGTCAAAGGGACGGCTTCCGCCACCGCCTATGCCAAAAACGATCCTAGCCTGGTCGCAGTAAACGGGAACTTTAAAACCAGTAGCGCTCAAGCGGGGAATGCGATTGCGCTCCGTAAAGGATCAAGTAGCCTGACTACCGCGATTAACCAATCATTGGCGAAGATCAAAAGTCAGCATTTAATTCAACGACAGTATTTAAAAACAGCGGGTAAACATCTGAAAGTTAACACGGCGGACACATCCATGTGGCACTACCGCAATTACTTTCTCCGTGGCTTAAAATACACATTGATCATTGCCGTTATCGGAATCATCGGCGGTAGCATCCTCGGTCTGTTACTAACTTTATTACGTATCAGCCTAATTACACCATTACGGTGGTTAGCCACGGCCTATGTTGAATTTGTCCGCGGTACACCCTTGATGGTTCAAATTATGTTCGTCTACTTTGGCATTGGGATGATTGTCGACGTATCTGCATTAAATGCCGGGATTATTGCCATCATCTTAAACAGCGGTGCTTACCTAAGTGAAATCATTCGTGGCGGAATTCAGGCCGTTGATGCCGGTCAGACGGAAGCAGCCGCAAGTCTTGGTCTCTCAAGAACAGCCACTCTACGTTACGTTGTCTTACCGCAAACGCTCAAAATCATCTGGCCCGCACTAGGTAATCAGTTCATTAACTTAATTAAGGATACGTCGATGGTTTCAATCATTGGCGTCACTGAGCTAATCTATCAACTGGGCATCGTGCAAGCAGATACGTACCGAGGCGTGGCACCAATCGGTATTGCGATGGTACTCTACTTCATCATTTGCTGGTTATTGACCCGCTTGTTACACTACTATGAAAAGCGGCTCAATAAGGGCCAACTTGCGTATTAACTGATCAAGTATCAATGCGTGATCAGTTTACTTTTTAACACAATACTAATTAACTTTAAAACGGTTCCGCAACATTAGCGGCGCCGTTTTTTACTGTTCAGATACTACGACCAACTTTAATGTCATCTATTAACTCGTTAATGCCAATTAGCAGTCAACTTGTTGCCGCTATCGTATAATTTAGTTAATATAACTTGGGCAAGTGATCAGCATACATCAGGGAGGGCGTTACTTATGAACACACTTATTAACCGTGGCGTGGGCATCGCATTAGCAATTATTTTATTATTAAACTGGCTGGCAGTTTATCAATTACCAGTAGCCTTAGTCTTCTTCTTTGCACTCTGGTTGTTCGGGGTAGTCTTCTCATTAGTATTGCCGGACAACGCTAGTAATTCCTAAAATCATTAAATTAATTTCTATACAAAAGGGCCACGAACTATTTGATAATGAAATAGTTCGTGGCCCTTTTAGGTTCTATTTAATTGCTTGATCCATAGTTCAAGATGCTTACAGATTAATTTAGTTATTTATAATCACAAGGTTTACAGATACCTTTTACATGCTCAGCTTATCCAAGCAACAAAATAACCAAATTACTTAATATGTGAGTGCTGATACTAGCACGAATATCCCGACCAGACTTTAAATACACAACAGCTAGCACAGCACCAAGCGAAGAATAGTAGATTAGTGCTTGCCAGTCAGACCCGCTGTGGAGAAAACCAAACAGTAAACTGCTAATAATCACCGCACTAATCTGATAACTCCGCTGATCCTGATAGTTTTTCAACAAACTATTCAGAAAGAAACCTCTGAAAATCAATTCCTCACACATTGGCCCAAAGACGATTGCTGCCAGACTCATACCAAATTTATGCTGACCCATCATTGTCTCAATCAGATGGGCATTCTCTGGTTGCCCTAGCTGTCCACGATCAATTAACCACGTATAACAACTAGCAAGCGCCAGCATCACTACTGCACCCACGACTACGATTACTAGTTGTCGTATGCCAATCGGTGCTTTTAATTCAGTAATAGTAACGTGATTCTTCCCAATATAATTCTGATAGACCAGGTATAATAGCCACACTTCTGCAGCATACACCACAAACGTAATTGTCACCGTGATCCAATTATATTTAGCTATAAAGATATAAATCGGCATTGGACTAAATGATGCAATTAGTAACACCAACAATCCCATCCAAAATGCGTGCCCCGTAAATTTCAATCCATTACTGACTTTTATTTTCATTGTCCATCCCACAATTTCGTTATATTTAAGCGTAATTATTCAGACATTAGTACATTGCTACTGGTAGTTTACGTTTTAGTTACCACCAAACATGATTGGTAAAGCTACCAACCCAGCGGCCAATGCTCGGCTTCGCAAGTCAGCTTCATCTAATTTAGCCTCTGGAACATCCGCTTTAATCTGCTGATAAAGCTTACCCAGACTGTCCGGTAAAGCATGCGTTGCAATGTAATAATGTCCAATTGCATGTGAAAGTTCTGCTACAGCCTGTTGATAACTATCGCGAGCCTCATCCGCCGTTTCCGATTGATTAGCAACCGTTACAATCAATTCTGCAAATTCTGGAATTGCCTTTACTGCTGGATCATTGTACGCTGTCTCCAACGCATCAAATAATGCTGTATTCTTTGCTTCCATATGTGAGTTTCCCCCTAATTTTTAATTCACCCGAGAACATTAATCAGTGTCACGAGCCAATTAACACTAATATGACCGATCATGGCAGTTCCTAAACGCTGCGTTTTTATCTGTAGCCAAGACAAACCACAGCCGACAATCAACGTACCCAGAGTACCTGCTAACCCGTAACCATGCCCCAATGCAAATAACACGTTCGTTAAGATAATTGCAGTCACCAGCTTAAAATAGCGTGCAAAAAAGCTTTGAAAAACACCCCGAAATAGTAATTCTTCCAAAATTGGACTGATTAGATTGCTGCTCACTAGTGTTAATAGTCCCAGTGGCCCATGAATCAACCCGACAATCTCACTACTTTCAGCTTCCTTTGACGCTGATAGTGCTGCAATCAACAACATTTCAATTCCTACTACAATTACGGCAACCACGATTGCCAACCCAACCATTGACCATGTCATTCCCTTTAGAATGGGTGTTTTTTGAAAGTTTCCCCGATAAATCTTCAACAATCCTAGCAACACCACTAAGGTTAAGCCGACCAGTACTAACCAATGCACTAGTACATTAGCATTACGGTGATTTTCACCCCACCAGTCCCAGTAACCATCCGCCAAGACCGGTAGCTGTATAAACATAAATAGTCCAAGTCCCACAAATAGATATTTCAATATTTTCCCCAGTTTGATTAACATGCTTACTCCCTGAACTATTTATCCTCTCCATTACGTTTGCTAGTTACCCACATCTCAATCAATTTATAGATCAACAACATCATCATAGCAATTGACCATGCTGCTACCCAAATATCCGCTGTATAGACTAACCTATAAATACTCAATCCAAGTAATCCAGCAAAAACGATTACCACTAATACTGGACTAATCACTGGATCAAGCTGTGGCCATTTACGTGCAACCAGCAGTATCACCATTGCGATGACAAACCAAATTGAATTGTAATTAATTGGTACACAGATAATAAGTACTATTGCCGTCAGTAAATCCAATAGTGTAACTGGTCTTTGTCTGCTAAACATTCTTGAAACCATTTCTGTTTCCCCCTATGAACTTCCCCATAACATTTAAGTTAACTACTCAACGTTCCTTTAATATCTTGTTTAACTCCCGCGCTTTTCTAAATGACACCTTACATTTGATACGCTCCATTAAGGTGACTTCCTTATTCTGATAATCATAACTACTAATATAATCTAAATTAATTAAGGCACTTTTATCGCACCTAAATAATTGTGGATACTTCTGTTCAAAGGCATTGAGATTACCTGGAAAGTCCACTTGCTTATTTTTTGCAGTCAGCACAACGCACCCCGGCCGCGCCTTAGCTGTGTTCAACATAATGACATCGGCCATCGGTACTGAAAAGAAGCGCGCTCCAATCTTATACCCTAGTAATTCCTGATGGTGATGAGCTTCGGTTTCTAAGTTTTTCTGAACAATATTAATATCCTTAATAATCTTCTGCATAATAATATCAGTATCTTGATCTTTTAGAATGTAGTCCAACGGTGCAATCCGTCTTTCCAAAGTCAAAAATGACAGCTCATCATGAGTGGTGATAAAGACGATTTGGACAAATGGATATTGCTGCCGCAACTGGCTCGCTAACTCTAATCCAGCTTGACGGTTTTCCCCAATTTCCATATCCAGGAAGAACAAGCCCCTTTTAGGATTATCAACCTGATTCAATAGTTTTTTCGGATCATCACTCGCTGCGACTAATTGCATGGCATACTCATTGATCATAATTGTGTTGTTAATGATGCGCGCATATTCGCTTCTCTGCGTAGCGTCATCTTCTAATAAATAGATTGGAAACATTTACTGTTCCTCCGTGATAATCAAAGTTATCGTGTCGTAACTGCCATTATTTTCAACATCCAAATAAAAGCCCTGCTGATACGCAATTAGTTCACGTACCTTTGTAAGTTCAGCCTCATGACTATCTTGCTCGCTCTCAGCTTTAATCGCATAATTAATCGAAATTTCCATCGTCTCACTGATTTCATTGAAAGCAATCGTCACCGTTTTATCTGACGCCGATTGTGCTTGTCTAATTGCTTGGTCCAACAAGATCCCAATAATCCGAGCATCCACCGCGCTATCAGCTTTGATTACAAAGTTTGCATCCGGCATCTCAATATTAAGATGCACACCACACTGCTGTGCAGAGAGAAACTTTTGAATGACGATTCCCCGAATAGTTTCACTCTGGATATGCTGTACTTGCGCTATTTTAGCATCATCTAAGCTAGTATCTAATACGGCCTGATCAGTGACACTCGCTAAATAATCTTTAACTGAACTAACATTATTTTGATCACTTAAACTAACGACTAAGTTACGATAATCATGCTTAAATTTTCTTAATTCTAAATACTGTTGCTCGACACTCTGCAGGTAATCATTCAACTGTTTATTTTGTAGTGTTTCATGCTCTAAGGTCTTTTGCCGCGCGTACATTCTGATCATTTCAAGCATTTGCCAGCCCATCATTACCGCCAACACAATAAACATTAACAGTAAGGTTGATTGAATCGTAGCCGTGACCCCTTGAAAATTACCGACCATTAACAATATTTCGATGGAACCAAACAGTGCAAGTAGCATGATAAACAGGTGCTTATCAATCCCCAATGCTTGGATTCTTCGTAATGATAACAAATGCTGCCGTAACCCTTTACGCACAACCCATAGAACTATAAATCCTAGTAAGTACATAATGATCATCTCGGTTCCAATCATAAGATGACTGACTTTAGAAAAATCAGCCAATTGATGGATACCCCCAAAAACATTGAAGAGTAAGGTTGTCATACTAACAGCCAACGCTAATAACAACGTTTGCATAGTTGTCAGCATTAGTAATACATTCAGATGACCAATATTAAGTTTTCCTTGTTGGATCTTTTGTTTACATACCGCAGATAATAAAAAGATTATTGAGGTTTCATCATCGAAGACACAACTAATCAAAGACAGTATAACTAACATTACAATTGACCAAACAACTGTTTTAATACCCTTTTTACCCAATATATAGTTATACATAGTCAGTACACCTAACCAAATAAAGAAACCCTCTATTATGTCATCTAAAATACTAACCTCAATCAATACGCCACCCCTGCATTAAAATACTTGTTACTCGCTAACAAGTATTTTTTATTCTGATTCAATCTAACAAAATCACTAGCACTAATCTTTATCCTGCTGGAACACATCTGTTATCATGCCAATCACACTAAGAACGATTATAATTGCATCAATTCGCCAGCCCCAACTGGCAAGATCAATCTGAACTGCCGATCTAATATTATCTACGAAAAGTAGCAAGCATAACCAAAAATCAAATTTCCGATAAAACTTTTTATTAATCATTTAAAACGCCCCCTAAACAAATTACCTATACCTATTTAAACCCCAAGCTTTCCCCCGAAAACCTACTAACCTTTGACCTTTAAAACTAATTATCTAAAAATGCTATTTCTTAACTTTAATATAGCACGCTCAACTAAATATAATTATTTTTGTTTTAAACGTATCTTTTTACCGTATCATCGTCAATTTAACTACAGATTGACGCGCATTAGCTACATAATGGTTAGTCCAATAGGTCACTTATCATTTGTGGAAAATCCTGGTATAAAAAAATAATCCCCTTCAGGATTATTTTTCAGTCATTGTAATCATCAAAGTCATTGTGACAGTTGCCTGTTTTTGCTCGACATCTAAATAAAAATGCCGTTTCCGGTCAACCAATTCACGTACATTGGCAAGACCCAATCCCCGGTTTTCTCCCTTAGTCGAATAACCAGTTGAAAAGATTTTTCTTTGATCAAAATCTGAATCAATAGCATTATTCACAGCAATCTCCAGGGTATCCTCAATAACATTGAAAGCGATCGTTACTATTTTATTGCTCATTTTTTGTGCCTGTTCGATTGCATTATCCAACAAATTACCGATAATGCGCACCACAACTGTTACATCGCGGCTAATTTCAAAATTAGTATGTGGAATTTCGACATTTAATTCCACGCCGCACTGGTTAGCATAGAAAAATTTCTGAACCACCAAACCACGAATAGCCTCATTCTTTAAACGCTGAATCTGAGCGATTTTCACGTCATCCAAACTGGTGGCAAGAATCTGGCTATGCGTTGCACTAGCTAAGTAGTCCTTAATTCCACTAATATCATTTTGCGCGTTTAAACTGACAACTAAATTTTTATAGTCATGTTTAAACTTTCGCAATTCAAGGTATTGTTGTTCAACACTCTGTAGATAAGCACTCAGTTGTTCATTCTGTAGTTTTTCATTTTCCAATGATTTTCGTCGTGTGTATACATTGATTGTCGCAATCATTTGCCACCCCATCAATCCTATCATTAACGCGAACGTGATCAACAAGGTCAATTGAATTGTACCCGTAACCCCCTGAAGGCCACTAATAATCAGTACACTCTCAATAGAGAGAAATAGAACTAGCAGCATGATGAAAAGGTGACGCTCAATTTCCATATTGCGAAACTTTTCAATCGAAAGAGCGTACTTATTGGCAATCCAGTGTGCAATTATAAGGATCACAACATCAACAACATACATCATAAGAATCTGAATACCAATTAATAGATGACTAACCTTAGAAAGTTCACTTATTTGGTCAGTATTCAAATATGCATAACAAATCAACTTAGCCAAATAACTAGTCAGCACTGCCACTAACATTTGACTGATTACTAGCGCTAACAATACGTTTAGATGAGTAAGATTAAGCTTACCCTGTTTTATTTTTTCTTTACCCATTGCACATAAAATAACAATTAAGAACATGCCATCATCTATGACCGTTCCTACAACCGCTAATTCGACTACCAATAGGATTGATAGAATCATCGTTTTAATATTCTTTTCTTTGAGTAGATAGTTATAAATTGCAATAATCACTAACCAAATAAAAAATGATTGCATAAAACCATCTAAAATACTGACATCTATCAATAAGCTACTCCCACATCATGTTTTTTATTCTTCAGTAATCTTAAAACAAAAAATAATAAATTGCGACACATAATAATATTGAATAATTTCAGCCAGTAAAACCCATACGCTAAGTTAAATATCAGTGAATCAAAAAAACTCACCTATATCGTTGGCATCGTAGCCATCAAAAAAGTGAGTTTTAGTTACTAATTTATTTAACTTTTAGACATCAATTACAGCTATGATATTTATTTACCAACACTTAGTTCACCCGAATAATCCCAGCCGCCAACAAAAACATATGCGTCACCACGGGCCCGACAAAAGTAAAGCCGTGCTTATGCAAGTCTTTAGCCACGCGGACACCCAGCGGCGAAGTCGTCGGTAGCTCATCATCCGGTGCCGGCATGATCAACGGCGTTGTATCCACAAACCGCCACAAGTAAGCACTAAAACTACCGTACTCCTTTTGAATCAACGTAATCGCCTGCGCATCCTGAATGATTGCTCGCAGCTTGCGCCCATTATGCATCACTTTGGGCGTATTCATCAGCCGTTCCCAGTCTGGTTCATCAAACCCAGCCACCTGTTCCACCCGCAGTCCGGCCATATGTTGCCGCAACACCGGTAACTGACTCGCAGCTGCTTGCCAGCCTAGACCAGCTTGCAGAATACCGACGATCAATAACTCAAACAACACGTGATCATCATGCGTAGGCGTGCCAAAGTAATCATCGTAATCCCGAACCCCGTTGGCCGTAATATCATCGAAGTCTGTCGGACTAATCATAATCCGGTGCCAACCAGTAGCCATTTTCAATCCGGTCTAGCAGCGTGATCAATTGCTTGGTCTCCGCCACGTCATGCACCCGAATAATCCGGCCACCCTTCATCATCATGGCCGCTTCAGTCACTAATGTCATTGGTAGCCGATCTTCCTTCTTCAGTCCCAGCAACAAGCCTAAGTAGCCTTTCCGTGAAATGGCCACCATCATTGGCCGACGTAAGTAGTTAAATTCATCGATATTACGCATCATCACGTAGTCCTGTTCACCATGCGCAACTTGGGCGTAACCAATCCCTTGATCCAGCGCAATCCGTTCGATATCAATACCATAGCTAGTCAACATCGCAAGGTTATCTTCAAAAAACTGGCGCATGCTTCCAGTCAGATCAGCGTATTCCTGTTCCCGACTGCTGTGCATTGTCAGTAAGCCAGCGTCACTTTCCGCTAACAGTTCCAGTTTGCGTGGATCATCCGTAAAGGCGTTGACGTCATTAATGATGCTGACGCCTTCCGCCAAAGCGGCCTGCATGACTGGGTATTTATAAGTATCAATCGCTAGCACTGCTTCTGGAAAACGTTCCTTAATTGCCCGAATATACGGCAACGTCCGGTCCAATTCAACTTCCGGCGTCACTTCAGTAAAGCCTGGTCGCGTCGTCTGACCGTTGACTTCGATCACATCCGCCCCAGCCTGAAGCATCGCCCCAACGTGGTTCAAGACGTCATCCTTAGTCTTATACTGACCACCATCAAAGAAAGAATCTGGCGTAATATTCATGATGCCGTAAATCATTGGTCGTTTCGTTAAATTAAAGCGGCGTTCCCCAGCTTGCCAGAAAACATCGTACTGTTTCATAATCTGCGTCAATTGGATCTGCACAGTCGCCTGATCATTAAAAATCCGGGACCAGCGTTTTGCTAGCTGGCGTCCAGCTGCCTGATTCAACAGTACCGTCAACTGGTCAGGTCCCGCTTGCACGACGCCGTCTAGTTGGTGACAGAACTGCGTCAACCGCACCTGTTGCTCACGATTATAGTCACTGAACCGCAACACGATCTGTTGTTGCCGCTGAACTTGTGTATTCAAGGCCTGACTTGCAAAATCCGGTGCCTGTGCTAACGAACTAGTGATATCTTGTACTAACATCTACTCCACCGATCCCTTCATTTTTAAAGTGCTGTTATCAATTGTTGGGCTGCCCGACCACGGTGCGTCAGTGGAATTCGCCAAATATCCGGTAATTCCGCCAACGTCCGCCCGTACGCCGGTAGCCAAAAGAGCCGATCAAAGCCACCCGAATAACGGCCACTCTGATGTTGTGCGATGTAGCCCGCAACGGTCGCTTGTGCAACCGCAGTGCGTCCATCCGGCCAAGCAACGGCTAGGGTTGCTCGCATCGTTGCCTGCCGTTTTGCTAACGGTAGGTCAGCTAACGCCGCTAAAATCTCTTGATTGCGATCAAAGCCGCTCGCGTTAACCCCCAAGTCACGGGCCGTTGTGACACCGAACAAGTCGGGTAAGGCTGAAATCTCCAGCCCGCTGTCATCCGCAATCACCGGTACCCCAAGCTGTTGCGCCCCGAAGCGCGCTTTATCCAGCGCATTCGTCACGTAACTGGTCGTCGTTTCAGCTGGAAATGCTAGCTTGGCATAATTTTCTAAGTAGGATTGGGCTGACAAACCATAATAGGCCAAACAAGCTGCCAAATCACGACTCTTCCCCTGATTATTAGACGCAATCATCCATGTCATTGGCCTAACCCCGGCCAACCCGCGCGCTGCAATTCACGCATCACGTAGAATGACCCCGTTACGATAATGGCGCTGTTAACTGTCGCCCGTTGCTGAGCTAGTTCTAACGCATTCTGAATATCCGTTGCCGCAATAATCTCTGGCTGGTATTCACCAACGCTAGCTAATTGAATCGCAGCTTGCGCCAATTCAGCAGCTGGTAACGCCCGCCCTGGATTATCAGGGGTATTCGTGATCACCAACTTAGCGGCTGGCAGTAGCTGATCCAGCATTTCGGTGTACGCCTTATCACGCAGGACACCAACTACCCAGATCAAATTCCGTCCGGCTAGTAACTGCTGCGCACTGGTGACTAATGCCGTCATGCCATCCGGATTATGCGCACCATCTGCAATAATCAGTGGCTCGTTCTGTAAGACCGTCAGCCGACCTGGCAGCTTAACTTGGTGTAACCCAGCACGAACAGCCGTATTCGTTAGCGCAACTTGCCGCCGTTTCAACACCGCAACCACCGATAGCACTAGGATGAGGTTCTGCAGCTGATATGTCCCACTCAAGCCCACCTCTAGTTGCGACCAGTCGAACAACTGACTGTGCGCATCGACTACCGTTGTCGTGACGGTCTGCTCAGTCGGTGTCATCCGTAAATGATCCGCTGTAATCAATTGCACGCCTTGATTCAGAGCCTCGGTTCGTAAAACATTCAACGCATCCGGGTGCTGGTCGCTAAGCGTTACGACCGTCGTGTGCGGCTTGATGATTTTTGACTTATTCTGGGCGATCGCCGTAATCGTTGGTCCCAAAATCTTCGTATGATCCAACGCAATCTTAGTAAAGACCGTCAGTTGGGGACTAGCTAACGCATTGGTCGCATCGTACAAGCCACCGAGCCCAGCTTCAACAATCGCCCACTGAACGTTTTGATTGCGGAACCAGACCATGCTGATTAAGAAGAACCACTCAAAGATCGACACATCACTAGCTGCCAAGCCCATATTCTGTAACACGGGCAAAATCTCATCGTAAGTATCAATAAAGTCAGCCGGACTAATCCACTGGCCGTTGAGTTGCAACTGCTCACGGTCGTCACTGATTGCCGGACTACTGAAACGCCCGACTTGATAACCCTGTGCTTGCAAGATACTAGCAAGCATTGCCCCGGTCGAACCCTTACCATTAGTTCCCGCAATGTGAATCACGTGAAAGTAATGATCAGGATGACCTAAATGAGCCATAATTCGCCGTAATAGTGGTACGCGTTGATGATTATCTGCCAGCATCGCTTGGTTCAAGCGTGCTAACAGGGCCTCATATTTTTGCATCACAGTTGTACTCACCTAATCACCTACTTTGCGATTCGTTGTAGAAATTCACGTTTGAGTTCCCGGTCCGTTTTGAACTGACCGCTGTAATAACTACTTTCAGTCTGAACGCCAGTCTTACTAACGCCGCGCATCTCCATGCACATGTGCCGCGCCATAATTGAAACGGCGATTCCGGCAGGATCTAAAATTCGTTGTAGCTCTGTCGCAATCATAACCGTTAACCGTTCTTGAACATTGGGTTGTTTGCTGCAGTAATCGATCAAACGTGGAATCTTGCTTAAACCGATCACTTGATTATGTTGTGGCACGTAAGCAACTTGAACCGTCCCAAAGAACGGTAAGAGATGGTGTTCACACATTGAGTAGAACGGAATGTCCTTCAATAGCACCATTTCAGTTGGGTTCTCCACTTCAAACAACTTATAGTTGTCAAATGGTTCCGCCGTCTTGGTTGCGAAAACTTCTGCGTACATCCGCGCAACCCGGGCTGGTGTTTCAACTAAACCTTCACGATCAGGGTCTTCCCCAACCGCACTTAGAATGTCACGCACAGCGTGTTCGATTTTCTCTTGATTCTTCTTATCAATCATCTAACTCACTCACATTTCTTACTTTTTTGATCCAGCTTTGATCCTGATTGGCCGCCAAAAGTGCTTGGACTTGTGGGCCAACTAGCGAGTCATTCTGGGTGATTTCTTCAGTCGGTAATAGGACAAAATTACGATTACCGGCCTGTACGTGGGGAATCGTCAACGTATCCGTCTGCATCCGGCGTGCCCCCCAGAAAATAATATCGAGGTCGATCGTCCGTGGTCCCCAATGTACCAGTCGTTCACGATGGAGCGCCTGTTCAATCGTATGTAGCGCTGCTAGCAGATCATCTGGACTTAACGTTGTCGTTAATGCCACCGAGACGTTATAAAAATTGGGTTGTTCCCGGTTGCCCCACGGTTCCGTCTCATACCAGTGTGATTCATCACACACATTTACGTCTGGCAACGCTCGTAACATGGCTAGCGCTTGCTGGATATTTTGCACGCGGGGTGGCATGTTCGAGCCGATACTGAGATAGACGCGTTCTTGATCACTTACCATCCGGAGTACCCTCTACTTCGATCTCCACGTTGTCGAAGATTCCGGGCATCGGCACACTGTACTTACGAATCTTGATGTTAATGGCATCTACGGTTGGAAAGCCAGCTAGCAGCGTCTCCAATAAGTGATTGGCCAAGGACTCAATCAGCTTATACGAATGGGTCGTCACAAACTCATCCACTGCATTGCGTACTGACGCATAGTTGATGGTTTCATGGACATCATCATGCTGAACTTTAGTTTCAATGGGGTATTTAATGGCAATATCGATCCCCAATTGTTGGCCGTTACGTCGTTCTTCTGGTAACACACCGTTAAACGTGTGAAACCGAAGATTATTAATGCGAATCATTCCCATAAGTTTACCCCTCACATATTCATTTTTTACTTATAATCATAGCATGAAGCGCCAGTGATATGATAGTAATCCGCCTAATAACGCCCAAAAGCCGTCAAACATTATGAGCCTAAACAAAAAGGGCGCGGACAAACGCCCGCACCCCTCTAATAATAGAGTTATTTGATATTGAATTAGCTCTGACTAGCCGTGCCATCTTCAAACTGAATCAAATTGCTGAGATAACTACTCGTTAGTCCCGGCGTCTGCTTAACGATATACGTTGCTAACGGCGAGTTGTTCATCTGTGTCTGGATAAAGCTCGTATTGATCAAATTCGCCAGTGAAAGTACGACGAAGATCACTAAGTACGTAATCACAAATGAAACGATCCCGCCCGCTACACTGTTAACTTGCTTGATGACGGGTAACCAGGTAATCGTCCGTGAGACCCGACCTAACATCCGAATAACCGCCCATCCGAGCGATGTCAGGATGAAAAAGGCAATCATATTGATGATCAGGGTGCTAGCCACGGACGTTTGGATTAGGCTGAGGCTAGTCAAGATACCACTGATCGTACTACCCAGTGGTTGGTACAGTAACCGTGCAAATATCAGGACGGCCACCGTTCCGACTAGGTGTAACACTTCGATCACAAAACCGCGGTGAAACCCCCGGAAAATTGCAGTTGCCAATAGTATTAAAATCACAATCGTAAATAACACGCGTGTTTCCCCGCTTTCTCATTTTTGGTAACTTCTATTCTAACAGGTTTTAGTTACTCACAGCCATTAATACGGCGCGTCTAAACCTTATCTTAAATACTTGACGCCGCTCCACTCTTTGGGTAAAGTTAACAGTAATGGTTACGATTTAAAAAGAATGGGGCATCGAACATGACTTACCGAAAATTATGGCTTTACTTAGGATTACTATTAGGACTCAGTGGGCTACTAGCAGGTTGCCAATCGACAACGACCCCAGCTACTAGTAACGACAAGATCAAAATCATTACTAGTTTAGATTTTTACGGTCAGGCAGCCAAGGCCGTTGCGGGTAAATACAGCGATGTAACGTCCATCATCGATCGCCCTAGCATTGACCCCCACGACTACGAACCTACCGTTAAAACGGCTAAGCAAGCCAGTAGCGCCCAGCTAATTGTCTATAACGGCTTAGGTTATGATGACTGGATGGAAAAGTTAACGGTCAATAAGGCTAAGGGTGCTCGCGTCATCACGGTCGGTACTGCCGTTGCGGGTAAGAAAGACGGTTCCAACGAACACGTCTGGTATGATCCAACCACCATGCCACAGTTAGCCACTAGTATTGCTAAGCAACTCGCTAAGATTCAGCCTCAACATAAAGCCTATTTTATGAAACAAGCACGCCAATATCAGGCGACGTTACAACCAATCACCAAAGAGCTCAGTCAATTGAAGAAACAGGCTAAGGGCCAACGAGTCGCCGTCAGCGAACCGGTCTTCGACTATTCACTCAAAGCGCTCGGCTACAAGATCAGCAACAATCATTTTGCACATGCTATCGAAGAAGGCTCCGATCCATCACCGAAGGATATTCAGCAGATGCAACAGGATATCAAGCACCACCGCATCGCCTTCTTTGTTGAAAACACCCAAACGGATAGTAATATTATTACGAATATGGTCAAACTAGCTAATCAGTATGACGTTCCCGTGCTCAAAGTTACCGAAACGTTACCCGCTAACCAGACTTACGCTAGCTGGATGCTCAGCCAGTATCAACAACTTGCCAAGATTCAAAAAGGAACGACGACGTCAAAATAGACGTGGCGCTCCTTTTTATTTTCATCTAATTATTTCGTTGTTTCCCGGCCATCCTGTAATAATAACGCTAAGATAAGACCAACAATTTCAATCCCTAACATCATCCAAAAGACGGCGTGGTAACCGTTCAAGTTAGCAGTCAGTGTCGAGGCACCGCCCTTTAATTGAGCAGCCGTAACGTTAGCTAAGACCAACGTTGCCACGGCAACCCCTGCTGATCCGAGAATCTGACGAACCGTGGTAATTACGGCCGTCCCGTGTGAGATCAGATCAGTTGGCAGTGAGTTGGCACCCAGTGTAACGGCGGGCATCATGACAAAGGCGTTTCCACCTTCGATTAAGGCAGCCAGTAAGATCATCGTTAGCAAGTTTAATTCCTGACTAACTAAGGCTAAGACCAACCAGCCCAATACGATCATACTCATCCCAAGTAGCATGATCTTCTTATAGCCAAGCTTTTCAGCTAAACGTCCCGTCAATGGGTTCAGGATACTCAGGAAAACGGCACCCGGAACTAAGGACATCCCCGAAACAAATGGTGACACCTTTAAGACCCCTTGATAATAGAGTGGAAAGATAATCGTTACGACGATCAGGGCAACATACGAAATCGCCGTTAAAAAGATCGCTAAATCATAATTGAATGTTTTTAATACGCGCAATTCCAGTAATGGTGTTGTTAAGTGGAACTGACGATAGATAAAGTAAGCGACCGCTAAGATAGAGACAAGTAGCAGCGCCCCACTGAGCATCCAATCCACGTTAGCCTTACCGATCTCATTAACCACGTAGAGAATACCCGCGAACCCTAACAACGTGATAATCGAAAGAACATCCAGCTTTGAAGGTTTATTAACCATGACATCGCTAATCGTGAATAAGCTGATGACGATTAACAGACTAGCCACCGTAATGAAGACTAAGAATAAACCGTGCCAATCGGTAAACTTTAAGACAATCCCTGAAATGATAGGCCCTGATGCCAGTGCTGAACCCATAACTAGCCCGGCAGTCCCCATCGTGGTTCCTCGCTGTTCTTCAGGCGTAATCGTCAGTAGGATGGATTGGTAAGATGGGAATAGCACACCGACCGCAGCGGCTTTGATCAAACGACCAACCATCATGACCCCAAAACTGGGTGCGAAGTAAATAATTATTGATCCGACATCGAATAATACCAATACGGCTAAGAACAATTTTTTGAAACCAATATTATTGAGTAACCAAGGACTGATAGGCATCATGACCACCATTGTTAACATAAAGCCCGTGGTTAGCCACTGAACTGTCGAGGCTGAGATACCGAAGTCCCGCATAAAAGTCGGGTAAACGGTCGACAGTGAGGACTGACTGATCGACATCGTCCAAGTCCCTAATAGCAAAGTAAAAATAAACCAAAATCGGCGGCGTCCCACCAAAGTTGGCGTCTGATTAGCTGTCTGCATCAATACTCCTCCTTATTACTTTAGAACAATTATTAACTAATATCTATTGTACCATTTTCAATAATGATGTACAGACAATAGTCACAATTAATAAACAAAAAAGTTCAACCCGCCAAACAAAGAGTAGCGCGCAATTAAATAGGCTTGTTCAATGGTAATACGCAGTACGTGTTTGCACTCAGATAAGAAAAGATTTGTCATAATTACATAGCTATAATCCGAATTCAACAAATAAAAGGGCGTTTGGGGTTCAGCCCAAACGCCCTTTGTCTTAATCTTTTAATCAGCAAGCATGGCAGCGCTGACGGCCTGCAATTGTTCAGTCTCATCGTTAGTTGGTTGAGCGACCTTCATCTTCTTAAATGCGATTACCGCACGATATAGCAGATCTGACACGTTCACATCGTCTCGTTTATCATAATTAGTGATTGTGACGTACGCTGAGTTTTCATAGACCTTTTCCACTTTAGCATAAAAATCATAATCAGTATTACCATTCTTTTGGCACTTAACTCGATCCCCCACAGTAATTTCAGCCATAATGACCACTCCTCATTGAATATGCTATTAAGATAGCACGGTAATAATCAGAATGACACTTATCACGCTTAAAGCAGGCTGCTTTGCAAGGTCAGTATCTAAATTAACCGGTTTATAACCCAGGTTGTTTTCAATACAGTCAAAGCATTCTATTGTAAGAAGAAGCACTGGTTATTGGAGTAGCACCCTAATAGACAAAATATCGGGTAGCTTCTTTAGTACTGGTCTTTCAGCACTGTGCTACTCAGTGTTTACTTTACTACCCGTATCTCCGTTTACCACGCTGCTATGAGCTGTTTACCAGCGAGTGGACCTCAGTGTAACGGTCTCTAGTCCTTTTTAACGACAAAAAAAAGGAATCGAATTAACGATTCCTTTCAAGTTGCATGG
>NZ_LFEE01000042.1:0-8225 GCF_001039045.1 Lactiplantibacillus herbarum
GCAGCAACGTGTACTAATATACCAAGTAGGAATAAAAGTGTCAACACTTTTTCACTATTTTTCTCAATTAATAGCTAAACGCCCTGTTTTTCCTTATACTTACAGTAATAAAGGAGCGATTTTACTATGTTAGCTTGGCTACCATTCACACTTATTTCTATATTATTCATGTTAATGCTCTACGCTTGTTGGCGCACAACTACCAAACCGATCCGGTTATTTAAGCAATTGTGCTTAATTCTCTTCATCTGGATCATCACAGCGTTCTGCTACACCCCAACGAGCTACAACTTTGGCACTCAGCTCGTTCTGCACTACATTCAATGGGGACCCGTGAAATTAAACGTCATTCCCTTTCAGCAAATGGACATTGAGTTTTGGCTCAACGTCTTATTGACCGTCCCATTAGGTGGACTATTTATATGGAACTTTCCCGATCTTCCCTGGCGGCGAATCATCTGGCTTGGTTTATTAACCGGGTTGACCCTTGAATGTGGGCAATTCGTTCTCGATCTACTAGTAAACTTAAAACGCTGGGTCGACATTGATGACGTCATCACTAATTGGGCTGGCTTCATCATTGGAGCAGTTATCTATAAAATACTCCGGCGACTACCAGGGTTCCGCTGGTTGCAGCGCTAATCCTCACGCATTCACTTTACGATATTATCCCTATATATGGAAGAAAAGTTTCTGACACAACTAATTTCTGTTCACGAAGCTATCATTTATCGTTTCGTGAACAGAACGGAATCGATGAAAAAATGAATAAAATATGAATTTAGTGTTAATATTTTATTAATATTTTCATCAAGCTATGCTATGCTTATTGTCGACCGTCAAAAGCACTTGTTCGATCATAAAAAAAGTTACTTATATCTATATATATTTCGCCTAGTATAAGTATTCCAGGAGGAACATCGATGTCAGAATCAAAATTTTGTATTAACTGTGGAAAGGAAATTCCCGCAAACGCGACTTTCTGCTCCTTTTGTGGCACAACACAAGAAACAGTAGCTTCCACTGAAGGCCATGATACAAACTCACTGAACCAGAACAATGAGCCTAATCAGCCAGAACACGTCAATATGTGGACTGCACTAAAACTAGGAATGCGGCAAACCTTTACTTGGTCACAGCGGATTACGCGACCTCAATATTGGTGGCTTTACTTAGATTTGATGCTAATTTCTCTAGTTTTAACTATTGTATTTGGCATCACAGTATACAATCACCCTGCACTCATATTCAACCCGCTACACGTAAATCCTTTACAACTTATATTGTTACTAATTTATTCAGCACTTCTGACTTGGATTTCAGTGATGCAATTCACAGCTGGTGTCCGTCGGCTTCACGACAGCAACCGATCGGCTCATTATTTATGGTACTACTTTATTCCACTTGCCGGACCATTTTTAATCATTGTTTTCCTATGTCAACGTTCTAATGCTACCGGAAAACGCTTTGACCATTCGGCTAGCCACCCTACACCCTGGACACATAAATGGTGGACTTGGTGTATCTTAGTTCTGTGTACATTAGCATACGCTGCATTTGTTAACGCAACAGCTCGTGCCAATGCAATTGACTCCGCTCTGACTACAACGTCCAAGACTAACTCTAACAATAGTTACAATGATAGTGGCAGCGCAACTACTGCTAGTTCAGACTCAGACAGTGATAGTGAAACTAGTGATAGCTCGGACTCAAGTTCTAATAGCATTACCATTGACGATGACGACATTGATATCGCCGATCAAAAATCTTATAGTGCCTCATTTACCGATAGTAGCTGGGCTAACTCTACGTTTAAGATTGATAAGGTCACCGTCTATAAAACAGATGGCACTTACACTAATGGTAGCGGTAGTGATAAGAAAGATTTTAATGGTATCGTAAAAGTCCACATGAGTATCCACGCAGGGCGTGATATTTCTGCGTATCCAACACAAGCCAAACTCAGTACTAACGATGGTCAGCAAGTCGAGGCTGACATCGATAGTGATGATTTTGATGGTGATTTAAATAAGGGCACCGATGCTGACGGTAACCTATACTTCATTTTGCCAAAACTATCCACCGTTGAAAGCATTACAAGTATCCGTCTAAAATGGGATGCTAACTATGATACCGATAATTATGATGACGACAACGCTTATAAGACATTTGATACGTCGCTCAATTTAAATTAGTTCCAAGATTAGAGCCCGTAACTAAAGATACGTCGGGCTAGTATAAAAGGCAGGTACAGTGAAATCTTCGGATTTCACTGTACCTGCCTTTTAATTTAGAAACTGATATCACAGTCCCTTATTAATTTCTACTTTTCAAAAAACAAATCTAATACATGTTGGCGATCCTTGTTCCACGCCTGATTATCACTAGTTGGGTAAACGCGATTGGTAAGCATCACCATCCCAATCTGTCGATCCAGATCAAAAGCGATGGCTGGTCCAGTGAAACCAGTATGGAAATATTGGTGTTGTCCAGCATGACGTTCCCAACCAAGGGTCCGTCCCTGTTCATCATACTCGCCTAACCAGTCAAAGACATTTTCATCCAACACTCGTTTGCCCTGATACTCACCAAAGGCTAACATCATCTCTACGTAAACAGATAAATCAGTCAATGTAGAAAACAGACCTGCATGACCACTCTCGCCGTTCAGCAAGAAAGCTTTATAATCATGCACTTGGCCCTGAATCTGGCCTCGTCGTGGATCAAACTCCGTTGGCACAAAGCGAATCTTTGGTCGATTCAAGTTATACCCAGTATTCGTCATCGCTAGTGGGTAACAAATATGATCTTGAACACTACGAGCTAATGAACCGTCAACCGTCCGAATAATCCAACCCAGTAAGATGTAGCCTAGGTCAGAATAGACGTAAGTCGTTCCTGGTTCCGTCACAAGTGGCGCTTCATAGACCGCCTTGATTAGATCCTCACGATTCATTGCATCCGAAACAGCAATATCAGCTGGCAAGCCACTATTATGTAGCAATAGATTCTTGATCGTGATTTCAGGATGGTTGAAACCTGGTAAGAAACGCGCCACTGAATCCGTTAACCGAATCGTGTGATCCGATAGCAACTGAAAAATCCGTGTCGTCGTTCCGACAACTTTGGTTACCGACGCTAAGTCATAAATCATCGAGGCGTCTAATCCAATTGCAAATTCATCTTGGCCCTGTTTACCGTGATAATACTGATTAATTCCTTTAGGTGTAATTAAGCTAAAGGACGCTCCGTAAATATCTCCTGCATCAATACAACTATCAATATACTGTTCAATTTTTTCTAGCATTCGCAGTGCGTCCACCTTTCATCATTAATGAATCGTTACTCTCTAACTCATTAATTGGGTTATCTTTCTTTATAATAACGGACTTCTTCATAAAAGCAACGGCAAACGCCCATTCGTGTGCCAATATTGGCCAATCAGCTTCATTGACTAACTAGTTGAGTCTTCATCCTGTTATTAATTATATTCCACTTCTATATCAACGCCCACTAATCAGTAATAACTTTTTATAATTTAGTTTACTTTCCTAATGTTGCTAAACTGATGCTCGCCTGCTGCTACATCAACGTTCCCCGCTATCATACAACTAGAGGGACAATAAAAAAACATCAAGTTTGTGAAATTAATTTCCTGAAAGCGATTACAAACGCGATAAATAATGTTATCATTCAAATATAGAATTTATCAATCATTTGATTGGATTCAAATTATGGAGGCGAGAAAATGATTACATCAGAAACAAAAACAACCCCAGCTTGGAAAGGCTTCAAAGGTGGGCATTGGCAAGAAGAAATCAACATTCGCGATTTCATCCAAAACAACTACTCACAATATAACGGCGACGAAAGCTTCTTAGCAGGCCCAACCGCTGCAACCACATCTTTAAATGATCAAGTTCTAGAATTAAAGAAACAAGAACGTGCAGCCGGCGGTGTCTTAGATGCTGACACCAAAGTTGTCGCAACTATTACTTCACACGGTCCTGGTTACATTCAAAAGGATCTCGAAAAAATTGTTGGTCTACAAACTGACAAGCCACTAAAACGTGCATTCATGCCATTTGGTGGTATTCGGATGGCCGATGATGCCCTCAAAGCATACGGCTACACTCCTGATGAAGAAAACGACAAGATCTTCTCTGAATATCGTAAGACTCATAACCAAGGTGTCTTCGATGCTTACACTCCAGACATGCGTAAAGCTCGTCACTACAAGATTGTTACTGGTCTTCCAGATGCTTACGCACGTGGCCGAATTGTTCCTGATTTACCACGTGTCGCTGTCTATGGGATCGACCGTTTGATGAAAGAAAAAGCCAATGATTTTGCTCACATTGGTGATGGCGAACTTACTGATGACGTTATCCGTCTTCGTGAAGAAGTTCAAGATCAATACCGCGCCTTAGATGACATCAAGAAGATGGCTGCTAGCTACGGCTACGACATCAGTCAACCTGCCACTAACGCACAAGAAGCTGTTCAATGGATCTACTTTGCTTACTTAGCTGCAATCAAGACCCAAAACGGTGCCGCAATGTCTGTTGGTCGTATTGATACGGTTATGGATATTTTCATCCAACGCGACCTTGAAAATGGCGTCATCGATGAAAGCCAAGCTCAAGAATTAATCGATCAATTCGTTATGAAATTACGGATGGTTCGCTTCATCCGTACTGAAGAATACAACTCACTATTCTCTGGCGACCCAATCTGGGCAACCCTTTCAATGTGTGGTTTAGGTCTTGATGGCCAACATCACGTTACGAAGACTGCTTTCCGGATCTTAAAGACCTTGGACAACATGGGTGCAGCTCCAGAACCAAATATCACCATTCTCTGGTCAGAACGTTTGCCTGAAGACTTCCAACGTTACGCTACCGAAGTTTCAATCAACAGTTCAACGATCCAATATGAAAATGATGACTTAATGCGGGTACAATGGGGTACTGATTACTACGGTATTGCTTGCTGTGTTTCTGCACAACCAGTTGCCGATGGTCTCCAGTACTTTGGTGCTCGTGCTAACTTAGCTAAGGCTCTTCTTTACGCCATCAATGGTGGTCGTGATGAAATCGCCGGTGACCAAGTTGGCCCTGCCTACGAACCAATCACCTCTGAATACATCGATTACGATGAATTCATGCGTAAATTAGACAAACAAATGGATTGGTTAGCTGACGTTTACGTTAACTCATTGAATGCCATCCACTACATGCATGACAAGTATTACTATGAAGCTGCCCAATTAGCATTGAAGGATACCGATCTTAACCGGACCTTCGCTACTGGGATCTCTGGTTTATCACACGCCACTGATTCAATCTCAGCTATCAAGTATGGTCACGTTAAAGTTATCCGTAACGAAAAGGGTATCGCCGTTGACTTCAAAGCTGACAACGACTTCCCTCGTTATGGGAACAACGATGACCGTGCCGATGACATTGCAAAATGGTTAGTTAAAGAACTATACGCTAAGATGAATACTCATCATCTCTATCGTGGTGCTAAACTTTCTACTTCTGTTTTGACCATCACTTCAAACGTTGTTTATGGTAAGAACACGGGTACTACACCAAACGGTCGTCAAAAAGGCGAACCATTCTCACCAGGTGCTAACCCAGCATACGGCGCTGAAAAGAACGGGGCATTAGCTTCACTCCTCTCAACTGCCAAATTGCCATACCGTTACGCTACCGATGGGATTTCAAATACTTTCGGTGTAACACCAAGCACGTTAGGCCACGATCTTGAATCACGTAAAGATACTTTGGTCAACATGTTAAATGGTTACATGAACAACGATGGGATGCACTTGAACATCAACGTCTTCAATAAAGAGACCTTAATCGATGCTCAAAAACACCCAGAAGAATACCCAACATTGACGGTTCGTGTTTCTGGTTACTGTGTCTACTTCGCAGATTTAACTAAGGAACAACAAGATGACGTTATTTCACGGACATTCTTCGAACAAATGTAAGACTATTAAATTGATAAGAAGGTGAAAGGCTCATGGAAAACCAACAAGATGCAGTAGCTACTAAAAAGGAGCCTTTGATCGGTTACGTCCACTCTATCGAAACATTCGGTTCAGTGGATGGCCCTGGGATTCGCTACGTGGCTTTCCTTCAAGGTTGTCACATGCGTTGTCAGTATTGCCACAACCCTGATACGTGGAAGCTTAACGTTGGGGATCAGATGACAACTGATGAAATCCTTGCAGATGCTGCTAAGTACCGTGCTTTCTGGGGTAAGACTGGTGGTATTACGGTTAGTGGTGGTGAATCACTAGTACAGATTGACTTTATTCTCGAATTATTCGAGAAAGCTAAAGCCATGAATATCAGTACTTGTCTGGATACATCCGGTCAGCCTTTTACTCGGGAACAACCTTTCTTCGACAAGTTTGAACGTTTAATGAAAGTGACTGATATTTCATTAGTCGACATTAAGCACATCAACTCGGCCGAACATAAGAAGTTAACCCAGTATGGTAATGAAAACATCTTAGATATGGTTCAATATATGGCTGAACATCATAAAGATATGTGGATTCGTCACGTCCTGATTCCTCAACGGACTGACTATGATAACTACTTGACCGAATTAGGCGAATACATTGCTACAATTCCTAACAATGTTGTCCAAAAAGTTGAAGTACTCCCATATCACACAATGGGTGTTAAGAAATATCATGAAATGAAGATCAAGTATCGTTTGGAAGGCATCGAGTCTCCTACGTCAGACCGTGTTGCTAACGCTGAAAAGTTGTTACACACCGCGGACTACAATGGTTATAAGACTTGGATGCCACTACCAAAACTCTAGGTCATTCTTTTCAGACAAAAATAGCGTTGATATTACTACCGTTTCCGGTGGTGATATCAGCGCTGTTTTTGTCTTGCCGTTATTTATCTAAAAAGCAAAAACTAGTCACAACTTTCGCCTCCGATGGGCAATACTAGCTTAGCTGTGGGGACCGGGCCAAGCCTGAGGAACGGTCTTGTCCCTCGTTTTGGTCATTGACACACTTCGCCAATGACCAAAAGCGTCCGTGGCGTCATCCCGGAAAATCACCGGAATAACGCCACCTTCACAGCACCGCCAGCATTACCCACCTCCGGCTAGACTGGTTGATAGTTACAGTAGCTATGCTTCATGTAGTTTCATCAAATACCAAGTTCCATCCAAGAATCATTAACCGAATTCAACATACGCAGAGTCAACTAGTGAAATGTAGCGATAATTATAGTTAGTTACAAAAAAGGCCGCAGTCTTAGTAATAATTACCAAGCTTGCGGTCTCACAATAGCTATTATTAATGAATCCCTAGTTGTACCCGTGCTTCGCGTGACATCATCTTATCGGACCACACTGGTTCCCAGACGATTTCAATTTCAATTTCCTTGACCTGTGGCAACTTGATTAATTCATCATGAATATCCTTTGCTAGCCATTCCGTTAAGGGACAGCCCGCAATCGTCAACGTCATCGTAATCTCCGCAACGCCGTCATCCGTGATCTGGGCATCATAGATCAAGCCCAAACTAACTAGGTCGACTCCTAACTCAGGATCAATCACTTTACCCAGTGCTTCATACGCTTCTTCTTTAAAAGTCATCTCAAATCAGTCCTCTCTCTACCATCAAGTGGCTAAGCTAAACCAGCCGCCCTATCTAACTTTGCGATTCGCCCGTTAGCTGGTCCAAAGTACAATAGCACAGCCTTAATTCGGTTACAATTCATAAAGCGGTTACATTTCACTTACTAATTATACGTTGCTAGCGTTAAGATTCAATGAATTATTGAAAGTAATCTACTATTTACTCTCACTTTTTCATTTATCATAAGATCAATTATCTGCATCTGCTTACCAGCCAGCTCATTACAAGTCCACAAACCGCTATTTCACGCACTTTCAGCACTGTCGCTACTGCCCCCAAAAATATTTTGGAAAAAACAAGGCTTTTAGTTGTAACCGCTTACACAACGTGCTAATATACTAGGTGAGGAAAGGTAATAATCCTCCTTAGCAAGCTTCTCAAATGAGTTTAAGTTGTCGCTGTGATGCTAGACAACTTGCATCACCCAGTTGGGTCGTTATCGAAACCGTTTTGAGCATCTGTGTTATCGGTCTAGCGGAATTGTTAGATGCCTGAACACCGATCCTTGGATAAACGATAACCGCAGCAGAATCAATT
>NZ_LFEE01000042.1:8235-40615 GCF_001039045.1 Lactiplantibacillus herbarum
AGTTAAGTTTAGGTTGTCGCCGTAATGCTAGGCAACTTGCTTCACCAGTTGGGTCGTTATCGAGACCGTTTCAAGTAGCAGCGTTATCGGTCTAACGGAATTGTTAGATGTCTGAACGTCAATCCTTGAATAAACGATAACCGCAGTAGAATCAATTGGTATTGAATAAGTTTAGGCTATCGCTGTAATGTTAGATAGCTTGTACCAACAATTGGGTCGTTATCGAAACCGTTTTGAGCGTCTGTGTTATCGGTCTAACGAAGGTCCTGAATTACTGTTAGATGCCTGAACATCGATTCTCGGATAAACGATAACCGCAGCAGAATCAATTGGTATTGAACAAGTTTAAGTTGTCGCCGTAATGTTAGGCAACTTGTACCACCAGTTGGGTCGTTATCGAAACCGTTTTAAGTATCAGTGTTATCGGTCTAACGAAGGTCGTGAGATCCCGTTAGGTGCCTGAACATCGCTTGAATAAACGATAACCGCAACAGAATCAATTGGTATTAGATTGACGATTTAGTTTTAACGATATTAGTTAGAAACAAGGTGTCACCGATGACCAGTTGTTAGCTCCACATACCAGTTCCATTGTAGGCTCAGGTATTGCAAGTTTAGACGGAGGTGCATGTCTGTTATAAAGACATTCCAAAGTGTTAAACGTGAGTCTGACTTTCGTTAAAACCCGTCAGACGAGTCGCAATCAAGTAAAGAATTACTTTTGATCGACTACAGCAGATAGTTACAGTAAATACGGGTTAGTCCGTTAGAAGTTGGACACGCGTAAAATTGAATAGCATGAAGGTGTATCGTATTAACAAAGAACAATTTTTACTTGCTAAGCAGGATTATTCCTCATAAGTAGAACTCAAGTTGAGAAGCCTTGGGTTCTATTTTTTTGTGTCAATAAATGCTATTTTCAGCACTCACACCCCGCTAGCAGCTATCAGTATCCTTACAATCAACCGGTAACCGTTTACATAAGTTTTATAAAACCGTATACTAAACTTAAAATAAGGAGGTTTTTAACATTGAAAACCATTAATTTAGGTAACAGCGGCATAGATGCCTCTGCGGTAGCACTGGGGATCATGCGCATGGACGCCCTCTCAGTTGACCAAGCTACTAAGGTCATCGACTCAGCGGCCGCTTTAGGCATCAATTACGTTGATTCAGCGGACATTTACGGCGGTGGTCAATCATCTACGATCTTCGGTGCCGCCCTTAAAAAAGCCAGCGTGAACCGCGACCAACTCTACATCCAATCTAAGGGTGGCATCGTCCCTGGCAAACGTTACGATTTTTCAAAACAACATCTCATTGAAGCCGTTAACGGCGAACTCGAACGCTTAGGTGTCGACTACTTGGATAGTTTCTTACTCCATCGTCCCGACGCTTTGATGGAACCAGAAGAAATTGCCGAAGCCTTTGATGAATTACAAACCAGTGGTAAGGTTCGTCACTTTGGGGTTTCTAACTTCAACCCCCTGCAAGTGGATATGCTACAGGCAGCCCTTAACCAACGGCTAATGATCAACCAACTGCAATTCGGCATCATGCACACTGGCGCCATCGACTTTGGTCTCCACACCAATATGCATGATGACCGCAGTATCAACCATGACGGTGAAATCATCGAATACAGTCGCCTACACAAGATGACTATTCAAGCCTGGTCACCTTACCAATATGGTAACTTTGCTGGTATCTTCTTGGATAATCCTAAGTTCCCAGAACTGAACGCAGCGATGCAGACGCTTGCCGACGAGAAACACGTCACAAAGAGTGCGATCGCAACGGCGTGGATTCTACGCCACCCTGCTCACATTCAAGTTATTTTAGGCACCATGAATCCAACCCACTTAGCTGAAAATGCAGCGGGAGCGGATATCGACCTGACCCGTCAGGAATGGTATGACATTTACTTCGCAGCGGGGAATGATTTGCCTTAATGCGAAGAGTGTGAAAGCAGGCGTCCAGGAATCGAGCATAGCCTAGGATCAGTAATGATGGTGTACTTGGCCATCGTTGCTGATCCGTAGCTAAGCGGAGAGTCCTGCCTGCTTTCACACGTTTCGACTATCAACATATGCAGCGGTACTAAAAAAGATTACGACCAATTAGCTGTCGTAATCTTTTTTGCTGCGTTAAAACCCCAATAGTACGAAATACGTCCCAAAAGCCAGTCGCACAGAACCCGATTGAAAGCCCCGATCACTTAGCTTACTAGGTTATGCCCAGCAGCTAATCCGCTTTGTGCGCACTCTTACTCGTATCATACGCCCGTTTTGACTTAAACCCAGCCCGAAACACGGTCTTCATCACTTCAACGTGGCGTTGCTTAGTTGCTTCTGCTTTGGCACCAAAGATAAAGCGGGCCCACTCACGCTGATACCCTGGCGTTAACGCCTCAAAAAATGCGTTCAATTCTGGATCATCGGCCAATAATACTGCCACCTGGGGAATATAAACTTTAAACGAACTTAACGGTGCTGCACTCATCTCGATAACCTCCTGATTAGTTTAGGTTAAGTTTAACGTAAGAACCCAAAAATCCCCAATAATTCAAGCTTTTATATTTCGGATTTTTGCATAATTGCGCTATCATTATATTATGAGTTTTAATACACTAATTAAAATATAACTAACTGCTATCACAATCAGCCTGTTATCTTCAAGGGGAGCCCTGCTATGCCAAAATTTGATATCAACCTCATCAGTCCCGATCGCGCTAAGGCGATGCTGACCGAGTACAAGGAACAACGTAAGAATTCCGTCCCACATTTAGCCCATCCTGGTCGCTATCTGTTACCCGACTATAAGCTAACTCGGCGTCGGGCTGCGTTTAAGATCGTCAAGCATACCTTCTTAACACCACATTACAAATCTTACGTTGCCATGGACTCCGACAACGGTCACACACTCTGGTTCCACAACTTCGGTTCCTTAACAGAAGCCCTCTTCTGGTTAGAAACCGGGTTAAAGATCAGCGATACCGACTCCCACTCTAACTACAAAGATTGGGTTACTAGTCACACAGATGAAATCGCAGTCTACAAAGATCTCCTGCGTGAACAGAAGCATAAGCACCCCGCTAAAAAGAAATTAAAGAAGTAACTAATAAAGGCACCATCAACACGTCAAAATGGCGTATTGATGGTGCCTTTTTACTTTTTTATCCGAAACGTGCGCCAGCAGGCAGGGAACTCCACTTAGCTACGGAAGTCAAACGATTGAAAGACCCAATCATTCGCCTTCCTAGGCTATGCTCGGTCCCTAACCACCTGCTGGCCCACTCTACTCTAATTCGTTTCCTGCGTCGACTTCCGTGCGTTTCGACGTTCACGGGCATAGTCCGTCTTCGTCGTAATCTCCACGTCACGTTCTAATCGTTGACGGCGTGCCAATGCAGCCGCCTTCGCATTATTCTTCGCGGCTTCCTTAACGGGATCAGTCGTGAGGTCATGGTGAATCGAATAGATTAAGACCATGGCTGCCGCCGTTAAGGGGAATCCTGACATCGCACAGATTGACTGAATCGATTCAAAACCACCGACCGTCACTAGTCCTAATGAGAAGATCAAGAAGATAACGACCCAGCTCATCCGGTTGAAACGACTAGGTTGTTCACCAGTCGCCAACTGTTTACTAGTAAACGACGCCGTGATAAACGCAAACGATGATACCGTTGTGGCTAAGAAGATGAAACATGACAAGCAGTATAGCGCTAGCATAATCATCTTCAGTGGCAAGGTTGATAGTACCGCCGCAATGACAGCCGCCTGTCCCTGCGTATTTAAGATGTGAACCAAGTTAACGATTCCCATCCGTTGTAGGTACAGTGCATATCCACCCAAGACTGCGTAAAAACTGACACAGCCTAGTGAGCCCCACAGCAACATCCCACCTAAGACTTGGCGAATCGTCCGTCCACGAGAAATCCGCGCGATGAACAATCCCATGACTGGCATAAATGATAACCACCAACCCCAGTAGAAGATCGTTTGGCGTTGCATGGCCGTCGCGTGGCCATTAGGTGCCGTATTCGTACTTAAACTGACAAATTTATTAATAAATAGACCAATACTATTAGTCTCTGAATTCAAGATATATAACGTAGGGCCCACGATTAACACAACGACTAAGAAGCCAATTGCTAACCAGACGTGGGCGGCACTCAAACGGCCAATCCCCTTCTTTAGGCCATTAAAGACAGCCATCGCAAAAATAACGAAGAGTAAGGCAAAGAGTCCGAGTTTTAATGCCATGGTATCAGGAACACCCGTCACGGCACTTAAAACTTTAGAAATAACGGGGATCTCCATCCCAACTGAAGTACCGACACCACCCATAATCCCAATAATAACGAAGAAATCAATCACATTCCGCGTAATTTGTTTGGCGGTCCCAGGTCCTTGTAAAACTGAAATTGCGGAACTTAGCCGCTGAACTTTGGCGTGTTTAACATACATCGCGTAGGCAATCGCAATTGTGGCTGGCGCAAACATCATCCACGCCATTGGGCCCCAGTTGAATTGTCCAAGCATGTGCGCATAATTATATGCAGAAGTTGAAAACGGCTTAACGCCGAAGGAAGGGCTTTGCAGATACCGCAATGGGTCGACCATACTCAACATTAAGATGCTGGCATCGATCCCAGTTGCGTACACCATACTACCCCAGTGATACGTTGAAAATTCGGGTTTGTCATCGGGATCACCTAGCTTGGTTTTCCCTAGCTTGCTGAAGCCTAAGTAAATGAAAAAGATAAAGTTGATAACATATACCGACATGTAGAGCCAGGTCATATTATTTGTGAGCCAGTTCAAGATGCCACTTAAACCAGTTTCGAGGGCGTGCCCACCCGTTAATAATACGATAGAAACCACCACGAAGAGACCAATCGTTGGTAAATATACCCACCAATCAATATTCTTACTTTTTAAAATAATAAACCTGCTACTGAGCATATACTCTCTATATTAATTACATATTCGTGGTTCTTCCTGCCATATGGTAGTCCCCACGCGTTAATTTCCGACTAGCAATCGGTACACACCTCCGAGTTAATCCTCGAAGCACTCAGTACCCTGACTTGATCAGGTTTGACCGGCTTTGTCATCCGCATTCTGTTTGTGCTAACACAAAATCAGTAGCAGAATTTCCTTCTTTCCATTGGTTGAATCCGGATAACGCCATACTGACAAATGATCTTTAATTGCATAATCGACGTTGGTGTTCATCTGATAGCTAGTGTTTCTAACCAGTGATGCCTAAGCATTACCGTCGTCACACCACGTAACGATTAATGATGACACTGCTCTTACTAATAGATAACCCCCCTGAATAATCAGATAAAACCGCCATTGATCAGGTATTTTAATATACAAAAAAACGCCTGAGACTGGGTAACAAGTTACCACCTGTACAGCGCGCATAGGCTTATACAAATGCCGATTTCAGTATTTTACTGATATCTGATATTCAACTATAAGTATACTAGTATTATATTAGAAGTAAAATCAACGAATTAGCGGCCGTTAACCCTGGTATGTTAAGCCTACCAACGATTTGAAATCCTTTTCATTTGGAAAAATTAAAATATTTAAATCTCAATTTAGAACCATTCTTATCTATTTAAGTTAACTTACTTTCATGTTATCCTTATATTAATCAAAAAAACGGTTACAACATTTAGAGGAGGGGTTCTGAATGCGTCACTACTATAAATTAATGTTAACAGTCAGCGTCGGCCTGCTTGCCATCATCTTACAATTTGGCTTGCACCAGCAACTAGCCGCCCAAGCAATCATCACATTCATGGGAGCCATCATGGCATTATCCATGCTAATTGAGATGATCAAGACTTTGCGTTCAGGCAAGTACGGCGTCGATCTACTCGCAATCACCGCGATTGTCGCAACCTTAGCCGTCAGTGAGTATTGGGCAGGTCTAGTTGTGCTCATTATGTTGACTGGTGGCGACTCGCTGGAAGACTACGCTGCTAAACGTGCCCATACTGAATTAAAAGCCTTGCTGGATAATTCCCCACAAACGGCACATCGCCTCATTGACGGGCAACTAACCGATATTGCTGTTGAAGATGCTGCTGTTGGCGATCAGCTAGTCGTCAAACCCGGTGAACTAGTTCCTGTCGACGGTCATTTGATTCAAGGCGTCGCCCTCTTTGACGAATCCTCATTAACTGGTGAATCGAAACCAGTTGAGAAGAACATCGGTGATGACTTGATGTCCGGAGCCGTTAACGGTGACAGCGCAGTTACCATGATTGTTGATAAATTAGCCATCGATAGTCAGTACCAACAATTGGTTAAACTAGTGAAAGAATCAGAAGCTCGTCCCGCCAAGTTCGTTCGCTTAGCAGATCGCTACGCCGTGCCCTTCACCTTAGTCGCTTACGTCATTGCTGGCATCGCATGGGCACTTAGCGGTGATCCACACCGGTTTGCGGAAGTGCTGGTCGTAGCTTCACCGTGCCCACTAATTCTGGCCGCTCCGGTGGCAATGGTTTCAGGCATGAGTCGAACTAGTCGTAACGGTATCGTAGTCAAGACCGGAGATATGCTTGAGAAGCTCTCAACGGCTAAATCAGCGGCGTTTGATAAGACCGGGACAATTACTAGTGGTCAACTAACTGTGGATCAGATTATCCCTCAGGCAGGCTTTACAGCTGATCAGATCTGTCACTTAGCCGCCAGCGCGGAACAGAATTCCAGCCACATTCTCGCCCGCTCACTGGTCAAATACGCTAACGACACCCCATTGAGTACAACTAGCCACCTTGAAGAAATAACTGGTAACGGGGTCATAGCTACCGTCGATCAGCACATCGTCAAAGTTGGCAAATTAAAATTTGTGGCACCAGATACCACTCAACAACCACTCGCGACTACCGCTATCTACGTCGCTATTGACGATCAGTACGCTGGCTACATCACGTTTATTGATAACGTTCGTCCTGAAGCCGCGACCACCCTACAAGCATTACACACAGAAGGCGTTCACAATGTTATGATGCTTACAGGAGATCAACAGGCCATCGCTGACAAGATTGCCGCAGATGTCGGTATCGATACCGTGGCAGCTGACCTGTTACCCGCCGATAAGATCGCACATTTAAAAGCCATCCCAGCAGCAGAACGACCAGTTATCATGGTCGGTGATGGCGTCAATGATGCTCCGTCACTCACCGTAGCGGACGTTGGAATTGCCATGGGCGCTCACGGATCAACTGCGGCCAGTGAATCCGCTGACGTCGTGATTCTCAAAGACGATCTTAGTCGGGTCGTCACTGCCATTAAAATTGCCAAAGATACGATGCAAGTCGCTAAACAATCCGTGTTAATTGGGATCGCAATCTGTACGATTCTTATGTTGATTGCCAGTACCGGTATCATCCCGGCTCTATTTGGTGCGATGCTTCAAGAAGTCGTCGACACCGTTTCAATTCTCTGGGCTTTGCGTGCATTACGCGACCACTAATCAGGATAATTTATACTCGCACCACCAATCGAATTAAGGATGTGATTCACAATGCCCGAATGGCTCTTACGCTGGTCACAATCAGCGCTGACGTTTGTAATTGTCTTAACATTAATCTCCGTCGTACTCCTCAATATTCCACTTAGAGAAGCAATCGTCGTCAACTTCGCCTACATGCTCGTTACTTTCATCTTGGCGTGGTACCGCAGTCGCAAACAGCAGCAATAATAAAAGGACTACTGAACTAACGTTAATTCGCTAGCTCGGTGGTCCTTTTAGGTTCACTGAAAATACTGACACGCTTTAAAACTTAAAACTCGGTACAACTTTCGCCTCCAGTGGTCAGTACTAGCTCAGCTGTGGGGACTGGTTCAAGCCTGAGAAGCAGTCTTGAACCTCGCTTTGACCATCGGCAGAATACGCCACCTTCACAGCACCACTAGTACTATCCACTTCCGGCTAGACTGGTTTACGTGCAGATAATCACTTTTTATTTAGGAGAAAAATAAATATGAACTAAGAATGTAGTAATTGAACTGAAATTAAGCGGAGCGGCTTAAATACTGATTGATTTGCTTTGTTCATCCTTAGACGTTGTTCGCTCAACTGCAATCAAATCAAAACTAGCGTAGTCAAACAAGCCGCGAGCCGTTAATTTGAGTGTTGGAATTACTGGTAATGTCAAAAATGACAGCGTGATGAACGGATCAAATGTCATTGGCCGTTCACTGATTTGCTGATAGGCCCTCTTCAGGTCAGCTAATTGGTCCGCCGCAACTTGATAGCTAGCAGATGACAGTAAACCACCAACTGCTAACGGCATCGTGGCGAGAATCTGCTGGTCATCACTGACGGCAATCCCACCATTGGTTGCCGTAATCTGGGCGATTGCACGTAGGATGGCTTCATCGCTGGTTCCAACAGCCACAATGTTATGAGCATCGTGAGCAATCGTTCCCGCTACGGCGCCATGCTTTAATTGGAAACCATGCACCAGCCCCACACCGACCTTACCAGTATTGTGATGGCGTTCAACCACCACCATCTTCAAGATGTCTTGGTCAGTATCAGCTTCAAAATTGTCACTCGCTGCAACTTTTTCAATCAAATGATCCGTTTCAATATGATTGGGTTGCACGCCAATCACGTTAACGTCACCCGTCAACAGTGGGAGTTTGAAGTCTGCTAACTTGGCATGTTGTTGCACCTTTGTCGCTGTGAATGGGAGTGGCTTGGTAGCTGTCTCCGTAGCCCACTGACCACTCTTCATCGTCTTAACCACCTGAACTTGTTCCAGGTTATCCAGTACAACGAGATCGGCTAGTTGCCCAGCTGACAACCGCCCGCGATCCGTTAAACGGTGGGCTGTGGCGCCATTAACGCTAGCTAAAGTATAGGCAAGTGCTGGCCGCATGCCACTTTTGATTGCTAACCGGACGTTATAGTCGATCGAGCCTTCCGTCATCAGATCACTGATGGTCTTATCATCCGTACAAAAGGCAAAGCGACTCGCATTAGCTTCCGTCACCGCACCAATCGTCGGCAATACGTCACGTTCAACGGTACCCTCCCGTAAGAAAACGTACATGCCAGCTTTAACCCGAGCTAACGCCTCGTCAACGGTCGTACACTCATGATCAGTGTCGAGACCAGCGTTACGCATCACATTCAGTTGATGAGCGTCCAAACCCGATGCGTGCCCATCCGCATGATAACCATTATCATAGGCGTCCTGAATCTTAGCTAACGTATCGACATCGCCCCGTTCAACCGCACCGTAATCCATCACTTCAGCTAGACCTTGAACTTCAGGCTGTTGATACAGTGGGCGTAAATCTGCTGCGTGTAAGGTCGCCCCGTTGTCGTCAAACGGCACACAGGGTACTGATGATGGGAGCATAAAACGAACATCCAGTTGTGTTTGGCGAGCATCATCGATTAAGTACTGGATACCGGCCGTCCCAGCAACATTTGCTAATTCGTGGGGATCGGTCACAATTGTCGTCACACCGTGCTGTAACAGCACTTTGCCGAGTTCACTCGGTGTCACCATCGAACTTTCCATGTGAACGTGGGCATCAATCATTCCCGGAACGATCCACTGACCACTAGCGTCAACGCGCTCAGTCGCTAGGTACGGTGCTTCCTTCAAGTTACTGATAATGCGACCATCTTTAATCCATAAGCTCGTTGCTTCAAATTCACGCGTATTAACATTTAATACCTGTGCACCTGTAATCACCATATCAACTGTTTTCGTCATCTTCTGCTCCCTCTCACCTGTTCAGTCTGTGTCATCTGCTTAGCCTACGGAGAAAGCAGACGGGTCCACACGGCAAATTAAGCAGTGTGGACCCGTCGACTCAATTCGCTTATAGTCCAGTGTTTACGGCACTGGGTAGAAACTCGCCATCCATATCATGGCATTATATAGGCAATTTGTTTACTTGATAAATTGTTCCTTACTTTACCAGCCTTTTCGTTAGGGCGCAACCCTCAATCTGTAAATTGAAATTAGCATCAGGTATTAACCGCGCCAGCTGCTTTAAATTACAAATTAAAATCATCGCCATAATTTATGTGACTTTTGGTTCTTTTATACTCGCAATTAGGCTAGAATTAACAATGATATTTTTTATAAGGAGCTGATACTTTTGATGATGATGAATAACCCGACGATGTTGTCATACATCCGCCGGGAACAACCCGTTTTGGAGCGACTATTAGCGAGCTACCCTAAACAGATTACCGCAGCCCTAGCTGATGCACCCCAACAAGCCCAGCGTTGGTTAGTGCTCGCCAGTGGTTCAGGTATTAACGCCGCAAACAGTGCGCGTTTTTACATGCAAAAAATTGCTGGCCTTCAGGTGACAGTGATGGCGGCCGAACAATACTTAGCCTACGAAACGGCTGATCCTAACGTTGACGTGATTATTGGCGTGACCCTAACTGCCAGCGATGCAACCCTTCAAGGTGCCATCGAAAAAGCTAAGGCAGCGAGTCAAGCACACACGATTATGCTGACTAACCAAAAAGGCACCGAACTAGTTGAACTCGCCGACGTCTCATGTGATCTATTAACCGGTAAAGAAACGATTCCGTACATCACACTGAGCTTTCAGGCTATCGTGCTCGCTTTGATGCTACTAGCCCTGCGCAGCGCTGAAAATCAGGGCTTATTAGACGAGCTCACTATTAATCAAGAGTTGGACGAATTAGGGTTCTTGATTGAAAGCATGACCCACACGGTCCAACAGGCCAACGATTTCTACCGTAAATTCACGATCGACTTCACTAACGCACCAGCCTTTAGCGCTATCGGTGCTGACGTTTTAGCTGGCACACTCGCTGAAATGCAGTCGAAGTTCCCCGCCATCTTACGGGTACCGACCCATGGCTATTCATTAACCGAATTCACTTCGAGCGGCTTTATGGGCGCTCACGAAAATCATCGTCAGTTTTATATCGAACTTGAGACCAATTCAACTGACATGGATGGGTTACAAGCCGTTAAAACTTATGAATCACGGCTAACGCCCCACATCTACACTATTAGTTTGACGGGGGCTGATCCTGAAATTGATGACGAACAAACGTTACAATTAGAAGCCGTCACCGATCCATATAAAGCACCATTAATCGCCATTATTCCGTTCCAAGTACTGGCCTGGTTCATCGCTAAGTCACGCGGTATTAACTTGAACCATCCCCGTTTTGCAGATTTTCAATCAACGATTAATCCTGAACAAGCTAGTCAAAACTAATCACAACTAAAAACATCACCGGTAGTCGCGCTAAATTTCAGCGGTCACTACCAGTGATGTTTTTTTAATTACCTTGAACTTCGGTCGCTACCATACCGTCATGCACTAATCGACTATCTGACGCGTGTTTCAGGTGCGCCACACCAACTCCAGTAAACCCACTAATCACGGAAATAACCGGGCAAAGTAGACTGAAGAAAGCGAATGGCAAGTACTGAACAGTTGGTACACCTAAAGTAGTGGCTAAGAAGACCCCACCAACACCCCATGGCACGAGGTAATTGATGACGGTCCCGCCGTCTTCCAACACTCGGCCCAACGCATTACCAGCTAAACCACCGTCAGTGAAAGCTTGGCGAAAAGCCCGCCCTGGCAAGATAATCGATAAGAACTGTTCACCAACGAAGACGTTGACCCCGATACAGGTTAAGATACCCGCTAGAATTAGTTTGCCGTCACTATTTAAATGCTTAGCAACCGGAGTCATGATCTGATTGATCAGCCCGAATTTCACCAGTAAGCCACCTAATGACAAGGTCACAACGATTAACGCTACCATGCTCATCATACTGACAATCCCACCACGTGATAAGAGCGTGTCGACGCTAGTATTACCAGTCTTTGAAACAAAGCCTGTGTTGATAATTGCAGCTAACTTAGTCATTGATAAGCTAGGTTGTTCGAATAGAATCAGACCAGCGGAAACAAAGATGTTCAGTAACATCGTGGGAATCGCTGGCATTTTGAAGCCGGCACAGATAAAGACCAGAACGATTGGTAATAGTGACAACGCTGAAATACTGAAGTGACCGTTTAAGACGGCAACCATCTGATCAATCTTAGCCAAGCTAGTGCTCGTATTGCTGTGACCTAAAATGGCGAATAAGCCTAATGAGATGACACCGGCAGGTAAGGTACTCCACAGGATGTGTTTGATATGCGTAAATAAGTCGGTATCAACCACGGCCGATGCTAAATTGTTAGTTTCTGAAAGTGGTGATAATTTATCGCCAAAGATCCCACCACTGATAATGGCACCTGCGACTAACGCGGGGTTCAAGTTCATCGTGACACCCATTCCGAAGAAGGCAATCCCGACCGTTGATGTGACGGTAAAGGCACTACCGACCGCCGCTCCAACTAGCGTGCAGACAATGAAAACGGATGGTAGGAACCACTGAATATTGATAATCTTAAACCCAATCACCATCAACGTTGGGATCGTCCCCGCAGCAATCCAAGTTGAAATCATGGCACCGATTAAGATAAAAATGAAGATCGGCACGATGCCTTTATCGATACCTTCTTTGATTCCAGCGTTAACAGCCGTCCAAGGAAACCCGCGCAGCATGGCCCACGCCGTCACGACACCCATTGCCAGTAGTACTGGCACTTGAGGTGATAAGCCAAATCCAATCACGCCTAGACTCATAATTCCTAACACAGCTAACAAGACGATGACAGCTTCCAAAGTATTAACTTGTGGTTCACTCGTCGTTTTTTTCATTATTCAAGCACTCCTTAGATTAAAACTAGTTCCGTAACCAACCGTGACCGTTGTTTTAATATCGTGCTAACCCACCACATCGTTTACTCGTCATCATTCTCATCCTCTTCATCAAAAAAATCGCCCCCATTGTTCATTAAGAACAACAGGGACGATTAGACTAGTCGCGGTACCACCCAGGTTGAGGATTAGCTACTAATCCCCCACTCACTAGAAGATAACGGTTCTAGTTATTACCCGTTCAACTGAAACTCGGTTACCGTATTTGGACCACAGTTCCTGCCCGGTTCGCAGCAACCACCGGCTTCCTGACACACAGAACTGCGTCTACTTGATGTAACGTTCGACGTTCACTTATTAACTTGTGGTTAACTTTACCACCACGTTTTCTAATCGTCAAGCAATAATTTAATCTTATTTTAATTTAAGCCGGTTTTATTTAAGTAGCACGCTTTCTAATTCATACTAGCCTGTCCTAACTGATCAGCCAAAAAAGCTTGTTCAATCCTAACTTCTGTTAAGACTGAACAAGCTCATAATCGCATTACCAGAGGAACGTGATCAATTTATTAGCCACACTAGGATTCTGATTCAACGCACAGTGTGCTGCATCCGATCCGCTATAAAAGGCTTCCTGATACTGGGAGAGTTTTCCTCGTAACAAATACTGGACTGAACGTGCCGAAGCGACGCCCACAAAACCGTCATTGTTATACCCCGTATCGGTATCGCCATAAACGTTCAGCAACTTAACGTGCTTAGGAAAATTATTCCGATAACTCAACATTTCGGTAAAATGCTTCGTAAATCGTACTGGTTTGATCGCCAGCCGCTTCAATTCAGTTTCGGTCTGCGTACTGAGAAAACCCGTCAAACCATCAAATGGTCCCGCAATCGTCACCATCTTATTCAACGTTGGCGTCCGTTTGTCATGACCGTATTTTAGAGCCTGATTAACAATATCATTCGAACCCAGCGAATGCCCGACCGCGTTATACTTAGTGACGCCATACTTGGTCTTCAGCTGCACTAAGACTTGGTGTAACCAGTAAATCTGAGTCTTCTGTGAAGCGTGACTGTCCTGAAAGACAATCTGCACCATCGGATTCTTGAGTGACTTATTCCAATATCCTTTGAAAGCCATCACACCATTTTTATAGACGTGAACGACTAGTGCTTTTTGTGCTGCACCGGTTCGCTCCGCCTTATTGATCAAATAATTGGTAGAGTACGCCCCACCGTTATAACCGTGTAAAAAGACCGTCGCCGTCCGTGACTGCTGATACTGATTGCTCAGTACCCGGTCCGATCCCGATGTCAATTGGCTGGTCACTTTTGTAATCTTCGGATCGTTACGCCGGGCACCAATCAGAACCACCGCTGTGCTGATTATAAAAGCGAGCAGTGCAAATTGCAGCACCGTTCGATATCGTTTCGCCAAAATTATCGTACCCTTCATCTGTTTAACATACCTACTTATTTTACTCGTGTAAACGTAAATAACCAATGGTCGATTTCACAGGTTGGCCACTACGATTTTTAAATAAAAAAATTCGTTATTTAGGGAACTTTATTCATACTAATTTAAGCACTACTCACTATAATGGAATTAACGGGTTAAATAACTTTAACCCAACTAATACATGCAATTATTGGAGGGCCTCATGGAAAAACCAACGTTTAAGTATCCCGACAAAGCCGCGTACGATTTTGTGACCACAGCACTGACTGCTAAAGGCATCACCGCGAACGAAATTGCTAAGATCACTTATAACTTACAGATCAAATACGTCCCTAGCTTGACCATTGAAGAATGTGAACTAGAAACTCAGGAAGTATTGCATAAACGCGAAATCCTCAATAACGCAATGGTCGCACTTGAACTGGACCGTTTAGCAACTGCCGGCCAGCTGAATGAACCTTTGCAGACGATTATTGCCAGTGATGCTGGCGTCTTCGGTGTTGATGAAGGCCTCGCACTCAACATGGCCAATATCTACGGTACTATTGGTGTGACCAACTATGGATACGTTGATAAAGTTAAAGAAGGTATCATCGAGCAACTCGACACGGATAAATCAGGCGTTGTTAACACCTTTATTGATGACGTCGTTGGTGCAATTGCAGCAGCGGTTGCGGCTAAGATTGCACATAAATACGCTTAATTTCAGCACTAATTCTAAACAGTAAAAAAGCGTCAGTTACCTGCTCTCATCAGTTTATGATGGCAGATAGCCGACGTTTTTTATTCACAATCTACTTTAGAAACTACGACAGTGTCTCTCAACTCCGCCGTCTTAAGCCATTTGATGTTGATGCTGGGCCATTTCTTGCATCTTCAATACCCGTTGATCACGTGGAATAAACATCCGAATCTCATCTTGATTAAAACCACATAATAGGCGGTGGTCATCAAAAATAATCGGTCTCCGTAACAACTGCGGTGTCTGACTTAGTACCCGTACAGCTTCACTTAGCGACATATCCTCAATAGGGGTTGTCTTGCTAAGTTGATGATAAGCATTAGATTTAGTACTAATCAAATCATCAATACCATTATAGGTATACTGCAATAAATGTTTAATTTCAGTTTCAGTCAGCGGCTGTGCATTCATATTACGTTCATGGAACGGAATCCGGTGCTCAAGTAGCCAGCGGTGGGCCTTGCGACAACTTGCGGTACTAGGTAACACACATAAGTTTATCATAAATATATCCCCAATCTTGCTTGCCTAACAGTGCGCTCCCCCATCATTGTGCACTGTAATAGTTGACGTCATTAATTAACAACTTAATAATAGCAAAACCGCCACCTAATTGCTAGCGTTTTCAAGAAATAATTAAAATAATTTGATTGGCGCAGTTTATCGTAACGCTTAGCTACAACTATGAAATTACTCATATTAAAAGATTGATAAATCGCCCTTAGCCACTAGATAGTCGCGTAGAACCACTGCTTGATTATGCTGCTCATCCTTCGCACCATATAATAAAATGACATTAGTTTTCTGTAATTGTACCGTAATTTTAGCTACTAATTCCGGCGTTAGTTTGTTAAGCTGTAGCTCTTTCTGATAGCGGACCACAAACTCTGGATACTTTTCAGGATCGTGATCGAACCACTGGCGTAACGCCGTTGATGGTGCAATTTCTTTGACCCACTCGTCCAGATGAGCATTCACCTTAGAAATTCCACGAGGCCATAGACGGTCAACTAATAACCGATAGCCATCCAAATCAACTGGTTTCGTATAGATTCGTTCTAACTTCAGTTGCATCTTATCATCTTCAGTCTTTATATTTTGAGCACCTAGTTTTGTACAAGTTTAGATGCTATCTTATCGATAAGTTCTCGGTAACAACTTCTTCTCTATTATATCGCAGTCCCACAGCTATGCTCATCTTATCGTTACCACAATATCTATCTTTGTAATAATTCAAAAAAATCGTTATTAAAGCTGCAACAAACAGGTTGCAAGCTTCAATAACGATTTTTTGTACAACTAACTTTTTTAATTAACCTTCGCCCACAACAACTTCAACCTGCCCGCGTTTGGGAGCGAAGTTGATATTGTAGATTGGCTCACGCAATACTTTTTCATATTCTTCCAATACATCTTGTGGTAATGGCGTGTGGGCTGCCAACGCTTGGATCAAATCATCAACGGAGTACACGTTTTCCATGTCAATGAAGATCCGCATGTTACCAACCACATCGTTTAGTAGTTCCGTCAAAATAGCGTTGGGTTTACCATTGCCATCCGTCACCACAATCTGATTGCTGTCGATTTCCTTATGATCAATCTTTGTTAACTTAACGATATCAAATATGTTTAACATTTACGACCCTCCGTTAAATAATATTAATTTGGCTATATTTTACCACATCCACCACAAATTTGAATGGTGGATATCATCTACTTGTTATGCCAACTAACGAGCCGCGTACCGCGTGAAGAGTTTCTCCTGTACTTTCGGCATCGGTAACTGTTGGCGTTCCGCTAACGTCACCGCACGGCCGGCAAAGTATGATAGGTCACTCGTTTCAACCTGACCATCGAATAACTGAATCGACCACTTCTGATGCGTAAACGTATGACTGACAGGCCGACCCGCGACTAATTTAGCCGTTAGCTTTAACTGGTATTCACGTTGAAAATACGCCTGAATCGCTGCTAGCAAATCTGCCGGTTGATAATCTTCCTCTAAATCGCGCTCCTCAACTGGAATCAGTGGCACCGTCCACAGATTAGCTAACATTCCGGTACTAGGCCGCTGCACCATCAACCACTTTTGATCCATTTGGGCTAATACTGCCACGTAAGCTACCAGTTTTGGCCGCGGTTTTTTAGTCTTAACCGGATAGACCAATTCTTCACCATCAAGATAGGCCTGATTAAAACGTTTGACCGGTGAATTTTCTGTATCCGGTTGGCGCGCCGTCATGTAACTGGAACCTAGATCCATAATTGCTTGATTGAAGTCACCCGGACGATCTTCAGGAACAATCCGGGCAATCGCTTGTTCAAATATAAGTCGGGTTTGTGGTTTGGCAATATCCGCATCAATCTTGAGCAACCGACTGAAGACTCGGTAAGCATTACCATCCACGGCTGGCACGGGTTCATTAACCCCAATGCTGGCAACCGCCCCCGCCGTGTAAGGTCCAATACCGATCAACTCCGTCAGTTCTGCCGCTGTCTGGGGCCATTGCCCATCGTAATCCGTTAATAGTTGCCGTGCACATCGTTGCATATTACGGACGCGCGAATAGTAGCCTAACCCCTCCCAAGCTTTTAGCAGTTGGGATTCTGGTGCTTCAGCTAGATCAGTTACGGTCGGGAACAAGCCCATAAACCGTTCGTAATACGGAATCACGGTCTGTACCTGCGTCTGTTGCAGCATAATTTCTGATACCCAGACGTGGTAAGGCTCATGATCACGACGCCAAGGAAGGTCGCGACCTTCCTGATCAAACCAAGTTAATAATGTATTTTGAAAATCTTTAATAGTCGCTGCGTTCCATTCAATCATTATTTCTCCTCCAGAGAGTGTGACATCAAGCGTTTAGGGACTGAGCATAGCCTAGGTAGGCTAATGATTGCGCTCTTAGCAGTCGTTGGACTACCGTAGCTGAGCGGAAGGTCCTGCTTGATGGAGCACGTTTAGAGTGTGACACCAAGCGTCCAGGGACTGAGCATAAAATAAAAGAGCTTGGGGGTTAGCCCAAACTCCACTTAATGTTTAACTCATTAGTCCAACGTATTAGCAAGGTCGACCAACGTCTTTTCGTAATGATCAGTAACACTTTCATCTTGAAAATCAGCATTGAACACCGCTAAGGTTAGATATTCAGGATATTTTAAAATGACTGTCGCTAGTTGTTGATTAATTTCAGGGTACTTATTATCTTCATTATTTAAGATATCTAAACTAGCTTGATAACAAACATTTGCTAAGAATAAATAATCGATAAAGTAATTGAATCCCGGTTCATTCTTTAATTTAAACTGCGCCTCAACATCCACCGTTGACGAAACGTTCGTTAGATACTTCGTCACGATTTCCTGATACTGACGTAACAACTCCGTTTTAGCTTCTGCGTGTACTACTGCCATAAAATAATCCCCACCTGTTCTTATCTCTATGGAGATTATAGCATATGACGCAATCCTCGCTGCATATTTGCGGTTAATTGAGCCAACTGATCGTATTGCCACTGGCGCTCAGCGGTAACCGCTGCGGTGTCATTTGGCTGAGTTAAGTTAATTAATTTAATCGCTTGATCCGATGCTCGTAACGCATTCTCATCCGCATCAGCAGAAGCAACTGCCCACTGCACACAATCCAAGGCTGCCGCACCAATTGAGCTGGTACTAGCCGTACTCAATTTAGAAAGACGCGCCACTGCCTGATGAACCTGATAGCCACTCACCAAATTAACTTGCCATAGCTCGTTAGCATCTATCGCTAACCGTAGCTGCCGATCATACTGTTGTTGATTATCCACATAGTGCAAGGATTTCTTGGCAATAATCAACGCCCATTTAGCCAACTGTTGTTGTGAAAGGTCACCAGTCAAAGCTTCGATTTGGCCCCGTATTCCAGGGTCATCGTCAATCTCAATCTTCGGGTGACTCGGTCTAAAACCTTCCGTCATCACGCATTCCTACTTTCTTACTAATCCAATAACAGGACAACTTCAAACTATCAATTATTACTATGAATAATAATAGAGTTAAATTGTACCAGAAAATCAGCTAACATGTAGCTTATAGCTTTCAAATTTTACAAAAAATTCATCAGTCAAAGAAACCGTTTACTAACGACTAATCAATAATATAAAAGGAACCTAATCCCCGATATCTACTGGGGGACTAGGTTCCTTCATTACTTACTGAATTTCAATATGATGTGTATCTGCTGCAGCTTGCTTTGGTAACGTTAAATGCAAGACGCCGTTCTCATAACGAGCATTGATCTTGTCAGCATCCACGTCAGGTAAAGCGTATTGACGACCAAAACTACCAGTCTGGCGTTCACTCGCAATAACATTGCCTTCAGAATCACTTTCATCGCTAAAACTGTCACGCTTAACAGCGATTGATAAAGTACCATCGCGATACTTCAATGCGATATCTTTCTTATCGATTCCAGGGACATCAACACTCATCGTATACTGTTCGTCGGTTTCTTTAATGTCCGTTTTCAGCACGGAACCATGACTGCCAACGTTCAAGACTGATCGGCCAATACCATTAACCAAATCATCCATCTTCGTCCAATCATTAAGTCGATCAAATAAGTCATTGTGCCAGTTCATCATATCGTTAGCCATTATATCTACACTCCTTCTATTTGTTTACATCTTTTATCTTAATCGCTTTACTGATAAATGCAACAATTTAGCACTCGATATATCCGAGTGCTAAACCCTAATTTACTTGATACGTCTGCATATCCACTGGAATCACGCGCACCATCTTATGTGGTGTAATGGTTATTGCTTGCGTTGCTGCTCGGGTTGGCCATTTCGATGCTGGTAGATCAGCTAATTCCAATCCCACCAACATGCGAATTCGATCTAAGATATCGGTAACTCCAAACGCATTATTCCCCTGATTAAACGAGGTTTGTAACATATTAATTTCTACCTGTAACCGGTGGTCGTGAAAACTAAAGGTCACCGGGACATACACTAATTGGCTAGTTGATAATTGCTCCTGCGCCAACGTCGTATCCAATTGAGCCATAAATGCTGCAAATTGATCCATCCACGTCACCCCCTTTAGTTATGTCACATTATACTGCAAGCCCTACCAAACAGCCATCGTTATGCGATTCTTCCCAAAAAATATTATTATCCTGATACATCAAAAAAGAGCCTGAGATAAAATCCCAGACCCTTGCTGAAAAAATACGTCAGCAATTAGTTATTGGCTAATTTCTTAGCATCTTCATCGAGTGTTTCAAAACCGGAAACACCGCTCTTTTGCTTTGGATGCTTTGCACGTTCTTCTTCGGCTTTTTGAATCATAGCCTTTTTTTGTTCCTTGCTAAGCTTTTGTGCCATGATAATCGCCTCTTTTATAATGACCAGCGAACTATTCATCCGCTACAACCTCATTATAGGTCTAATTTCCAAAAGTGGCACAATTTTGTTTAGTTTTTTTGAAACTGCTTACTTGCATTCTGTAATTATAAAGTTTACAGTTAAGTCGTTCAGGAGGGGATTACATGACAAAAGTACTAATTCTCGGCGCCGCTGGCCAAATTGCCCGCTTAGCCGAACAACAATTTTTAACTGATACGGATAATGAACTAACACTTTACTTACGTAACGCAGACCGGGTTGCCGATCTTAAGTCTAACCGCGTAACCATCATTGAGGGCGATACGACAGATGGTGCCCGCCTCACTACTGCCATGGCAGATCAAGATGTCATTTACGCTAACTTAGCTGGGCAAAACATCAAGCAACAAGCCCAAACTGTCGTTAACGCAATGCATGCTGCTGGTCGCCAACGGCTCATTTGGATTTCAACCCTTGGTATCTACGATGAAGTTCCTGGTAAGTTCGGCGAATGGAACAACGCAACGCTGGGAGATTACCTCACCCGTTACTATGCTGCCGCTGAAGTCATCGAAAATTCTGATTTAGATTACACGATTATTCGTCCAGCATGGCTGACTAATCACGATGAGATCGACTACGAGACAACTAAGAAAGGCGAACCTTTCAAGGGAACAGAAGTCTCTCGTCAAAGTATCGCGACTTTAGTTGTCAAACTGACGCAAACACCTTCTGCCGGCATTCGAGAATCACTTGGCGTTAACAAACCTAATACTGATGGCGATAAACCAGCTTGGTATTAAGCCAATACTAAATATTACCTAGATTTAAAACTAAAAATTGCGCATTGATCCGGTTTAACCCGTAATCAATGCGCAATTTTTTTGATTTTCTATTATTAACTAACTCTAAGCGTTATCCGGTTCACTACGGTATTGTTGCAAGATATAAATCGCAATGATTACGAGTGCTGAGCCTAGAATTTCTACCCAGCCAACCTGTAATTTCAAGAAAATAATACTTAAGATAAAGGTCACGACTGGTTGCACGGCATCCACGATACTAACCACCGCGGACGGTGCGTATTGCAAACTATGCAGTAGTGATAAGAAGGCGAAAATCGTCCCGATTAAGACGATGGCACCGATCGATGTGACTAAGGTTGGCGTAATTTTAGGTGCCCCAACCCAAACCGGATGATAGAGGTTGAACAACACGCCTGCTATCAGCGTTCCCCAGCCTAAAACAACAACGGGCGAGTTCTCCACAACAATCCGTCGAGGCAGTACCACGTATAGCGCGGCCGTAACCCCTGACAAGATCCCCCAAATCAAGGCATCCGTTGGAATAGCTAGTTCATGGATATTCCCCTTAGTAATCGCAAGAAAGACCCCTAATAGTGAGATTCCAAATGCCACCAGATCAGTTCGTAACGGCAGTTCCCGTTTGAACAACAGCGTCCCTAACACAATGAATAGTGGACTTAAATACTGTAGAATCGTGGCCGCAGCCGCTGTTCCCTTTTCAATACTTATGTAGAAAGTGTACATATTCGCCATCAGACCAATCGTCGCGTACGCCACTAATTGACCAACCGAAGCCCAAGACTTAAACACGTTAAAAATCTTGGTTCCCTGCTGAATAAACCCAATGGCCAACAGAATGATCCCAGCGGAAAGTGTCCGTACAGATAAAAACCAATCGGCAGGAATAGCTTGGTTCTGTGAGACAAACTGCATGACCGTCCCGGAGATTCCCCAGAGCGTTGACGCCAGCATTGCCCACATAATACCCTTCATATAACGGTTCGTTGTCATATTTTTCAATTTAACTCTACCTCAATTTAATTAATGGCAATATTATACCGAGACTTAATTAAAACTTCCTGAAAATTTGCGACCGACTTTCAGGGATTCAAGGAATCAGTCGTAACTATTTAGATGAGTAATTAATTTTTATTACAAAAAAATAAGCGTGTCGAGTTTTCTCTAAACACACCCACTAATATCATTTATTAAAACCTAGAATAACGTTCCGACATAGTAGTGAATAAACATCGTAATAATCCCCACAATGACGTTACGAATCACTGCTGTCTTGACGTTGCCTTTGCCCAATACCGCAGATAGGAATCCAGTCAGTGCAACCGCCACTGAAACGGCGACGATGGTTGCTGGCCACTGCCAATGCGTTGGTGCAAAAGTCATCGCAAACAGTGGAAAGATTCCACCAGCCGAAGCTGAGAATAGTGATGCAAAGGCTGCGTCCCACGGATTCATGTAATGGCCGAGCTGCATATCGTACTTCACACTGACCATCGTTTCCAACGGCTTCTTAGCTAGTAAGTCCTTTGCGATTGCTAGTGAGGTTTCCTCGGTCACACCCATTGTCATGTAATGCCGCTGCACCGCATGAACTTCCCCTGCAAAATCAGTCTTCAGTAATTCACGTTCTTTCTCAACAACTGCTTTTTCGGTATCCTTTTGCGTACTAACCGAAGCATATTCCCCAGATGCCATTGAAAAGGCGCACGCTAGTAAATCAGACAACCCCGCGATAAAGATTGTAAATTGGTTAGTCGTCGCAGCAGCCACACTGAACAGTACCCCGACAACCGTCAGAATACCATCATTGGAACCCAATACGCCGGCTCGCAACGAGTTAAGCTTTTCATCCATCGTCTGCTTACTCTTAGTTGATTTCGTTTTTATTAATTGCATAGTCCCGCTCCCCTTGACCCATCAGTTAGGCAAATAAATGACCAATAAAGTACGTTACAAGCATTGTTAGCAACCCGCCACAATATTACGCATGACACCCTGACGCCGGTTAGCATTCCCTAACATGGCTGCTACGTACCCCGTAATCGCTAGCGCAATTGCCACTGCGATTACGGTTGCCAACACTTTGATCCGTGGTGGGAAGAAAGTAATTGACACTAGTGGCAGAATTGAGCCGGTAGGAAAGGCAATCATTGAAGCAATCCCCGCCGCATACGGGCTAATAAATTGATTAGGATTGAATCCATAACGTTCCCGCACCGTCGTTGTTAGTGCATCCTCGGCCATCATTTCCTGCGTCGCCTGCCGAGCTAACGGTTCACTGATCCCTTGCTCAACGTATTTCTGAACGACCATATCAGCTTGTCCATCGTAATCGTCAGCCAATGCTGACCGTTGCTTATTGATTGCCATTTTTTGTGAATCCTTTTGCGTATTCACGGAGACATACTCCCCCATTGCCATGGAAATCGTACCAGCTAACATCCCAGCTAATCCTGAAATCAGGATTGAAAAGCTATTCGTAGTTGCCCCCGCAACACCGACAACAATCCCAGCAACTGATAAAATACCATCGTTAGCGCCCATGACACTCGCTCGTAAAACATTGACTCGCTGTGCTAAAGACATCTTCTGTTTCATAATGCCGCCCCCGTGACTACTTTATAATCATTATTACTTAGTAAATGTTATATCTTTTATTGAACAAATGCAAGTCCGAGCTAAATTTATTTTTATATAAGTTATGTACACCTAAACCCATAGACTAGTTTACCATCATTTTGTTTTTACGGTTAATTAAGATTGACAACTAATTGCATCCAAAAAGAGGCTGTGACATAACTAGCCTTCACAAAAACAAATGAGACAAGAAACCAAATTTTGGTTTCTTGTCTCATTTGTTTTTGTCTTTTGTTCTTAAAGCCGGCCCCTAACGTGACCAGTTTCATGATGTTTAATGCCATTATTACGATTCCAGCTTCTTTTGTGACTTTCTCAAGCCCGCGTACAGAGAATCGGTTAAAACGCAAAGAAGCCTTCATCTTACCAAAAATTGGTTCAACATCAATCTTACGTTGTGCATAGATGTTGCCAGTTTTTGGAGCTGAAAGTAGTTCTCGTTGTTTGGCTTTGAAATATTCCCAAGCCTCATTCACTGAGACCTTCCGAAGATTACCTTTTGGCGTTAACGCCGCCTCGATTGGGACATGATTCTCGTCGTACTTTTCGGCGACGTACTCTTTAAAGTCACGTGTGAAGCCATATTTATCGGTTCGTTTTCGGTAAGTATTGAAGTTAAATCGAACACCATTTAAATCAATAAAATAGTCATCCTGAACATGGTAATCCCAATTCATGACCTTACGATCATCACTTTTCCATTTACGACTATTTTCTTTAAGCATAGTTCCATATGGAATTAATGCTGTATGACCGCTTAAATGATCTTCTAGATACCGATAATTGCTTTCTGATCCGTAACCAGCATCAGCTACGATAGTTGATCCTAAAGTATGATGTCGTTTTAAATGTTGTGTAAATTTTTTAAGTGTCCGCGTGTCAGTTGGATTTTGAAATAACTGATACCCCGTGATGAATTGATTGCTTGTGGCGATTTGAAGATTGTATGCTGGTTTTAGTTGTCCGTTCATCATTGGATCTTCCTTTACTCGCATAAAGGTGGCATCATGGTCAGTCTTGGAATAGCTATTGCGTGAACCATAAATAGACTGCTGTACCTGATGCTCTCGCATTTTATCCCGTTTCTCATCCAAATGACGCTTTTGTGATTTCAGTGTTCGCCGCTGCTGTTTAGCTGGATTAGGTGAGACCTTAGTAGTTGCTGCGACCTGTTGGTCCAGCACCATCAAATGGTCCTCAACTTTATTAATCATACTATCCAACAACTCAGGTGTTAGGTCTGACTCGGCTGGGATTTCTCCAAGGATCTTTGCGGCATGTAGTTCTCCTAAAAGCTCAATCAACTTTTCTCGATTCATTTTATCAAAACGAATGGTATTCTTTTTCCAAACAAAACTATATTTGTTGGCATCGGCCAAAATCTTAGTTCCATCAATAAATGAAACATCCTCGATTAAACCACTTTCACGAAGAAACTTCGTTAGTTGTGACAAACTATCCTCAGTTAAAGTTGTAAGTTCATCAGAAATTCGGAAACGGCAGATTGTACGGTAAGATGGAAACTGACCTGCAACCAGCCAATCGGCTGGTTTATTCTCTCTGGCAAACTGTTCAATTTTACGACTACTAAAAATCCCATAACTGTACGCTAAAAGAACCAATTTAAGCATTGCTCCCAAATCGTATTCTCTAGGTCGGCCAAATTGATACTCATATTTAAGCTTAAGATTTTCAACTAATCGATTTATGTATTGTGCGGGATGATTTTCTTCAGGAATGTAGTCTAATGCGATACTCAAAGTGGTTTGGTTCATGTTATAATAATTTTGCATATTTGGAATGTCCTTTCGGGGATAATTTCGTAGAGTATCGGGTGCGACCGATGCTCTTTTTTTATTTTCTATTATATCAAAAAGCAGATCTGTAAAAATCCGAAGATTTTTACAGATCTGCTTTTGTTTTAGAGACTTATGTCACAGCCTCTTTAGTATTGTATTTCAAACATTAATTAGCCAAATTAAATTGTTGCGTCTTCTTCAATTCAAATTCGGTTGGTTGTGCAGCCGTCATTAACTCCTCAGTTAAAGCAACCCGTGTGATGGATTGATCCGCATAAGGTTGAATGTAAAATGCTGGCTCGTGCATACTCATGTACGCCCGGTACTGCGTATAATCAGATGTCCCGTTGTCTTGAATCTTAACACCCTTAGGAATTTCAACTGAATTGAGCATGTGTGATAAAGTATTGATTGCTTCCGCATCGGTCTCAACGGCATCAGTATGCTGACGCATGAAGACGGTCCGGACAAAGCGAGCTACTGACGTATAATCCCCAGGCATCCCTAAGGCACCGGTTCCGGGACCAAACGCCTTAACTTCCATATCACCGTATTGGCGAGATGGGTGTGGCGTTGGTTGTAGATTTACGTAATTGCTCAAGTTCTTTAAATGCCAGTTAAAGTCTGGTGTATTAGTCATCACACCCACTGGATTTTCCATAAAGTGCATCCCATCAGCTTCGCGTTCTAAGACGTAAGTTGCACCCGTCTTGTCGCTAATAATCCAATGTAATGGTACAACAATATTCAATAGTGGCGCTGCGGCTTCCATGATATTAAGCGTATCTAAACGTTCGCCTAATTCAGCAGCACTCTTAACGTTACCTAAGATCCACATCACAACTTCGTGAGGAGCTAAGTTAACTTGATCAGTAACAGTTTGATCCGCATAGTGGGCCTGACCAGCAAAGTAAAGCGCTGCGGCACTGACGCCATGTTCATTGACACCATCAACGAACACGTAACCATTAAGATCACGGCCGGTACCAACGAAACTGTATGGTGCGTCAAAACCATCTGGATTGGTCACACTACTGAAATGGTGATTCCGTGGAATAGCCACTGGACGGCCACCAAGTTCAAAAGCGAAGTCCATGGTGCGTGCTAAAAACTGATCACCCGCCGTGGTTTGAAACGTTAAACTAGTACACATGGGTCTCACATCCTTGATTTAAGTACTCTTATTTTAGCACCTAAACCAAGTCAACACACGCATTTGCAAGAATATACCTATTAATCGATTAGTCTTTCAGTCGTAACGTCATCGCATTGATTGCCACGATAACCGTACTCAAGGACATCACAACCGCGCCAAACATTGGGTTTAAGATAAAACCAATTGGTGCTAATACCCCGGCTGCCAACGGAATCGTTACAATATTGTAGCCAGCACCCCACCATAAGTTTTGTGCCATTTTACTGGTTGTTTGCCGTGCTAATTCCAAGAAATCAACCACATCGTTAGGATTGCTCTTTACTAGCACGATATCAGCAGAATCAATTGCGACATCCGTCCCCGAACCAATCGCAACCCCAATCTCAGCCTGTGCTAGACTTGGCGCATCGTTAACGCCATCACCGATCATCATGACGTTGCTACCATCAGCTTGATACTGTTTGACTAATTTAGCCTTGTCTTCTGGCAATAAGCTAGCGTGAACTTCCGTAATGCCCAACTGTTTAGCAACAACTTGCGCACTCTGCTTGTTATCACCCGTTAACATGACCGGCGTAATATGTTGGGCTTTCAAGCTATCGATTAAGTTCTTCGATTCTGGCTTAATCTGATCACCCTGCGCAGCAAATCCTAGGACCGTCTTATCTTGAATCAAGAAGCTGACGGAGTTACCCGCACTAGCCAAACGATCGAAGGTCTCTTGATCGTATACTAATTTCTCTTTATCAAGATAAGCCGCTGAAACAATCCGATACTCTTTACCATCGATCGTCCCACTCAGACCAACCCCAGTAATCTGATGAACGTCCGTGACCTTCGTAGCAGCTATTTGATGTTCCTTAGCTGCAGCTAAGATGCCTACTGCTAACGGGTGACTTGAGCCATTTTCCAGCCCTGACATCATTGCTAAGACTTCATCCGCTGTAAATTGAGTCGTGACGCCCTGATAGTCTGCAACTTTAAAATTACCAGCCGTCAAGGTCCCCGTCTTATCCATTAAAGCGTAGTTCAATTTTTTAACTTGTTCCATCGCGTCACGATTACGAATCAATAAGCCGTGACGAGCGGCAATCGCCGTGCTACGAGCAACGACTAGTGGAATTGCTAACCCCAATGCGTGTGGGCAGGCAATAACTAAGACCGTTACCGCAATTGATAAGGCTAAAGCCAAATTACCAATGAGTAACCAAGTAACGAAGGCCACGATTGATACCGTTAGTGCTGCATAGAATAGTAAACCAGCCACTTTATCGGCCATGTTTTCTTGTGAAGATTTGGCTGATTGCGCATCACTGACCAACTTCATAACCTGAGCTAAATAACCACTCTCGCCGGTCCCCGTAACTTGCATTTCAAACGTTCCGTCACCGTTGACCGAACCACCAACAACTTTATCCTGCGCCTTTTTCTCAACTAACTTCGCTTCACCAGTGACCATCGATTCATTAACACTAGTGGCACCACTTACGACTGTCCCGTCAGCTGGAATCTTTTCGCCAGCCCGAACTTGAACGTGATCACTCTTCGCTAGATCTGAAATCGCAACTTCTTGAACTTGGCCATCTACAATCTTGTGAGCAGTACTTGGTAATAATTTAGCTAAATTATCAACCGCTGACCCAGCGTTCATCACCGTATTCATTTCGATCCAATGACCCAACAACATGATGGCAATTAAGGTAGCTAGTTCCCAGAAGAAATCAGTCACCATTGGTTTGGCATGCAAGAAATCATTAGCGATCACCGCATAAATACTGTAAACGTACGCCACGCTAATCCCCATGGTAATCAGGGTCATCATCGCTGGTTTGCGGTTAGCGACTTCCGCTTTAGCACCACTGAAGAATGGTTGCCCACCGTAGAGGAATAGAATCGTTCCTAAAATTGCAACGATGTAATCAGACCATGGTTGGAAAACTACTTGAAATGGTAAGTTAACCCCCATCATGGGACTCATCACAACGATTGGAATCGTCAAAACTAGTGAAACCCAAAACTTCAACTTCAAGTTTCCCATATGCATCATCTGACCATGCCCCATATCCATATCATCCATGTGTTTCATGTCATGCTTGCTCATGCCCTGCATATCCATATCTTTCATAATCAATGGCCTCCTAACCAGAATGTTTACATCTGTAATCCATAACTAAAGTTTACGTTTGTAGACGATAAAAGTCAAGTTAAATACTTTCGGCCTTCTTTCATCATCAACTTACTCCTCATAACGCCGGTCTACACACCAAACACGTTTGAAAGTTATCCTTAAGTAGTAAGTTTTTCCAAACCCTTATCTATTACAATACTGGCTTAAATCAACCTAAACAAAAATAACGCTCAGCTGGAGTATGACACTACCACTGAACGTTACTTTTGTTTTTTTTACATTCTAATAAACCACTCGTCGCTAGCTTAGCACTTTGTCCCCGGCACACAATCGCAATCAATTACGGCTGGTGCTGATGATGCTTTTTTCGCTAAAACATCTTGTAACCCCGCAATATCTGCCTGGCTCAAATTTAACTGCTCAATTAGATCAGTCAACGTTTGACCAACTCGCATCTGACACAGATGTCCAAATAGTGTGCTGGCCGCCTCGTCCATCGATGGTTGTTCTTCAACTACTGGAAAGTAGGTAAAGGCGCGTCCGTTTTTCTCAACCCGGAGTGCTCCCTTCTTAACTAACCGTCCCAGTAACGTCTTAACGGTAGCCATCTTCCAACCCATCTTTGCGACCATCGCCTCAGCAACCTGATTACTAGTCACTTGTCCAAACGTCCAAGCAACCCGCATCACTTCCCATTCAGCATCGCTAATCTCAATTTTTGTTTGTGCTTCCAATGGCTTGACCACCTCTCCGAATTAATTTATACATAGTTTACATCCGTAAACACAAAAAAGCAACTATTCCATTCGCAACTCAGTACGAACATAATAGTTGAACTTATTCATTATCATCACTAAATAATTTAATTCAGCTAATGATAGATTCTAGCGATTCACCGCATAGACCACTTAATGTTCCTGAACAAACTGCTCGAGTAACGTCATAAGATAAGTGACATTTTCTGGGTACGCCGCTGCATGTTGACGCAAATAACTGTCAATCTTACCGTGATATAAAATAGTTGTCGCTGTTTGACCGCTAGTTTGCAATAAACTTTGCCGAAATTCATTAAGCAGTTGCTGTAGCCCAACCTGCACCGAATCATCTCGGTCTAGCATTAAAGCGGCCCGACTAACCGCATCTAAAACTTGTGATTGTGTAATTTGTGATTTTGCTGACATTCGTTTTCCCCTATTTACTATAATAGGTCTCATTATACACCGTTAAACCAGCCATCTAAGATTATTTCTACGAGAAAATATGTTATGCTACCAACATCTATTCATTCTAATAACGGAGGGCTTGACTTGAAACCTACTTCAAAATTACAACAACGACTACAACTTTGGATGCGCGGACGTTACGGCCAAAATGACACGCTGAATCGCTTCTTGAATAACCTAGCGCTTGTTCTGATACTGGTCAGCTTTTTCTTACGTTCAAGTTGGCTGATTTTGCTAGCCGTGTTATTAATCGCATTCAGTTATTGGCGACTATTCTCCAAAAAGATCTACCAACAAGTCGCCATCAACCGGGGCTTCCAGCGCATCTGGCTACCCATCACGCGGCCGTTCAGCCGCTTAAAATACTGGTTCACTCAACACTGGCACTACCGTTTCTTTCACTGTGAACAGTGCCACCAACGGATTCGGGTTCCCCGCCATCACGGTCGGGTCAAGGTAACTTGCCCTAAATGTAAGCACCAGTTTGAGGCACGAACTTAATATCAACCTACTACTAAAATGACCTACTTCAGAATTCAAACTTCTGAAGTAGGTCATTTTTGCGTTGATAACCGTCAAAAAACACTTACGAAATTTTTTATTTTCTGTTAGGCTAACCAGTTGTACAAGAAAGTGAGTGTGACGATTTTTATGGATTCAGTAAAAAGCAACCCGCAAGCACAACAGACAGCGCGGGTTCCTGTCACCCATCCAATGCTGGCCATGATGGGAATGTTAATTGGGGGCTTTGTCGGCATGTTTAGTGAAACGTCACTGAACATCGCGTTACCCCAATTGATGGTCCAGCTCCACGTCACTACTGCAACCGTTCAGTGGTTAGTCACTGGTTACATGTTAATGATTGGGATCGTACTACCCTTATCGAGTTTACTCTCTAAGTGGTTCACGACCCGTCAAATTATTCTATTCGCACTAATTGACTTTGCAGTCGGAGCCGCAATCTCTGCCTCCGCACCCGGTTTTGGTGTCTTACTGCTAGGTCGAATGATTCAGGGGATCGCAACTGGACTGATTCTACCCTTGATGTTTACGGTCGCAATGCAGATTTTTCCACCATATAAGCTCGGTGCCGCTATGGGGATGGTCGGACTAGTTATTATGTTCGCCCCTGCCGTTGGTCCTACACTAGCCGGAGCCGTTTTAGGCCTTGCTTCTTGGCGCTGGATCTTCTGGATTTTTATTCCATTTCTAGCAATTGCCTTTATCTTCGCCGTAACTTCTCTGGAAAACATTGCACCTGTTACCCGGCCTAAAATCGACTTCTTATCGATTCTATTATCCATGATTGGTTTCGGTAGTCTAGTCGTCGGTGTCAGTCTAGCCAGCGCTCAAGGCTGGGGATCGTCCGCTGTAATTGGATCACTAATTCTCGGATTAGTTGTTCTAGCTTGGTACACCCACCGACAGCTCACGATGGCTCACCCGATTCTGAACTTGAAAGCGTTCACAATTCCAGGCTTCCGTATCGGTGCTAGTCTCGTGATGATCAACTTTGGTATTATTCTATCAGCAATGTACCTATTACCCATGTATATCCAAAAGGGCCTGTTGATCCCCGTCGCCTTAACCGGTGTTATTATGTTACCCGGCGGTTTGATGAATGCTATTATCTCAGCTATTTCTGGTCGTTTATACGACCGCATCGGTGCCCGTAAACCGGCACTTCTAGGCTTCTTCATCTCAATGGTTGGCGCTTTGATGCTAGCCCTCACGACGACACACAGTGCAACGTGGTACGTCATCTTAGCACACGTTATCCTGATGATTGGGGCACCGCTCGCGATGTCACCTTCCCAGACCCACGGGTTAAACGCACTCACCGGTCCACTTGCAGCCGATGGTAGTACGATTATGAATACCCTCCAACAAGTTGTTGGTGCGATCTCCACAGCCATTGCAACTAGCTTACTCGGAATCGGCCAAGCCGCTTACTACGCTAACGGGTTGCACCATGCGGCCGGGGCGTTCGTCAACGGGGCGCATTACGGTTTTTACTTTACGTTAGTCATGGCGTTTGCCGGCCTGTTATTAGCGACTCGCTTGCCAAAACAGAGGGTGACAAAAACTGAGTAGCTGGCTCACGTTTCAATAATTAAGATAAAAAATACAATAAGGGACTATGACTTAGGTCACGGTCCCTTATTTAGTTCAATCTCCTAAAGGTTGAAAGTCCCAAAAAAACTTAACCCATTGATCTAACAGTGAGTATTGGATAAAAATTAGTGTCAGTGTTTAATTCACCGCT
>NZ_LFEE01000042.1:40625-89422 GCF_001039045.1 Lactiplantibacillus herbarum
CAGACCATTAACCTAAAAGTCACTCGTAATCACGCTAATTTAGCGGACTGCGGGTGACTTTTTATGCTTAAATTAATGCTGTAACAATAAAAAATTTAACGTTAGCAATGATAAACAATCCAAATACAAGCCCCATACTAAGATGATTCAAACCCTGCCGATCCGCAGTATTGGGGAATAGAATAAAGTGCAAATCTAATATCAGCAGCGAACTAAACGCACTGACCGTCAGCCACCAAACCGTATTAGCCATCAGTGTAATCAGTAGTATGGCAGCAACGCCAATAATAAAACCCTGACGCCATCGAAGTGCAGAAAACTTTGATAACATAACATATTACCCCCTCCTTTAACCACATCATACGAGGGCTGACATCAAAGCGTTAGGCAATACATTTGTAACTTAACTGTTCAAATATTGCAGTCCTAAACAACAAAAGGTAGCGTACTCAGGCTTGGATAAGCTCCGTGTACACTACCTTTTAGGCAATCATAATTGCTAATTTATTTATTTTTAAACCTATAACTTTCTAGTGATATAGATCAAAACGCCCCTTGCTGAAGACGGTCCCTAGATGGGCACTTTCCATCAATGAACGGTCCGTAATAATCTTCTTCAATGCTGAAGCTGGGTAGCCATGTACTGGTTTGTTACTGCTGAAAACTTCACCGATCCCATCGCGGTCACTCAATGAGGCCACGGTACCGCTAGATTCATACTTGAACGCCGTCGTTGCTTGATCATGGCGTAGAGCAGCAATGTTCTTGGCCGCTTGTTCACCCGCAGCTAACGCAATTTGAGCCGTGGTTGGGTATGGACGGTTACTTTCTGGATCCATTACAGCTGAGACGTCTCCGACAATGAAGACTTCAGGATGATCATCTAATGATAGATCGGGTTTAACCACAACACGGTTACGGCGTTGTTCAAAACCAGAATCCGCAATCACGTGTGATCCACTAACCCCAACGGTCCAAATAATCGTGTTGGCCGAAAATTCATGTTCTTGCTTGTCCGTATCGCTGTAAACGACGGCACCTGGCTTAATAGCTTCAATAATTGAACCTAAGCGCATCTCGACGTTGTTCTTTTCCATGAACTTCAAGGCATAGTCCCGCAATTCTTGCGTAAACATTGGCAAGATCGAAGGCATCCGTTCCAAACAAACTAGCTTGATAGCGGGTGTTTGGTACTTCGCTTGTAATTTTGGTAACGACTGGGTTAATTCGCCCAACAATTCAATCCCAGTAAAACCGGCACCACAGACTGCGATCTTCAAGTCATTCTTATCTTGCGTCGTCTTGTATGCCTTGATGCGATCTTCAATATGTTGATAGACCGCTTCAGAGGTTGCCAAGTCATCCATTGGTAGCGCATTTTCATCCGCACCAGCGACACCGAATGTTTCAGACTGGAAGCCCAATCCTAAGACAAGATAGTCATAGGATAAATCCGCGTGATCTTCAAAACTAACTTGTTTAGCTTCAATATCCACGTGCTTTACGGTCGCTTGGACAAATTGTACCCGTTTCCCAATGATGTCTGGAATTTGATAAGTAATCCGCTCAGGTGCAATCGTCCCCGCTGCGACCTCATGAAGATTCGTCTTCTCCGTATGAGTCGCCGTCTGATCAACCAGTACGATTTCGTCCTCAGTTGGTAAGCTCTTCTGCAAAAACTTAACGGCACGCATCCCTCCGTAACCTCCACCCAATACTAAAGTTGTTGCCATAATCTATTAACCCCTTTCATCACGGGCTTAACGTGATGCCAAAACGCACTTTATCACTAGACCTAATCGCGTTACGTCAATCATCATCAACCCATTTATAGCCTGATAACTATACTTACATGGTACACTGTTCTTTCACAAAATTCAGCTAAAACGGCATACTATTTTCATTGTTTACAATTAATTTGTTAACTAAGCAAAAGACGAGCTCTTCAACAGCTAATTTTGCGATAAAAACACCCTTTATTCGACTTTAATAACTGCTTATAGGCAATCACTCACTTCTCACGCCAACCAAAAAAATCATTCCTGCATAATCGCAAGAATGATTTTTTAGTTTTATTCAGTTTTAGCAAGTCGTTCGACATCACGAACAATCATCAATTCTTCGTTAGTAGGCACAACCATGACCGTAACCGGTGCATCGTCTTGGCTAATAACCTGTTCTTCACCGTGCATGTGGTTCTTTTCGTCATCAACAGTCACACCGAAGTAACTTAATTCATTTAAGATCCGTTCACGAATCATCCATGAATTTTCACCGACACCAGCGGTAAAGACTAAAGCATCGATCCCGTTCATTTCGGCAATGTAGCTCCCCACGTACTTCACAACCCGATTAACAAAAATTTCGATTGCTAATTCAGATTGTTCACGGGTTTCCTTAGTCTTATCAAGGTCACGCATATCTGGTGACAAGCCTGAAATCCCAAGTAAACCTGATTTGTGATTCAAAATATCCACAAAGTCTTCAACGTCTTTGATTCCGAGGTGACGCATTAAGAATGGAATCAAAGAAGCATCGATGTCACCAGAACGGGTACTCATTGTAATCCCAGCTAATGGTGTGAAGCCCATTGACGTATCAACGGCCTTACCGTGATCAAACGCCGTGATTGAAGCTCCAGATCCAAGGTGTAATGTGATTAATTTCAATGAATCTAGCGGTTTGCCTAATAATTCAGCCGTCCGGTTAGCAACGTAGCGGTGGCTAGTCCCATGCGCACCGTACTTACGGGCACCAAACTTTTCGTAGTATTCATAAGGAATACTGTATAAGTAATTGACCTTAGGCATGTCCGAATACAGTGATGTATCGAATACAGCGACCTGAACAGCCTTTGGTAATAAATCACGGAATACTTCAATATAGTAAGCCTGCGTTGGATTATGTAGCGGCGCATACTCAGATAAATCCTTGATTTGTTTCAAAGTCTTAGGGGTAATCACAACGGAATCTTTAAATTCCTCGCCACCCGCAACGACGCGGTGGCCAACCCCAGTAATTTCGCTCAAATGTTCCACGATATTGTCACTCTTTAAACGAGTAAGAACCATTGCTGCGGCTTCTTTGGCGTCAATATTATCCTTAGTTTCAGAATACTTAGTGCCATCCGCTTTTTTAATCTTAAATACTGATTCTGGTAACCCTAACCGGTCTACCATTCCTGATGCGATCACCGTTTCTTCGGGAACGCTAAATAGTTTCCATTTTAAAGTTGAACTGCCGGCGTTAATTGCTAAAATTTTTGCCATGACTATTTCCTCCATCCATCATCAAGTGCCTACTGCCAGTTTATCCAATTATGGATGCGCTTTCAAGGCCTTTTTCACAAACTCTTAGTTTTCCTTAACCATAACAACTAAAACGCTTGCATATTGTTGTTTTCATAAGTCTAAATTAACGTATAATAGCCGTAAATGAAAGCGAGGTGTTTGTGATGGCAAAAAAATCATTTTCTTGGACGCTCAACAACTTGTTTGCCGCCCTACTGCTACTCGTTGGTTCGGGACTGACCGTAACGGCACTAACCATCAGTTTTGGTAGCTGGATTAGCGTTGAAGCTATCGTTACGGCTGCCATCCTAGGATTAGTCGCACTAATTTTTCTTCACCCGGCACCCATCAGTGCCCTTGTCCCGATCACTATTCTGATTAGCCTCGGCATAGGTTACGCGACCTATTTCAGTACAACTTCACACACTTGGCTAATGACCAGTTTAGCCGTCATCATCACGGCTAGCATCATCGGTTATGGATTACGATTAAGACAGACTATCCGACAGCGCCACAGCCGTTGGTACCGCTGAGTTAGTATTAGTTTGACTGATCAAATTAATCCTTTTTACTTCTATAATGTATATTAAGAAACCAATTCAGCTTAAAGGCCTAACTCAAAATAAGCGACTTCAGTAATATCACCATTCTGGAGTGGCTTATTTAGCTTGCCAATTTATTAGTCCCAAAACGTTCACCCACAGGCAGACAAAACCGAACAGATGTTTTATAATGAAGGATAACTAATCTCAGAAAGGACACCCCAATGACAACTAAGATCGGTATTCGCCAACTCGTTGAATTTGTACTGCGGCAGGGCGATTTAAATGAAGTTAAAAATAGCCAGAACACCGCCCTCAACGGTGCCAATATCCACCGTCAGTTGCAGAGTACCCGGGGTGCCGACTATGAGAGCGAGGTCTATCTTAAACAGACCGTCAGCATGAACGATACTGACTACATCATTTCCGGACGGGCTGACGGTGTTCAGCTCAACGATGATGGCGCTCTGATTGAAGAAATCAAGACATCAGATCAAGCATTCACTGATTTGACCCCCAATACCCAAACACTCTACTGGGGACAGGTACAAGTTTATGGTTACCTGCTATTACAGGATCATCCTGAACTTGACCAAGTGACCTTACAGTTAACTTATTTTCAGGTTATCGCTGAAAAGATCACTAAGACGCAAAAAATCATGCACCGTGCGGAACTAGATACTTTCTTCAAAGACCTGATTACTGAATACGAATACTGGCTAACCCTGCGTGCCGACCTCCGGCAAAAACGAAATGCTTCTATTCAAGAATTGCCCTTTCCGTTTCCCGCATTTCGACCGGGACAACGAGAACTAGCGGCAGCGGTCTATAAAGCGATTCGCTTACAAAAGCGGCTTTTCGTGGAAGCTCCCACAGGAACCGGTAAGACGATTTCGACACTATTCCCCGCCATCAAAGCAATGGGCGAGGATCAGATTGAACGTCTATTCTACTTCACTGCTAAGCAGAGCACCCGCCACGTCGCTGAAGAAGCCGTGACCTTGATGAGTCAAGATGGTCTGCAGATCAAGAGTATTACCTTAACGGCTAAGGACCAGATTCGCTTTCCTGAGGAACAGGATGTTCTGCCTGAAGATAATCCATTCATGATTGGTTACTACGACCGCCTCAAGCCAGCGCTCAAAGATATTCTGACACACGAGAACCAACTTACCCGGCCCGTGATTGAAGACTATGCACGCAAACACACCGTTGATCCGTTTGAATTCTCACTGGATATCTCACTATTCTGTGACATTGTCATCTGTGACTATAATTACTTATTCGATCCATTAGTCTACTTGCAGCGATTCTTCAGCGAAAGTGACGACGAAAACTTTTTTCTCGTCGATGAAGTTCATAATCTCGTCAGCCGAGCCCGCGATATGTACTCGGCTACCGTTAGCGACCAACCAATTGGCCATCTGCTAAAGCTAGCCAAGCCCGATAAGAGTCAACCAAGCGACGATCTGCAGCGAGAACTTAAAAAAGTTCGCCGCAGCTTTACCCGTATCAGTAAAACGCTCGTTGATGATGAGGTTACGGAACAAGTCTTGCCAGATCCGCCCGATAAATTACTGCGCACACTCCGCATGTTCAATGAGTTTATATCCGACTGGCTCATGAAGCAGAAGCCTAGTGCCTTGCTCGATGCCGTTCGTGACTACTTCTTCGCTTGCCTTACCTTTGTCAAAATCGGTGACCTCTACGATGGTAGTTATCAGACGCGCTTCGTTATCGAAGATCGGCACCTAACCATCAAAGAGCTCTGCCTTGACCCTAGTGATTTCTTACACCGCTCGCTGCAACTCGGTTCAGGGGCCATCCTTTTCTCGGCAACCCTCTCACCAATGGATTACTATCAGCGAGTTCTGGGCGGTCAGGGTAACAGCATTGCCTACCAACTGCCATCACCCTTTCCACCAAAGCACCAAGCAATTCTAGTCACTCAATACGTTCAAACGACTTACCGCGAACGTGAACATAATATAGAAAGAATCGTTGCTAGTATCCACGCAATGCTGACAGCCAAAACCGGGAATTACCTTGTCTTCTTCCCGTCTTACGGCTATTTAACTCAGATTGCCACTGCCTTTAAAGCGACTTATCCTGATATTGCGACGACCATGCAAGCACCGACAATGGATGCGGCTGCACGCCAAGCCTTCTTAGACCAATTCACAGATGCTCCCGAGCAGACTTTGCTAGGATTCTGTGTCCTGGGTGGTATCTTTTCAGAAGGAATTGATCTCCGTGGTGAACGTTTGATTGGCGTCGCTATCGTGAGTGTCGGCTTGCCCGGTATCAACGCTGAAACCAATCTGATTCGCGATTACTATGACCATCAAAATGGCCAGGGATTTGCTTACGCCTATCAATTGCCAGGCATGAATAACGTTTTACAAGCCGCGGGACGCCTGATTCGCAGTATGACTGATACGGGGATCATCCTATTACTGGATCAACGTTTTGCCAGTCGCCGTTACGCGGAACTCTTCCCACCACACTGGCAGTATTTTCAAACGATTGACTCGCTACCTCAATTAGCAGCAACGATTGGTAACTTTTGGCAACAGACGGAGGATTCTCATGAAAACTAAACTCACGCGCCAATTAGAAACTACCCTCTATCAGTATTGTCTGGAACAGGGGGCCTACGTTGTCGAAGAGGTTGCGATGCCTGACAATCAGGGTATCGTTGACACGCTGAGTTATCAGCAACTTCCCGATAACCAGGTCGAGTGGCGTTGTTATGAACTCAAAGTGACTAAGGCAGACTTTCATTCTAAGGCTAAGTTGTCATTTATCGGCCACTATAATTACTTTGTCTTGCCGCAAGCACTCTATGAAGAAGTGCAGGCTGAAATTCCGAGCCATATTGGCGTATTGAGCTACCGCGCTTTTGATCAGCGCGCACTCGACCTTTCTCCCCAGCCATTACGCACACCCGGATTCTTAACAGTTGTCAAAAAAGCGCAATATCAAGACTTGCAGGTTGACCAACTTCCTTTGATCAGTCACTTTATTACGTCTTTATTTCGCGAAGTCGACAAGGCCAAACGGGTCAAAAAAGGACTTCAGCTCTATTCAGATGACCAATTATTTAAGGAACTGAAAAAAAGAGCACGAACGGGTTACGACGTTTACGATCCTGAACAAAACATATACGACCGCTTTATCAAGGACACTCAGACTGATGCCATTACAGCGCTACAAGCTGAATTAGATGCCCGCAATGCTGAGTACCAAGCGTTACAACTGAAGTATCAGGAACTACTAGCACCTAATCTGAGGGAACACCTATGATAACTTATTACCCTTATTTTCGCGGGCGTATGTATGATTTACTCGCACTCAAAGCCCTTTGTGAACAGAAGCAATTGGGACCACAGATCATTCCCGTTATTGAACCGGTGCGAGATTCTAAAGAATTACAGCAACTTGTTCAGGCGTTTATAAATACGCAACAACCTTTTAGTCTCATTGCTAATCCGCAAGTTAGCGTGTATGGTTTAAATACGGTTAAACGGTTTCCGTTACCAGACTTATCTAACGCGCCGTTTTATCACCCAGGAGCGATTCTCGCTGCAGATTTTAGTAGCGCTTTTGTACACACCGAGGTCGGACAAACCAGCTTGCTACTCGCACCTAACTTTCCGTTACTACAAGCTTATCAGGATACCGAGGTCCTAAATCAAGTCAGCGGTGTCCTGATTCCAAATGAAGCCCGACTACATCAACTGGTCTCCAAACAAGCCATTTTATTGACCGACTCAATTGTTCCACCACATCACTCAGACGAACCTGATCTGATTGATAGCTACTTTTCATCGGCATTCTGGGCACACGTACCAGTTGGTTATCAAGGTTTCGGCGACTATTCCTTAATGGGCAGCACTTACTTTGATCACGGGATGCCCTCGCGAGCCATCACTCTGCATATTATCTATGTGACAGTTGATGGCACCTTACGAATACACCATTTTGTCTCTGATAGTAATGACAGCATGCGTGGGCAGAAGCAGAAATTTTTCGAAGCGCTCCACAAATTAACCGCTTGGGCACCACCTTATTTAACCGGAATCAACCAGACACCAGCCCTGAATGAGTTACTCGCTTATGCAACTACGACTAAATTTCCGGGCCTCGGAACCATTAAGAAACTTGCAATCATGCACCACCTACAACTCATGCGTCGGTTACTGGCGCTTAATATAGGAGCGTAATCATGGCACAACACGAATCTGCTTGGAAACAAATGATTAACTATTATCGGACTGATTATCAAGAAAAGCACGCACCCATGCTTTACGGGAATGTCTGGATAACAACCAAATCTCACCAACGCTTTGTTCTTGGACTCACTGATTCAGCAACCGCAACATTCACCAACATCAATCAGGTTGAACTTCCAGCAGCTGGTGATCACTTAGCGGCTGGCGAAACGCTCGTGACGATTACCGCTGATGGTAGCCAGCATGTCATTACCACACCATTCAGTGGCACCGTTAAGAAGTGCAACACAGCGTTAGATACTGATCCAGCTGTGTTAAAGGCCACTAAACAGGCTAAAAACTGGCTCATTCAGCTAAAAGCAGACTAATTAGTTACTTACTAATAATAAGTAACGGTGCTTGGTAATAGATTCATCAATTATCAAACAAATATCACCTGAATTTATTAATTTTATTCACGAAAAGTCCAATTACCAGCGTAATAGCCTGATAATTGGGCTTTTTCAGTACATATATCGTAGTTATCCCATCTAATAGTCAGTCCCCTAATTACTCAAACCGGTTAATCAAGCCGATTCGCAGTGGTTAATCCCCTGCGTTATATTACAAAAGATTACAAAAAAGCCCGTTTATTACAATTAACCGTTGATTTCGTAAAGTTCCTGCTATTTCACTGTCACAATCAGCAGTTATACTAGGTTTATTCAATGCGCTTGGGAAACATTACGGGGCCAAGCCAAATTCGGACTAAAAAATAGGAGTGTACAATTACATTATGAAGATTAAGAATGCTTTATTATCAACTGCTGCCGCTACTGCTAGTCTCTTTGCCATTGGTGCAACCGCCCAAGCTGCTACGGTAACTGTAAAATCAGGGGACACCGTTTCAGAAATTGCTTCAAAAAACAATACAACGGTTGACGCTATCCAAAAAGCTAACGACTTAAATAACGTTAACTTGATCTTTGTTGGTCAGCAACTAGAAGTAAATGGTGACAATACAGCTGCTACTACGTCAACTACAACGACGCAAGCAACTCAAACTTCAACGACTACTACTAGTCAAAGCACTCAAGCTAGTCAATCAAGCCAAGCTAGCCAAACACAGAGTTACAGTGCACCAGCTACTACTACCACAACTGCTTCAACACAAAGCTCAACGTCAAACTACAGCAATAACGGTTCTGACAGTGCTGCAAAAGCATGGATTGCTAACAAAGAATCTGGTGGTTCATACAGTGCTCGCAACGGCCAATACGTTGGTAAATACCAATTAAGTTCTTCATACTTAAACGGTGATTACTCTGCTGCTAACCAAGAACGTGTTGCTGAAAGCTACGTTTCTTCACGTTACGGTTCATGGTCAGCTGCTAAGAGTCACTGGCTTTCAAACGGCTGGTACTAAAATTCTAGCTTAATCTAAAAATTCAATTGATAACGGGTGTGCGATTTAATTCGCCACCCGTTTTATTTTGCGCTAATTACTGTTTCACTATATTGATTCCATTCATATGGGTAAGCAACCGCTCGTAACTGCTATAATATCCACCTTGTTAGCTAAAAACCTTCTATTATTTTAAGCATCTTTTTTTACATTACTTCTATAGTATAGAAACAAAATTCCAATCGGCTACTAAAGGTTGAAAGTCCCAAAACAACTTAAACCATTGATTTAACAGTGAGTCTTGGATGAAAATTAGTATCAGTGCTTAATTCTCCGCGCCCGTCAGCCATGAAATCGTGTCATGGGGAACGGCCCCAGCCAAACAGCGGTCTGGGGCCTCGCTTCAAAGCCTTAAAGGACAATCTTTTGAAGACGTCCCGCAACCGCAAGCTAAGGCGGCCAAGAACGCCGTCTTAGCTTGCCTTCATGACACATTTCCCGGCTGACTCCGCTTAAAACGGAGGCAATCTCTAGCTCCTTGGTTATACGTAATTCGCTTGATCGGAACTAAAGTTAAGCACGACTATCGTAATTAACAACCAGTCTAGACGGAGGTGGGCAGTACTAGCGATGCTGTGAAGGTGGCGTTAGTTCGGTGATTTTCCGAAGTTAGGCCACGGACGTCCTTGGTCATTGGCGATTTTTGCTAAGGGCCAAGACGAGGGTTAAGACCGCTTCTCAGGCTTAACCCGGTCCCAACAAGTGAGCTAGTACGGACCACCGGAAGCGAAAGTTGTGTCTAGTTTTAACTTTTAGACCACAAGCATACCAACACTTTCAGCAAATAATTAACTTTTAACCTTTAGTTAATGGTGCATTTTGAATTCGAGATAGCGGTCGTTATACAAACCGACTTTGGCTGGTGATAAATCTTGATAGATCTGCAAATGCTTGATCGTATTATCATCAGGGTAGAACTGTTTATCTGTTCGAATCGCTTTAGGTAATAGAGCCTTCGCTGCTTTATTAGGTGTCGCATAGCCAATGTATTCAGCGTTTTGAGCTGCGTTCTTCGGTTCGCTCATAAAGTTTAAGAAGGCGTAGATGGCCTTGAAATGTTTAGCGGTTTTGGGAATGACTAAGTTGTCAAACCACAAGTTGCTACCTTCAGAGGGAACCACGTAATGTAGGTGCGAGTTACTTGCGAGCATTTCGCTGGCTTCACCCGACCAATCCACAGCAACGGCCGCTTCATTTTGAATCATGTACATCTTGATTTCATCGGCGACAACGGCCTTAACGTTTGGCGACAGTTTATTCAACTTATTACGTGCCGCTAAAAGCGTGGCTGGATCAGTCGTATTCAAGGATTGATTCATGGAAGCTAGTGCAAATCCCATGACATCACGGGCACTGTCGATCAACATGATTTTATTGCGGTATTTGGTCTGCCACAAGTCGTTCCAGTGATTGATACTTCCTGGTTTGACGTACTTATCATTGTAGATAATACCCAACGTGCCCCAGAAATAAGGCACCGAATAACGATTGTGCCGGTCAAAATCAAGGTTCATGAAGCGGGAGTCGTAATTACTCATCCCGGTCAGCTTGCTCTTATCTAAGGGTAAAAGTAAGTTGGCTTTTTTCATCTTTTCAATCATGTAGTCACTGGGAACGGTTAGGTCATAGCTAGTCCCGCCTTGCTTGATCTTGGTGTACATCGCTTCATTGCTGTCGAAGGTTTCAACGTTGACGTGATAACCCGTCTCTTTTTGAAACTTCGTCAACAAGCTCGGATCAATGTAATCGCCCCAAGTATATAAGTTGAGTACCTTTTTACCGGTACTCCCAGAACTTGTCTGTAACTTTTGGGCACCGAATGCCAGTAAGCCACAAACGACTAACAGGCCGAGGATAATACTAAATAGTTTTTTCATTTCCGCCGCCCCCTAACTTTTGGTCGCCGGTGTCGACTGCTGTACTGGTTGACAAAGTAGTAGCCAATCACAAGTACGAGGGCCATCAAGAACATCAGGCCGGACAGTGCGTTGATTTCCAAGTTGATACCTTGGCGAGCCCGTGAGTAAATCTCGACGGAAAGGGTAGTAAAGCCGTTTCCAGTCACGAAGAAGGTCACCGCAAAGTCGTCGAGCGAGTACGTCAATGCCATGAAGAATCCGGAGAAGATGCCGGGCATGATGTAGGGTACGATAATCTGACTGAGGAGCTGCCAGTTGTTAGCTCCTAGGTCAGCGGCCGCGTCGAGCAAACTCGAACTCATTTCCTGAATCTTTGGTAAGACCATCAACACAACGATTGGAATCGAAAAAGCGATGTGGCTGAGCAAAACGGAGCCAAAACCGAGTGGGATTTTTAACGCTGTGAAAAAGATCAAGAAGCTGGCCCCAATAATAACATCGGGCGAAACCATCAGGATGTTATTCAGTGACAATAACGTGCTACGAGTGATCGGTTTGGTTGTGCTATTGATGCCCAAAGCTCCCAAGGTTCCAATCACGGTGGCTAAGATTGACGATAACAGTGCAATTAAAATCGTATCTAAAAAGATGGCAATTAAACGACTGTCAGCGAATAGATCCTGATAGTGTTGCCAAGTAAAACCGTGAAAATTATTCATGATCGTACCTTGGCTGAATAAATAAACGACTAGAAAGAAAATGGGCGGGAAGAGCACGATGAAGACGAGCCACAAATAAAGGTTACGCCATTTGAAATTACGAAAGGTCATTATTTAAGCCCCCTTCGTGTCCGTCGTTTGCCGCCATTTGTCAGCCACATAATGATGACCATGGCGATGATCAGGACGACGCCAATCGTGGAGCCCATGCCCCAATTCATGGTTGTTAGGAAATGTTCTTCAATCGCGGTCCCCAGCGTTATGACCTTATTGCCGCCGATTAGACGTGTCAGCATGAATAGGGAGAGCGATGGGATGAAGACGGCTTGAATCCCCGCCCGAACACCCGGTAATGTCAGTGGAAAGAGGACTCGACTGAAAGTCTGCCAGTTAGTAGCTCCCAAGTCACGACTAGCATTGACGTAAGAGGTGTTCAATTCACTGATCGAATTGTAGATTGGTAAGACCATGAACGGAATCTGAATATAGGCGGCTACAAATATGAAACTGAAATTAGTGAACAGGATCTGTTTGGGACCAATCCCGATAAAGCTCAGAAATTGGTTCGCAATCCCAGCTTGGCTGAAGATCCCAATGAAGGCGTACGCCTTTAATAGTAAATTGATCCAAGTGGGCATAATAATCAGGAGTAACCACAGCTGCGGATGCTTGGTTTCATTCAATAAATAAGCAGTAGGGTAGCTGATCAGTAAGGTCGCCAGTGTGATTAAAAAGGCGTACCAGACCGAGTTCAATGTCATCATCAAGTAAGTACTCGATGAAAAGTAGGTCTGATAATTAGCGAACGTGAATTGCCCGTTGATACTGAAGAATGATTGATAAATCAATAATAGGACCGGTGCGATAACGAATAGCACGATCCATAACATATACGGAATAAAGTAGGCCGTACTGCGGCTTAACCGTTGTTTTTGTTGCATCGATACGCCCCCCTAATCGTCTTCGTATTGTTCGAGGCGGGCGTCGGAGGACGCTTCGCTTTCGTTAAGCCGCATGACGTGAATGTCTTGTGGGTCAAAAGTCAAACCGATTGGTTCCCCCTCGGTGGCTGGGTTAGTTGAATGAACTAGCCATTCGTTACCATCCGTATCGTATGCGACGATTTCAAAGTAGTTACCACGAAATAGTTGTGAATCGACGGTAACCACGAGCTTGCCTTGATCTGCTGCCACGATGTCGAGGTCTTCTGGTCGTAAGACGATTTCGACGTTTTCGTTGGGCCGCATGCCAGCGTCAGCACATTCAAAATTTTTACCGACGAAGCTTACTTCAAAATCTTGAATCATTTGACCGGGGATAATATTACTTTCACCGATAAAGTTGGCGACAAAGTGATTGATCGGTTCGTCATAAATGTCGACGGGGGAGCCACTCTGTAGGACTTCGCCAGCGTTCATAACAAAAATCTCGTCACTCATAGCTAAGGCTTCTTCCTGGTCGTGAGTCACGAACAGGAAGGTGATGCCGAGACGTTGTTGCAGATCCCGTAGTTCGTACTGCATGTCTTTACGCAACTTGGCATCGAGTGCGGACAGGGGTTCATCTAATAATAGGACTTTTGGTTGCATCACCAGTGCCCGAGCGATGGCGACCCGTTGCTGTTGACCACCGGAGATTTCACTGATTTCACGTTCGCCAAAATCAGCGAGTTGAACCATCGCCAGTGCTTCTTGGACGCGTGTTGCGATTTCATCTTTCGGTACCTTATGTAGTTTTAGTCCGAAAGCCACGTTTTCCGCCACGTTCATGTGTGGAAAGAGGGCGTAGTCTTGGAAAACGGTGTTAACTTGTCGTTGGTTAGCGGGCAGATTGTTGATGACCTGACCATCGAAATAGACTTGGCCAGAAGTCGCGTCAGTGAAGCCAGCAATTGTCCGTAGAATAGTTGTTTTACCACAGCCGGATGGGCCTAACAGCGTATAGAATTTACCGGCTTCGAGTTCTAAATTAATCTTTTTTAAGACTTGATGGTCACCATAACTCTTGGTGACATCAGTTAAACGAATGATTGGTTGTGTGTTAACCGCCAAAGTGAAGACCTCCTCTAATTGTTAGCCAATAAATTTTGGCTAGCTAGTTCTCAATTATAAGTAGGACGCGGTCGTGACCAAGGTGAACGTACAGGACGTCGATCCTTGGTTACGAATTTGATGCGTCTCAGTAGCGTGAAAATAAAGCGTATCACCCGCGCTTGCAGTGTGACACTGTTCTCCTAATTGTAAGCTCAAAGTGCCGGTTTGAACCATAATAAAGGTTTCCGCCGGCGAAGGCTCAAAAGATTTGAAGCGACCGTTGGGAGCTAGCGTAATGGTGACCGGTTCGAGCTGATTCTCGTTGGAGGCCGGTACGAGCCATTTAACGCGGTAACCGCGGGCTTCATCGTCATAAGTGGTCTGTTCTTCAGGATGGTACACAATTTTACGGGGCGGCTGTTCCAACGCAAAGAATTCAGCGGGGTTACTACCTAGAACGGCTAAAATAGCAAAAAAAGTCTCCATTGAAGGTGATGACTGGTTATGTTCCAGTTGGGAAATATACCCCTTACTCAAGTCGGTGCGTTCACCGAGTTCTTCTTGGGTCAGCTGTTTTTGAATCCGTAAATTGTGGATATGTTGACCGATGTCCATGACATTCACCTCGAATCGTTGGTTTTGTTAAAGTAAACAATAAGTTTAGTACGACCTTTAATTATAGCGGAAATTTTAGTTGTGACAAGCGATTTTGAGGTCGACTTTTAAATAAATTCAACGTCCAGATTGCTGGTCTTCATTGGTATAGTTGAAAGTTGGCATGGCGACTGTTCTAACTAAGAAGCCATAGAATCTGATGCCAGCAAAAAAGCCCAAGACACATGGTCTCAGGCCGTTATCGTTATTCATTAGTCTGCACGGTAAACGACTTCGAAGACTTCGCTAACCATGGGTGTGTCAGCGTCAAGTTTACGATCATGCGCTTCCAGATTAGGGGTGAATTCTGCTGTCTTGATCTTGCGCCAATCGGCAAGGGTCCGGTCACCGACAGCTTCGTGATAAGCGTGTTCGGCTGAAACTCGGTAAAACGGAATCAATTCTGAAACGACCGTTTTAAGAATAGCTACGGGTTTCATATCGCCATCTAATAAGACGTTATAATCACCGGCTTGAGGGATTGCGACACGTTCTGCCGTGTAATCATCCAGTGGTGTCGTTGTGGCTGTTTGGGTACCAGCCAAGATCCCATCTGTTAGAGCTTGGACTTCGGCGGGGTTACTCTGTTGACCGAACCACCGTGTTTGATAAATGGTGCCGTTAGTATCGGTTGTTTCATTATAAGCTTTCCATAATTGTTCTGCTGATTGTGCTGGCATAAGCTTCACCTATTTTCGATTAGAATATTGAATTCAGAATATGTAACCGAATTCACAATTTAAGTATAGCATTTTGAGGGTTAAAACGACACGTTCACGCCTGCATTTTACTGGAAAATAAGGTTAGCCAACTATTCATAAATATTTGCTATAATGATGATACTAATTAGGAGGCGAGTATATGGAGATTACCCCAGTTAAAATGGCGGATTTGCCACAGATTATGGCGATTGAAAAGGCTGGCTTTTCGGAAGATGAAGCGGGTAGTGAGGTCGCTTATCGAGAACGGATTGAAAAGCTACAAGATACCTTCTTAGTTGCTCGCGACGGTGCGATTGTACTTGGTTTTATTGTTGGGCCCGCGGTTAAAGAACGCTATATTGAAGATGAGATGTTTGCGACGACACCGACAAATTTGGCTCAGGGTGGCCATCAGCTCGTCTTTACGTTAGCCGTCTCGCCATTAGTGCGAAAACAGCACATCGGTAGTCAGTTGTTAGCGGCATTGGCAACGGCCGCACAGGAAAAGGGTCGTACAAGTCTATCATTGACTTGTTTGGCCCGCTTAGTGCCTTTTTATGAACGCAATGGATTCACTAATCAGGGAGTAGCGGCATCTGAGCACGCCGGTGAAACTTGGTATAACTTAGAGAAAGTCTGGGATTAACTTATGAAATTAGCAACGTTACAGGAACAATTACCGAACTTCAAAATCAAACTATTAACTTTGGCTGATCAGGAAGCATTGATGCAGCTCGAACAGAGTAATCCGGAGTACCATCAGTATTTTTCACCGGAACCATTGACGGCGGCAGAAGTCGAACGTGATCTAACGGCTCATCCTGATGAATTGGCTGCAGAACAGAAACAAGTCTTTGGCTTTTACCTTGCCAACCATTTAGTGGCTGTTTTGGACGTCTTGAGTCAATATCCACAAGAACAGTGCTTGTTCGTTGGATTATTGATGGTCAATCAAGCTTACCAGCGTAAAACGGTTGGTAGCGTCATTGCCACGGGACTTATGCAAGCCGCTTTACAGAGTGATATTAAGATGATTCAACTGACTAGAGTGTCAGCTGATGAGGGTGTTGCGCACTTCTGGCAAAAACTGGGCTTTGAAGACGGCAATCAGTTGTTTTTACCACTGCAACATGGTGGCCGAATCGCTGTGACAACAATGACGCGAGTACTCCAATAGAACTCTAATCAAACTTTTAAGAAGGACGCTTATTAAGCAAACGGATTCATGTTAAACTCATTGTGACTTATAAATAGAAATGGGGTTAACACGATGATTAAGCATTGGGGAAAAACCGATACTGGCATGTTAGTCGCTGCGGTTGTCTTAGTGATGATGATTTTTGTTTTCTTTGGTCTGACAGCTAGTTTAACGATCAGTATTATTGGTTTTCCAATTAGTTTGATTGTGTTGATGGCGGTTATGGAATACGCTGCAATGGAACTACGGCGGAAGTAATGATAATAGAGTGTCTTCAGCAGGCGGTTAGGGACCGAGCATAGCCTAGGAGTGGTAAGGATTGCGTTCTTTTGCAATCGTTGCTGCTCCGTAGCTAAGCGGAGGTCGCTGCCTGCTGAAGCACGTTTCGGCTAGTAATAGTTCGTGGTAAAGCTTGGAATAAACATTCCAAGCTTTTTTATTTACTGAAAATTAAGAATTATAGAGTCTACCAGTTTTATCTATGTAGCTAGTGAGCTGTGTCGGGGTTTACGGTTCTTACTAGGGTTATTAAGTAAGGGATAACTAATGCCAAGATGGCTGCTGATCACTGATTTACCTTGTCAGTAATTACGGAAAGTTGTATGATTTCCTGAAGCAGTACAGCATAGTACAGTTGGGAGGCACGGTGATGCAGATTGATCATGAGAACGGTCAGCCGTATTATAGCCAGCTGGTTACGGGAATTAAACAAGATTTGGCTCATGGCATTTTGCAGGTCGGTGATCAGTTGCCGTCGGTGCGTGAAATGGCTCGGCAACACTTGTTGAAACCCAATACGGTGAGCAAGGCATACAAACAATTAGAAGCTGAGCACGTGATTCGAACAGTCGCGGGGAAGGGCACGTATCTGAATACGGTCGACCCGGAAGCGGTACAGATTGAAGTACGACAACAATTACAGCGAGTTGTGGATCAGGCGCAACAAGCAGGTATCAGTGTGGCTGAATTACAAGAATGGCTCAGAGAGATGGAGGAGATGGAATGAGTTTAGTTGTTGATAAGTTAAATAAACAAATTGACCACCAAGCAACTTTGGATCAGATCAGTTTTGAAATTCAACCCGGTCAAATCATCGGGGTGATTGGACGTAATGGTGTGGGGAAAACAACGCTATTTCGGACGATCAATGGTCAGTATTTGGCGGACACCGGTACGGTTTTGGTGGATGACCAGGTCGTTGCTGATCAACCTGAATTACGGACTCAGTTATGCTTCATCGATCCGTTGGCTAACTTTTTCAGAGGGGCAACAATCAAGCAAATTCAGTGGTATTACCAAAATGCCTACCCTGATTTTGATAATGAAAAATTTGAAGGCTTGTTAACGCGGTATGGTTTAACAACGAATCAAAAGTTACGACATTTTTCCAAAGGAACTTTCGGGCTCTTTACGATTATTCTGAGTGTTGCAACGCAGGCAACTTATCTATTCTTAGATGAACCGTTGGATGGCTTGGACGTGCTGACGCGGAAAAACATTCTCGGTATTTTAATTGATGAAGTGGCGGATGGCAAACGTTCAATTCTGATTGCATCACATAACTTGGCCGAATTAGAAGGGGTCATTGATCGAGCTTTGATGCTTAAAGATGGTCAGATTGTGAATGATTACCAGTTAGAGACGATGCGTAGCAATGCGCGTAAATTGCAATTGGTTTATCGGGATAAGCAGATTCCAGCAGTCGTTCGTGAATTAGGGCGAATCGTGCACGTTTCTGGTCGGGTGATCGTGGTGGTCTTTGAGGATTATACGGCGACGGTGCAAGCACAACTGGCGGCAACTGATCCGGTCTTTCAGGAAGAGTTACCATTGTCATTGACGGACTTGTTCTTGGCAAACTTGACGGATCAAACCGATTTTGAAGTGTTATCGTAGGGGGCGTTGAAATGACAAATCGTAAATTATGGCAATTATTATGGCGACATTATCGAACTTTACTACTGGTTGCCGGTGTATTAATTATATTAGCGGGGATTAAGGAAGGTTTTAGCGCCGTTCATGATCCCAAGCTATACCTAGTTGATTTCATGAATCAGCAAACTTTTGCCATTCCGAGTGGGGGTAATTTACGGGTGCTGGTTACAATTGTGGTCAGTTTTGTATTAGGACTAGTCTTGTTTTTGAGTGATAACTTCACTAATTTTGATCAGTATTTATTCAGCCTACCAGTAACGCGGCGGTGGATTTATCGGCGTAAAGTCGGCCTGTTAGTTGGAACGTTAACGTTAAGTTATGTTCTTATGGAAGGCAGCTATTTATTAATTATTCACCGAATACTGATGGCAAAGCATATCCAGATTAACTGGACTGCTAGTCTGTATGAGAGCCTAGAATCAATTGCAATTATCTTAACGTTAAGTCTGCTGGCAGCGACGTTTGGACTATGGGTCGGCCACGTGATGGCCAGTGCACTAGCCGGATTTATCTTTAGTTGTAGTTTAGTGTTTGCGTATAATGGTTTGATTAACATTGTCGCTGGTGTGACTGGTTCTAAGTATCATCAAGTAGACGTTTTGAATCAACTGAACGGTGATCATTGGAGCGGTCTGGTGACAATTGCAATAATCTGTTTAGGATTAAGTGCTTTCCTATACTGGTTGAATCAGTGGGCGTTCGAAAAGCTCTCACTTGAAAATAGTCGCGACTTTTTCCGCTTTCCACAGTTGCGGATGGCGGTACTGGTTTTTGCCATTGTGTACTTGATTGTGGCAATCAGCTGTTCTCAGTTTGGCTTGGGAATTTTAGGAATGATTACGGATCATTATCGCGAACAGATGCCATTACCAGCAGGAACTGTTATGACCGTGGCAGTTGCTTACTTGACGTGGAGCCTCGGTCGCTGGTTCCTGTATCGACCTGATAAGTTTCGGGATGTCTGGACGTTTAAACGATTAGAATAGGAGTGCTAAATAATGGCAAAACAACGATATGCGGTGATTCCCGCAGTTTATATGTTGATTAAAGATGCGGATGGAAAGACGTTATTTTTACGACGGCACTTAACTGGCTACATGGATGGCCGTTTCAGCTTGGTAGCTGGGCACGTTGAACAGGGCGAAACACCCGTGATTGCGGCAATTCGTGAAGCTCGCGAGGAAGTTGATTTGACTTTGAAGGCGAATGATCTGCAAGTCGTGCACACCTGTTACCGGCCACAAGTTGGACGCGTGGACTTCTTTATTCAAGTTGGTGCATGGGCGGGCCAACCGCGCATTATGGAAACTAATAAGTGTGATGAGCTACGGTGGTCGGCGGAAGTGCCGGATGAATTGATTCCTAGCTTGAAGCCAGTACTGCGAGCGATTGGTGAAGGTCAGCATTTCTCAACGTCGACTGAGTAGAATCTGCATTTAAGTAATATTGGTAATCATGAATAACGATATAAAAAAACAACCTAATTTGACTGAGACGGAAGCTGTTTCAGTGGAATTAGGCTGTTCTTGCAATGGATCTGTTTAAAGTGATGCCCGATTAATTGGACGTGATAGAATTGAATGGTCACCGGTAGCAAGTAGTGTTAGAACTTTATCAGTATTAATCTCATAAAGTAACAGCCAGTTGTTGCATGTCCAGGTGCTTTTTATATAATTTCTTGTAGTTACGGTCAAAAACTTTAGTTGTTTGAACCTTATTCAGCATCGGCTATGTCACATAAATTTTTTGAGTGAGCATGTAAGCCGGTGCGATTATACTGTTTTAAATTTTTAGATTGTGCTTCAATCAAAGCCGGATCCAGATCACTTAACTGGTTAGTAGGTCGAAATGGGAGCCCATTATCTGTAATCATTTGATTGATGAAAATTTTTAGAGCATCGTCTAAAGTAATTCCCATATTATTAGCAATTGTTTCTGCTTGTTGTTTTTGACTAGTGCTTAGATTAACAGTAATTCGAGTTGTTTGATTGCCTTTAGATGCGTTTAGCATAGGTAGTCTACGTGCTTGATAAGGTCCTGATGCAGTTATTTTAACATGAAGCATGGGCAAAGCTATTTAATTATGTTCTAAGAGTAACTGTTCTATGTAGAGACTTGTTTAGGATTAGGTTACTTTTGTGTAAATTAGTGAAGCAAAGTGAATGTCTGAAAAATGATGTACGAAAATAAAGCACGCTACGAGATTCCTAAATAGGAGGTAATCGTAGCGTGCTTTATTGATGTAAAACATAACTAAAACGTTTGGTTGGCGGCAACAACTAGTGTTTCAGTAATCTTGAAGGATTAACGAATTTTATTTAAGCGTTTGGCAACGGTCTTGATGTTCAATAAGTCCCAGTCTTCCAAATTGTGAGAGATTGAGTTATGACCCCAAGTTCCACAGCCCAAAGTAAGTGATGGGGCAACGTTGTCATATTTGAAACCAATGGCTCCTTGTGATGATGGAACGTTGATCAAGGCACGGCAAGCAGTCATTTCAAGCGCAAACTTGTTCATGACTTGTTCGTCCGTTGTGTGCAAGGCGGCAGTGTGACCTAAACCACCTAAAGCAAGGCTACGTTTCATTAAGTTGAAACCGGCGTCAGTATCTTTAGCGTGAACCACGGCCAAGACAGGTGATAACTTTTCACGTGACAACACTTGGTCACCACCGATATCGGGAAGTTCAACGGCTAAGACCTTAGTGTCAGTTGGAACTTCAAAGCCGGCCCACTTAGCGATTTGCCATGGTGTCTGACCCGCAACTTTAGGATCAACGGCTTGTTTTTCAAGGTTCATAACGGTACTTTCGAGGGCTTTGAAGTTATCTTCGCCGACAAAGTAAACGCCGTTGTGACTTAATTCACTTTTAACCTGGTCATAGATACTGTCATCCACGATTAGGTTGGATTCAGAGGCACAGATCATTCCGTTATCAAATGACTTAGACGTGATGACATCATCGACAGCCTGTTTAACATCAGCTGTCTTTTCAATGAAACAAGGAACGTTACCAGGGCCAACGCCTAAAGCTGGTTTGCCCGTAGAATAGGCCGTCTTGACCATGCCGGCACCACCAGTTGCGATGATGGTTGCCACGCTAGGGTGGTTCATCAAAGCATTAGTTGCTTCGAGACTTGGTTGCTCAATCCATTGAATCCAGTCTTTGGGTGCACCGGCTTCAATCGCCGCGTCACGGATGATTTTACCGGTAGCCACACAAGCTTTTTGAGCGAAGGGGTGGAAACCGAAGATAATTGGATTACGTGTCTTTAAAGCCAGCATCGCATTGAAGATAACCGTTGAAGTTGGGTTAGTAACGGGTGTTACCCCAGCAATGATCCCAACTGGTTCAGCGACTTTGATAATGCCACTGACAGGATCGTCATTGATGATACCCACAGTTTTGTCGTCCTTGATATAGTCGTAGACATTTTTAGCTGCGAATTCATTCTTAGCCACTTTATCTTGGTAATTCCCACGGCCAGTTTCTTCGATAGCCATTTCAGCTAACATACCACGAGCAGCGTGAGCAGCCTTAGCTAAGGCTGCGACTGCTTGATCAACTTGTTCTTGGTTCATGACTTCTAAGCGACTAGCAGCTAGGGAAGCGTTTAAGGCTAGGCGATCGGTAGCTTGTTTAACTTCAGAACTTTTATCGATTGTTTTTAACATCAATGATTCCTCCTATTTGCGACGCCGGCTTGTTGTTTATTTCACAAGTCCTATTATAAATACTTTTTCACAAATGTAAATAGCTAATTTTAAATTTCAAAAACAAGTTTATTTGATTGTTTATTGCTATTATAACGGCATTCTTAAATGAAATTAATGATTACGCTTACATTTTAAATGTAGTGATAATAGTTACTATATTCACAATTGTAAGTTTTGCTTTTAAATTATGATTATTAACCGGCATTAAATAATTTATCATAAATGGAAGGGCTTCCATTTGCCGTAGCGGTGAAAAGCTAGAAATAAGTAGGTGTTATAGCGGAATAAATATGTCAAATCGGTTATCACTCCTATCTAAAAGTGTGCTAAAATGAATGTGATTCAAAAATAGATCTCTTAATTAACCTAGGAGGGTTTACTTTATGTCATTTGTAAATGCTGTTGATATGACACGTAACGCATACGATAACCAATACGCTATTGGTGCGTTCAACACTAACAACCTTGAATGGACTCAAAGCATCTTACAGGCTGCTCAAGATACTAAGACACCTGTTATTATCCAAGTTTCAATGGGCGCTGCTACTTACATGGGCGGCTACAAACTCGTTATGGACTTAGTTGCTGACACTATGGAAAGCTTAAACATTACTGTTCCTGTTGTAATGCACTTAGACCATGGTAACTACGAAGCTGCTAAAGAATGTATCGAAGTTGGTTACTCTTCAGTTATGTTTGATGGTCATGACCTACCATTTGCCGAAAACTTAGAAAAGACTAAGGAAATCGTCAAATTAGCTCATGCTAAGGGCATCTCTGTTGAAGCCGAAGTTGGTTCAATTGGTGGTGAAGAAGACGGTATTATCGGTGAAGGTGAATTAGCTGATGTTGAAGAAGCTAAGACTTTAGCTGCTACTGGTATCGACATCTTAGCTGCTGGTATCGGTAACATCCATGGTAAGTACCCAGCTAACTGGACTGGCTTACACTTTGACCGTCTTCAAGAAATCTCAGAAGCAGTTAAAATGCCATTAGTACTTCATGGTGGTTCTGGTATTCCTAAGGACCAAATCGTTAAGGCTGTTGAATTAGGTATTAGCAAGGTTAACGTTAACACTGAAAACCAAGTTGCTTTTGCTGACGCAACCCGTGCTTATATCGAATCAGGCGCTGACCAAACTGGTAAGGGCTACGATCCTCGTAAGTTATTGGCTCCTGGTAAGAAAGCTATTCTTGACGTTGTTACGTCACGTATTGGCTGGTTCAAAACTCCAGCAGTTAAATAATTGAATCTTTGATTCAGAAAAAGTCGACTCTTGGGAGTCGGCTTTTTTCATACATAAATAAAGGTCTAGTTTTGTGTTGTGGGGATCAATGCAAAAACACGTCTGAGATAAAATCTCAGACGTGTTTACTATTCCGCGTGAATGACCGTTTGTAATTGCTTTTCGTTATAGAAGAGCAGAACGATGAACATTACCAAGTAGAGCAGTAGTGGTAACCAAGCATAGTTCAACGTAATCATGTGTTGAGTTGCCACGTTTTGCGCGTGATTGGCTGTGTAACCGCTCAGGTGGAAGAGGCCAGCTGTGACCAGACCACCGAGTCCTAAGCCGACGTTGACGCCAAAATCGTCGGTTGAAGCTAAGATGCCTTCTGCCTGAATTCCGAGGGCCGTACCATAGCGGATTGTATCTGCAATCATGATGGATACAAGACCAACGATTAGACCATTACCGACCGCGTTGACGAGGGTGCCACCGAAGATTAATGGCAGGTGACCTAGTGTGGTTCCTAGGCCTAAAACAAGTTGACCGATTGCTGCGGTAATAATTCCGACCAACATCGTCTTTTTATTGCCATGGTGATTTGCTAACCGCACGATTAGAACAACTCCGATTAACGAGGCAAACGTAAAGGCATTGACCACTGGGACGAGATCTTCGCGATTGATCAGATATTTGAAATAATAAATGGTTGTTTGATTCTTAATGGCAGTTGTCAGCCAGAACAACAGAATCACACCTGAGAGCACGAACCACGGCTGATTTTTCTTCAGCATACCCCAGATGATTTTTGCTGATTGATGTGGCTGCTCAGGCTGGCTGAACCGTTCACGTACTTGAAAGAAGGTATTTAAAATCAGGGCCAACGAAATCACACCGAATAGGATAATCGTGAGTAAGAAGCCATGTTGCTGATTACCACGACCAAAGAACGCAACGAGTGGCAGCGTGAAGACAGCGACGATAATCTGAACACTGCTGCCGAAGAATTGCCGAATAACCCCTAATAACGTCAGTTCACGTTCGTTTTGGGAAAGTGCCGGTAAGATCGAAGTGATCGGCAAGTTGACGGCGGTGTAGAAGAATCCTAATCCTAAGTAGGTTACGTATGCCCAGACCAATTTGCCAGTATCGTTGAAGTTTGGCGTTACAAAAGTTAAGACCGCAAAGAGCACGTACGGTAACGCGTACCACAGAAAGAACGGCCGACTCTTGCCGAAACGTGAGTGGGTGTGGTCAATCATGATACCGATAATTAAGCTTTCGACGACATCGGCCAAGCGGGCAACGATGAACAGAATCGCAGCGGCGCTCGTGGAAAGGCCGTAAACATCCGTATAGAAAAATAGCAGGTACGTGGTCATCATTTGAAAGACCAGATTGTCCGCGGCGTCACTGAGCCCATAACTAATTCGCTCAGGCCACGCGGTTTGCCAAGGTTGTTTCACAATTAACACCTCTAAACATAGTTTTATGCAATTTAATTTTAACCTATTTAAAATAATAATCATATTTAAAGTACCACTGATAGCGGGATAAGACAGCAAAAGACCCTTTAACCTGTTGTGTTAAAGGGTCTTTTGCTGATTTAAATTGAGTAATTGTCTTTTTTAAACTGGTATTATGACGGGTTATTAGTCAGTTTGCCAATTTTAGTTAATGCTGGAATTAAGCCGAGGCTATCCAACGTCTGGTTTGGTAAGACGACGGTGTTAGCTTTACCGTCTGCCAAAGCTTTAACGGCTTCGGTATTCTGGAAGATGAAGTAGTTTTCAGATGATTGCGATAAGGCTTCGTTCAAGATCCGAGTCCGGTAAGCATCGGCGTCCGCTTCTGTCTGAACGGCGGTTGCTTTGGCGGTAGCGCTATTAACTAACGCTTCATTTTGTGCCTTGTTAGTTGCCAGTAACGCTTTATTGTTGGCTTCGTTTTCTAAGGTAATCGACTTGCTCTTACCTTCAGCGGTTGCGATGGTAGCGTCCCGTTCACGGGTAGCTTGCAAGAGTTTGTTCATCGAAGCTTGGATGTCAGCGGAAGGATTAACCGAGTCAATATTGACCCGATCAACGTTCAAACCATAACCGGCTGTTACAGATGAAATTTCTTTGAACAACGCAGCGTTAATTTCTTGCGTCCCGTTCAAAACTTCATTAAGTTCTTTATTCCCAATGATTCCACGAAGTGCTGCCCGCGTATCTTGAATCATACTACGAACAGAATCCTCATTTTTGAAAACAAAATCTTCGATATTAGTGACGTGATACTTCAGTGAAATTTTAACTGAAATTTCAGCGTTATCTTTAGTGATAACAACTTGTTGATTAAGATCGACCGGTGTTTGAGCGGTATTTACCGTAATAATCCGTGAGATAAATGGTTTGATAAAATGAATCCCAGAATCTAAGACCCGTTCGAACTTCCCGAAAGTTAAGACGACCCCCTGATTAGGCTGCGTAATAATTCGAATGGACGCAGCCAACGTTAAAATAACGAGTAATACGATGATGATGCCAATAATTAGACCTAACATAATAAAATCCCCCTTATTCTGATGGTACTATGATAATTACTGTTAAACCGTGCGGGCTGGTGGCCGTAATTTCGACGGTATCACCAACGTGTAACGGTACGGCGGCGTGCAAATGGTAAAAGATACCATAGAAGGTAACACCGTCAGTTAGATCAGTTGGTTGAATAACGAACTGTTGCCCGATTAAGCGTTGATCCAAGTATCCTTCTTGCATATGTCTTCCCACCTTTAACTAGATAATAATTAGATTATAGGCCGTTTATGTAGAGAATGATAGGCTTTTGCATGGGTTTAGTTACGTGGCGGAGCTGTTTATAGGGGGAAGTTAGGTGGGGATGTTGTGGGTGGGAGATGAAGGGGAATTCTGTAGTACTGTTATGTAGTCGAAATATGCTCGGCGGGGCAGCTGGTTGTGCTTGCTACGCTACTGTTACAATGCCAAAACCGCATCACTCGAGATAGTCGAAACGTGTTCGGGCCAAGCAGGTGGTTGTGGTTAGCTACGCCACATCATCGATTGGGAAAGCCCGCCCAACCAATGATATGGCTAGGCTAATCCTCGCCACCTACCCGCTTGGACCTCACACTCTGCACAAAAAAACCTTCGTACGGGAATACGAAGGTCAAAAGGAGTAGGTCTATATACGACGGGGAATCGTATATAGAAAACTTGATGAGCGTTTATTCATATAAGCGGGGGGACGTTCACATGCCGCTCACCAAGCTGTCAAAGATTTCGCTTTGACAAATTTCATTACTTTGGAGGAGTAAATGAAAAAAATGTTAATTATTTTATATAGCAACCTTGGAGGGGGATCCTTAATTGCTATGGATACATCATAACAACCAATTGTGAAGAAAGTGTGGCGATGATTTTTCGAAATTAAGAATTATTCATTAAAGTATAAAAAGATTGGTTTTAATAAATAAAAACATCTGCAATTAAAATTGCGTAAGAATTAACTGTTAGCGCTTCCGATAAGGTGGCATTTTTAATGAGAGCGTGTATCATTGAATGTGATCATGATTTTAAAGACTGGAGATGTTTGCATGTACGAACAAGCTTGTACAACCATTTTAGTAGGTAAAAAGGCCACCGTTGACGGTTCACCGATGACTGCTCGTAATGATGATACTTTTATGCCCATCACACCACAAAAATTTATCGTTCATCCAGCCGTTCACGGTCGGAATGAAACGTTAACTTCTGGTAAGAACGGTTTTACCGCCCCCCTACCAGCAGACGGCTACCGCTACCAAGCCGTTCCTAATATTGAAGTTGCCGAAAAAGGTGTCTTCGAAGAAAACGGTTTTAACGAAAAGAACGTCGGTGTTTCTTCTACCGAAAGTGTTTACGGTAACGAACACACTTTAACGTTTGATCCATTTGTTAAAAATGGTTTAGCTGAAGACTCACTACCAACGATGGTAACGCCATTCATTGATTCCGCTAAGGGCGGGGTTGAATACTTAGGTAACTTGATTGCCAAGTATGGTTCGCCAGAAGGTAACGGTGTTCTCTTCAACGATAAAAATGATGTTTGGTACATGGAAATTGTTACTGGTCATCACTGGGTTGCTCAACGGATTCCTGACGATGCTTACGCAGTCGCAGCTAACCAGGTTGCCATCCAATGGGTTGATTTCAACGATAATGACAACTTTATGTGGTCAGATGGCATTCAAGAATTTGTTGAAAGTAACCATTTGAACCCTGATAAGGAAGGTTTTAACTTCCGTCACATCTTCGGGACAGACAATGAAAAAGACCGTCACTACAACACCCCACGTGTTTGGTATGGTCAACATTACTTCAATCCTGAAATCGAACAGGATCCACAATCAAGTGAATTGCCATTCATCTGTTACGCAACTAAGAAGATCTCAGTTGCGGACATTGAATACGTCTTAGGTTCACATTACAACGAAACGAAGTACGATCCATTCTTGAATACGCCAGAAGCTAAGAAATTCCGGCCAATCTCAATGAACCGTACCCAAAACTCACACGTGATGCAGATTCGTAATGACGTGCCTGAAGAACAAAGCGCCATTATGTGGATGACCTTTGGGGTGCCTTCATTTGCACCATACTTGCCATTCCATGCCAATGTGTCTGAAACTGATCCCAGTTTTGCCAACACACCACTTACCCATGACATGAAGAGTGCTTACTGGTTATACCGGACGCTTTCAATGATCGTGGAATCACACTACGCTGACTTCGTTCAAGAAGATATCGATTACTTGAAGGAATGCCGGATCGAATTAGTTCAATTCGTTGCTAAAACTGACGAACAAGCCGCTAAGTTATCTGGTGAAGCCTTGACTGATTTCTTGACGGAACAGGATAAAGTGATGGTTGCGCAAATGCGTGATAAAGCCCAAGCTTTGATTGGTCAATTGGTCACTAAGGGTTTGACGCTGTCACAATTAACTTATAACGTTGATATCAATCTTTAAACTTTCAACGTTACCGGTTCAGCGTGTATAATTAAGGTATAAACTACAAGGAGCTGATTGCAATGGATGAAAATGTCTTATTTAATCCCGGTGATGCGATTTCGGAATCTCACGATTATAGTGAAGCTCTCCGTAGTGCTGACGTGTATAACGCGCAGCACGGTCGCAAGCGTGGGCTGATGATCGCCCGGCCGTTGGAACAAGAGAACGGCTACTCGGTCTTTTATGCGGATGATTTGATTTCGGCGGATACTCCCAACCCGGAAGCACGTAAGTACCACGTTGAAAAACGGATTCCTAAAGATTGATTTGTAAGTCCCGTAACCATTTAATCGTGGTTACGGGACTTTTTTTGTTAAACAGTAACCCATGGTATTGATATCGGGTTACTGTTGGTCTATAATTGCGTTTAAATTGATTAACAGGGGTGCAATCATGACGAATCAACAAACGGCAAAACACTTAACACAGACGGCGATGGTGACCGCACTGATTATCGTACTTGGCTTTTTCCCGGGTATTCCAATCGGATTTATTCCGGTACCAGTCATTTTACAGAATATGGGGATCTTTCTGGCAGCCGAATTATTGGGACGTAAGTATGGCACGATTGCGGTAGGGCTGTTTTTAGCATTGGTCGCATTGGGGTTACCGCTATTGTCCGGTGGCCGTGGTGGCGCCGCGGTCTTCTTGGGACCAACCGGTGGCTACTTAGTTGCTTGGCTGTTAACACCGTGGTTAATTGGGACGTTAATGCACGTAACACACGCGACTACTGCTAAAAATTGGTGGCGAGAATTATTGATTGTCGGTATCGGTGGGATTTTGTTTATTGATTGCGTTGGTGGCGTTTGGCTGGCCGCGCAATCGCACATGGCGTTGTCAGCAGCATTGTTATCTAACCTAGCATTTATTCCAGGGGATTTAATCAAGGCTGGCCTGGCTGTGCTGGTTGCGCGACGTGTCCGGGCGGCAGTTAACTTCGATATTGCGATGTAGGTGTAGGAGGAATTAGCATGACAACAAAGGAACAAGTTTTGGCCGCGTTGCTCCAGAATCCTGATACTTGGCTATCGGGAGATGAGTTGGCTCAGCAGAGTGGCCGTAGTCGTGAGAGCGTCTGGAAAGCAATTAACGCGCTGAAGAAACAGGGGCATCTGATTGAAAGTCGCAAAAATCGCGGTTATCGTTATGCCGGTAGTCAGCAATTGGATGCTAATGCCATTCAAATCTATGGTCAGCAGCAGTTTGCTGGCCCAATTGAAGTGGTTAGTGAAACGAATTCAACTCAAAGCTTAGCTAAACAATTTTTGAGTCGGCACCAGCCACAGTACGCGGCATTTTTTGCGGATCAGCAGACTGCGGGTTACGGTCGCCAAGGACGTGAATTCTATTCGCCCGCCCAGACTGGTTTGTATTTTAGCTTGATCTTGCCGAATCCCACGAATGCGTTGGCGAATGTGGGATTATTAACGACGGGTGTGGCTGTCAGTGTATTGACGGTGCTACAGCGTTTCTACCCAGATAAGGTGTTTGCATTGAAATGGGTCAATGATATCTTGATGGATCAACGCAAAGTTGGCGGTATTATTACGGAAGCCACCTTAGAGTTAGAATCGACCTCTGCCTCAGCTTTTATCGTGGGCGTCGGTCTCAACTTAACGACGACCGACTTTCCAGAGGAATTGGTGACGCGTGCACAGGCGATTGATCCAACGACTGCTGTTGATCGTAATCGGTTGGCCGCAGCGTTATTAGCGCAATTAGTTGCATTAGATCAACACTACTCACAGGCTGAATTCTTGCCGACTTACCGGGAGAATTCAATGGTGTTAGGCCAACAAGTCACGTTACAAGTTGGTAATCAAACGATTCACGGCACGGCCGCAGCGATTGATGAACGTGGTGGTTTGGTCGTTGAAACTAGTGACGGTGAACGGAAGACTTATATGAGTGGCGAAGTGATCAAAGTAGACTTACCAGCATAAGGCGGTGGGATGGATGACTGAAATTTATGGTATCGGGTTAGATATTGCGGGTCGTTGTCAACACTATCATCAAGATGAAGATGTTGCGGCGTTGTGGTGTGCTGAATGTCAACGATACTATGCGTGTTATCAGTGTCACGACACCCTTTGTGACCATTATTTTGTGGCTAGCAAAATAGGATCGTTAGCAGTTTTGTGTGGCGTTTGTCGGCATCGATTGACGACAGATCAGTATCAACTTGGCCGTTGCCCTTATTGTCAGCAGTGGTTTAATCCGAGGTGTCAGCGGCATTATCAGATTTATTTTGAGGAATAAGAATAATCAGTATCGAAAGGACCGCAGTATTAGCATTTTTCGCTGATACTGTGGTCCTTTAAAAGTAGAAAAGTCTGATTATTCAGTTTTAAAAATGATATTAACAGTTAATTTAATTAACGAGGACAACGACTTTACCCAAGCCGGTTGCGCTGGCTGAGTATTCGTGAGCTTGCCGTGTTTCATCAAGTGAGAAAACTTTGCTAGGAGTGACGTCGATGTGCCGCTCTTCAATATACGTAAATAATTCCTGAATCAGTTTGGCTGAAACGTCACCTGAGTAGAATCCGGTCAGATAACTATTATTGGGAATAGCAGTAATCGGGTCAAAATCATTAAGGGTCCACTGACCGCCTAATTGGCCAGTAGAACTGACAATTCCGAATTCATTAAGGTGCGCTAAGGAATCGGAAACTGAGGCTGGGCCAATTAGGTCGATAACTTTATCGAAAGTGCCGCTATTTTCAGGTAAGTGTAGCGTATCGGGGGTGACTAATACTTCATCGATACCCAGTGCGATTAATTGATCGTTCTTCTTATCAGAACGAGTTGTCCCGACTACTTCAGTCTTAAAGGGCAAAGACTTGATAAGTTGCAGTGCGGCAATCCCGACACTACTAGTTGCAGCTCGAATCAGAATGCGATCGTTTTCCTTAATTTGGAGGCTCTTAAAAATACCGAAGGCGGTATAGTAGGTCTCGGGAATGGCCGCCATTTTGTCCCAACTTAACGTGGACGTTATCGGATAGACCTGCTTATTTGGTAATAAAACGTATTCGGCATAACTGCCATCAAATGCCCTGCCCATTTCGCCCATCAGTGAGACGACTCGTTGACCGACCGTGAAATCATCAGGTGCGGTAGTTGCGTCGATGGTTCCAACGACTTCGATACCCAGAATCCGTGGGAATTGAACGGATGGTGATTGGCCTTCACGAGTGAAAACTTCGGAATGGTTGATGCCGAAACCAGCGACTTTAACGCGCGTCCAGCCAGGCTTTAGTTCTGGTAACGGAACATCAGTGTAGTTTAATACTTCGGGCCCACCTGGATGAGTGACGACGATAGCTTTCATTGATAAGATTCCTCCTTGAATAATTTGTGATTTTTGAAGAAACATGATACTTGGTGATTGCTTGTTATTATTTTGACATTAAATGCTGCAGGAACGCTGTTTATATCTTAATTTACGAATACATACTTAACAAGTTAGAAGACTGAATTTGGGGCAAAAGATGGCAAAAATTAGAGAGGCTGAAGTAAATGTGTAAATTCCTAGACTGATTAAAAATAGCGACTTGATTCAGATCTTCGGATCGAATCAAGTCGTTATTTGTTGTTTTTATAGATCAATCGGTTAGTTGCTTGTTAGACTACAGATTACCGGCATTCTTCAGGCGTTTCTCCAGCAAGTAGGCGTCCATGTAACCGAAGGAAAGTTCCACTACCTGATCGAGTTCAATCAGATGTCCCACGTGATTAATCTGGTTATCTTCGTCCACCGTATAGAAGACGAAGTGACCATTGGTTAGTGTGCTTGGGTAGCCCGTCATAGCAGGTAGCATTGGATTTTCGGTTGTCAGATGCACCAAGTTATTGAAAGTGGCAGCTTGTCGCAGGATACTTTCAAATAAGTCGGTCGTGGCGTCGAAGAGCCGTTCATCGTTGAGGACGGGCTGAACATTGAGTTCATATTGTTGATTCAATTCAATGAAGCCGCGCATGGTCTGTAGATAGTCGGATTGAATCGTCACCGATTCGATCAGTGACCGGCGGCATAGTGTGTAACCACCGAACTGCCCGGTCATGTCGATTAGATTGATCAATACGCTATCCGTATTCAACGTGTTGATGAAGCCTACGAAGAACATGCCGGAGCCGTCTGCGGAACGAATCGCAATCAGTTCATTATCTTTGGCTGCCTGTTTTAAGGTAGCATCTACGGCTGGATCACCGCTGACGCGGATGGTGTCTTCGTGTGGCCGAGTGGTTTTTACGAATGCACTTTCAAGTAAGAGCTCATTACCGCAAAATTCAAGAGTTTGAATGTCACTTAGCGCGATTTCGCGGCGATCGTGGTGGGTGAAATTAAATTTGTCAAAAACAGTGAAAGTTAATGATTGGGCAGTGACGTGATTGACCTGTCCCTCCAAATAATTATCACTATCGGCTAAGACTAATAGAATAACTTGCCCGTCAGCCTGAGCTTGCATGGCAAGTTGTGGTAGGACGGCTTGCTGTTCATCTAAATCAATGTCTGGTTGGGGGACGGCGTTCAGTCCCTCGGTTTCAGCGTTGGCAATTCGGAAAGTCATATTGTCGAGATCTTCACTCGTTGTTTCAACTTCATCAATACTGTCGTAGCGTGCGAAGACTGCACCGTCGTGAAGACCAGCATCGTCATGAGTGTTGATGACGACGCCATCGGGTGCCAGACGGTCGATGTAGCCGGTGTACACCACGTCGCTATTGGTTTGGTACAAATTGATTAAGAATCCTTGGCGTGCAGCTAGTTGTAAATCTTCAATAATTGAATTCATCGTGTCTAACCCCCTTAGTTAATGTCTTCCTATCATAGCACTTTTTGGTGCTAAACCGTTATTTGAGGCATTGTTTTGACAATTTTGCTAGTTAATTGTGAGTACAAGATTGGCAGCCACTTGAAAACGAGAATTTCAGCGATTGAAGGACTGTTGTCATAGTTGATTTATGATTAACCCTTGCAATATATCGAAAAGATACATATACTAAGAATCGCGAAAGTTAGGTGAGTTGAAATGTATGAATTATTTATTTTAGGTCAACTGATGGACCACCCGATGACGGGATATCAGTTGCGAAAGGCGCTAGTAAACGTGGTTGGGTCTGAACTGACAATCAGTTTTGGTGCGTTATACCCATTGTTGGATAAACTAGCGACAGCCGAGGAATTGACGCTGGCGTTTAAGGATACGACGAGTAAACGCCCGCAGAAATTGGCGACGATTACGACAGTGGGACGGGAACGATTTGCACAGCTCATCCAACAGCCCGTTGTTTTGAATAAACAAACGCAATTGACGTTTCAGATGAAAGTTAACTTTTTACATCTATTGCCAGTGGCGCAACGGCGAGTCGTGTTACAAGCCTTTTCAAGAGTTTGCGCGCGACCAGCTTGAACGACTGGCAATCCAACGAACTCATGTGACTAACAATCCCAATATGCTGGCCGCAGATATTCAAGATGCGTTGGCGGTTAATGACTTGCAGCGGGTACGAGCCCAAGCACAATTAACATGGGTGACTGAACGATTAACGCAAACAAAGGGGTAAAGAATTGATGAAAACAACAGCATTTGCGGCGGACCCGCAAATTCAAAAGCACCGCTGGTGGATCTTGGTAGCGGTGTGTCTATTTACATTTATGTCAACGCTCGATGGTAGTATCGTGAACATTGCGTTACCCGTGATGAGTAAGGATTTGAACATTCCGATGAACCAAGCGGAGTGGGTCGTGTCGATTTATTTGATTGTGATTTGTGCACTGTTGCTATTATTCGGAAAACTCGGTGATATTTACGGTAAGATTCGGGTCTTTAAGCTCGGGTCGATCCTATTTATTCTGGGTTCATTATTATCAGGTTTTAATTCTGGTTTAGGTGTGTTGTTAGCGGCTCGAAGCGTTCAAGCGATTGGGGCGGCGATGACGATGAGTACTAATAACGGGATTATCACCGAAGTCTTTCCGTTCAAGGAACGCGGACGAGCACTAGGAATGATTGGTTCATTCGTTGCACTGGGGAGCATTGCGGGACCCGGAATCGGTGGTTTGATTTTGGCTCACTTGAGCTGGGGCTATATTTTCTGGATCAACGTGCCAGTTGGAATTCTTGCGATGATCTTGGGTGCGGTGATTTTACCCAAGGATATTACAACGACCCAACAACCGCTCGATAAAGCGGGAGCAGGCTTGTTTGCAGTGCTGATTGTGGCATTATTTGCGGGAATCTTCATCGGGCAAGAGATTGGGTTTACGCAACCCACTATTTTAGGTTTGTTCGCGGTAGCTTTAGTGACCCTAGTAATCTTTATTCGGGTCGAATTGCATCACGACAATCCGCTGCTGGCATTACAGTTGTTTAAAAACGCGCAGTTCAGTATCAGTATTTTATGTGCGCTCTTGATCTTCATTGCGAACTTCTTCTTTAACGTAATTGCGCCGTTTTATCTGGAAAATGCCCGTGGCTTAGAAGCGAACTACGCTGGTTATGCCTTGATGGTCTTTCCAATCGTGCAAGTAGTTGTCGCACCGATTGCCGGGACGATTTCAGATAAGATTGGGCCCGAATTATTAACGTTTGTCGGTCTGGTCTTGATTTCAATCAGTCAGATTGGCTACATGGTGGTAGGATTAGCAACGCCATTGTGGTTCTTCCTGTTCTTCGTTGGCTTGGTTGGTTTCGGTAACGGGATCTTCATGGCGCCAAATAACTCGATCGTGATGAGTTCAGTGCCGGTTAAGGATCTTGGTGTCGCGGGTGGTATCAACGCACTGGCTCGTGAACTCGGCATGATTGTCGGCATTTCGGTTGCCACGACGGTACTGTATTCAGCAATGAGCCGTACAGCAGGATACAAGGTGACGTCATACTTACCAGCTCATCCTGAAATCTTCATCGACGGAATGCACGTGGCCTTTATGGTATCGCTGGGGATCTGTTTGGTGGCGACGGTCATCACGGGTGTCCGGTTGATGAGACGGTCACGAGGTTAAGATTAGTTATCACTTTACGTATTGAGTTAGTTTAATTGTTCTATAAATAAATGCGATACGTGCGGATTTATCCGCCTACCGGGGCGATCTGAAAACGCTGGAACGCCATGGGCACGATTTTGAGCTCACCAGCACAACCCGCTGTCAATCTCAAAACTCGGCCTTACACTAACCTGAGCAAACCACTCAGCTAAGTGTAATTTCATGGCTGAGCGTTGTCAGATCACCCCTAACGGCTAGTTTTGATTACTATTTTAAATAGTAATCAACTGACGGTTTTTCAGTAAATACCACTTAAATTTTAGTAAGTCTTTGTTAATTGGATAATTGTTTCCTAGTTAAACCTTGGTCTTTAGCGAAATGGATTCTAAATAGATGAAAAAGCCGCCTGAAAAAAATCAGGCGGCTTTTTGGATAGTTGAGATGTAATTAGTATTACCGGAATCGATGCTGCTGATCATGCAGTTGTGAGAGTTGCCCCTGGAATTCGTCGCTGTGTTGCTGGATACTGCTTAGATCACGACTCAATTCGACGGTGTAGTCGGCAACTTCACCGTGTTCACCTTGATCGAGACCGACTTCTTCTTCGTGCGCATCGACCCGCATTCTGATGACTCGTTTTAGAATAACGATGATCACGATGCACATGATAGCGGTGAACACGATCGTGAAGGCGGTGGCTAATAACTGAAGGCCAAACAATTTGAATCCGCCGCCGTAAAAGAGCCCGTTGAGTGAAATGGTATTGTTGACGGCTTTGCTAGCGAAGAGTCCGGTTAGAACACTGCCGACGATTCCAGAAACGCCGTGGCAACCGAATGCGTCAAGGGCGTCATCAATTCCTAGACGTGGTTTGATTTTAGTGATAAATAAGTAGCTGGTTAAGGTGGCGATGAGGCCAATCCAAAAGGCACCGCTAACGGTAACGTAACCACAAGCTGGCGTGATGGCAACTAAGCCACACAGAGTACCGGTACAGACGCCAACTAAGGTTGGTTTGCCCTTAGTTAACATATCGACGACCATCCACGTCATCATAGAAGTGGCGGTTGCAATGGTCGTGGTTAGGAAAGCTTGAATGGCAATGCTATTCATGGCAAGTGCTGAACCGGCGTTGAATCCGTACCAACCAATCCAGAGAATAGCAGTCCCAAGGAGGACCCATAAGATGTTGTAGTGCTGCGTGGCATCTTTACTATACTTGTGGCGAGCACCAAGGAAAGCTGATAAGACGAGGGCGGTAATCCCGGCGTTGATATGAACCACGGTCCCACCGGCAAAGTCGATCACGCCGAGTTTAGCTAACAGGCCGTTGTCCCAGACCATGTGGACCATGGGATAGTAGATCAGTAGTGACCAACAGATAATGAAGGTTAAGAGAAATTTGAAACGAATCCGACCAACGACGGCGCCGACGAAGAGCGCTGGTGTGATAATTGCGAACATCATTTGAAAAATAAGGTACAGACCGTTGGGGATTTTAGTTGGCGTCAAGGCGGTTAGATCGATGCCATGCAACCAAACTGCTTTGAAGTTACCGATAATACCGCCGAAATCACCGGAAAAAGATAGCGAGTAGCCGAAAGCAACCCAGAGTAGGATCGCTAAACCACAGATCATGAAGACAGATAACATCGTATTGACGACGTTACGCTTAGAAACTAAGCCCCCGTAGAAAAAGGCTAACCCTGGTGTCATGAACAATACCAATATGCTAGACAAAACTAAAAATGTTGAATTTGCAGCACTCATAATCCCAACTCCCATCCATACCATTTGATGTTAGAAATTATAACATTGATTTTTAATAAACACACTGTTTTTTTAGATTTAAGTCAAATTACAAACAATCATGGCTTGAAATAGCGATTTTTAAGCCGAGTAGTGTAATGTTTTGTAACATCTATATCAGCTAGTGTTCTGTGAATGATTAGTTAAGGTCGTATAGCTGGATAGAAGGTGAAGAATGTTGAGAATAGGCCCGCGAATAGCTAATTATCTTAATTTTAATGTGACCGCTAGCTGGGTATTTGTGAGATAGTCATTAAGATAATAACTATCTGTCGCTTAAACCGCTTTCTAAAATTGACGATAATTTAAGACCGCTGTATGGTTGGAATCATTAAAAATAAATGAGAACAATTCTCATAATAAATAGTGGAGGTTCAGCTTATGCGGAAATATGCGATTATCGGGGTTGGTCATGTCGGGGCAACCATTGCCTATACGTTAGTTTGTAAAGGAATTGCCGACGAATTGGTGTTAATTGATACTAACGTGGGTAAAGCTCGCGCAGAACAGTTGGATCTACAAGATGCCCAGGCTCGTTTGGACAGCCGAACGATTATCAAGATTAATGACTATCAGGAACTAGCTGATACGGATATTCTCTTCATTACTAGTGGCAACATCCACGCACTTGACCATGCGTCGGGTAATCGTTGGGCTGAGTTTGAGTATACGCAGCACATTGTGCAGGCAATCGCACCGCAAGTTAAAGCGACCGGTTTTAACGGTGTTGTTATCGATACGATGAATCCTTGTGATGCGATTACGCACTATTTTCAGCGAGCGACTGGTCTATCTCGGCAACAAGTTTTTGGGACGGGGACTTTTCTGGATACGGCCCGGATGCAAAAAGTGGTGGCAGAAGTCTTCAACTGTGATCCCAAGAATATCAGTGGTTACGTCTATGGTGAACACGGTGAATCCCAATTCAGCGCGTGGTCGACGGTACAAGTCAACGGTATTCCGATTACAACGTTAGTGGATCAGTACCACTTAGACTTGGACGAATTGGAAGCGGAAGCCCGGCACGGCGGTTGGGCAGTGCATTCTGGCAAGGGCTACACCAGCTTTGCAATTGCGACTTGTGCGGTTAAGTTGAGCGAAGCAGTCTTGGCAGATGCTCGGTTAGCTTGTCCGGTGTCGGCCTATAACGAAACGTTTGGAACGTACGTTGGTCAACCAGCGATTATTGGTAAACACGGCGTTGAACAGGTCACCAAGTTGGCATTGACGGCAACCGAACAAGCTAAGTTCCAAAACTCTGCGAAGACGATCATTGAAAAATTCCACGCGTTTGATGAGGCTTTGGGGCTTGAATCAGCGGATGAACGTCAACAAGCTTAATAATCTAATAATTAGTTTAGTTGGCAAATCCTTAACAAAATGGTAAAATTCAAGTAGAGTAATATTAACTGCATTAACTATATATGGTGGGATGTAATATGTATCAACAACTGACTGGGCGTCAACGGTGGCTAATTATTATCGTAATAACGATACTTGGTGTGGGCTGTGCCTTGCTGGGTAAGTGGGGAAGGCTCCTGAGTGTTGTGATGATTGGCTTTTCACTGATGGTCGTGACTAGTGGCTGTTTAGCCTTTTGTCGCCGGCACGGATTTAAGCCGGGGAGTGAGATGCTACTTGCGCTAGGTGCCGCTGCTGGGTACGTCTTACTTATCTTGGGTAGTTACGGTTACTTATTACATAGCTAATTAAATTAGCATTGGGTTATTGCTGATTTGGGATTGATTGAAGTGTTGTGTGAATTTTGGCAACAAAAAAAGAATCACGATTGAAGCTCGTGATTCTTTCGAGGGCGTGGCATTAATTGAAGTGGGGTCCGACCATACCCACGAGTTTTAATGACAAGCCTGATTGCTGGGACTATAATCTACCGACTGCTAATCGGTAACGTAGTCTGACAGCTGCAATATCGGCACTGCTAATGCCGTTATAGCGGTTGTTGTTCAACATAACACTGTGTCGATCACGGCTATGTTGTAGGCCCATTGAATGCCCTAATTCGTGTTCAGCTACATGAACTTGATCCGTATAGGAATAACGGAAATTACTTAGATTCCGTGTCAGTAATAAGACACGAGATTGAGTGTAGTAGCCGTTATGATAGCCGGTTTGAAATGTGATTCCTGATAAGCGGTAGAACTGTCCAGTAGTTGAAGTACTGGTTGTTAAGATAACTTGGTGATGAGCATTTGAGCCTTGGACAAATCTGAACTGTCCGGTTGCGTTCCATGCACGGATCGCAGCTAGATAGACATTTCGTTGATAACTTGGTGCTTGAATCACGTATGTGACTTGAGCACGTGGCCAGCGACTACGTGAAAATGGTGTTGCTGACGCTTGTGCATTGACGACGGGAATTAACCCGAAACTAATAATAACTGTTAAAACTAAGCGAACTAATAGACTATGACGCTTTTTACTCATTGTTGTAACCCTCTCTCTTTACAATGAAGGTTGGCATCAACTAACCCCATTATAAAATGTGCGGTGGTCAGTGTGATAATGAGAAGTTTGAACTAGTTGGCACAATTGGGTATTATGCCAACTGAACGGTTAGTTAAATACGCTATCATTTATCAGCGTTATGCTATACGACAATAACTGGTGTGTTTGGGCAAACAAACACATCAGTTATTGCTATTTATAGGCATTTAGAAGAGAATATGTAATGATTCATAATCTATGGGAGTGATAAATATGACGATTAAACAAGCCATTGTTCAACAAGCACTAACACTGATCAAACCAGGAATGGTGGTCGGTTTTGGCGGCGGCAGTACGGTCGGTGAACTCGTTAAGGAGGCGGCTAATCTTATTAACGAGATTACGATTGTGACGCCTTCGCCAACGACGCGACAATTAGCAACGGTTTTAGGTTATACGGTTGTGGACACGCAGTATTGTGAGCGTGTCGATATTGCATTTGATGGTTGTGACCAATTGGACCATCATGGTAATGCATTAAAAAGTGGCGGTGGTATTCACGCTAACGAAAAGATGATTGCTAGTCTCGCAGATGAATACTGGCTACTGACCATGCAAGAACGGTTAGTAGATGAGTTCGATATTAAGACGCCGTTAGTACTGGAAGTTTTACCTGCCGGATTATCGCTCGTCATGCGAACGGTTGGTGACCTGGGTGGTCAGGCAACTATTCGTACGGCGACTAACCGGGATGGTTTCACGTTAACTGATAACGGCAATCTGCTAATTGACTGTCATTTTCCAAGTTATGCGAAATTACCCGCACTAAATACCGAACTAGCAGTACTAGCCGGTGTTGTTGAGACCAGTTATTTTGATCACTTAGTAACCAATGCGCTGTTAGGTGATGAAGCTAGCCAGCAAGTTAATCAGTTATACTAATTAGCGAGCCTAAGCTGGGTCGGCAGCTAGCTTAACAGCAGGCGCACGATTGACACCTATTTAAAATAATTCTAAACTAGACATGACGAGCTATAACGTCGCGCTATTATATAGGATAATTTTAATTTTAGGGGGATCTCAATATGGCAAAAAAAGTCTACACTGATTATTTTTTTGATGAACCTGCTTACAACACACATGATGGTGGTTATATTCCATTGATCACACCAAAAGTTGAACCACAACCGTTAGCGATTCCGCCGTTGCTTAAGCCGGATCGTCAAACAGCCACAAGTGACTATTATACCGTAACGGCACAGGAAAGTACTACACATTTTTTACCTGGGCAACCAACAAAAACTTGGGGGTATAATGCGAGTTTCTTGGGCCAGACGATTGTGTTTCGTGAAGGTAAGCAGACCCATATTGATCTCAAGAATGACCTACCAGAATTAACGACGTTTCACTGGCATGGTTTGAACGTGCCAGGTCCGATTACGGATGGAGGTTGTCATGCACCCGTTTATCCAGGTGAGACCAATCATATTGACTTTAAAGTGCAGCAACCAGCCGCAACACTTTGGTTACATGCCCATCCTTGTCCATCGACAGCAACGCAGGTCTGGAAAGGCTTAGCCACGATGGTCATTGTGCAGGATGCTGTGGAGGCCAAACTGCCACTGCCGCGTAATTATGGGGTCGATGACATTCCAATGGTCTTACAGGATCGTGAATTCCATGCTGATAATCAGTTTGATTACCGGGCGGATTATGATCCTGATGGTGTTCAAGGGCACACGGCACTGGTTAACGGGACGGTCAATCCTTACTTTGATGTGACGACCCAACGTGTTCGCTTACGGATTTTAAATGGCTCTAACCGTCGTGAATGGCGCTTGCATTTTAATGATGACTTAGCGTTTGCTCAAGTTGCTTCCGATGGGGGTATCTTACCAGCACCGGTCTACATGACTAAAGTGATGGTAACTTGTGCGGAACGCGACGAAATTGTGGTCGACTTTGGCAAGTATCACGTTGGCGATGTCGTGACCTTAATGACGGATGAAACGGCGTTATGCCAGTTCCGAATTAAGGACTTTGTCCCTGATGACACCAAGTTGCCAGAGCACTTAGTCGATATTTTAGACGAAGCACCAACACCGGATGTGCCGGTCCGTAAGATTACGATGGATGGCATGGATGATGAAGTTGCATTGAATGGTAAGAAGTTCGACATGCAACGCATTGATGCTCGTCAACGGGTCAATGACGTGGTAATCTGGGAGATTCGCAATACCAATAGTTGTAAAAATGGGATGGTACACCCATTCCACGTTCACGGAACACAATTCACCGTACTATCTCGTGACGGTGGGCCGGTCTATCCAAACGAACACGGTTTGAAAGACACGGTTGGAGTTAACCCAGGCGAAACGGTAAGAATTAAAGTAAAGTTTGCTCTGACTGGGGTCTACATGTATCACTGTCATATCATTGAACATGAGGATGGTGGCATGATGGCACAGATCGAGTCATATGATCCAGCACATCCACAGACGTATCATTTAATGGATATGGAAACGCTACGGAATGCTTTTGCGAAGGAGCAAGGCGTTAAGCCGGAAGACGTGTGGATGCCAGGGTGTTAATAAAGTAACAGCGTGTATCAGAAGCCGGGGCACTACTGAGCGTAATTTTGCGAGACGAATGATTGGTTTTCAATCGTCAAGATTGCGATACTAAGCGAGGGTAGTGGGCTTTTGATACACGTTTTAATGACAGTATGTTTGGAAAGCTAACAAAATATTAGGGCGCTAACCACATGTTTTTATACTCAGGAGGAAATTACAGATGCAAATTGCAGCAACAGTTATGGCCATAGTGGTCGCAATCGAACACGGTTTTATCTTATGGTTAGAGATGTTTAATGCGGATAGTGAAATGGCCGTCAAAGCGTTTGGGGTACCACGTGAAGATTTGAAAACGCCGTCGGTTCAGCTGTTATTTAAGAATCAGGGCCTATATAACGGTTTTCTAGCAGTTGGGATTTTATTCGGGCTCTTCGTTGTGCCGGCTGTAGCGAGTGCCGGAGTCGTGTTATTTTTCCTAGCTTGTGTGATCGTTGCGGCTATTTATGGTAGCGCTACGGTGAGTCGTTCAATCATTGTTGTGCAAGGATTGCCCGCATTGATTGCATTTTTCTTGGTATACTTTGCTTAAATAGTAATGGCCGATTAATTGGTTTGTGGCTAAGCAATAAAAAGAGCGGTTGTGACAATAAGTCACAGCCGCTTTAACGTCAATAAATATGAGTTGGTACAAGTGGAAAGCTAGTACCAAATATTAGTGCCTGATTATTAGGCTTTACCAATGACTGTTGTTTTCGCTGTTGCAAGTACGTGACCCGCGATCGCATCGTGAAATTCGTTGAGCCAGTAGCCTGGTCGGAGATCTAACTCGGTATCTAATGCGAATAACTTGAGGGAATAACGGTGGTCTTTATTTGGCGGGTACGGACCAACGTAATGTTGACTGACTTTTAGATCAGTCTCATTGACGTAACGACCGGCTGTTGAATTATTCCCCTGAATCATTGGAATAGCACCAGTCTGGCTAGCATTTGCTGGAATCTGAGTTACGGTAGCCGGAATGTTGGCGGCAATCCAGTGAATCCAAGTGAAACCACTGACTGGGATTGCATCGTAGTCAACGAAAGTAAACGCTAATGAGTGGGTACCCATAGGAACGTCACTGATATTGATTGGAAATGAAATGATTGGGTGGCCCTTGTACATCTGGGTAGGAGCGGCCTGTTTAGCGTAAGTTGCGGCTAGGGCCCCATCGACGGTCGGAATTGATACTTGCATGGCGGAATCCCTCCTCTTGTAATTAACTTTAATTATAACGCTAATAAACGTTTACGTAATGCTGGGTCAACCGCATAAAGGTAGAGACCATAACGACCGCGCTTCATGAGGACGTTGATTGAATTGAAGATGATCTGTTCTTTTAACTGCGTTAGTTCACCGAGGTCAGAGCGCTTCTTAAATGCTTCTTGGTCTTCATAGCGTTCCGGTTTCACGATAATCCGGTCTGTTGTGGCATCGTAGCCAACGGAAGGACCTAAGATCACACCGGCATAGTTCAGATCAAACCCCTGAATCGTGTAGATTGAACCGACCTCATCCAGTGTTTTTGGGCGCAGCGCCCACGGGTCATCGGTGAGGTTGACCTTGTCCCACGGCAGTTTCAGATCACCAGCCGTTACGTACCAAGTGCCGTGGTTAACGACGTAGGGAAAGTCAGCGGTCGCTATCATGCGGGCCAAACCGTGCTGGTGATCTTGTTGGCGAATACGGTCGTACATTGGTTGACCATCGTCAAAGATGCGGAGGTCAAAATGCGGATCGTGTGGTAGGGCGGCTAACTGGCCATTAGTAAAATTGTTGATCCAGTTGACGACAGCCGGACTACCAGTAATTCGTAACTGCTGGTCGAGATTGAAAGTGGCGTGCGGGTAATGATTCAGAAACGGTTGTAAGTCGCTCGCTTGCCAGTAACTCTTCAGTTTGAGAACTTGTTTTGTGTCGAATACGAGTACGACGACACGACTGTGTTTTAATAGTTCGGTCAGTTGATTGTGACCAGTGAAGCGATTGTAGCGATCTGGTTGAGTCAGTAGTAAGTGCGCCTCATCAACGAAGACGACGTCAGCTTGTTGCAGTTGCTTGGCAAGTCGATTGATGAGTGGTGTTGGTTTTTGAAAGTCTTTTTTACGAAGGTTCGGATCATCTGTAGCTAACCGTTTGTAAATCTTCAACATCTCGTTATGGTTAACGACTAAGTAATTTTCGGTATCTTGCAATAGCTGCGGTGTCTGGCTGCGACTAAGCGCCTGCAAGTGACTGAAGGCAGCGGCCAGGACGGCGCTTTTACCTGTACCCGCGTCGCCATGAATGACGAAGAGCCCGGGTTCAGGCTGGCTGAGATGATTGCTAATGAATGTCAGTAATTGTTGTTCTAACTGTTGTTGTGCTGGCGATAAAGCAACTTCGTCAGCCAACTTAAAGGTTGCGGCACTAATGGTAGATGGCATAATCTTCACTCCCAGTCGTCATTATAGCGTAATTTGGGAGTGAATTGAAACCAGCAAAATTACAGTTGGTGGTAGAATGGAAGTACGATCAAAAGGACGGAGGAAATGGTATGAAACTAGATTTTTCGGTAGCCGTACACAGTTTATTGTACTTAGACGTGCACCGCGATAGCAAAGTGTCCAGTCGGGAACTGGCACAATCGTTGCACTTGAATCCAGTTATGATTCGCAACATTTTATCCGTATTACATAAACAAGGGTATTTAACAGGGACGGTCGGTAAAAATGGGGGTTACCAACTAGAAATGGCGTTGGCTGATATGAATCTGGGTGATCTGTATGACTTAACGATTCCGCCAACCATCAGCTATGCCCGCTTCATTACGGGACCGTCTAAGACGGACGAACAGGTCAACCAGTCAGCGATTGCGGCCAATATCAGTGAGACCTTGACCGATCTATTCTCGGTGGCAGATCGCCAATACCGCGTCTACTACCATCAATTTACGATGGCTGACCTGAAACGGGACTTAGATCACCACGGCTATTTTCTGGCGCAGGAAGATGCGGGCAGCACAGACTTATAGTGTAATAGCAGCAATTAAGGTGAACTAAAAATCAGTCTGATCCCTGATGAAGCGGGATGCTGGCAAGTGAGTGCTCGAATATTGACGAATTCTTAACGAAGGATTCATACTTCCACCACATTCCTGCGCTAAACTATGCGTTATAATCGAAGCGTAATTATTGGAGGGTGTTGTATGGAATTAGAGAAGATCTATCAATTAATGGATAAATTTGAACAGAGTAGTCTGACTAGTTTTGAATACCACGATAAGGACTTTGGTGTTCAATTCGGAAAAAAGGGTCACGGTAGGCCAGCAGATGCCGGTCAAATCGTACCGTTGCCTAGCGAACCGGTTGTCACACCGGAACCAATCGCGCCCACACCAGTCTCAGTGGCCAGTGCACCCGAAGTGGAACCAGTCGTTGAGACACGGGTAACGTCTGCGGCTCCAGTAATCCCAGTAGTATCAGAAGCGCCAGCTGAATCAATGAGTGCACCGAAGCCAGAACCCATTGATCCCAAGGAATGCGTCACTGCGCCAGTTGTTGGAATTTACTACCCAGCACACTCGGCAGCGGAAGCACCATACGTTAGCATTGGTGACCATGTCAGTGCTGGACAACAGGTCGGCTTGATTCAGGCCATGCAGATGATGCGGCCAGTTGTTGCCAAGCAGGCTGGGACCGTCAAGTCATTCTTAGTGAAGAATGGCGAAGAAGTCAATTTCGGTCAACCATTGATCCAGTTGATTCTGGATGCGCCGGATGATATTTAATTTGAATTGAAGAAAAAAACAGGTTACTTCAGAATTTTAATTTCTGAAGTAACCTGTTTTTAGTTATCACGTTTTGTTTTAATATGAGTTTATTGAGATTAATCGATTGCTGCGACGGTCTTCAAGAACCACTGGTTGAAGGCGTCAGCGTTAATGTCGACACAGACTGTCGCGTTGGTCTTGCCATCGTGGTAAGCACCGCGGATATCACCGACAGTTTCACCATTAGCTGGGCCATCTGTCTGCACGTCGATCCACATGTCTTCAGTCGTGAAGGCTTCTGGATGTAGTAGGTAGAATAAGGTGTTAACGTCGTGCATGGCAACGCCCGTCTGATTGCGGTCGTTGTAGTGACCAAAGAGGGCGTGAAGCATGGTACCCGTGCGGCCTAATGCAGGTAATTGATCAATGGATTCGCGCGTCAATAAGGCTTTCATCGTGACGTCCAAACCTACCATGGTAATGTGCACGCCGGATTGATACATGATTTCAGCGGCGTGGGGGTCAGTGAAGACGTTGAATTCGGCGGCACTGGTCATGTTACCTTTACCAAGTGCACCACCCATAGCGACGATTTCCTTAATGTGTGGTAACACTTCGGGATAAGTCTTGAATAGTAAGGCGATATTCGTGTAAGCACCGGTTGGCACCAAGGTAATGGGTTCTTCTTCTGCCATGATGTAGTCGCGTAAAGCTTCAACCGCGGTCATTGGCAATGGATCAGGTAGATCGGTTGGGAAGTCATAACCAGGCATCCCAGAGACACCGTGAATCCGAACGGCATCTTCGAATGGTTTTAACAGTGGTTGAGCTGCGCCACCCGCAACTGGCACCTTACTATTGAAGAAACGGGTCAGCTTGAGGGCGTTGATGGTGGTCTTGTCGACCGTCACGTTGCCGGCCACCGTTGTGATTAATTGTAAGTCCAAGTCGGGATGATTGAGTGCAAACGTGATTGCCGCAGCGTCATCAATACCAGGATCTGTATCCATGATAATTTTTATTGACATGTGAATTCCTCCAATTAAAGAACGTGTTTGTGATTAGTTCTATTTTAGCATATTACCGGCAATGAATTCGATTGCAATTCGGCGGGACTTGACGTAGCATGACAGTAAATAACCGGAATGATGGAGGAACAAACATGAATCAACCACGAGTAATTCTAATTACGGGTGCTTCAGCAGGTATCGGTAAAGCGACCGCGCTCAAACTACAGGCGCAGGGTAATATCGTCTACGGTGCGGCTCGTCGTATCGAGAAGATGACGGATTTGGCAGCGGCCGGAGTGCACGTACTCAAACTGGATGTGACCGATGAAGCCACGTTGATCGCAGCGGTTAAGACGATCGAAGTTGAACAGGGGCGTTTGGACGTCTTGATCAACAACGCTGGTTACGGCTCATACGGTGCGTTGGAAGACGTGCCGTTAGCGGAAGGTGAATACCAATTCAAGGTCAACGTCTTCGGTGTGATGCGGTTGACGCAATTGGTCTTGCCACTGATGCGCGCACAGCATCACGGCCGGATCATCAATACGTCTTCAATCGGTGGGAAGATCTACCAGCCGTTGAGCGCATGGTACATGGGGACTAAGCACGCCATCGAAGGAATGACGGACGCCTTGCGGATGGAAGTCGCACCGTTCGGGATCGACGTGATCCTGATTGAACCGGGTGGCATCAAGACCGAATGGGCGGGCATTGCTGAGAAGAACTTGCTGGCTGTATCTGGCGAGACGGCCTATCATGAGCAAGCCGTAAAAGTTGGCGCAATGTTGTCGTTATTCGACCAGTTCGCGTCTAACCCTGGTGTGATTGCTAAATTGATGGTTCGTGCGGTCAACGACATTAAGCCGAAGACGCGTTACCACGCTGGGATGGGTGCTGGTTTGTCATTAACGGCACGCAAATGGTTGAGTGATCGCCAATTTGACCGGATGATGACGGGTGCCGTTAATGGCGCGGCTAAATTGTCGAAAGTCACTGGCCGTAAGAATCGGCGGGCTGGGAGTCGGCACTATCAACATGGTAAGGCGACGGAATAAGGCTGTTCTAAAGCTAGCTAGATTAAGAAACTAAAATTGAATAAACATGAGCCACTCGCTACGTGGGCCTATTGATGGTCCTGGAGCGGTGGCTTTTTTATGTGATTTTCAGGAGCCTATTACGGTGATAATAAAATTATTAATATCAAGGTTGATCTTAACGAGACATAGCGATTCAGACAACCGTTATATTTTAATGAAGCATGGTAAAATAATTGTAGCAAAATGGCTGAATAATAGGATTTTGTCTGGCATAGAAAATGATTTATCGAGGTAAGGTAATGAATGAAGTGTTTCGTGAAATGGATGAGGAAGAAATTGAAGTAGCGATGAGCAGGTTCTTTGCTATTACACACGGTGAAAAGCTTCAAGAATTAGATGATAAGCATGTCTTGATAGAACAAGATGCTTTAATTTCGTACACAGGGAAAGATGAATTTGCCTATTTGGATTTTCAAACTTTCTATAAGTATTTAGCGCATGAAATAAATAAACGTGCTAAAAGAAAT
>NZ_LFEE01000042.1:89432-144174 GCF_001039045.1 Lactiplantibacillus herbarum
TTAAAAATGCTGACTTAATAGATTTACTGGCCAAAGTTAAAATGGGTCTGGGTGTCTAGTATTTGAACAGTATCTAGGTGGGCTAGCAGAAGTTAAAAGTATTATTCTGGAATGAATAATAGAGGGTAAAATTTGATGAAAGAAAATGAGATTGTTGAGTATTACCGCGATATTCTAACGATGGCCGCTGATTTGATTCCGATTGAATGGGGGAAATTAGTTGTTGGAGCGAATATCAGTAGAGATGATACAAAGTTATTATTCTTTTTCTACAGTACAAAGGATGAGCCACAGAATTTTTTAGCGGGGTTAATGATTCCGGAAGAATTTGAAATAGACGGAGAAGATTTTAGCGAAGGAGTTTACCAGATACTACAAAAAATTGGCGACTTACAAGAATGGTTTGTTGACAACGGGCAGGAGCCGTTTTATGAATTAATGTTACAAATAAATAGTGAAGGCCATTTGGAAAGTGAGATTGGTTATATAGATTGGTTTGAGAGTGACTCATTTACTGATTCTGATCAACTTAAATTTTTAAAGGATAAGTATCTTGGTATTACACCTAAAAGTTTATATGCGAGAAATATACTGAGAAAAATGCAAAAGTACGAACAACAGCATAGTTTAAAATAAAAGATATGAATTGAGGCAGTTAATCGCTAATCGAATTGGTAAGATTAACTGCTTCAATTTTACATAGAAAAGCCATAAACTTTAATTAGAAATTGGTTGACTAAGGTTTAAGCTGGAGGAAAAGTCATGGCAGAAGATTTTCATGAAATGGATGAGAAAGAAATTGAAGTAGCGATGAGCAGGTTCTTTTCTATTACACATGGTGAGTATCTCAGAGATGTATTAAATTGTTTTGCTGAAAAAAGAGGCTATGCACAAGAGTACATCTATATTGGATTCTGTGATGATAGTGATGATGAAGAGGATGAGGAAAATAATGATCCGTTTCTAAAATTAGATGATAAGCATGTCTTAATAGAGCAAGATGCTTCAATTTCGTTTACAGGGAAAGATGAATTTGCCTACTTGGATTTTTCAACTTTCTATAAGTATATGGAAGAAGAGGTTAAAGATCTTGTTAAACGACGCCGAGAAAATGCTGACTTGTTAAACTTACTAGCCAAGGTTAAGGAAGGCCTGGGATTGTAGTAACTATCTAATTACACGCATGTTTTATTGCTCGGTTGGTTATGTGAATTAGGATAATGAACGTGCTAATACTTTCTGGCATGCTATGGAGAATATGTACTGAAAAGCTATTTAATGATTAAGATTAATAGTTTGGATTCTTTGGAAAGCAAACTTCGGTACGGTACCAAGCGTATCTGGCTTGAAGAAGAACATTAAAAATCTGAAGAAGTATAAAGATGAGCATAGATAGTGGTTTTATAAATGCGATAGGAGGTAGCAAGACAATGATAATTGTTAAACAGCTTGACCCGCCAGACCTGTCATATGAAGATCCATTCGTGTTACTCAGTGATGGTGTGATTGAAATCTGGGTTTATGCGGACGAATTTCATCATAAAGTCGGGGATGAATATGAGCAAATATTGTTGCCGCTGTCAGGTGATGATGCGTATACAAAAAATGATAATACTTATGCAGCCAAAAGATTGGAAAATGATGACTACGCTTATGACTTGGCTGGGGAGATAACGCCGGAATGGAACTTAAAAGTTGGTGAATTTGTCATTGATTCACCAAATGATACTTTTGAGGGCTTTGAGATCGGTGATTTTGTGCATGTGCAATTTGATAGATTAGATATCTGGGATTGTGAACAAGTGCTGCAAAAGCGGACGAACTAACAAGTGCGGATGAGACCTGAATGGAATTAAATGTTGGAAATATAAAATAATAAAAATAATGAGCAGTAATATTCATATGATGAACAAGAGTGAAATTGCTAACTATGATAGCGATGTATTTTCACGCGGTTCGGTATGGTCATTTAAGAGATGCGCTAAGTCTTTTTGCTAAAAAACAAGGATATGGACAAGAAGTTATCTTTGTCACGTTTTTGCCTGACTTGGATACCGAGGATTAAGCAGAGAGTCCCTGTGTTTTAGACGATAAACAAGTGTTGCTGGAATTAGATGCTCCAGCAGTGGACGTGGACCAGAGAGCCTATGTAGACTTTCCAACTTTTTACGGATATTTATCTAAGCGTATAACAAGAATAGTGAACAAATTTCCAGAAAAAAACAGATTTATTAGAGCTATTGGTCAAAGTTAAAGTAGGGCTGGGTATCTAGTGGTTTTTATGTTATCTAATCGGACTAACAGAGACTAAAACTATTATTTTAGTTATTAAATACTAGGGAGATATTATGAACGACAATTTTCATATGATGACAAAAGCAGAAACTGATGGAGTGATGTCAATGTATTTCAATGTAATTAGAGGCGGGTACATGCGCGATGCATTGAAATACTTTGCTGAAAAATAGGGGTACGGGCAAGAAGTTATCTTTGTGTCATTTCAGGATGATTTAGATGATGAGGATCAATCAAGGCTTCCCCAAAGATTAGATAATGACCATGTATTACTAGAATTCGATTATCCAGCTGCAGACGTTAACGAATATGCATATTTAGATTTTAAAAGTTTCTATCGGCTTCTGGATAAACATGCAAAAAAATTCGTGGAAGAATATCCAGAGGACAGCGAATTATTGAATTTACTAGTTAAAGTTAAAGCAGGACTGGGTGTTTAGTTTTTTAAGAATGGCTGCTGCACTATTTCAATTTTCAAAAGAACAAGGGGGATTAACTAGAATGCACAGATTATTATCAATCTCAAATGATGGAGTTACTCGTGATTTGGAATTAGAGAATGTTGATACTAAAAGGATTGACGTTTGTTTTGATGATTCGATGACGGTAAGCATCAATAATACTTTTGAATTTATGCAAATTGGGGAAGTTTATGACTGCAAAATAGCATTGTTTGGTGATACAGAAAATAGGCATATTGGTGAGTGGAATAAATACGTTATTCTGCAGGATAATATAAAGATTCGTGATGAAACGTTTGTTAAAGTTAGTTTAGAAAATAATATTTATTATATCTATCAAGAGCAAGTATTGCCGTATCTTACATCAGGGGATTTTATGTTTGAATGTATTAGAAAAGACTTGATACAAGTAAATGATATGATCAATCGAGATTTATATAAGTTAAATCGGGATTAATACAAAAAGATAATACTGGAGGATTAGGTAGTGGCTGAAGACTTTCCACAACTGAATGAGGGAGACACTAAAATAGCAATTTGGAGACTTTTCTCTGCAATGAACGCTAGACAACGTGAGCAAGCGTTGAAATCATTTGCCAAAAAGCAGGGATTTTCCCAAGAGTATCTATTTGTATGGTTTCAATCAGATTTCGATGAAGATGAAGAGAAAAGTAGCGTTCCTAAAAGATTGGATAATACTCATGTATTAGTAGAGCAAGATTATCCTTTATCGCCCGTAGATGAGTATGCGTACATAGATTTTCCGACTTTTTATAAATATGTGTCTTCAAAAATCCAAAAAATTGTTAAAGAAAGCCCAGAAGAAAGCTATCTTTTGGATCTGTTAGCTGCTTTGGAAGAAGCTCTGGACGAAAAGGAAGAGAACCATATTTTGATGGATAAAAGGGATGCAGCCTATCTTATCGGAGATCTTTTCAGTATGTTAGGTAGGCGTAGCTCAAGAAAAGCATTGGCTGGCTTTGCAAATAAAGAAGGCTGTGTCGAAGACGATATATTAATATCCTTTAAGGCTGACTTAGACGAATATGAGCAGACTCAGATTCCAAAAGTATTAGATGATAAACATATCTTGTTAGAATATGATGATGATGTCAATGAAATTGAATATGCGTATTTGGACTTTCCAACCTTTTATGAGTATCTTGCTAAAGAGGTTGCGGCTATGGTTAAGTCTCGTCCGAAAGATGTCGATTTATTAGACTTTTTAGCCCAGATTAGAATGAGCTTGCTTGTCAATCCAACTATCAAAAAACATGCTGTAGCTTTTGAAGTAGAAGATACTCCATAAGAAAGTGGTTCAATGTATGAGGTGATGAGCATTGGTGAAGGCTGGATGGACAGATTTATTTCATTAAGAAATGTGCGAACAAATGTCACTGAAGCATGTTTTGATTATTCCATGGCGATTGATGGAGATAATTTTGAATTCATGAAGGCTGGTAGTACTTATCATTGTAAAATAGTGCTGTTTGGCGATACTCATCTAAATGGAATTGGGGATCGAATTGAGTGCACCATTTTGGATAAAAGTGTAAAAATTGGCAATTGCATACTAATGAAAGTGTTGAGTGGCCAAGAAATCTATTACGTGTATCCAGATGATGTAAAGATATATAGTTCTGCTGAAAAGTTCATATTTGAGTACACTAGAAAAGATTTGGTTCAAGTTAATAATGTGATACATGCTGATCTCTTAGATTAATTGTTATAGAGAGTAGCGTTTTAGTTTTACTATGAATTTTTAAGATAAGACAATCTTGATGATGTGATTGTTGACTTAGACATGGAAATTCCAGTTGAATTTGCATCTGTTATTTAGTATGGAAAGGGGGCAAGCATGTTGATTGTTGTATTGATTTATATAATGTTGTTAGCCATTGTACTTGGATTAGGTTATTGGAGTTATGTCATAGGTAGGAGGGAATGGTCTGATGCAGCGGGAGACGTTATTCCGGTGACGTATTTTTTCGTTGGGCTACTCTTGGCAGGTATGATCCAAGGTTCTATGCAAGAGACGGTTACGCTGATAGTAGGCGGTTTGTTACTTAGCGTGGCTAACTTTGGTTTGTTTTTGTGGGGAAAGCATCGCGCTAGTAAAGCGTAATTACTAAATAAATAGCTGATACTCGATCATGCAAGTTTGGCGAGTATTGGCTATTTTAGAAAGATGAATTTTATCAAGTGTTTAAGTGGTATTGTTGTTGCTTTGGTTAGTTATAATATTTAATATAATGGTTTTTATAAGGGGAATACATAGGTCATGAGTGAAGAATATATTTTGATGGATAACAAGGAAGCGTCTGATTTTATCGGGACCTTTCTTAGTATATTTCAAGGTAGGTACGGATTAAGAAAATCATTGGCTAACTTTGCGATTAAAGAAGGCTTTGGTGAAGAAATAATATTTATATTCTTTAAGGCTGACTTGGGTGATTATGATCAAACCCAGATTCCTAAGATGCTGGATGATAAACACGTTTTGCTGGAGTATGATTCCGATGTGGATGAGATTAAATATGCCTATTTGGATTTTCCAACCTTCTATGAGTATCTAGCTAAAGAGATTACGGAAATTGTTAAAGCACATCGGAAAGACAGTGACTTATTGGGTTTCTTAGCCGAAATTAGAACGAACCTAATCGTTAACCTACAAGACGAAGTAGTGCCGCAATTACATTGGTATAACAGTGGATTTAGGTATATGGGAGATCGACATATAGTTGAAAATCATGCTGAGGCATTTGCGGCAGATGGTATACCGCAAGAAGAAATTGAAAGTTTGGTGAAAGCTGCGGTCGGTCCTGAAGGTCAACTAGTTAGTTACCCTGAACTAGGTGGAGGATTGCATAGAGTGTATGGAGTAATATATCAAGGACGCCAGCACTTTGTTGCAGTGGCAGTTGCTAAAAATGGTGATATTATTAGCGCCAGCCCGTCTGCACATACTCCAGAAGATGATCCGTATGAGATTAGGTTGATGTTGGATTACGATCGTTATCCAGCATGGCTATATGACTCGAAGGGAAATTTAATAACTGCTAACTTACCGATAGAATTAAAACAAAATAAAGTGTTAAGTAGTAAGTTAGCGGCACTTCAGGACCAGTATGATGCGCTATTCATAGATACGGAAGATGGATTTAAATGTAATGGTTTTGAATCTAAATATGATGAAGCGGTCTTTTTGGACGCGTTTTATGATATTCAAAAAGAGTTGGAAGCAACCAGTGAATACTTAATAACTAATAAAATAACTGGTAATTATGTCATTAAAAACGAAATTTCTTTAATTAGGAAAAATGAGGTTGCGGAAGTTAAAGCAGCTAGTATTGCCAAAGGATGGTATGTAGTTACGATCCAAGGAAAAGATATTAAAAATGAACATGCACTTTTTGATATTTTAGGACAGAAATTCAAGATGCCAGATAATGGAAATTGGAATGCAGTGGCTGATTGGATGACGGATTTAGGCTGGCTAGGAACTCCAGGAGTTGCTGTTATTATTGAAGACTATCCCAGTCTAAGAGCAAATAAGGATGCCAATGAAGCAGTTATAGAAATGTTTGCAGAGGATGTTTTGCCATTCTGGGAACGCGATGTCATAAAAATTACAGTTGGTGGTGAACGGCGACCATTCAATGTTTATTTGGTTGAATAAAAAGAACGAAGAGTAGGTTGTTGCTTGAAATAAAACTTTCAAAGATAGTGGGGCGATTCAAAATATGATATTTATGAAGCGGATTGATTGGCTGGATATTGATACCGGTGAGGCGTTTGTGCTTTTATCAGATGGTGTAATCGACCTTTATTGTTTTGCTGATCATTTGCCATCTGAACGGAAAGACGGCGACGCTTTTTCTGGCGAAATATTTGAATTTGAAGCAGGCTTTGCAAAGAGCCAATTCGATAATCAGAAAAAGAGTCACGCTGAATTAATTCAGAAGACCGATCATGCCTATAATCTGTTTGGAGTAATCGATAATGACTGGAATCTTCGAGTGGGTGAGTTTGTGATTGATATGCCTGATGAGATGTTTGAAGATTATCAGATTGGTGAGTACGTGGTCGTTGATGTGCCACGTTTGGATATGGAGTTTTGAATTCAAACTGTGTTAATTCAAACATCTGTCTAGTCCGAATATGAGGAGGAGCAGTTATGAAAATTGACCAGATAGCAAAGTATCAATTTCTTAATGCTGGTCTGTATTTACAGGAAACTACCAAAATTAGACCGGATAGATTGGTCATTGTGTTACATGCAATCAGCAGTGAGCGGGTTAGATTCTGGATTCAATTTAGTGGACACATCCTTGGCAGTCGCTCGGACTATCTCTATGTTAGAGAAAAAGACTTTGAGTATATTGAGGATAATGCAGGGCAGGATTTTCTCTATGAAACGATGATTGCCGAATGTAAAGAGTCTGCATATCTGCGAGAGGTTACTCAAAATGTGCAAGATGGTAAGCAGTATCACCATTTTATTGTCTGGACGGATGAAGACCGCTATTCAGAGGTTGTCACGACTAATCAGCCGACCATATTTATAATTAAAGTGAACCCCAAAAAGCATTATGTCAGCTATCATTGGAGGCGGATTTAGTGGAGCGATGGAAAATACTGTATCGACAACCGGATGGTGCTTCAGAGTACGGCAACATTGAATATGTTACTAACAATGGCTTTTGTCAGGTACAGCTCAAAGCGCTTGGAACGGTTGAACGGCTACCGTTGATGTTCAAATTTAAAGATCCAATCTATGCTGTACATGAGCATGACGATATTTTTCAGGAACATCAAAATAGTAAAGAAGCCTTAATATCACAGTTAGAGAATGATTCAGATACGATCCTTTTTGAAATTCGTAATTCTGAACTAAAGCATTGGTTGACGCAACATAAATTTGAAAACGAGGATACAGAACTGAAAGGCGTCCATCATTATGTCATTCGGACTAGAACGGGGAGTGTTGACGTACTCTGTGGTGGTATCAAAAAAGAGAAGGATAGCCGTGCCCAACATGATAAGCGCGTTAAACATGCTGTTCATATAACCTTGTATGGCTAGCAATTTAATGTGCAGTTATGATCTGAAAGCCTAATTAAACGAGGGGTGTTACTTTGAACGATAACTTGATTTTTAGCCGTAACTGGGAAGATACGTCCATGGTGGAACTTAAAGTGGAAGCGCAGAATGAGTATGTCCATGTTTGGCAAACTTGTTACACTCAGAACGAGTTTTTGGCTGAACAGGCCAGCAGAATAAAGCACTTTATGAGTGAAGCAATTCTGAGTTTGATGATTGTCTTTGGCCAGCTTGAGGGCAACGCAACGCCATCTTTTTCAATGAAGGTGATCAAAGTGGATCAGTCAGGTCACCTGCAAGTGGAACTAAATATGGAAAATGAAGATGATGATCAGCGCCGGCATCGTTGTCAGCTGTACGTTGCTACTGAAGTGGGGCAGGTGCTAGATTTCTGTCAGCACTTGTTAGCGTTTAGCGAGCATCAGACTGATAGGGTTGAATTGAATAAAAATAATTTTTAGGTGTAATGAAAGCTAGCGTAACTCATATAGAGTGAGGGGGGATTACAGATGGGAATCATGAAGGATGAGTTGTCAGAGATTTATAGGAACTCGCAGGGAAAAAGCTTGAACACTATGTTTAATGAATTCGTCCATTATGTGAATGCCCATCATCATATCTTTTTGAGGTACGCTACCGAGGAATACCTGGCAGTGATTGAGCGAGCGCAAGCAAAAGATTATATTCTAGGGACAGCGGATATTGATTTCGAGCGTGGATTCACCTATGAACGCAATGAATTGGAAAAAAGCCCGTTTGCAAAAACAATTTGCAGGCAAGTTAACTCAATCATTTTTGATATGGGTATTTATCGACTATCGGAGTCATGTCCCGCTTGCGATTATAATCTTCTACTAGGATCATCAGTAGACCACAAACGGCTAATGAAGTGCTGTGAAGAGTGTGCGGTTGTATACGCTGTACCGGGTAATGAAGCCATTCGGTATCAAGATAAGGAAGAGATTGTTCCGGCTAACAGATGGCAGGTAGCGGCATACTTGAATCAGGGTATAACCCTAACCCCATATGCAAGATTAGGTATAAATCAAGAAGACAAAATGGCGTTACATGATTTACAGGCTAACCATGTTAATTATAATTGGCAAACTATCTATGTTGGTGTGAAAGAAGCGCTTTTTACGTCTAAGTCCCTTACTGATTATGCAGTAGAGCTAATGGAAGCTGGATCAGATGACGACTGGATTATCGAGTTAGCTTGGGGTGTAGTCCCTGATGAATTACAGGCGAACCTGCAGCAACTAAAGGATTGCTACTTTCCAAACTTACAAGATAACGATGCAGAATATCAATTGGAACTGCGTAAGCTTAGATTTGTTGCATTATCACAGTTGAATAGCCGTGTCAGGGATGTTGATGAGTTACTGCTACAGATTGCGTATTTTTATGATAATCATGGCTATCCTACAGACATGGTAGATTTCATTTATTACATGCCATCATCAGAGCCACCGATGACAAAACGGGGACTTTTGGCACGGTTCCGACACTTTTTAGCGCTTGAAAAACGTAAGCTTAATTTGTAAGTGGAATTGTAACGATAATTTATAGAAAGTTACGAGTGCACACCGATGTTAGCAGTTAAAGTAGCTGGAGAATATTTCGATAAGCAAGCTAAAATTACGTATAATGGGCAAGTCATTCATGATGGCTATATTGAAGACCTGGTGACTTCGTTAGATGGGGAACTTGAATTAGAGTTTAACTATGGAGCACAGCAGGTTAGCTCGGTAATCGTCAAGCAGTTTACAAATAAAATTATTTTTATCCCAACTGAATTCGAAGCGTTCGATGCCGATTATCAGTATGTGCCGGTATGTCTTACAATTGGAGAATTTGGCAAGCTATGGCAAATAATGGGATATGGAGAAAGTCTTGAAGATAGTTTGAAGTTTGTTTCACCATTGACTAATAAGGATCTTGAACTGGTCTGGGTAGCCAATAGCGGTGTTAAAGGAAGATTCATGAGCAGCGTTGAAGAAGCAAAAAAACAGCTTAATGCGGACTGCTATTATGTAGATGATGAAGTGGTCGACACCGGTGTACTTTTTCAAGATAATCAGCTATTAGCGTCGTCCAAAATTGTCATTGTGGATCAGAAGACAGTACATACGATTACAATCTATCGTAAGCCATGGGAGGAGTGGCCTGCCTTGTTGCAGGATCAGACAGGGCACTTGTTTTTAAACACGATGATGCCTTGTACGTTAAAATTAGCTATGTGATTAGGGTTAAGCAGATAAAGTGACGCCAAAGGAGAAAAATGAAGGTCAAATATGAACCACTTGAAGATGAATTGGTATTGGATTACTATGTGCCAATTTCAATAGATTTTCCAGAAAATATACATCCACGGAATTCAATGCTCCATTATTATCGGTTTATCAATAAATGTGAGTCTCATATCGAGTTGGGTATTGATGTCGATAGTCAAAAAATTATCAGTATTGTGATTATTTCCATAAATGACATTAAAATGAGGATGTTTGAGTTTGATGGCAACGTTAATATTGTTAATCCTAATTTTAACTTAGAGGTCTTTAATAACAATCAGATAGTGGCTACTAATGAAAGTGATTTTGAAATGTGTCTCGGTGCGGGAGAACTATTCTTTCTTTTAAAGGATAGACAGGTTGCTACGATTATCCATCTTTCCAAACATGTTCAGCTTTTGTTAGATCATGATGATGATATTGTGGGATTACGGTTTATCAATTTTAATAATGAAGAGTGGCGTACCTTCATAAGTCATTTAAAAGAGGCGGGATGGCTTCAAGAGAAAGGTGGATAAGCATTGTTAAATAATATAGGTGTTAATGTAGTAGCAGCGGTGCTTACGGTCGGTGTTGGTTATTGGACGTATAGTGTAAAGAAAAATAATTATTATAATATGATTATTCCGATAGCGTATGTAGCCATGTTCTTTGTAGCAATGGAGGAAGCTTCTGGTATAAGCGTAAGGATCACACTAGTCGTTGCGTCTTTGATGATTGGGGTACTCAGTTATCTGTTGATTCAAGAGGAACAACCGAAAGTGCTGCAGTTAGAATGGCTAAAACTTGGCGATCACCAACGAGGTTACCGGCATATTGTTGCGAATCACGGTGCGGCATTTGCGGCAGATGGTATTTCAAAGACCGAGATTGATGGCCTAGTTAAACGGGCTTTCAACAGTTGGTGGAATATTGGTGACGGTGGTGATGGGAAGGGTAGTCGGTCTCATTTACGGCTTTCAGCTATTTATAAGTTTCGTCGGCACCGGATTGTGATTATTTCGTCTGTCGGGCACGGTATCATTACCGTTTATCCGGGTGAGCATAAAAACTGGCAGGGTAATCTGCAGGAAGTTCGTTTGATGTTAGATTATGGATGTTATCCAGTATGGCTGTACGATGAAAAAGGGCGACTGATCGTTAATGATTTGCCTAAGCAGTTAAGGCATAATCGCCGATTGGACGCAAAATTGTTGGCACTGCAAGAGCAGTATGATAATTTGTTCATTGATACCACGGATGAATTTAAATATAAAGGTTTTAAAGATCAGCGTGAAGAGCGTGAGTTTTTGCATGATTTTAGTAATATTCAGAGAGTGCTAGGGGTCAAGACCAAGGGTAAGTATGTTATTACGAATAAGATCAATGAAAAAGAGGTTGTTGAGCCAGCGAAGGCAAGGACAATTGTGAATGTTAAAAAAGCAGTTGTTAAGCCCAATAAAGCTGTAAATAGGGCTGCTAAACCAGTCGTAAGTTCAAAAAATCCTGTGACGAGAGTCAATCAAAACGGTCAAAATACTAGTGTTACGCTGGATACTGAGAAAACTGTAACGCCTATCAATAAACCGTTATTGAAGAAAATGCCGGTTTCTACTGTGGAAACGATGAATGAGGAGCTGGTTGTCCTCTATGATAGTTTCCGCATTGAGCATCTGGATACCTTCTTCGATAAGTTGGTTGCGTACATGGTACGTTATGAGGAAGAACTTTCGCCATTATATGATGTTAGTTTTCTTGAAGCTAAAGACTGCATTCTCGGTCATACGGATGAAGACCTCACAAAGCTGATTGCAAAAGATCGAAATTTAGTGGCACGTTGGACGATTCATAATACTACGATTCGGACACATGTTCTCCGGCTAATTAATGATATCGGGCTATACGTGTTGGAAGAAGACTGTCCCATTTGTCGAAAGAGTAAGTTACGATTAGCGACTACAACAGATCGGCAACGAGTGATTAAATATTGCCTTGAATGTAATTCGCAATTCTATGACGATCAATTTTTCAATGGCGACGGGGAATCCTTGCCAGCAAGTCGTGATCAGGTAATGACTTATTTGCAACATGCGGAGCAGTTGAAGCAGGAAAAACAGGTTGAAGAAGCTGCATTACCAAAACGTAAGATCAGAATGTTCATGAGCTACGGTAGCTCCTGTTTATGGGTTTATGATAAAGATAACAAGTTAGCGGTCAATGGCCTACCAGCTGAATTGAAGACAGATTCAGAATTACGTCAACGGATTAAAAAATTGGAGCAGTGGCATGCTAACCTGTTTTCAGATGGAAAGTATGACGGATTTGAAGATAAGCAGGATGAGCAAGCCTTTAATACTGAATTCAATGCGGTCTATGAAGAAATCGCTGAAAAGTTGAAGGGTAAGTATCGCGTGCTTGCGTAATAATGAGGGGTTAACGGGATGAAAGGGTATTAAGCGAGAAACTTTGTTGAAGCCCAATAAAAGTTTCTTTATGGATCGAAGCATCTATGATTATCCAGATGCCTATCATTAGTGTTGTTGTCGATATTGTCTATAGCTAAGTGATAAAAGTATTTTCAAAACAAACGCACACTGCCAGTCATATTTCTGAACTGGCAGTGTGCGTTTTATATAATCGTATTTTTATCCTTGTCCATCCTTAAAAGCCGGATACAAGGTCATCCCACCATCAACAAACAGGGTGATCCCAGTGACGTAGCTCGATTCGGCCGATGCGAGCCACGCCGCACCAGCTGCAACTTCGGCGGGTGTACCGATCCGATTCATGGGAATCATTGATACGGTCTTATCGTACTGCGCTTTGTCTGAAAACTTAGCTGCGTTGATTGGTGTGTTGATGGCGCCTGGGCCAATTGCGTTCACTCGAATATTATCCTTGGCATATTCCATGGCGATCGTCTGGGTAAAGAGCTTGACGCTCCCCTTAGCAGCTGCATAACTGGCAAAAGTCGGCCATGGAATCTTCTCGTGAACAGAAGACAGGTTGATGATATTTCCAGGCTTCCCCTGAGCTTTAAAATAGGCTAGGGCAATTCGTGATCCCAAGAATACGCCGGTCTGATCAACGGCCGTCACTTTATTCCAGTCGGCCAGGCTCAGTTCATGCGTAGGTGATTTGATTTCCATGCCAGCATTGTTGACCCAGACGTCTAAGCCACCAAAGTTGTCCACAGCGGTGGTTAGTAACTTTTGAGCTCCAGCTTCAGTACTGATGTCAGCTTGTACAGCGATGGCTTGACCGCCGTTATCAGTGACGGCTTTAACCGCGTTAGCGGCACCTTCTGGATCACTGTGATAATTGATGATGACGTGCATCCCTTCGCGACCAAAACGTTCAGCGATAGCGTGGCCGATACCTTTAGAGCCACCAGTGACGACGGCTACTTTACCTTTTAAATCCGTATACATAGATGAAAATCTCCTTTCAAAAAATAGTGGTAATAATTGCACCGAAAACAATCAAGCATAGCCCGGATAATGTTGTAATTACTTCGAGTCGGGCTTTGTGTTCGCCTAATAATGCGATTCCGCCTAACGTTGAAATGACGACTGAAAGCTGCGAAATGATGAATGCGGTATTTACCCCGTGTAATCTAACTGACAAAATATAGGTTATGGCGGCTACGGAAAAGATTAGGCCACCGATGACGTTAGCCCAACTCGCTTTTTCTGCTAGAATTTTCGGTTGACGTGTAATTAGCGTATAGATCAAGACGGTAAGCAACATCCCGATTGATTCGGGCAAAAAGATGTTCAATCCAGATGAAGATAAGGCCCGTGGAATGGTATTGTAAATCAGGTAGCCAAAAGTGGTTAGAACCAGCATTATAATCGTTTGGCGCTGGCCCTGTTGCTTGTTTTTCGCGTTAGTACTGCGAACAGCGGTCAGGATAACACCAATTATTAGGATTAAGATACCCAACGCGCCGATGATTTTAGCAGTAGGTGTGGGCCATTCGCCAAATAGGATGACCCCAATTAAGGCCGTGCCGGCTAATTGTAAGCCGGTTGAAATGGGCATTGTTTTTGAGACGCCGATCTTCTGGTAACCCTGATATTGCCCCAGTTGACCAATAATCCAAAAACCGCCAGCTAACGCGGCCAGCAGTGCCGTTTGCAAGTTTAACTGTGGTCGTTGAAATAGTAGTAGAATCAGACTAGCAAGAGCAGTCCCAACAGCGGTGCCAAAAATCTGGTTGAGTGGCTGGCCGCCAAGTTTAGTGACGGCAAGCGGCAACAGGCCCCAAGCCAAAGCTGGTAATAATAATATGACAATGGACACGTTTATCAGCTCCTTACTGACTCGAAGGATAGTGTAACGCTACTTCCATGCTTGAGGCCAAGCTTTCCATATGGTTAAGATAGTGACCTAATTGAGATGAGAATAATTGTGGATATAGGGCTGATAGTGGCGAATTAGTGAGGGTAAAATCATTTTGATAACTTGACTATTAGTAATGGCGCTTTCTAAAAATATTGATGAGAATCAATCAGTTACATTTGAGTGAAAAACGATAGGAGGCACTTGGAATGCTGCACTACTTTACGATACTTAAACATGAAGAAGAACCATTTGATTTACAGGAATTTACTAATTTTGCTGAATTTCACCAAACACACCGTCATATCACGATGGACGATGAGCTAATTCAGAGGATGTCAAATTCGTTTAACTGGTTAAAGTCAGAATGGCCAACGGAAAAGCAGCATCCTGGTTTAGCGTACTACGGGGATTCAGTGGTGCGAGGAGCCGACGTCGTGCAACTTCGGAAAATTATGATTGCTTGGCAGCGGATTTTTGAGTTAGCACCAACCAAGGTTCGCGGCAGTAGTTACTACGATTGGAAGAAGCAGCGAGTCGAATACGAAATACGTGATCAAAAGGATATCTTGGTGCAATATGCGGCGGCAATCGAACTATTAACCACTGCTTGTGACGAGCACCGGACGATTGTTTACGAGGGTATTTAACGGGTATGCGGCAGTGAGATAATCGACTGACTAAGAATTGAGGAGGAACAGCGATTTGCAACATTATTACTTTACGATGATTGCCGAAGAAAGCTACGCTACTTATGATGTTTTACATCGAGCAGAAGACTATCAAGCAGAACATGACACGGTTATGATGGGCATTAACTTAAATTATTTCATGCGCCAGTCGTTATTCTGGATTGATGCCTATTGGGAAGGCATCGGTACCCGGAATGGATTGCCAGATGACCGTGCTGCGGTGATTGATCATCGAAACTTACCATTGTTAACGAAGATAGTGGCTGCCTACCAACAGTTGTTTGAGTTAGCACCTGAGACAATTAGCTTTTACCAGCCACGTGATGATGAGGGCCATAGTTATGATTATCAACCAGAAGAGTCACGGACAGTTATTTTAGCGCAGCTCAATGATTTACAGCAATTGCTGCAGCAGGCTGGTGAACAGCAGTATGATCTTTTATATAGAGGAATCAACGAGTAACCAGGGAGTGTTTTAAAACATAGAAACGGCCGCAAACTGAACCTAGTTTGCGGCCGTTTTGAGATTAGTGACAAGCTAATTCGCGTAATTTCCGTGTGAAGCAGGCATAGCGTTTCACAATTCGCTACGCCTAAAGCTTGGTCATTACCGCACTCAACGTCATTGTGGCTGTCGTCATAATTTTGTCCGCATTGTCGTGGTAAGTGAATATGATGTCAGGACAACTCTCAATCAGTGGTACGAGTTCTTGCCACAATTGAAGGTCTTCGAGCGGCTTATCAGCCAATTGCCAGTTCTCTTGGCGCCAAGTTAGGTAGTGCTGCTTGGTGAGGTGTTCCGCAATTACTGGCGAAGTGGTGTGAATATGAATAGGCAAGTCATGGCGTTTTAACATCTTTAATGCGTGGATGATAGCGGTCAAGGTTAGCGCAGCTTCTGTCTGACCGTAGCCACCGTCAGTGAGCGCTTTTTGGTGCTGATCATAACAAAGGATCACAGCCCATGCTGAGGGAGTAGTGGCGGTGACCTGAGCGTCATGGTGATCGGTACTAGCCGTATAGATATGAATGGTTGACATTGACGGTCCTCCTGAGTTTGTCTGGACTTAGCAGCTGGTTACTAAGTAAGTTCGTAAAAGAAGTGGCCATTCATTTCAGTTTTTGTAAATCAGTAGCTTCAATCGAACATGAAACTATAAAAGTTACAATTATTTGCAAATTACGGGGCGTATTACTTTGATTTTAAATTCATTATGCTACGATTAAATACATGAATAATAAGGGTAACAGTAAATAAAGCGGGTAGAACCGGGAGGCAATTATGCAGACCTTGATACAGACATTTATGGAGCGGCGTGGTGATTTAGTGACCGCGCTGTGGCAACACTTAGGAATCTCACTGGCAGCGTTAGTACTCGCCATGATAATCGCAATTCCGTTAGCCATCTGGGCCGTACGGCGACCACGGTGGGCGGAGGGACTTTTACAGTTGACCAGTGTCTTACAGACGATCCCCTCGTTGGCACTATTGGGGTTACTGATTCCGCTAGTCGGAATTGGGACGGTGCCCGCAGTGATTGCGCTAGTCATCTACGCATTATTGCCAATTTTTCAAAATACTTACTTAGGGATTTCAGAAATCGATGCTTCAATTGAGGAAGCAGCCGATGCTTTTGGGATGTCGCGGATGCGTAAATTGTTCAAGGTGGAATTGCCGATTGCAATGCCACAAATTATTGCGGGGATTCGGACAGCTTTGGTACTGATTATCGGGACCGCAACCTTAGCAGCCTTGATTGGTGCTGGTGGTTTAGGGACCTTTATCATGCTTGGGATTGACCGTAATGATACGTCGTTACTGCTAATTGGGGCAATCTCATCAGCTTTACTAGCCATCTTGCTGAGTGCCTTGGTGCGCTGGTTCCAGACGGCCAAACCACGTCACGCGCTGATTGTTTTTGTCGGTATTCTAGCGTTACTTGGTGGTGGCGGAGCATATAGTGTCTACGCTAACCGAGTTGAAACGATCACGATTGCCGGTAAATTAGGTTCGGAACCTGAAATCCTGATCAATATGTATAAACAATTGATTGAGGCCGAAGACAGCCATGTCCACGTGACATTGAAGCCCAACTTTGGTAAGACGACATTCCTATTCAGTGCGCTCAAGCACGATCAGATCGACATTTATCCAGAGTTCACGGGTTCTGTTTTGGAGACGTTAGTGAAGGGTGAGAATCCTAAGAATCAAACGGCTAACCAGACGTACCAATTAGCTAAAAAGCGCCTTGCTAGTCAGGATCAAATGACTTACTTGAAACCAATGGCATACAACAACACTTACGCATTAGCAGTGACGAAGAAATTTAAGCAGGAACATCACTTAACTAATATCAGTGACTTAACGCAGGTCGAATCCATCCTCAAACCGGGGATGACCCTCGAATTTATTGATCGTGACGATGGCCTGAAAGGCTTGAAGAAGGCTTATGGATTAGACGTTACGGCTAAGTCAATGGAGCCGGCTTTGCGCTATGAAGCCATTAATAAGGGCCGAATCAACATGGTCGATGCCTATGCGACTGACAGTGAGTTACGGCAGTACAACTTAGCCTTGTTGAAGGATGATCAGCACTTCTTCCCAACTTACCAAGGGGCGCCTTTGATGAAGACCAGTTTTGCTAACAAGCATCCTAAGGTTGTCAAAGCTCTGAACAAGCTAGCCGGTAAGATTTCAGAAACGGATATGCAAGAGATGAATTATGAAGTTAACGTCAAGAACGAGTCAGCATCGACGGTAGCACATAACTACTTAGTCAAACACGGTTTATTGAAGGGAGGGCGTTAAGATGACCACTGCGATTGAATTTCAACACGTCAAGAAGACGTTTAACGACCAAACAGTGATTCCGGATTTGAACTTGACGATTGATCAGGGCGAGCTGTTCGTTTTAGTGGGGACGTCTGGGAGTGGTAAGACGACTTCCCTCAAAATGATTAACCGCTTGGAGCCGCTATCAGGCGGTAAGATTCTCGTTAATGGGACCGATGCAACGGCGGTTGGTGTCCGTGATCTGCGTTGGCAGATGGGCTACGTGCTCCAGCAGATTGCGCTCTTCCCAACCATGACGGTAGCGCAAAACATTGCGGTGATTCCTGAAATGAAGGGAACGCCTAAGAAGGAAATCAACCAGACCATTGATGAGTTGTTGGATGAAGTTGGCCTAGCACCAGCCGAATATCGCGACCGAATGCCATCAGAACTATCCGGTGGTGAACAACAACGAATCGGTATTTTACGGGCGATCGCGGCTCAACCTCAGATTGTTTTGATGGATGAACCGTTCAGTGCGCTTGATCCGCTGTCACGACAACAGTTACAGGAACTCGTGCTACGATTACATGCGCGCTATCACAATACGATCGTCTTTGTTACTCATGATATGAATGAAGCCTTAAAATTAGGTAATCGGATTGGGATTATGCGCCATGGTCAGTTACTTCAAGTGGATTCACCAGCTGAATTGGCGCAACATCCGGTCAATGACTTTGTCCGTGATTTTTTCAGTGCGAGTCGTGCTAAGAACGTCTATGATATTTACGTTGGTCGTGTCGGTCTGGTTCAGGGCTATTTGGACGCTAAGCCGGATGTCACGGCGGGAAAGATTCAGACGTTTGACCGCCAAGCGACCTTGCGAACGGCCTTTACCGCACTGGCCGACCACGATTACATTGCCGTAACGGAAGATAACAATGTGGTTGGTTACTTGGATCGTCAACGTATCATGGCCTACTTGAGCCAGCACGAGGAAGTTTAGTTAGTTCGGAATTAGATGACAGTCTGTGTATCGATTGAAGGAGGAATTCGGATGACGAAACAGTATGATGTGATCGTAATTGGTGGTGGACCAGCTGGGACCGCATTAGCAGGTGGCTTACACCAGCAGGGTAAATCAGTCTTGATTGTCGAGGCTGACTTGTGGGGCGGTACCTGCCCCAACCGTGGCTGTGATCCTAAAAAAATCTTACTGAGTGCCGTTGAAGCTCAGCAAGCAGCCCGGCACTTGCAATATCGCGGTTTGACCGGTGAGCCGCAACTTGATTGGCCAGCCCTGATGACCCATAAACGGGGTTATACCGATGGCATTAATGACGGCACTTTGAACGGACTCAAAGCCCAACAGATTGACACCTTACATGGTCAGGCGGTCTTTCAAACCGACGGGCAGTTAGCCGTGGATGGACAAGTGGTGAAGGCAACTGATTACGTGATTGCAACTGGTCAACGCCCCGCAATTCTACCAATCAAGGGGCAGGAATACTTTAAGACTAGTACGGACTTTTTAGACCTTGACCAGATGCCTAAACGGGTGACGTTTGTCGGTGGTGGCTACGTTGGTTTTGAGTTGGCAACGATTGCCAACGCGGCTGGAGCGGATGTTCATATCATCCATCACAATCAACGGCCATTAAAAGAATTTGACGCGGACCTCGTTCAAGCATTGATGAATAATCTGACGGCGGAGGGCATTACCTTTGATCTGGATACGGATCTTCAGGAAATCACGCGTGAAGATGATGGATTACACTTAAAGGCCGCTAACGGGTATGAGTTAACAACGGACCTCGTAATTAGTTCGGCTGGTCGGATACCAAATGCGGATCAACTCGGGTTGGACAATGTCGGTGTGACTTACGATCGTCATGGGATTCAGGTCAACGATCATTTGCAGACTGCCAATTCACATATCTATGCGATTGGTGATGTCAGTGATACGCCGGTGCCTAAACTAACGCCAGTAGCTGGATTTGAAGCACGTTATCTCGTCAAAGAATTGACTGATGCTAATGATGCCATCAAGTACCCTATGATTCCAACGCAGGTCTTTGCAGAACCTAAACTAGCGCAGGTTGGTATCAGCGCTAGTGTTGTGGCTAAGCAATCCGCACAGTACCGAGTACAGAGCCTTGATATGACCAAGTGGTTCACGTATTACCGTTTTGGTGCTCGCCAAGCTCTAGCTAAGGTCGTCATTGATCAGACTACCGGCAATGTTGTGGGTGCTACGTTCTTGAGTGATGTGGCGGACGAGATGATCAACTATGTCACGTTGCTGATTGAGAAAAACGTGACGTTACCAGAATTACAGCGACTGATTCTCGCTTACCCAACGCCAGCAAGCGACTTACAGTATTTATATTAAGTGAGTTAGGTGTGGGTCAGTAAATGGCACTGCGATTATTAATATTTAGTCTAAAAGGAGCTACGATTTTTTATCGCAGCTCCTTTTTTGTGATGTGTTGGTATTAGTAAGGTAATTATTTTTGGACGAGCTAGTAACAAGATTTGATCGTTGAAAGCCCATCAGAACGGTTGAATTTTTAGTTCACAGTACCAACTAGTCGTAAAGTGAATTCAATTGTGTAAAATTTAATTTGTTAAAACCTATTCACAAACGATTATCTACATGCTATGATGCCAATGTAAATAAAAGATAACGCTTCCATAAACGGAATTTAGTTAAGGAGTGACGTACAATGACCGAAAAATATATCATGGCAATCGATGAGGGGACGACCAGCACGCGGGCGATTATTTTTAATCACGCGGGGCAAAAGGTCGCGGACTCGCAACGTGAATTTCCACAGTACTTTCCACAACCGGGGTGGGTTGAACACAACGCTAACGAAATTTGGAATGCAGTCCTGTCCACAATCGCAAATGCGTTTATCGAATCAGGGATTAAACCTGCTCAGATTAGTGGAATCGGGATTACCAATCAGCGTGAAACCACGATTGTTTGGGATAAGCAGACTGGATTACCAATTCACAATGCCATCGTCTGGCAATCACGGCAAACGGCTTCCATTGCGGAAAAACTCGTTAAGGATGGTCACGGTGAACTGATTCACCAACATACCGGACTAGTGACCGATGCGTATTTTTCTGCGACCAAGATTCGGTGGATCTTAGACCATGTCAAGGGCGCACAGGAACGAGCTGAAAAAGGTGAATTACTATTCGGAACGATCGATACTTGGATCGTCTGGAAGCTGACTGGTGGGGCAACCCATGTCACGGACTACTCCAATGCCAGTCGGACGATGTTATTCAACATTCATGATTTGGCTTGGGATGACGAGATTCTCAAGTTACTCAATATTCCTAAAGTGATGCTACCTGAAGTAAAGACTAATTCTGAGGTTTACGGCAAGACGAAGGACTACCACTTCTTTGGTTCTGAAATTCCTATCAGTGGGATGGCTGGTGATCAGCAAGCCGCTCTATTTGGGCAGCTGGCCTTTGAACCAGGCACCGTTAAGAATACTTACGGGACTGGCGCCTTCATCGTGATGAACACCGGTGAAAAACCTCAGTTGTCAGATAACAACTTGCTGACAACGATTGGTTACGGAATTAACGGCAAGGTCTACTACGCATTGGAAGGTTCAATCTTCGTGGCGGGCTCAGCTATTCAGTGGTTACGCGATGGGATTCGCCTAGTCGAAAGTGCCCCAGATTCTGAACGCGCAGCGCGTGAATCGCACAATGAGAACGAAGTGTACGTGGTACCGGCGTTTACCGGACTTGGTGCTCCTTACTGGGATTCAGAAGCACGCGGCTCGGTCTTTGGCCTAACGCGCGGAACGACACGGGAAGACTTCATCAAAGCGACGTTACAAGCTTTAGCCTACCAGACGCGGGATGTAGTCGAAACGATGAAGAAGGATGCCGGAATCGACATTCCGGTCCTCAAAGTTGACGGTGGTGCCGCACGGAATGACTGGCTAATGCAGTTTCAAGCAGATATTTTAGACACCCAGATTATGCGCGCCGCTAACTTGGAAACCACCGCTCTAGGAGCCGCATTCTTGGCGGGCTTGAGCGTGGGCTATTGGAAAGATCTTGATGAATTAAAGGTATCTTATAAACCAGGAACAAGCTTTAAACCACAGATGGAAGAAGCACAGCGTACGAACTTGTATGAGGGATGGCAAGCAGCCGTTAAGGCGACCCAAGTCTTCAAGCACACCCCATATCACGCAGGTAAATAGAGGAGGACGAAATCATGGCATTTTCATCAACAACACGACAACAAAATATTAATCGTTTACAAAATGAAACTATGGATCTATTAATTATTGGTGGTGGGATTACCGGTGCTGGGGTTGCGATTAAAGCCAGTGCAATGAACATTAAGACCGGTTTGATCGACATGCAAGACTTTGCGGAGGGAACTTCTCCGCGGTCGACTAAGTTGGTTCACGGTGGGATTCGCTATTTGAAGACATTTGACGTCGGGGTAGTGGCTGATACGGTCAAGGAACGGGCAGTCGTTCAAGGGATTGCACCTCATATCCCTAAGCCAGATCCAATGTTGTTACCCATCTACAATGAAGGTGGCGCAACCTTTGATATGTTCTCAGTCAAAGTTGCCATGGACTTGTACGATCAATTGGCAGCGGTTACGGACCCTAACTATACGAATTACACGTTGTCACGTGACGAAGTTCTACAACGAGAACCACAACTAGACCCAACGAACCTAGTCGGTGGTGGTGTTTATCTCGATTACCGTAATAATGACGCGCGTTTAGTAATTGAAAACATCAAAAAAGCTCATGAAAATGGCGGTATCATTGCCAGTCACGTTAAGGCAACGGGACTCTTACATGACGCAGATGGCCGCGTGATTGGTGTGATGGCACATGATCAAGTAGCTGGTACTGATTTTGAGATTCATGCCCGGATCGTTATCAACACGACCGGTCCATGGTCAGATACGGTGCGGCAATACGATCAGGATGCTAATTTCAAACCACAGATGCGGCCAACTAAAGGGGTACATTTGGTGGTTGATGCGGCTAAATTACCAGTACCAAAACCAACTTACTTTGACTCTGGCGACCAGGATGGCCGGATGATCTTTGTTGTCCCTCGTGAGAACAAGACCTATTTTGGGACAACTGATACCGACTATCACGGTGATTTTGCCCACCCAACGGTTACCCAAGAAGATGTTGATTATCTACTAAGTATCATTAACCGCCGTTTTCCAAGTGTGAAGTTAGGTATTAATGATATTGAATCTAGCTGGGCTGGGTTACGACCACTGATTGCTGCTAACGGTAGCTCTGATTACAACGGTGGCAATTCCGGTAAAATCAGCGACAAGAGTTTTGACGATGTCATTGACGTTGTTGATCAATTCGAGAGTCAGAAAGCAAGTCGTGAAGACGTTGAAGAGGTCTTGAACGATCTTGAAAGTTCATTGGCAGAGGATCGGCTCAGCCCATCAGCAGTATCTCGTGGTAGTGCTTTAACTAGCAGTTCGGATGGCTTATTGACCTTAGCTGGTGGTAAGTTAACGGATTATCGGAAGATGGCTGCCGGTGCGATGGCACTGATCAGAAAATTATTGGCAGATCAATTCGATGAATCGTTTAATGCAATTAATTCTAAGAATTTACCCGTTTCAGGTGGAGATATTGATCCTAACAACGTAGCAGCGACGATTACTTTTTACGCTAAACAGGGAACAGATCACGGTTTGACCAATGATGAAGCCCTTCAGATTGCTAACCTATACGGCTCAAATGCAGCTCGGGTCTTCAGTCTGATTGGTAAAGTTGAACCAACCCACGGCTTGAGCGTCGCTGAAACCATCAGTCTACGCTATGCGTTGGACGAAGAAATGACGTTGACGCCAGTTGATTACTTACTGCGTCGAACGAACCACTTACTGTTCATGCGTGACAGTTTGGATAGCGTCAAGGATGGGGTCATTGCAACGATGGCCGACTACCTTGGTTGGGATGCAGCGACAACGCAAGCACAAACGGAATTATTGAATCAGACAATTGCAGAATCTGACTTGGCTGCCCTGAAGCAGGGATAACGAGGTGGTATGATGAAAGATCCATTGACGCTACAATTATTGGGGGAATTCTTAGGGACCTTTATCTTGATTTTACTCGGTGACGGGGTTGTTGCCGGTGTAACACTCAACAAATCGAAAGCGCAGAATGCTGGCTGGATTGCGATTGCACTCGGTTGGGGTCTTGCGGTGACGATGGGGGTTTACTCCTCGAGCTTTTTAAGCCCAGCACATTTGAATCCCGCAGTTTCGTTAGGGATGGCAATTGCCGGAAAGTTCCCTTGGGCTTACGTGTTACCGTATAGTGCGGCTCAGATTGCTGGTGGTGTTTTAGGTGGTATCGTTGTCTGGCTACACTATTACCCACATTGGCGTGAAACCAAGGACGCCGGGGCTATCCTGGGAATCTTCTCCACGGGACCTGGAATTCGGGCTTACTTCTGGAATTTTGTCAGTGAAGTGATTGGCACGTTCGTATTGGTCTTTGGCCTACTAGCCTTCACCAAAGGTCAATTCACAGCGGGACTCAATCCGTTAGTTGTCGGCATGTTAATTATTGCAATTGGTCTCTCACTAGGTGGGACGACTGGTTACGCGATCAACCCAGCACGGGACTTAGGTCCGCGGATCGCACATGCCATTTTACCGATTGCGAATAAGGGCACGTCCGACTGGGCATACAGTTGGGTACCGATTGTGGGACCACTGGTTGGTGGTGCGCTAGGTGCCGGTTTGTTTAACCTATTGCCATAACGAAGTTCTAGTAACTCAAATGATTGATAATAGCTTTACGAGAATAAGCAGTGTGTCGGATGATAAAAGCCCGGGGCGCCGCTTATTTTTGTGTCATTGAATAATTATTGAGGATTAATGTTGACAAGAATCCTCGGTGAGTATATACTCACTTTTGTAGATGAGTGAGTGGTTACTCACAAAGCAAGAATGACAATTGGGAGGTTCTAAAAATATGAAAAAAGCAATTATTGATTTACAACATTTAGCTAAAAACTTTGGCGATCAAACTGTTCTAAAAGACATCAACTTGACCGTTAATACTGGTGAGATTGTCGGTTTGATTGGACCATCCGGTGCTGGTAAGTCGACGGTTATCAAGGTCGCACTTGGGATGGAAGTCGCTGATGGTGGCTCCGCTAAGGTGTTCGACACAGCCCTACCTAACCGGCAACTGCTTGGTCGGATCGGTTATATGGCCCAGACGGATGCACTCTACGATTCCTTATCAGGTCGTGAAAATTTAAAGTTCTATGGTTTGATGAAGGGCATTGCCAAAGCTGATATGGAAGCAGCGGTTCAACACGTGGCTGAAGTCGTTGATTTGACGGATTATTTGGACAAACGGGTGGCCGGCTACTCTGGTGGGATGATGCGTCGGTTATCGTTAGCCATTGCCTTGCTGGGTGATCCAGATTTACTGATTCTCGATGAACCAACCGTTGGGATCGACCCCGCATTGCGGCGTCAAATCTGGGCTGAACTTGGCCGCTTGCGCGATGAAGGTCGTAGTATCTTAATCACGACTCACGTGATGGACGAAGCCGAACTAGTCGATCGGGTGGCCTTATTGCTCGATGGCAAGGTCATGGCGTTTGATGAACCGGGCGTACTGAAATACGAATACGGTGTGAACAGTATTGAAGATGTCTTTTTGAAAGCAGAGGGTGTTGAATAATGCGGACAATTGCAATTATGAATCGGGTTCTCAAAGAACTCTTCCGTGACAAACGGACGTTGGCGTTGATGTTTGTAGCCCCAATCTTAGTGATGCTACTGATGAGTGTGATTTTTAACACCAATTCTTCAACTGATGTCAGTGTCGGGACGATCGGCGTAACGAAATCGTTGAATAGTGAAATCGACGGTATCAAGCACGTGTCAGTCAAGAAGTATGACACTAAGACGGCCGCTAACAAGGCTTTGAAGGATGAAAAGATTGACGCCATTATTAAGAAGAATGGCAATAACTACCATTTAATTTATGCGAATACGGATTCTACGAAGACTGCGGCCGTTAAGATGGCGTTCAGCAACGCGTTGACAACCACAAGCGTGAATAAGCTGAAATCAGCGTTGAAGAAGAGTACCACGGCAACGGTTAAACTTCAGGCGCAGATACAGGCGATTCAGAAACAACAGGCGGCTGCAAGCACCAAGGGCGCTGCAACGAGTACCAAAGCGACTGCAACCAATCAGTCAACTAAGAGTAGTGGTCAAACCACGCCTAAGATTACCAACACGTACGTTTATGGCGACAAGAATACGGGCTACTTCGCTAAGATGTTACCAATCTTGATGGGCTTCTTCGTTTTCTTCTTTGTCTTCCTGATTTCTGGGATGGCGTTATTGAAGGAACGCACGACTGGGACGTTGGATCGACTATTAGCAACGCCGGTTAAACGGTCATCGATCGTCTTTGGTTACATGTTAAGTTACGGGATTTTAGCAGTAATGCAGACGATCGTCATTGTCTTAACGACGGTCTGGTTATTAGGGATTGAAGTTGTTGGGAGCATGGCTAGTGTAGTCGTGATTAACCTGTTATTAGCGCTAGTTGCTCTAGCGTTTGGGATCTTACTCTCAACGTTTGCAAACTCAGAATTCCAGATGATGCAGTTCATCCCACTGGTCGTTGTGCCACAGATTTTCTTCTCCGGTTTGATTCCACTGGATTCGATGGCAAGCTGGATCAAGGGTATTTCCTACATTATCCCGTTGAAATACTCGGGTGACGCCGTGGCAGCAATCATCACTCGTGGCACGTCATTGATGGATCTAGGATTTGATATCGGAATGTTACTCCTATTCTTAGTCGTTTTGACGACATTGAATATCGTTGGGTTACGCCGTTACCGGAAAGTTTAAGCAACTGAAGTCAGCTAAAAAGCGGTGCATGGTGGTATTGACGATTGATAGTCACCCCAGCATATCGCAATGCACAGGAAGGAGTTCACGGATGAAGATTAATAATGTGGAGACCTTGTTTGAAAAGACCTTACAAGACTCACAATTATCCTTGAAACAGCAGGACGTGTTAAAAGCTAGTCTGAAACTATTTGCCATTCAAGGCTTTGACCGCACCACTAGCAGTGAAATTGCTGCGCAAGCCGGCGTTTCGGAAGGTACTGTTTTTAAACAGTTTAAGACGGAGCAGGGGATTCTCAAAGCCTTGCTAGAACCCTTTATCGAGCAAGTTATTCCGATGGCTGCTACGGAATTTCTAAGTGAAATTAAGCTAAATCAATTCAGCGACTTTGAATCGTTCTTACACTATGTGATTCAGGATCGGATGACCTTTGCGGTGGCAAATTTGCAACAACTTAAAGTGTTCTTGCAGGAGATTATTCATAATCCAAAGGTACTAGAGACACTGTCAACCAAATGGGCAACGATGGTTAGAGGTAATATTAATCGTTTGCTAGGTTACTTCAAGCAGCAGGGCCAGTTGGTCGATTGGCCAGATGAGCGCATTATTCGTTACTTTGTTAGCACTGTCTTGGGGTACATCCTGCCGTTAGTCCTGTTTGATGTGACGGGGGCGTTTGATGTTGAACAGAAGAGTGCCGAAGCAACGGAATTTCTCGTTTGCGGGCTAACCCCTAAATCAGAATAGTTTAAAATGGCTGAAACAGCTGATACTTGATTCAATGACTACTTTGTTAGCGAGTATTCAACTAGCAATCTTCTCGAACTAATATTTATGATGCTTATCATAAGTATTAACCAGTCTAGCCGGACGTTCTTGATACTTGGTGATGTTTGCCAAGGATCAAGACGAGGGTTAAGACCGCTTCTCAGGCTTAACCCGGTCCCAAGCTGAGCTAGTACTGACTACCGGAGGCGAAAGCTATGAATAATTTTGGCTTTTCAATCTTTAAATAGGATTAATAACTACAAAAATAACCGCTTGGAATATGTATTCCAAGCGGTTATTTTTGCATGTTCAATGTAGGCCATAAGTAATTAGGCCACGCTAATTTGTGGTTACGATAAGATTTCTGGATCAATACGGCGATCCTTAAAGTAGTATTCCCGGTCGTGTTCATTGACTGAACGCAGAATGTGAGCTGGATTACCGACAGCTACGACGTTATCTGGTAAGTCCTTGGTCACAATACTACCAGCACCAATGACGACATTATCGCCAATCGTAATGCCAGGTAGGACGATGACGCCCGCGCCAAGCCAACAGTTAGCCCCGATATGAACGGGAGCATTATATTGATAACCCTGTTCACGGAGTTCTGGGATGATGGGGTGGCCAGCTGTAGCAATCGTTACGTTAGGTCCGAACATGGTCCGGTCGCCGACGTAGATGTGGGTATCGTCAACCATCGTTAGATTGAAATTGGCGTAAATACCAGTTCCAAAGTGGACGTGATGGCCACCGAAGTTACTGTGAAACGGTGGTTCGATGTAGCAGTCAGGTCCGATTTCAGCAAACATCTTGCTGAGTAAGACTTGTCGCTTAGTCATTTCAGTTGGCCGAGTCTGATTGAAATCGTACAGTTGATCGAGACAGGCCTCCTGTCGTTTAACTAGGTCTGGATCTTCTGGTAAATACAATTCGCCGGTGTGTAAACGTTCATTGTTAGTTGTCATTAGCTCAGATTCCTTTCGGGTTTATGCAGCGCAGTAATCAGCGCAAGTCCGCTTAAAATCAGTGTGATCCAAATCAAAACGTTGGCGGTTAAAGTTTGTGGTCCGATTTTCCCCAGCTGATTCCAAACGAGTGGTGCGAAGAAAGCACTGATAATCGTGGCAATCGTCAAATAGCTGCTCAACGTATTGACTTGGCTGGCGTCAAGATTCGCATTACTCGTGAAGACGAGGTACGGACCAGTGTACGAATAGATAAAGTTGAAAAAGATGGCAGCACCAATGGCCCAATTAGCGTTGGGCGCTAACCATAACAATAATACGGATACCGCTGCTCCGGCATAACCTAGCGTTAACGTGAAACGGTGTAAGTAGCGGTAAAGGTAACCAAACGTTAGCCCAGCCAGCAAGCCACCGAGATTCATCGCCGCTAAGGTTAGGTTGATCGTAGCCGAGCCACCAAAGTGCCGGTTAGCGAAGTAACTCGGCAGCTTTAATTGGACACCCCAGATCAATAGGTAGGTGATAAAGGTTAAGCCTAACAAAATCCATTGACGTTTTGGTAATGGTGTTGAGCGGGTTATTTTAGTGGTATTGGCCTCTGGTTGAGCAGGTTCTGGCACGAATCGGGCGACTAACAGTGCGATTCCTAGCAATAAACTGTATAGCCAGAAGACGGCGTGCCAACTGAGTGCGGTCAGCAGCCCAGCTAATCCTAGTAACACGGCGTTACCTAATGCGGACAAACCAGTCTGATAACCTAATAACCGTGCCCGCAAGTCACCCGTAAAACTGTGGGTGATCAAGCTAATGGCGTGTGGTGAAAAGAGCCCGATACCTAGTCCCAACAGCACGCGACTAGCCATGATGAGGCTAAAACTAGTTGTCATGGCAGGAATACAGCCCATGATGGCACTCAGAATCAGTCCGCTGATGACAACGCGCCGTAAGCCCCATTTGCTAGTTAGCCATGGGTTCAGCAGCAGTGTGAGCAGCGCACTACAATTAGCAATCGTCACAACCCATTCGATTAAAGTCGTAGGGACTTGTGGAAAAGCTTGTTTGAGCTGTGGAATAATTCCCGTGACAATCGTCGTTATCCCGGTGACTGTGGATAAACTAAGAATGCTGACGGTTGTCGTTAACCGTGGTTGCATCTTAAGCATCCAGCCAGTTGGTTAACCACTGGAGAACACCTTGTTCTTGATTGTTGCCAGTAGTCTGATCGGCAACGGCGGTCACGGCTGGTTGAGCGTTTGCCATGGCAACGCCGCAGCCGACTTCGCGTAACATTTCAAGGTCGTTGCCGCCATCGCCAAAGGCTGCCATGTCAGCTAAATCAATGTTCAGCACTTGTCCAAGTTCCTTTAAGCCAGCAGCTTTGTTGGTGCCTGGTTGGATCAAGTCAATGTCGCCGTGACCACTACTAGTAGGTTCTGCTAGACCGTCCAGAGCTGTCCGTAGTTTAGCGACAATCGTATCGGTCTGTTCTGGTGGGCAACTGATGGCGAATTTGAGCATGTCGTCATCGACTGTTTCAAAATCAGCGACAACCTCGAGATGGTGGTAATAGTGACGCATGTTTTCCACATGTTGTGGATCAGTTGTGGTTAACGTGTAGGCACTCTTGGCCCCACAGACCAGAATCTTGAGATCAGGCATTGCTTGAATGATCGTCAGGATCTTAGCGACTGTCTCTGGCTGGAAGGCGTGTAGTGCGTAAACTTGGTTAGCATCACGGATGTAGGCGCCATTTTCAGCTAAGTAGATCATCTCAGGATAGTCCTTGAAGAATGACCGTAGTTGGAAGTATTGGTTGCCACTGGCGATTACGAAGCGTGTGCCTTGAAGCTGAAGTCGTTGGTGTAGCATGGCGAATTTGGCTTCGTCGTAAGTCATATCATCCCGTAGAAAGGTGCCGTCCATATCTGTTGCAATTAATTTAATCATGTTGTATTCCCCCGTAATTTAGTTGATGGCCGTAGCTTACCACGGAAATTTAGGGGTGAACGGACATTTTTACAGGCAACTAGTATCAATTCGGTGATAGCGAGCAAAAGCCTGCCGGTAATCAGTCGGAGTCAGCCCTTTCCACGCCTTGAAATTACGGTTGAAGGTCTTCCCATTCGCAAAGCCACAGCTAGCGGCAATGTATTCAATCTTGCGGTCTGTCTCTAATAATAAGCGGCGGGCATTCATCAAACGAATCAGCCGGATGTAACGGTTGACCGACATTTGAACGTTGGCATTGAACTGCTGATTGAGGGTCGTTAATGAGACGTGAAACTCGTCAGCCAACGTATTGCCCGTAATGGCTTCCGCGTAGTGTTGATTAATAGCACTCATGACCCCATCGGTTAAGGTTAAGTTGGGATTGACATCGGTTTCATCCAGCGGCACCGTAAACGTCTGCCCAAGCGTTGCTAAGAGACTGTAGAAATGACTCAAAATGCGTAAACGCAGCAGGTCATTCGTGGGTGTTGCCAGCAACTCATGAATCGCAACGAGGTGCTCGCGTACTTCGGCGTAGGCTTGTGGGTGGGCGGTCGCAGATTCAGCGCCATTTAACGTTAATTGCCAGTTGGCGCTGGCGGGAATTCGGTTCTGTAAGAAGTCGTCGTCAATAATTAGGCCGAATTCGACCCAGTCGACTTGTTCGGGACCGGTCGCGCTGTGGACAACCCGCCGATTAACCGTCCAGAGGTCACCAGGGCGGTATTCGGTCGTGTGTCCGTCCGTAATGAACTTGAGCGTGGTACCGTTAACGAGGTAGTTCAGTTCGATTCCTTGATGCCAGTGTGGTGCCACCGTAATGGCAGTTAGTGGATCGTGTTCGTAATATTTGAATGGCAGACGCGGAATCGTCTGGACCGTTTCATGGACAATTTGCATAATTCTTCCTCACTCTTATGATTAAAATCTTGAAAAATCGCACTGGTTACTTTCAAAAATCGGCCTTACTCGCTGGTGGAACATGCTATATTGAGATTAAATAAGTAAGGCGTAACGGTGGCATACTATAATTGTAACCGTATTCGCGAATGAAAGGAACTATAACTAATGAACATTCGACTAATTGCAATTGATATTGATGACACGCTCCTCAACTCTGACGGTAAATTATTGCCAAGTACGGTCAGCATGGTGCACCGCGCAACGGAACAGGGTATCAAAGTAGTGCTGTGTACAGGACGGCCCTTAGCCGGTGTTAAGCCATATTTAGATGAATTAGGTATTGCTGGCGATGACCAGTACGTAATCACCTACAATGGTGCTGTTATCGAAAGTGTTGCCGGTCGAGTCGTTGCCAAACACCTCGTTGAAAATCAGTACTATCGCCAAATGACGGCGTTTAGTAAGGAACATCACGTGCCATTTAACGTGTTGGATGCGGATAGTACCATCTATACGGCTGATCGTGATGTTAACTGGGTGACCGTTGTGCAGGCGTGGGAAAATAAGGCTGGATTGCTAATTCGTGACCCAGACGATTTGCCGGATGACTTCCAGATTGCTAAAGGATTATTTGTCGGCGAAGGGCCACAGTTGGATGCGGTCGAATCCTTAGTTAAGGAAACGTTTGGCGATCAACTCTACGTTGTGCGGGCAGCAACTAACTTCCTTGAATTAATGCATGAAAACGTGAATAAGGGTCAAGCTTTAAAAGATTTGGCCGGTGTTTTGAACTTTAAGGCTGAAGAAGTTATGGCCTTAGGTGATGAACGTAACGATTTGCCAATGTTCGACTTTGCGGGTACCGCTGTGGCGATGGGCAACGGTAGCGAAGTTGCTAAATCACATGCAGACTACGTGACCGGCACCAATGATGAAGGCGGCGTGGCGGATGCGATTCGGAAGTTAGCACTGACGGATTAAGGGATTGAAAATAGATTAGTTATCATTGAATATAACGGGAAAATGGTTGCCAGTTGTTTTGGCGGCCATTTTTTTGATAGAGGCGATTTATTGAAAGAGAAAGTTATGGCGCTGACTACATGAAAATAGTGGTTTAATTCGTATTTTGTAGTAACTAAATAATTGACAACTACGAACAGATGGTATACTATCTGTTCGTAGTTCATAAGGAGTTATGGTGATGAATTCCATTGAAGTCAGGATTACTTACACCAAGACATTCAATAAACAGTGGGCTAAGTGCAAGTTAACCGTGGAAGATAAAGTCGATTTGGAGTCACAGATACAGGATTTTTTAAATCAATCACCAGAAAACTCACATGGCAAGCGGTATCCCGGTGAATTTATTCAGCAAACTGGTGGTGCACTTAAATTGCGTTATACACCCGTTGCTGATAATCAAGGAAAGAGCGGGGCATACCGAACGATTTATTTTGTTGCCGCAAGGGATCATCTCATATTTCTGATGGTCTATCCTAAGAATAAAAAAGTAACCTTATCGAATAGCGAAAAAGCTGATTTGAAGAAACTAACTGAAGTATTCAAGAATTGAGGTAGGAAGATGTTAAATAAAAAGACAGCTCTCCAACAAAGTATTGATGAGGCACGAGCATTTTTGAACGGTGACGAAACTCAGGCTGAAACGCATATAATTAAAGTGATGCCCGCACCTCAATATGATGCGGAGATGATAAAAGCGGTTCGGCGTGACTTGGATGTGACCCAACGAACCTTTGCGAGCTACTTGTCAGTATCTACAAGAACGGTCGAATCTTGGGAAACGGGCAAGTCATTTCCGAATCGTAGTGCCAGTCGGTTGATTGAATTGATTGTGAAAGACCCCAATATTATTAAATTGATCGAAGTTTAGTGAAATGCGATATAAAGTAAGTCAGTTAAAGTAGTTTTAAATGAATAGACTAAAAAATCCGTAGTAGGCGCTAAGCGAGCGCTACTACGGATTTTTATAATGGATTATTTAAACGCGTACCTGATGCTCAATCGTAAATAACGTTGGATCTAAATGGGCAATCAAAGGTGACACGTCATCAACGCTGAGTAGCGTCAAGTGGTGCATGGCCCGCGACGCAATCGTATAGAGAATCCCGACTGAAGCGTCGTCTGGATAATTAACGGCTGAGACATCGTAGGCGATCACGGCGTCGAATTCCAACCCCTTAGCAAGGTAGATCGGCATGACGATTACACCCTGTGGCATCGTGCGATCACTATCAGTCATTAAAGTCGTGATAGTGTGGTGCTTCAGGTATTGGTAGACACGTTTGCTCTCTGTTAGGTCCTTAGTTAGGACAGCTACGGTGTGAGTCGTCTTCAGCTGATGTTCGACCTCTGTTAACAAGCCAGTTAAGGCGGCATCTTCGCCGTATCGAATCATCACTTTAGGCAGGTCACCTTCACGAGTAAAGGCTTGAATCTGGTCGCCGTCAGGTAGTAGGGCTTTGGCGAAATTTGTAATCTGTTTAGTTGAGCGGTAACTCTTGTTCAACGTAATTAGGTTAGCGCGGCGAACGTTGAACGCGTTCTTCAACCGTTCCAATAATTGTTGTGGCAACTCGATATCCTTGAACAAGGCTTGTTCACTGTCACCCAACAACGTGAACTTAGCGAGTGGAAAGGCGTGCTTGATGTAGAGTAGTTGCGCTAATGAGTAGTCCTGCATCTCATCGACGAAGATGTACTGCATGCGACGATTCTGACCACTACCAGTCAAGACGTCGCGCATCATTAAGAGTGGGGCGCAGTCAACCAGTGCCATCTGGTGATATTCAACGGCAGTTTGGAATGCCTGGCAACGTGCCTGCCACTGTTCAGCCGTGATGTCACTTGGTTGGTCCACTTGGTTGAGAAAGTCATTGTACTGTTCATAGGTGTCCAAGAAGTAACCGTTATAGATGGCATCGTAGACTTGGCGCAAGCGTTTGTTCACAATTTCTTTACCGATGTAAAAGACCTCATCGTCTAAAGATTGAAAATCGCCGCGATGTTTGCCGGCTAACAAGTCATGGTAATCCTCATCGCTTAGCTGATCGATGATATCGTTGACCCAGTCTGATTGGGCTTCGTCATCAATGCGGTGTTTAAGCTGTTTGATCAGGGTGTTCTTGATTGCTAAGAAGCGGTCAGCTGGTTGCATGGCTTTCGGTAGGTCAGTCGCAATCGTAGTAATACTTTCCTTGGTGAAGAAGGTCTCACCGTTGAAAACGATATTACTGAAACGTAACTGATCAGCGGGTAAGTTGTGACAATAGTCAGTTACTTGTGCCATAAACGCGGCGCTTTCCTGATACGTTCGGATTGCAGGTGCCAATTGGTCAGCTTGCCGATCGTTTTCGTAGCGCTCAAACAAACTTTCAACGGTCAAGCCTTGGAAGCGGGCGTTCAGAAATTCGGCTAGCGTGACCTGGCGCATGTTACGTTCACCCAGACTAGGCAGCACTTCTGAGATATAGTGGCTGAATAAGCGGTTTGGTGAAAATAGAACCATCTGATCTGCTTCTAATGAAGCCCGTGAGTGGTAAAGCAAGAAGGCAATCCGTTGTAAAATTGCGGAAGTCTTGCCAGAACCCGCGACACCTTGGACGACTAATAAATCGCTGACGGTATCACGAATAATATCATTTTGTTCCTTTTGGATCGTTGCAACGATATTTTGCATGTAAGAGTCGTTTTGTTCGCCAAGAACGGATTGGAGAATTTCGTCACCAACCGTTTCGTTAGTATCGAACATATTCTTAATCTGACCCTCGTTAATCTGAAATTGCCGTTTTTTAGTTAGTTCAGTTGTTTGTTGTCCGGCTGGCGTCTGGTATTCGACATCGCCCAACGTCCCGTTATAGTAAACGGATGAGATCGGGGCGCGCCAGTCGTAGACTAAAAAGTTTTGCTTGTTGTCGACAAAAGATGCTGTCCCGATATACAACTTTTCAGTGTCTTCATCGGCACCGTCTTGAATATCGATTCGACCAAAGTATGGCGAGTTGCGCAAGTCTTTTAGGACCCCGACTTGCCGTTTTAAGATGGCTTCGGATTCAACTGCCCGCTCAACCATTTGTTTCTGTTGTTGTAACGCAGCGTTAGTTTCGATACGGTCATCGACTTCAAACGTATTGACGGAGTTATTATCACCATAGTTTTTCTGAATCACGTCGGTGTCACGATGGGCCTTGGAAAGTAAGTTATCGGTCTGTTTGGACCGTTGCTTAACTTGCTCAATGACCTGATCGACTCGCCGCTGTTCTCGTTGTTGTTCCTGATCTGATATTGTCACTAGAATGGGCCTCCCGTCGGATAATCGTCTGAATAGCTTGAACAATTTTAGGCGGATTTAGGGGCGCTGTCAATCAAAGGGCTCGTAGTTTGGGCATAAATTTTAATAACACCTACTTTAATGATTAAATCAGGTTAAATGAAGGTCTGAAAGGCTATGATTGATAACAGGGTACTTGCAACTATTGCTAAACTATTCTAATATAATTTTAATAATTCTAATGAAAGTGGGTGATTTAGATGCGAGTAACATTGGCACAGCTTGATATTCAGTTTGGTGATCCGGATGCGAATTACGATCAAGTTGAGATAGCGATTCAAAAAGCAATGGAGCAGACGGTTGACGTAATCGTTCTACCTGAGATGTGGAATACCGGCTACGCACTCAACCGGCTAAACGTCCTAGCCGATGATGACGGTCAACGAACGCTGCAATTTCTAAGTCAGCTGGCCCGACAATTCAAGGTCAATATTGTCGGTGGCTCAGTGGCGGTTGCGCGCGACGGCCATTACTATAATGAAATGCTGGTTGTTGATCGGCAAGGCGAGCTAATCAGTCGCTATGACAAGGTGCACCGCTTTGGCTTGATGGCAGAAGATCAGGTCATTACGGCGGGGCGGACCGAAAACGTGTTTACGCTGGGTGACGTTTCAGCTATGGGAGCAATCTGTTATGATATTCGCTTCCCAGAATGGTTACGCAAACAAGCTGCGCGGGGACCACAAGTCATCTTTGTGAGCGCGGAGTGGCCGACTAGTCGTTTGCCACAGTGGCGCTTATTACTGCAGGCGCGAGCAATCGAGAATCAAGCGTTTGTCGTAGCGGTCAACCGGGTTGGCAGTGATCCAGAGAATGACTTCGGTGGTCAGTCGTTAGTGATTGATCCACTAGGACAGATTATGGCGATTGCCGGTGCGCATGCCCAGTTAGTGACGGCGCAACTAGACCTAGATCAAGTCAAACACGTTCGCGGACAGATACCGGTGTTTGATGATCGGCGGCCGGAGTTATATTAAGCAGTTTAGTGTGAGCAAGTATTCAGAGAAAGTGGTGGTTTGATGGAGTTTCCAGAGTCACAGGTGTTGCAGCAATTACCGAAACAGTTCTTCGCTAGTCTCGTACAAAAGGTCAATGCCAAGGTCGCCAGTGGGGCGGATATCATCAATCTCGGTCAGGGTAATCCTGATCAACCGACACCTGAATTTGTTGTGGATGCACTCGCGCAAGCGGCTAAAGATCCGGCAACGCATAAGTACGCTCAGTTTCGTGGACAGCCTGAATTTAAACAGGCTTGTGCAGATTTCTATAAACGTGAATATGGGGTACAACTTGACCCAGAGAAGGAAATTGCGGTCCTCGGTGGAACTAAGATTGGCTTAGTCGAATTACCCTTTGCCCTGATGAATCCCGGTGAGACGATTCTGTTACCTGATCCGGGTTATCCTGATTACTTCTCGGGTGTCGCCTTGGCGCAGGTCAAATTGGCGACCTATCCATTACTAGAACAGAATAACTTTTTGCCAGATTACAGCAGTTTTGATCCGGATGTAGCGGCTGCGGCCAAATTGCTGTACCTTAATTATCCGAATAATCCAACCGGTGCGGTAGCCAACACTGACTTCTATGATCAAACCGTGACTTATGCGCGTGACCATCAGATTGGGGTAGTCAGTGACTTTGCGTATGGTGCCATTGGTTTTGATGGGCAACGCCCCGTTAGTTTCTTGCAGAGTGAAGGTGCCAAGGACGTCGGTATTGAAATGTACTCATTTTCCAAGACGTACAACATGGCCGGTTGACGCTTAGGCTTTGTGGCCGGTAATGCAGACATGATTGAAGCCATCAATTTGATTCAAGATCACCTATTTGTCAGTGTCTTTCCGGCGCTTCAAAGAGCGGGGATGGCGGCGTTGAATAGTGATCAACGAGCAGCGCAAGCCATCAGTGATCGTTATGAAGGTCGTCGCAATGCGTTATTAGCGGCAGCAACTAAGATCAACTGGCCCGCATATCGCCCGGGTGGCACTTTCTATGCGTTGATGAAAGTACCAGCAGGATACACTAGTGAGCAGTTTGCTGACTTATTATTAGACCAAGCAAGTGTAGCGGTGGCGCCATGTAACGGTTTCGGTGCTCATGGTGAGGGCTACGTGCGGATCGGCTTATTGGTCTCGGAAGAACGGTTAGTTGAAGCGGTGGAACGGGTCGGCCAACTGAATTTATTTTGACAGTGTGCGCGCGAACCTTTACACTAGACTTAAATAATCGTTGAAGAAAAGAACAGTAAGACGTCCAACAACAGAGACTTAGTGAGTGCTGAAAGCTAGGGTGGACTGATGAAATGGCTTTTTGGAGATTCGGTGTAGACCGGGAACCCACCCTTATCGGTTAATGAGTGGCAGGAACAAGTTTTCTGCAATTTAGGTGGTACCACGGTAATGCGTCCTAATTGACTAGTTGTTAGTTGATGGGGCGCTTTTTTAGTGCCGACAGAAAGGAATCTTAATATGACAAAAAAAGTAATTTTAACGGGTGACCGCCCAACTGGTAAGCTTCACATTGGCCATTACGTGGGTTCATTACGGAACCGTGTGGCTTTACAAAACTCTGGTGAATACGATTCTTTCATTATGATCGCTGATAACCAAGCTTTGACCGATAACGCCCATGACCCTGAAAAGATTCGTAAGAGCTTGTTACAGGTTGCGATGGATTACTTGGCCGTTGGGATTGACCCTAACAAGTCAACCATCCTAGTTCAATCACAGATTCCTGCTTTAACGGACATGATGAACCAATACTTGAACTTAGTAACGGTGGCGCGTTTGAACCGGAACCCTACTGTTAAGACTGAAATCAAGCAGAAGGCGTTTGGCGAAAGTGTTCCTGCCGGATTCTTTGTTTACCCAGTCAGTCAAGCTGCGGATATTACAGCGTTCAAGGCAACGACAGTTCCAGTTGGTGATGACCAAGAACCAATGTTGGAACAGACTCGTGAAATCGTGCGGAGTTTTAACAAGACTTACCAAACTAACACGTTGGTTGAACCAGAAGGCTACTTCCCACCAAAAGGTTTGGGCCGGATTCCTGGTTTAGATGGTAACGCTAAGATGAGTAAGTCATTGGGCAATGCCATCTACTTATCTGATGATGCGGATGTCTTGAAGAAAAAGGTCATGTCAATGTATACCGACCCAGATCACATTCACGTTGAAGATCCTGGTAAGGTTGAAGGCAACGTTGTCTTCACATACCTCGATATCTTTGATGATGACAAAGCTAAGGTCGCTGACTTGAAGGCCGAATACCAACACGGTGGCCTAGGTGACGTGAAGATCAAACGTTACTTGATGGAAGTTCTGGACGGCGTGTTACGCCCAATCCGCGAACAACGTGCTATCTACGAAGCTGATCCAGCCCAAGTCTTACAGATCTTGAAGGACGGAACGGCTAAAGCTAACGTGGTTGCTGAACAAACTTGGCAAGAGATGCAAGATGCCATTGGGATTAACTACTTTAAATAGTTTGTAATTGAGTTTAAATGACGCTGAATGACCATTGATGATGGTGATTTGGCGTTTTTTAGTTTAAGTTAGGTGTTTTTTACGTAAATCATATTGTTGTATGTATTTTTTTTGAAACGTACAATTGTTGGAGTAGTTTATTAGTTATTTGAAATATGCTAGTGTATACTAAAGATACACAGGAAGGGTGATGCAAAATGAAAGTACGTACTGTCGGAAATTCAACAACTATAACGATTCCCAAAGATTTTAAGGTTGCAAAGGGAACCGAGTTTGAAGCTGAACAGCTTAGCGATGGTTCGATTCTTTTTAAAATAAAGCATCGAAATCCGTTTGAAGGCACCTGGTTTAACGACGACCTTAGTCAAATTGATGTAACGAGTCAAGCGGAGGAACTGGACAGTGAATGGAACTAGTTCATATATTCCGCACAAAGGTGATTTGGTATTAATTAATTTTAATCCAAGTACTGGTCAGGAAATTCAAAAATACCGTCCTGCGTTGGTAATTAGTAACCAGAAGTATGCTAAGTTAACCAATTTAGCCGTGGTCTGCCCCATAACACACGCTGAAAATAATCGATTGGCGAGTTCTGGACTGTTGATTGCTATCGATGTGGAACGTGTAAGTGGATTTGTTAACCCATTACAGTTTCATACCTTTGATTTTAAAGGGCGTGATATGCGATTAATTGGCAAAGCTGATGATGTGCTTTTGAATTCAGTGGTACAAACAGTTAATGATATTGTTAGTGCGCGCGAGTTAGATGGCTAAGAACTAACTTTGAGTTGAATTGATTAATTTAAAATAATAAATAAGTATGAGCCTCAATCAACTTTATCGTAAAAGTAAAGTCGGTTGGGACTTTTTTTTTATTGCTTAAAATCTGAATAATTACGAGTGAAAAGATAAATTATAGTGCTAATTTCTGGCGGTCGAGCTGTCCTGAATCCATACCATTAGTGGCGTTAAGCCCGATATAAATTCATTGGTATAAAATTACGTAAAATAAAGCGTTTTCATAAATTCTGTGATAATATTATTTGTGGGCACAAGTTTTAAAAGCACCTACTAATTATTTGAGAAAGGAGGTCCAAAAATGTATCAGTCAATTGCGCAGGACATTATTAAATCGATCATGGCTGACGAGTATGAAATCAAGTTGCCAACGGAAAAAGTGTTGATGGCACGTTTTGATGCGAGCCGCAATACCATCCGTAAGGCGATCGACGTCGTGTTTCGGCACGGGTTGTTACGCCGCGTTCAGGGAAGCGGCAATTTCATTATCAAGCAACCGCAAACCGACAAGAAAGTTTTAAACTTATCGATTGGATTTGATCAGTCAGCGATGGTTGAAGGCGGGCCGCTGGTTTCAAAGGTGGTCACGTTTGATAAGGTGACGGCGGATGAAGCGTTAGCTAAGCAGGGTAACATTGAAGTTGGCGAAGAGTTATACCGTGTCATTCGCTTACGATATTTACGTGACGTGTTATATGATTTGGAAGAATCGTATTTTCCACGGTCAGTCGTCCCGTTCTTATCAAGCGATAGTGTTCAGCATTCCGTCTTTGAATTCATCCGTGAAGCGTATGGCATCATCGGGAGCACCACGGAAAATTACGTGCATCAAGTACGAGTCAACACGGAACGCGCAAAGCTGATCGGTTGTCCAGACGGTGACAAAACAGTGTGCTTAGATGCAATCAACTATTTGACGAATGGGACGGTATTCAACTTCTCGAAGACGTTCTTCGTCTATCCAGATTTGGAACTGTATTACCATACCGAGAATATTGATTTGCAACAGTAGTACGGGAACGTATCAGGGGGGATACTGATACAACTTGTCAGATACTTAATACATTAGGAGTGAGGGGTCAATTATGAATCGTTTTATCGAATGGCTTAATAAATATTTGGTACCAATCGCAGCTAAGATTAGTACAGTACGGTGGTTGGTCGCATTACGTGACGCGTTTATTGCAATTATGCCGGCAATGATGGCCGGGTCGATCGCCACGGTACTCAACGCCTTAGTACGTGATATTCCAACTAAGTTTGGTTGGATGGGATTTGTTAACTCAATGCAATGGTTGATTGGGATCAACGCGATGGTCTGGACGGGGACGTTGGCTATCTTAGGGCTGATCTTCGCCTTTACCTTTGGCTACCAATTAGCAATCCAATACAAGGTTGAACCTGTGACCGGTGGGATTGTCACGTTGGGAACCTTCATCATGAGTTTGCCACAAAACTTTACGGGAACGTTGACGCAAGGTTTGAGCAAGGGTGCTACCAAAATCTTAACGGATTCAGGTATGGCTGTTGCTGGTAAGAAAGTAACGGCCTGGGGCTACTTTAACTTTGGGACTTACTTTGGCTCATATGGTTTCTTTACCGTAATGATTTTAGGTGCCATCGCAAGTACCGTTTACATTATGTTAATGAAGAAACACATTACGATTAAGATGCCTGATTCAGTGCCACCAGCAGTTGCTAACGCCTTTACTGGGGTTATTCCAGCCGCCGCTGCCTTCTACGTAGTTGGGATTATCAACTGGATCTTCAGTAAGTTCAACACAACGGTGATCGAATGGATCGCCAAAGTTATCCAAGAACCACTCTTAAATATGAGTCAAGGTTATGGCGCCGTCTTGCTATTGACCTTACTAGTTCAGATTTTCTGGTTCTTCGGGATTCACGGTTCCAACGTCTTAGCACCAATCTTGGATGGAATTTGGTTAACCGCACAATTAGCTAACGTTAATGCATTCCAAGCTGGTAAGACGCTTCCATACATGTGGACGCGTAACTGTTTCGACTTGTATGCTTGGATTGGTGGAGCCGGTTCGACTTTGCTATTATTAGTTGCTATTCTAATGTTCAGTAAGCGTGATGATCAGCGTTCTGTGGCTAAATTAGCTATTGGACCCGGTTTCTTCAACATTAACGAACCCGTTATGTTTGGGATGCCGATCGTCCTCGATCCAATCTATTTCTTACCATTTGTTTTAGCACCAGTTGTAACCGTATCCATCGCTTATGCTGCGTTGTCAGCAGGATGGGTTTCACCAATTACCAACAACATTGTTTGGTCAATGCCACCTATTATGAATGCTTTAGTTGCTACGATGGATTGGCGTTCAGTTGTCTTACAACTATTTAATGCCGCCGTTGCTTTTGCAATCTACGTGCCATTTGTTAAGGCTGCCAACAAGATTAAGTTAACAGAGATCGGAGACTAAATTGTCATGAAAAGCTTAAAGCAGTGTTTACTCATCGGGATGAACCTAGGATTATTAGCTGTCGTTTTGAGTCCCCTGGCCGGTACAACTGGCCAATGGGTGACACTCGGACTAGGCTTAGTGATTAGCGCAGCCCTCTTCGTTGTTTATCGACGCGTGGGCCAACTGGAAAGGAGCCAGAAGCATGCAGATTAAATTGAGTTTAAATGCACCAGTTGATTATCTGTACCAACAGCTGATTGACTCAGCGCGAGCAGATATTCACCAACAGACTGGACGACCAGCACCTAAACAGTCGCTGCGCGGCTACCAGTATGCTAAGAAATGGTCTAACGGAATGACCGGCAGTTTGAAAATCACGCACGCTGAACAGGGTGAACGCTACGCCTACGAGTTGGAAACGCCACGAGATCATTATGTGGTCGACTACCAATTCACGGTAGAAGCGGATCACCAGACAACTTTGGAATATGCTGAAACCTTTTTGGGCAAGGACAAGAAGGTTACTGCGAATAACAAGTTGGGCGTGACGTTCCTTGGTTGGTTCCGAAAACGCCGCTTTAAGAAAATGATGACACAGATGGCGGCCGCTTATTATCAATGAGAGTTGCTAACTGCTAATTAGTGAAGGATTTTGAGAAGTCGATGGGACTTTCTTGAGATCCTTTTTTGTGATTCTATGAACTGAAAAAGTTAGATTTGGTTGTGGTACACAGCGTTCCAAGCGAGGTCATGATACCAAGACGATGGAACAAGTATGCAAGGACTTTGAAAGCCCTTTCAAGTAGTGTGAGGTTCTCGTATACTAGCACTTGTAGGTTAAATAAAAGGAGGAACAACTTATGATGAATGGTTTTAACGTCTTCATGGAAAAACACATTGTACCATTTGCGGTTAAGCTCAATGAGCAACGACACGTTGCCGCAATCCGTGATGCGTTCATGTATACATTTCCAATCACAATGGCTGCTTCGTTAGTTATTTTGATTAACAACTTAGTCTTTTCCAAAACGGGGTTCATTGCACAGATATTATTCTTACCAAAATTCTTTCCCCACTTGGAAAATGCACAAAAGCTATTAACTTCTGTTACTAATGGGACGATGAACATCCTGTCGATTTTCATTGCTTACTTAGTGGCTCGCAACTTGGCGAAGTATTTCAAGGCTGACGATATGTTAGTCGGGATGACGGGGATCGCCTGCTTCATGATTCTCTATTCACCATCAATCGTCAAAGATGGCGTGACTTATCTACCAACCACTTACTTAGGCGCTCAAGGTCTATTCGTTGCGATGATCGTCGGGGGACTGGTCGGAGAATTCTTGCCACGTTTGACGAGAATTAAAAAGACGCAGATCAAGATGCCTGATATGGTGCCACCAGCCGTTGCGCGTTCTTTTAACGGCTTGATTCCAATTGTTATTATTATCATGCTATTTTCAATGCTCAACTATGGTTTATCACTTATTTCACCACAAGGAATTAACGATATTATTTACAAAACAATTCAGACACCATTGACGCACGTCGGGGTGAACTTGTTCGGGGTTATCATTATCGCAATCGTTCAAAATCTTCTATGGTTAGTCGGGATTCATGGGCCAAATACGCTAAACGCTTTACGCTCAATTATCTTTACTGAAGCTGATTTGAAGAACCAGGTCTTTGTTAATGCTCACGGAACAACTTGGGGCGTTCCTAACCGTGCCACTTGGAGCGTCTTGAATGACGTTTTTGCCAACATGGGTGGTAGTGGGATGACACTTGGTTTGATCATTGCGATCTTCTTAGTTTCACGACGGAAAGATTATCGTGAAATTGCTAAGTTAGCGTTGGTTCCAGGACTATTCAATATCAACGAACCACTGATGTTTGGGTTACCGATCGTGTTGAATCCAATTATGGCGATTCCATTCGTCTTAACACCAGTCATTAACATCTTAGTTGGTTATACGGTAACGGTTGTTTTCAATTGGATACCAACTCCAGCTATTGGGATGACATGGACAACACCGGGGCCACTGATGCCGTTCTTGGGTACTGGTGGGAACTTGTTAGGTTTGATTATTGGCTTCGTTTGCCTTGGAATTTCAGTGCTCACTTACATGCCATTTGTTTTAGCCGCTAATAAGATGATGGCGATGGAAAACGATTCAAAGAAAGAAAATGATGGCGCGGCCGATGATGCAGTTGCAACAACGGAAGCTTAATAAGAGATTGGAGAATTGATGATGACGATTAAAGATAGACCGTTCCCAGACGGCTTTCTCTGGGGTGGTGCGGTAGCAGCTCACCAATTAGAAGGTGGCTACGATCAAGGCGGTAAGGGTCTAAGCACGGCCGATGTGATGACGCTAGGGACTAATGAGCAACCTCGTGAAATTACGGACGGCGTGGTTGGTGGAAAGTATTATCCGAACCATCAGGCTATCGATTTTTACCACCGCTATCCAGAAGATATTAAGGTGTTTGCGGGAATGGGGTTTAAATGTTTTCGGACGTCGATTGCTTGGACCCGCATTTTCCCCAATGGCGATGAGACCGAACCAAACGAGGAAGGCTTACAGTTCTACGATGACCTCTTTGATGAATGTCTAAAGTACGGTATTCAACCAGTAGTGACCTTGGCTCATTTTGAGATGCCGTACCACCTCGTTAAACAGTATGGCGGCTGGCGGAATCGGAAGGTGATCAAGTTCTACATGAACTTTTCACAAGCTTGTTTTGAACGTTATCGCGACAAAGTTACTTATTGGATGACGTTTAACGAAATCAACAACCAGACGAACTTCGAATCGGATGGGGCGATGTTGACTGACTCCGGCATCATTCATCAGCCGGGCGAGAATCGGGAAAAGTGGATGTATCAAGCAGCTCACTACGAATTAGTAGCCAGCGCGGAAGCAGTCAAATTAGGACATCAAATCAATCCTGATTTCCAGATTGGGGCAATGATTGCGATGTGCCCAATTTATCCACTAACATCTAATCCTGCCGATGTGTTGTTTGCGCAACGGGCGATGCAGACGCGCTTCTACTTTGCCGACGTGCACGCCAATGGCTTTTATCCGCAATGGTTGCTGAACCGATTTGAAACGGAACACTTTAACATTGACATCACGGAAGCCGATTTGGCCACGTTAAAGGCTGGAACGGTCGACTACATTGGCTTTAGCTACTACATGTCGTTTACGGTGCAGGGTACCGGCACGCTTGCTTACAATGAAGAACATGACTTAGTGAAGAATCCGTACGTCAAAGCTAGTGACTGGGGTTGGCAAGTTGATCCAATAGGCTTGCGCTACGCCTTGAATTGGTTTACGGATCGTTACCACTTACCACTATTCATTGTTGAAAATGGGTTGGGCGCAGTTGATCAAAAGACAGCTGATAACCAGATTCACGATGATTATCGGATTGATTATTTAACGGATCATTTGCGGCAAGTGAAAAAAGCAGTGTTAGAAGACGGCGTCAACTTACTAGGCTATACGCCTTGGGGCTGTATCGATCTGGTTGCCGCTAGTACCGGGCAGATGTCGAAACGCTATGGCTTTATCTACGTAGATGAGAACGATGATGGTAGTGGCTCACTGAAACGCTATAAGAAAGATTCGTTTGAGTGGTATCAAAACGTTATTGCCACGAATGGCTCAGAAATCGAATAGTGAGGAGTGAGCAATAAGATGACAATGTATATTGGAATTGATGTCGGCGGGACATCGATTAAGTGCGGTTTGGTCGATGAACACGGCCAGATTGGTCGCAAGGTTAACCGGCCGACCGCTAAGGATAAACAGTCGATCTTGCAAGATATCCTGGCTATGGTTCAGGATTTACAACAAGATGGATCAGTTGCCGGAATCGGTGTTAGTATGCCGGGCGTCGTTCAAAGCGATGGCTTTCTAACTACAGCGGGTGCGATCGAAGCCTTTACGGAGATTAATCTACGTGAGGAACTACAAGCATTGACGAAATTACCCGTGATTATTGAAAATGACGCGAATGCGGCGGCGATTGCTGAACAGTGGTTAGGAGCCGCTCAAAATGTGCCTAACTATCTCAGCTTGGTGCTCGGTACCGGAGTTGGTGGCGCACTGGTCATCAATAATCAGATCTATCGTGGTGCGCATGCTCGCTCTGGTGAATTTGGCTGGATGGTCGTTGATGATGACGACGTCGATGTTGAGATGGGAACGTTGAATTTCCGTGGTGCCACGGTGATTGGTTTGATCCGCCGGTACAATCAGTTTAGTGATGAACCAGTCGACGACGCGCGTGAGATTTTTAAACGGGCGGCAACCGGTGAGGTATTAGCTAACAATATTTTTAACAGTTACTACTACAGTCTAGCTAAAGGTATTGTTAATTTGATCGTATCGTTTGATCCAGAAATCGTGGTCATCGGCGGCGGAATTAGTGCCAACGAAACGTTTATCACGCGGCTGAATGAAGCAATCGCTGATTTACAAGCACGGCACAACAGCATTAACACGTTAACGTTGCCGCCAGTGGTACCAGCCAAGTTGCGGAATGATGCTGGGATGATTGGTGCGGTTTACCAGTTAATTAAACGAGGATAGTCAAGAAAATAGCATTGAGATTGCGTATTGTAATCTCATTGCTATTTTTGTGGTTTTTATAAAAGACGTTAACGCTAACATTGCCATCAGTCATGGTTAGTTTTGTGGTAATCTAGGTGATAGATTACCAGTGAGGATGGTGGGGACCCGTGGCCTTTTTTGGGTATAAAGATATTGATAAACTTTCAGGTGTTGATTTAGCAATTTATCGGTTTATCGTTGAACATGACGAACAGATTCCATACATGCGAGTACGCGAATTGGCACGTGGCGCCCACGTCTCTAATTCATCCGTGATGCGCTTTATTCGTAAGATCGGCTACGATAGTTTTCCTGAATTTAAAATTTCACTACGCAGTGAGACCCCAATTCGAACGACCGATGAGGCGGGGATTCAACTCGTGCAAGCAGACGCTTTTCCATCAGATATTACTAGAATTATCGGGTTAGCCGCACAATTGATGGTTAATGCTGACAACATTGTGTTCGTGGGGATTGGGGCTTCGGCAGCTTTAGGCGAATACGCCTCACGTCAAACTTCATCACTAGGTTTCAATAGTTACGTCGTCAAAGATCCCTTTTACCCGTTGTTACCACAACTCCGAAATACGAGTAACAATGTGTTGGTGGCCGTTTCGGTTTCTGGCCAAACAACTGAATTAGTCGAGATGTTGAATGATTTTGTGAACAATCCAGAAGTGAATATTATCAGTATTACGGGCAATATTGAAAGTACGATTGCGCGGATGAGTCGCTATGCGCTGACGTACAAGGCATCTGAAGAACGGATTCATCAGTATTACGATCTGACCAGTCAGGTGCCGTGTCTTTACATCATTGAAGCGTTGTTACGTGAACTACGCCATCAAGAGCGGGCACAACACCGTTTTGAACGGGTGTAAGTGTTGGGTCGCAAGCCTGCAATCTGTGATTATCAATGATAGAATGAATTTCATATCATTAAAATTAGCATTTTAACTACTGAACGAACTTAAATTAAACAGATAAGGAAGTAACTATCGTGACAGTCACACCTTTTTGGTCGCAAATTGCGACTCGTGCTAAAACTGAACAGCGCCCATTCTTCACTATGGCACCCATGGAAGCCGTCAGTAACACGGTCTTTCGACAAGTGATTACGCATGCGGCTGCGCCAGATACGTTCTTTAGTGAATTCGTCTATGCGAAGAGCATTACTGATCCCAACACCAAGTTTCCGGTACACGGCCGGTTGTACGTGGCGGATGCTGAAAAACGGAAACCAGTCGTCCAGTTATGGGGCAACGAAGCAGCGGACTTTGCAACGGCTGCAGCTGAACTGCGTGACCGTGGTTTTGAAGCGGTCGATATCAATATGGGATGTCCTGATGGTACGGTCATCAAGAATCACGGTGGTAGCGATTTGATTCGTAATCCCCAGTGGGCGATTGACGCCATTGCAGCCGCTAAGACTTCTGGATTAGCCGTTAGTGCCAAGACTCGATTAGGCTACAGTCAGTTAGCTGAATTTCGTGAATGGATTCCAACGTTACTGGCGCAAAATGTCGCCGTACTGACAGTCCATTTGCGAACTAAACAGGAGATGAGCAAGGTTGACGCTCATTTTGAAGTGATCGATGAATTGATTGCGATGCGCGATGCGATTGCACCGGATACGTTGTTGCAGATCAACGGTGACATTCCAGATTATCAGGCAGGACTAGCGTTAGCTAAAGCTCATCCTGGTCTGGACGGAATCATGATTGGTCGGGGCGTGTTTGCGAATCCCTTTGCGTTTGAATCTCAACCACAGCCACATTCACTTGATGAATTATTAGGATTGTTAGGAATGCAGCTAGATTTGTTTGATGATTTTGCAACCCGCTATGACATGCCACGCTTCCCGTCATTAAAGCGATTCTTCAAAATTTATGCGCGACCAGAGTTAGGTGCCACCGACTTACGTAATACAATGATGGATGCGAAATCCACGGATCAGGTTCGGCAGATATTGGCCGATTATCAATCTAAATAAGTTAAATTAACGGGTCTGGAAGCTAATTTCCAGATCCGTTTTATAGTTCCAACGATTTAAAATAAAGGCTAAGCTGTAACTTTCACTTACGGTGATCGTCATTAGCTTAGTTGTGGATCAGGTTAAATCTAAAAAGCAGTTCTAACCCGATTTTTGGCACAATTTGTGGATGGACTTTTTAGTAAGTATTACATTAACTGAGCAATTATTTTCTAAATGAATTAAGTAATTACGACAAAAAATGGGTGCGTACATATAGTCATTTCAACTACTATCTAGCCGTGAGGGGCGTCCTGACAATGTTCAGTGGTGAAATTATCCTTGGCTGAGCGAGCTTCTCGGCTTAGGATAAGGCCAACCTTAAAGATTGCAGTTTTTTTGCTGTAATCTTTAAGTTGTGCCCCACCACTCCAACATTGTCAGGATGCCCCGGTAGGCGGAATTGGAAGCATATATTACCTACATGATGATAACTTTATCAGTGGAACCAGGGCCCAACGCCGCAGTTGGCCGGCATAAATGTTAAAATAAAAACAACTAATCTTTTGCAAAGTGAGCGTGGCGTTATGAATAATTTAGCAATCGTGGATCTGGGTTCCAATTCGGCACGGATGGCCGTCAGTCGGCTCCACGCAAACGGTAGCTCAAAGGAAATCAAGCGGGTCAAAGAAGACACCCGTTTGTCAGAAGGCATGGGCGCGACCCATGTCCTGCAACCGGCAGCGATTGAACGGACCATTAAAGCGTTACAAAACTTCCGTCGGCTCTATGAAAAGATGCCTAATACGGACGTGATCGGCATTACGACCGCAGCAGTTCGCATGGCGAAGAATCAATCCGCTTTTTTAGCCCAAGTTAAACAGGAAGTTGGACTTGATCTTAAGGTGCTATCTGGTGATGATGAAGCCTACTATGATTATTTGGGCGTCGCAAATTCACTAGTAGTCAATGACTGCTTGATCTTAGATACGGGCGGTGCCAGTTGCGAGTTGATTCTGGTTAAGAATGGTCGCAAACAGCAATTGATCAGTATTCCATTCGGAGCAGTGACGTTATCTGAGCAGTTTGGTTTGGACGATTTAGTGCCATCTGACAGTCTCTTCCGGGCACAGATGTTTCTGCGTAATCGCTTAGCCGATGTTTGGTGGCTAGCCGAGGCGCTCCATTACCCAATCGTTTTACTGGGTGGTGCGAATCGCACCTTAGCACGCATCAATCGTCGGCATCAACAAAAGCTCAAGGTGGAGGATATTCACGGCTACCGTTTGAAGACGGAGACGGTCTACAGTACTTTTATAGACCTGCTATCGCGTTCCAAACAGGGGCGTCAAGAAATCTCGGGCATGGAGTATGATCGGGCAGACATTATTATTGGCGGGATGTTGCCATTAGTGACGCTGTTGCAGATGCTGGATAGTGACCGGGTGATCTTTTCTGAGAGTGGTGTTCGCGAGGGTATCATTTCAGAACACCTTAATCGGTAGTTGAAAGCTAACAAATTGAATCCAGAGATAGGAATGAGTATATGACAGCTGATTTTCGTCATTTTTACCAGAAGACGTGGGCAGAACGGACGGATATTGTCGCGCAACAGGCGCACTTAACGCCGGCTGAACAAGCCCTCTTTAAACAGTATTATTTAGAGCAACACCATGAGATTATTGAAAACTATTTAACGGACTACCCGCTACCAATGGGGCTAGCCGTCAACTTTGTGGTCGATGGGGTTAACCGAATTATTCCGATGGTAACCGAGGAACCTTCCGTGATTGCAGCGGCTAGTAACGGTGCTAAGATCGTCAAACGGGCCGGTGGCTTCACCACGACTTTAAATCAACGAGAAATGATTGGGCAGATTGTCTTAGAACATTTGGCTGATCCCGAACAAACGGCAACAATCATTGAACAACACGCTGCAGCGTTATTGGATGTGGCGGATGCGGCTCACCCGAGCTTGAAGAAACGTGGCGGCGGTGCCCGTAGTTTGCGGACCCGGGTGCTCGGCCAAGGCTACCTGTCAATCGACTTATTTGTCGACGTACAGGCTGCGATGGGCGCTAACATGCTGAATAGTATGTTAGAAGCTGTTGCGAAGTCGATTGGCGTCATGACTAAAACCGACGCGTTAATGAGCATCCTATCGAATTACGCGACGGCCAGTCTAGTCAAAGCTGAGTGTGATATTCCAGTCGGCTTGTTACAAGCTGGTCGCTATTCTGGCGAATTAGTGGCGCAAAAGATGGCGTCAGCTAGTACCGTGGCACAACTCGATCCTTACCGCGCCACGACCCATAATAAGGGCATTATGAACGGTATTGACGCCTTAGCAATTGCTAGTGGCAACGACTGGCGCGCACTTGAAAGTGGTGCGCATGCGTATGCGGCTAAGGACGGTCAGTACCGTGGTATGAGTAAGTGGACAACTGACGGAACGACGCTTCATGGCGAATTAGAATTGCCATTGCCAGTCGGTATCGTTGGTGGCTCCATCAAGATCAACGAATTAGCCCAGTTGAATCAGCGTTTATTGGGTATTCAAACGGCTGGCGATCTTGAACGCATCATGATTGCGGTTGGTTTGGCTCAGAACTTGGCCGCATTAAGGGCTTTAGTGACGACGGGGATTCAGCAGGGACACATGCACCTACAATTGAAATCATTAGCCATGGCAGCGGGAGCAACCGCTGCGGAACTACCTAAAATTCTCCAACAATTAGAATTAGCACCACAACAAGACTTGGCAACGACGCAACGACTGATTGCAGATATGCGGCAGATAAAGGAAGAAACTGATGACTGAAATTAAATTAAATCAAACTTTAACGGATCTATTAAGTACGGCCAACTCACTCTATCCAGGTAACATCAACGTGAGCTTTGGCAGTGATAAGGCTGGTTATGTTCGCCATGATCAGGCGCAACAAGTCTTACATGATGGCGATATTACGGTACAGGTGAATGACGTGACGGCACCTAATTACACGGCATCACATGAAATCCTACACCTGTTGTTATTATTACAAGGTTTCCCACAGGTGACGTTTAACTTAACGACCCGTGATCAACAACTCGATGAACAGTTGATGGCGATTGCGATGGAACTCTACGATACGATCAGCCACATCTTAGTTGTTCGTAAACAACGGCAACATGACTTGATTGATTCACAGATTGAAGACTGGTACCTGCAGGGTGTTGCGGCCACCATTGATCCAGAAGTGGCGGGTCAATCGGATGCCATGATGACGTTACGGTTGTTGACCTTAACGGACTTACTAGTCTTCTTTGAAGGTCACCTAACGACGGAACAAGAACAACAAGTTGTTACAGCCTATCCACAAGCATGGCCCGCTGCGCAGAAGTTATACGAAGTGATCAGCCAAAAAGCGGTTGATACACCATTTGCGATGCGTCGTGCTGTCGTTAAGTTGTTCAAGGCGTTTGACGACCAAATGACTGACTGGGAACTACCAGTCTTACATGCTAACGAATTCGTTACGGTGCAAAGCGTCCTGAGTGAACGTCAGGAACGGTTGGAAGTTCGCCAGTTATTTGATGTCTACCATTCAGATTTATTAGATAAAGATAAACATACCAGAGCGTATATCGGGCTTTATAAGAGTGACCGTCAGAATGCCTTTGTGCTACCCGCACCAGCTCAAAAGGATAGCGACACTTTCTTTAAAGAAATCTACGGCAAGACGGTCAAAGAATTATTCCAAACGATGGATGTACCCTATACGCTACGGTAATTAGCTTGAGGGGGCGTTTTTATGAATGACGTAGCTGCTGCACAGGAAAAGATTCAACAAGCCCAGCACGTGGTTTTTATGACGGGAGCGGGGGTTTCCACACCGTCGGGAATTCCGGATTATCGTTCTAAAAATGGCTTATATACGGCGCATCAGAATGCTGAGTACTATTTAAGTCACGCTTTTTTAGCTCAGCACCCAACGGAATTTTATCAGTATTTACAACAGAATTTATATTATCCAGAGGCACGACCAAACGTCATTCACGAAAAAATGGCGGCGTTGACGCGCCAAGGCCGTGCGAGTGTCATTACGCAAAACATCGATAACTTGTACAACGTTGCGCATACGGATCATTTGGTGGAGTTTCACGGAAACTTGTTTCAAATCTACTGTACCAAATGTGGTCAGTCAGTCGCTTGGCAGGATTATCTAAAATCACCATATCATCAGGCAGATCAAGGGTACTTACGCCCGAACGTCGTGCTATATGATGAAGGGATTGCGAGTGACAGTATTGAGCGAGCCGTTCAGTATTTAGAACAGGCTGATTTAGTTGTAATCTGCGGGACATCCATGCGAGTTTACCCGTTTGCAGGGTTACTGGATTACCGCAATCCACAAGCACAGGTGATGGCCATTAACGCGGAACCACTTCAATTACCAATTGAGTTTACGATGGTCCAACAAGATGCTGTCGATTTCTTTAAGGGGGTGTAGATTTCATGATTACGATTGGCTTAACCACTTGGACCGAACACCCCAGTTTACTTGGGGGTACTGATAAATTAACGTTAACTGAATATTCAGGCGTCCTACCAGTTGTCGAAGTCGACACGCCATTTTATGGGATTCCCAGGGTGACGACGGTCGCTAAGTGGCAAAAGGAAGTGCCTGCCAAATTTCAGTTCATTCTCAAAGCGAACCAAGTGATGACCCTCCATGATACTGCCGAGGAGGGCGTTTCGATGGATGCGCTAAAAGCGGCGTACCGCGAATATCGGGCAATGATCAAGCCATTAACACAGCATCATCAATTAAAAGCAATCCTGTTTCAATTCCCACCATTTTTTGAACGCTCAACCCGCAATTTCCATTACTTACAACGGATGGTGGATTGGTTACCAGGACTTCCGATTGCGGTGGAATTTCGCAATCAGAGTTGGTACGAGGAGGGTGTGAAGGATTCCGTGTTTAGCTTCTTGAAGGATCTGGGTGTGACCCACGTGATGGTTGATGAGCCGCACGCCTTAAATGATGGGGTTAGTTTTGAACCAGTTGTTACGAATCCCAAGTTAGCAATCTTACGACTCCATGGCCGTAACCAACAGGGCTGGTCAACAAAGGGAGCTGATTGGCGTGGACAACGGACCTTGTATCGTTATAGTGACCAAGAACTAACGGAATTTAAGCAGACGGTTGAACAGGCCCAGACACAAGCAGAAGAAGTCTGTGTTATCTTCAACAATAATTCTGGTGGTGATGCGGCGGACAACGCGTTAGCCTTGAAAAACATGTTGGGGGTTTCGTTCGGTGATTTGGGGCCACAACAACTGGATTTGTTTTAAACGTTAAGATTAAACTGTTAGGGATATTGATATTTGGAATCTAAAGGTTGAAAGTTCTAAAACAACTGTGATACCAGTGATACTTGCTTAGAAATTATGATTTTTTCCGAATTCATCGCTCCGCCAGCCAGGGAAATAGGCCATGGGGACCGGTCCTAGCCAAAAAGCGGTCTAGGACCTCGCTTTTGAGCCTGAAATTCAAGTCTCAAAAGACGTCCCGCAATCTAAGG
>NZ_LFEE01000010.1:0-31622 GCF_001039045.1 Lactiplantibacillus herbarum
AATTCCATCAACACCCAATATTGTAGAACCGTATAAATTTGGTAATCAAGTACTAACAATCAGGTAACTAAAATTGATAAATGCAACTTAAGTCAAAATTAATCGGGAATCCACTTCTGAATCCGCTTTATTATGTGCTATAATCAACCCATTAATTTAGTAATGGTGGCAATAAAAATCATGGAAGAACAGTTGAACTACTACCGCTTCTCACGTGACCAGTGGAAGCAATTTTACCGTAAGAATCATAACCAAGTGCCGTTGACTGCGGCCAATCTACACGAGATCAAGGCGTTTAATGACCGCATTGGTCTCGATGATGTGCGCGATATTTACATGCCAGTCGCCCATTTGTTGCAGGCGAAGTTCGAGCACTACTTGTCGTGGCGTGAGACTGAGTCAGTCTTTTTGCACCGTCAAAATAAACAGTCGCCGTTCATTATCGGCGTCTCTGGTAGTGTGGCGGTCGGCAAGACGACGACGGCCCGTTTACTCGAAATTCTATTTAAATATTTATATCCAGATCGCCGCACGCAACTGATTACGACGGACGGTTTTTTGTACCCTAACGCTGAATTGAAGAAGATGCAGCTGATGGAGCGCAAGGGGTTCCCCGAAAGTTATGATATGCCACGGTTGATCAAGTTTTTGGACGACGTGAAGAGTGGGAAGCCACTTGCAAAGGCACCGGTGTATTCACATCAGACGTATGATATCGTGCCAAACCGGTTTGACGTTATCACGCATCCAGATATTCTAATCGTGGAAGGCATTAACGTCCTGCAACTGCCGACTAACCAGCACATCTATATCAGTGACTATACCGATTTTTCAGTGTACGTGGATGCGGATGCTGACCTAGTCGAAGACTGGTACTTGGAACGGTTCCAAGCCTTGATGAAGACGGCCTTTCAAGATCCGAAGAACTATTTTTACCCGTGGGCGATCGGTGATCCAGACGATGCGATTGCGATGGCTAAACGGGTGTGGGCGGATGTCGATCTGAAAAACTTGAATGATTATATCCTCCCAACTAGAAATCGTGCGGATTTAATTTTGCACAAAGTTGCCCACCATGTGATTGATGCCGTGTATTTCCGCAAGTATTAGTCCCTAAGAAATTTCTCATACTTATTGACCGAACGTTTAGAAATCAGTATGATAGACCTATTGAGCATCAAATAATCCAAAGGAGTGAACAACTTGGCAAAAACGGATACTGCGTCATTCGATTCCATTTTGGTATTGGATTTCGGGAGTCAGTACAATCAATTGATTACCCGACGCATTCGTGATTTTGGTATCTTCTCAGAATTGTTACCAAACACGATCACCGCTGAAGAAATCAAAGCTCGCCACCCTAAAGGGATCATCTTTTCTGGTGGCCCCAACAGTGTTTACGATGACGGCGCCTTTCGGGTTGACCCAGAAATCTTCAACTTAGGCTTGCCTATCTTGGGGATTTGTTATGGGATGCAACTGATGACTTACACGCTTCCTGGCGGTAAGGTCGAATCAGCTGACAACCGTGAATACGGTAAGGCTAACATCGATGTAACTAGCGATGCCGCAACCTTATTTGAAGGTACGCCACGCGAACAGTCTGTCTGGATGAGTCATGGTGACTTGGTTACCCAAGCACCAGACGGTTTTGAAGTAGTTGCTACTTCGAAAAACTGTCCAATCGCAGCCATTCAGGATGTTGAACGGAAGTTATATGGGATTCAATTCCATGCTGAAGTTCGTAACACCGACTATGGTAACGATATTTTACGGCACTTTGCGTTTGACGTTTGCCAAGCTGAAGCCAACTGGTCAATGGATGATTTCATTGACATGCAGATTGATAAGATCCGGGCTGAAGTTGGTGACAAGAAGGTCTTATTGGGACTTTCTGGTGGTGTTGATTCAAGCGTGGTCGGCGTGCTCTTGCACAAGGCCATTGGTAGCCAATTGACGAGTATCTTCGTTGATCACGGCTTGTTACGGAAGGGCGAAGCTGATCAAGTAATGGCTAGCCTGGAAGGTAAATTTGGCTTGAACATCATCAAGGTCGACGCTAAGGAACGTTTCTTAGGTAAGTTGGCCGGTGTCAGTGATCCTGAACGGAAACGTAAGATCATTGGTAACGAATTTATCCAAGTCTTCGATGAAGAAGCCACTAAGTTAAACGGGATGGAATTCCTTGCACAAGGAACGCTCTATACCGACGTTATCGAAAGTGGAACTTCCACTGCTCAGACGATCAAGTCACATCATAACGTTGGTGGCTTGCCTGATGACATGCAATTCAAGTTGATCGAACCATTACGGACTTTGTTCAAGGACGAAGCGCGTGAATTGGGTGAAAAGCTGGGCATGCCTTCAGCACTCGTTTGGCGTCAGCCATTCCCAGGTCCTGGTCTAGGGATTCGGGTTATTGGTGAAATCACTGAAGAGAAGTTAACCATCGTTCGCGATAGTGACTTGATCTTACGTGATGAAATCAAGAAGGCTGGCCTTGACCGCGAAATCTGGCAATACTTCACCGTATTACCAGGTTTCAAGTCAGTTGGTGTCATGGGTGATGGTCGGACTTACGATTACACGGTCGGCATTCGTGCCGTCACGTCAATCGATGGGATGACCGCTGACTTCGCACGCATTCCATGGGAAATCTTGCAAAAGATCTCAGTACGGATCGTAAATGAAGTCGATCACGTTAATCGTATCGTGTACGATGTTACGAGTAAGCCACCTTCGACTATTGAGTGGGAATAGATTTTAGATGACATAAAAATAAGAATCGCTGTAAATCAGAAATGATTTCAGCGATTCTTATTTTTATAAATTGGAGGAAGAGTACTATGCCGATATTTACAGTCTCAAATGCAATTGCTATTTCAGCATTAATTTTTTCTATTTATAATGCAGGTAAGAATTTTAAAGTACAAAAAAATCAAAATTTATATAATAAAAAGTATAATCAATACCAAGATGCGATTAAGCAATATGAAATAAGATTAACAGAGCAATCGAATAAATTTTATCAAATAATGGCTAAGTCCAATAGTTCTGCATCTATTGTTCCTTATTTCTATTTAAATCTTGATAATGAAGATATTGAAATAAAAAAACAAGAAACCATTCTTGGAATAAAGATAAAAAATGTTGGAATTGCAACAGCGGTTAATGTTCAAATCGTTTCTCAAACAATAAGCGATAATAAAAATATCTACATTAAATCAGAACATTCTTTTGACGAAGCTAATATTTATGAGTATTTAAATAAATCTATTGCACGGCCTGAAGACAGTATAGTATTTTCAGTTGTTATTGAAAATAAAGAAAAACTCTTAGGATTTTATAGTTTTAAATTACGCTATTCAGATTTAGTTGGGCGTATATATGAACAGGAATTCAAATTTGGTTACGATAATTATATAGTGCGTGGTTTTAATCTCAATCAGACCTCGTACCAACCACAGCTGGTTGAAGATTTAAAGCAAATTGATGACAAATTTTTTTCCGAACACAATGTATAGTTAGAATTAAGATGTGAGGTATAGGATAAATTGAGAACTCTAATTAAGCACTTTGACTAAAATTTGTTAACAATATTTATAACATGCTTAAATTCATTAATCAGTATATCTTGATGCTGAGGTTTTCTAGCAACTGTAGCATCTGCCACCACTTCAGTCTGATACCCAAGTTTTTCAGCATCCATTACGGTTTTTTTTACGCCGTTGTCTGTAGTAAACCCAGTAACAATCAACTTATTAATCTGGTTTTGTTTCAAAATAGTATCAAAGTCAGTTGTCTGAAAAGCACTAGGCCCAGACTTAGTTAAATAAAGGCCATTAGTCAATGTCATGTCTTCATAGTAAGACTTAGTAAACTTAGCTTTCAGCCACTTAGGGAATATTTTTGGGGCCACAGTCACAATAAAGATAGGCTGTTTCCGGGCTTCGAATGCTTCAATTAGTTGGCGATTACTGGTAACAAGTTTCTGAAAGTTATCTTCAATTTTGAAAATATGCTTTGCTAGAAAATGGGTGCCTGCTTGAATATCAATTACTACTAGAGCGGCTTTAGGTTGTTCATTAGTCATGATGGATCACTCCTTTTGAACTAGCATAAACTATCGGGTTAACACCATAGCAAGCCTTATTTTGGGATTCGTGAAATTTGTTGTGCCAAAATAGTATCGATACGCGTTAAGCGGTCCATTTCATCGTGGACTGCTTTTTGGCATGCTCTTAATGTTTCTAATTTTTGCTCATCATTCGTTAAATTAATTGAATCGGTCAAAAGTGATAGGTCTAATCCCAACTTTCGAAATCCCTGAATGAGTTGCAACTGGTGCAAGTTGTCGATCGAGTACTGCCGATAATTATTCTGATCACGCGGAACGTCTGTTAAAATCTCAATCTTTTCGTAGTAGCGTAGGGCATCCTTGGTCAGACCGGTCAGTGCAACGACCTCTTTAGTGGTGAAATGAGTTTGGTCGGATGGTAAATTTAGTGGCTCCGTAAAGAGCGCCTGCTTTCTGTTTTTCTCCGTGTAGGTATCTTAGCATCATAGAGCGAATTAGCGTATTGGGCAAGTCTTGTAATATAGCTTTAGCAAAATGGCGTTTAGGTAATCTGGAGTCTAAAATAATGACCAGCCTATCTAAAATCTGCCAGTCAACACGATGAGCTGCATTGAAGTTGACAATTTGTAGTTCCGAAGATATTATATATCCATGGATTTTAAATGTCTACGAAAATGGAGAGCAAAATAATGACACTGAATATTGTACTACTAGGTGGCAACGGCTATATCGGCCGTGAATTGACGCGGCAGTGGCACGCGCAGGACGCTGAGGCTGAATTCTGGGTACTGTCACGTTCTGGCAAGAATCAACTCGACTTACCAGTGATTCATAACTACGCGGTCGATGTTACGGATCAGGCAGCTGTTGAGGCCGTTTTGCCAACACAGGTGGACTACATTGTCGACCTAGTTGGCCGCCCAGAAAAAGATGCGGAACTTTCAAAACAGATCAACGACGCACCGGCCATGGTCATGCAGGCGTTGGCTGAAGAACGCCAAATCTGTGCCATAGGATTCATTGGTGGTAAACTAGGTCCGAAAGCATTTTTAGCGACGAAGCAGCGTTTGATCGACCAACTGAGTACGTCCAAAATTCCACTAGCATACGTGGAACCGACTGTCGTATACGGTGCGGATCGTGATGACCAGATTGCTAAGATGGTTCCATTGTTACGTTTTGCCGGACTATTCGCTAAGAATATACGGCCAGTAGAAGTTTCAGTGGTTGCTAAGAAGTTATTGGACAGCTTGCTTGTTGCTGGCATGTGTACAGACGCTAAGCGTTAAGACCTAAAGTGATGGTGAAATGGTATGAAGATTAAAGGTAGTGTTGAGCAGGGCGTTTACGTCCTCCTGATGTTGGCGATTCAAAAGGATCATTTACCTTTGAAGAGTCAATTGCTCAGTGAAAGATTAGAAGTTTCGGATTCCTATCTCAAGAAGATTCTCCGTAAATTAGTGGTCGCTGACCTCATTGCATCCAATGCTAGCAAGGATGGCGGGTTCACACTTGGGAGGCCAATTAGTGAGATTACGATGCTTGATGTCTGCCAAGCCGTGGATGATAGTGCTAGTTTACAGCTACCAACGCTGAATTTAGCGGAACGTGTCTTTCCCGGCAGCCCTGAACATATCAAGCAGAGCACCAAGTTAGTTGCGGACACGTTTGAGCGATCCCAGACCGCGTTTAATACTGAGTTAGCAAACATGACGTTGAATAAATTATTGGAGTCAGAATCCGTGCAGCGTGGTGTGATTGATTGGCGTTCATTAAATTAACACAAAAGACCAGTTCAAGTTAGAGCTGGTCTTTTGTTGTAAATAAGAATAATTGAATTGTTAACAATTCATTTCTATTGTCGACTGGGGCAAAGTGGCCGCGCAATATCCAGAAGTCTTCAAAGGTACGGATGGCATCCATTTCGGTGGCATGCGTGCTGGCGATATTCTTTACGCTAAGGTGATCAATCAGGCGTTGAAGGAAGCTGGTAACGGAGCGGTAAAGACTAAGTAAGGTGTCTCAAAATAATTTGATAGAGATGTAAAATTGGTCAATCCGAGAATGTTCGGATTGATTTTTTTTATGATTAGAATTATGAGTATAAAATTTAGCAGAAATATGATTAAGATTAATATTATTAATGGGTATATAAATTAATGTAATGCATGAGGCCCTGATAAGGAACAGTTTAAAAATAGAAATATCGATTGATTCAAGGATGCAGAATAGCATCTAATGTTTACAAAATCAGGAGGTGGCGGTTGACAGTGATTAAATTGGTTTAGGAGTAAAAATTATCATTTTTATATAACAAATATTATTAAAAATTATAAGATGATAATGAATAATAAGAAGATATTATATGCGAGAAGTAATTGTTATCAAGTATATAATATCCGAAGTCGGGATATTACAGCATTCCAAGTTTGGAATTAATTTTGATGTGCGGGTTGGCTGAGTGATGATTCCTGGACAGACGATTTGGATGTGAGTCGTAAAAAAACATTTAATCTTCTATAACTATTAAAGATAAGACGATCTATATCGTTACAATTGATGAACGGAACTAGCGACTGCTTGAATCAGATGGAATATTTGTTCAAACGGAATGACATGAGTAAAGATAATAACTGATGAAAGCTATTTGAGCATATCAATTGTCCATAACTTAGTTTATCTATATCATAAGTATTAGCAACAAATACAAAGGAGTGATGGATATGTTAGGTTGGCTATGGTCATTGATTGTAGGTGGCGTTATTGGTGCGCTGGCTGGTGCGTTAACTAGTCGGGATATTCCGGCTGGAATTTTTGGTAACATCATCGCCGGGTTGGTCGGTGCTTGGATTGGACAATCATTACTCGGTAGTTGGGGACCATCATTGGCTGGGATGGCGCTAGTCCCATCAATTCTTGGAGCGGTCATCTTAGTTTTAATCGTTTCAGCAATTTTCGGTATGCGCAAGAAGCATTAGGTTCAACGTAATCCAACTAAATTAATAATCTAAACTGTGGTACTTATTGAGAACGTCATTCTTGATAAGTACCATTTTTAGTCTGGTTGATACGCTTTGTAAAATTTGTGTATAAAGATTGTAACGTCACCGTGTTTTCTGAAAACTAATGCTATACTTTGAAATATGGTGAGCTGGCGCTACATTTTGGATTATTGATAGGCAGTCAGGCACCGTTAATCAGGATGATGGGCAATACAATGACAGTCGGCTTATCAGGGGAGAGAAAGTTAACAGACGGTACCTACATAAACAATGGTCAGTAGACTCTTGGAAGAGATTACTGAGTGATTTAGCCAATAAATTGTTACAGGTGATTATATATTGCAATGAATGTGAGGGTTAAACAGTAGTTAATTTTGAAAAAAATGAACTAGAATATACTGCAAAAAACTGCTATAATTACATTTCATAGTACAAACGTATGTTTTAGGAGGGGGAAGAAATATGGTGAAAAATCAGTTGGTAAAGCCTTTTGTGAAATGGGCTGGTGGAAAAAGACAGCTAGTTCCGCAAATTACAAAATACATGCCAAATACTTTTGGACGGTATTACGAACCCTTTGTAGGTGGTGGTGCTATATTCTTTGAATTGCAATATAATAGGTCTACAATAAATGATTTTAATACTGAATTGGTCCTAGCATATAAGGCTATTCGGGATAATCTTGAAGAGTTGCTTGAAAATTTAAGGATTCATGAAAATAATAATAGTAGTGATTATTATTATAAAATTCGTGAATGGGATAGAAATGGATTAATTGATGCTAAAACCGATGTGGAACGTGCTGCACGTTTTATTTTTCTTAATAAAACAGGTTTTAATGGCCTGTTTAGAGTTAATAGTCAAAATCAAATCAATACACCTTATGGAAAGTATAAAAATCCTGCTATAGTTAATGAGTCTGTGTTAAAAGCTGTCAATAAGTTTTTAAGAAAAAAAACTATTAAAATTCTAAATGGAGATTTTGAAGATGCTGTTAAGGGAGCAAGAAGAGGGGATTTTGTTTATTTTGATCCACCCTATGCACCTATGGTGGATGATAAACAAAGTTTTGTTGGATATACATTAAATGGTTTCGGTTCAGAAGAACAAGAACGTTTGCGAGATTTGGTAGATAAACTCACAGTAAAAGGTGTTAAAGTGATGTTAAGCAATTCATCAGTACCATATATTCATGATATTTATTCCAAGTATAAAGATACGACAATAATTGTTCCAGCGTCTCGCAATATAAACTCAAATGGAACAGGTAGAGGTAAAGTAGACGAAGTTTTAGTCATGAATTATAATTACCTTGAAGAGCATTAACGGAGGAATTGTTATGACTAAGGCTGATGAGGCATGGAATAAGTTATTTAATAAATATAACATCCTTGATCATATTGATACTGAGGGTGTTTTTAAAATATCTGCTAAAAATATTAAAGAATTTTATGAACCTAGGCTAATAACTAAATATGATTGGTCATCTAGTTTGCCTAAGTTATTTCGAGATAATAAATTGGCTATTCTTCCTACTTCAAGAGGAACATATGTTATTGGTAAATTTCAAGCATATCAAAAGTTAAGATATGAAAATATAAAGCCAATTGTTAAAACATTACCTTCTTGGATTAATACATGGGATACATTTGAAATTACATCTGAAGCCGTTGCTCTAAACGTAGCTAAAGCAACTGGAATGATAGATTATGTAATGATGAGTAGTGAAGGATTTCCTGCAATTGATACTATCACTGGCCGTTTGAAATCGGGTGATTTGAAATATAAAATTGATCGAAAAGGTCAGAGAGCATATGATTTACATGTAGATAATGCACAGGTAGAAATTGATGCTGGTTTTGAAAATTATGACAGGTTAGCAATAATTGAAGCAAAAACACATATTCCTGAAGATTTCATGATTCGTCAGCTTTATTATCCTTATCGAATTTATAATTCGCTTAATACGGGAAAACCAGTGATTCCTTTATATTTCACATATGCTGATGACATTTTTACGTTTTATCAATATGATTTTGATGATATGAATAATTATTCGTCTATTAAGAAAGTTAAACAATATTCTTTCATTTTGAATCATACATTAAGTCTTAATGTTGATGTGGTTAAACAAATCTCAGCCAAAAGTTTAATGGCTCCTGAGCCAACAAACATTTCATATCCACAAGCTAATACCTTTCAGACAGTTCTAGATATGATGCAATATTTAATAAAACCAATAGGTAAAGATGAACTTGCTGAGTTATTTAGTTTTAATGATCGGCAAAGTGATTATTATGCGAACTCATTAAGATTTCTTGGTTTGGCAAAACGATTATCTGGAAAATATCAATTAACTGAATTGGGGGAAAAAGTAAATTCATTGCCTAATTCGGATATGCGAAATGAATTAATTATTCGTCAAATGTTAAATCATATTACGCTTAAGCTTGCATTTGACTCATATTTGAAAAATAATGGTGAAGCAGATGATGTCTACATTGATAAAATCTTAGCTGAAAATGTGGTTAGTATCAGTGGTTCTACGATTCCTCGCAGACGAAGCACGGTTAAACAATGGATTGAATGGATTTTTTCAGTAATTGAATAAAGTTACATTAGATAAAATTTATTAGGAATAATGATTAAATGCAATTGACTTAAATAATATTAATGGGTTAGTTATATATAGTACACAAGCTTATAATTTTAGTGTTGATAACATGAAAATAGCGTTTATATTGATGTCAATTAGTTATAGATTTTGTTAAGAAGGGGGCCGAAAGAGCACCCTTTTTATATTTGTTCACATTAAATATAACACTGATTAGGTAATAATGTGGTGAGTGTCGTATAATGAACATATTCTTAAAAAACAAGGAGAATACTATGGCAGCCACAACTCATTTTTACGAAACTTTTCAACCAGAACATTATGATTTATACATTAATATTAATCGGGCCGATAAGTTAATTTCGGGTAAATCAACAATTACTGGGGATGCTAAGGTAACCGAAGTCTTGATTCATCAAAATGGTTTAACGATTGCGACCGTTCAAGCTGACGGTGCCGACGTGCCATTTACTGTGGATAACGACATTCAGGGGATTCGCATCGAACTTGGTCAAACGGGTGAGACAACGTTAGCGATTACTTACAGCACGAAGTTGACTGATACGATGATGGGGATCTATCCATCATACTACGAAGTTAACGGCGTTAAACAGGAATTGATCGGGACGCAGTTTGAAACCACAGCTGCTCGTCAAGCCTTCCCTTGTGTCGACGAGCCAGAAGCTAAGGCTACTTTCGACCTCGCTATCAAGTACGACGAACACGACGGCGAAACGATTTTGAGCAACATGCCTGAAACTCGTGAAGCTGATGGTGTTCACTACTTTGACACGACAGTACGGATGTCGACTTACCTGATTGCGTTTGCCTTCGGGGATATGCAAGGTAAGCAGACGAAGACCAAGAGCGGCGTAACGGTTGGTGTATTCGGGACTAAGGCTCACAAAGCTAACGAACTCGACTTTGCGTTAGATATTGCCAAACGCGCGATTGAATTCTATGAAGACTTCTATCAGACTCCATACCCACTACCACATTCATGGCAACTAGCTTTACCAGACTTCTCAGCCGGCGCCATGGAAAACTGGGGCTTGGTAACTTATCGTGAAGCTTACCTATTACTTGATCCTGACAACACCTCACTTGAAACGAAGCAACGTGTTGCTGCCGTGATTGCGCACGAATTAGCACATCAATGGTTCGGCGACCTCGTTACCATGAAGTGGTGGGATGATCTCTGGTTAAACGAAAGTTTCGCTAACATGATGGAATACGTGGCGACTGATGCCTTGGAACCAGACTGGCACATTTGGGAAACCTTCCAAACATCTGAAGCTTCAATGGCCTTACAACGTGACGCTACTGACGGTGTGCAATCTGTGCATGTCCAAGTGGAAGACCCTGCTGAAATTGACTCGATCTTTGACGGTGCCATCGTTTACGCTAAGGGTGCTCGGATGTTAGTTATGGCACGGGCCATGGTCGGCGACGAAGCTTTACAGGCTGGCTTGAAGAAATACTTCACGAACCATAAATATGGAAACGCTACGGGTGCTGATTTGTGGGCTGCCTTAGATGATGCATCTGGAATTCAGCTGGGCGATATCATGAACTCATGGTTGGAACAACCTGGTTATCCAGTGGTGACCGCAGCGGTGGTTGATGGTAAATTGACCTTGTCACAACAACAATTCTTCATCGGTGATGGCGAAGAAGTTGGCCGTCAATGGCAGATTCCATTGAACAGTAACTACGACGCAGCGCCAGCAATTATGAAGGATAAGACGGTAACGTTGGGCGATTACGCGGACTTACGGGCAGCTAATAGCAAAGCCTTTCGCTTAAACGTTGGCAATAACTCACACTTTATCGTTAAGTATGACCAAACCTTATTGGATGATATCTTAGCTGATGTTGATGCATTGACTTCAATCGATCAACTTCAACTTTTACAAGACTTACGTTTATTGGCTGAAGGTCGTCAGATCTCTTATGCGGCAGTTGTGCCATTGTTAAGCCGTTTTGCAGCGAGTCACTCAACGGTCGTTAATACGGCATTGTACCAAGCTGCCGGTAACTTGAAGAAGTTTGCGACGCCTGATACGGATGAAGAAAAGCAGCTACAAGCTTTATTCGATCAGTTGAGTGCGGCGCAAGTTCAACGTTTGGGCTGGTTACCAAAAGCTGGTGAATCTAACGATGACCAGTTAACTCGTCCTTATGTATTGAGTGCGGCACTGTACGCGAAGAATGCAGCGGCTATCTTGGCGGCTCACGAATTATTCGAAGGCAATCAAGATAAGTTAGCGACCTTGCCAGCTGACGTGCGGGTCTTCATCTTACGGAATGAAGTCAAGAACTTCGGTAGCGCAGCGTTATTCGATAGCTTGTTGGCTGCATCACGTCAGACGGCGGATGCCAGCTACAAGGCGGATATCTGTGATGCATTGACGGCAACAACTGACCCAGCCTTGATCGCGAAGTTAGTTGAGAAGTTCGAAGATGCAGATACTATCAAGCCACAAGACTTGCGGGCATGGTTCCGTGGCGTATTAGCTAACGCAGCGGGCGAACAAGCTGCTTGGGATTGGATTCGTAACGAATGGTCATGGCTAGAAGCAACGGTCGGTGGCGACATGGAATTCACAACGTATATTACGGTGATCTCCAGAGTATTCCACACCGCTGAACGCTTGGCTGAATTCAAGGCCTTCTTTGAACCAAAACTCAACACTCCCGGTTTAACGCGTGAAATCAATATGGACACTAAGGTAATCGCTAGTCGGGTTGCGTTGGTGGAAGATGAGAAGAGTGCGGTGAACTTGGCAGTTAAAGAGGCTGTTAAATAGTAATTTCAAGTTTTAATGAAGAAGTGATTTATCTCCCGTAGATGAATCACTTCTTTGTGTATAATTAATATTTCTAAATATATTCAATACGCTTTATAATATATTGAAGTATGTCTAATACAAGTAGGTGATGAAAATAAGCAAGTATGTAGATGATAATTATTTTGAAAATATTAAACAGATTTTAAGCATTGAACCGGTCGTAAATATTATTCCATATGATGATGATTATCATGTTGGATTACGTAAGTATGTGGATAACTTGGAGCTGGTACTTGACTATCCAATAGTTTATTTAGTGTATGATAGAATTAATACACATGAAGGTGAATATCAATATAAAGTTTATGTTGGTGAGACAAGTAACATAGATCGACGTATAAGAGAACATTTAAAGTTTGACTCGATGCATCAAAAAGATTGGCAGGGGTTAAGGGAAAGTAAAAATTCACAAATAATGGTTATTGGGGATAAACTTTTTAACAAATCTTTGACCTTAGATATTGAAAACCGGTTAATGCATCATTTGTTAGGTGTCAAGAATATTGTGGAAGTGACTAATCGACGAAGCAATCCACAGAGTAAGTATTTTATGTCTGAATACACTGATCATGTTTTTAGTGATGTTTGGAATGCGATGCGTAAATGCAGACCAGAGATGCTACTAGAGCAAGAGAAAATTGAGAAGTCGGCTATTTATGAATTTTCACCATTTTACTCGTTAAATCAAAAGCAGAATGAAGCTAAGGTAGAAATTATACAAAAGGTCGAAAAAGCATTATATGGTGATCATATTAAAAGTCCAACTATGATACTTATCACGGGACGAGCTGGAACGGGAAAAACTGTACTGATGAGTAGTTTATTTTATGAATTGGCAAAAATGACAGTAAAAAATGAAAACTCAAAAAATATTTCTGTTTCATTAATAATCAGCCAATCCGATCAGTTAAAAATTTATAAAAGAATTGCCAATAAATTACGGCTCAATATAGAAAATACTCAAATAGTCACAAGTCCTGTGAGTTTTTTAAATACGCATGATACTGATCATAAAGTAGATGTAATGTTGATTGATGAAGCACATTTGCTATTAACTCAAGGGCGAATGGCATATAGAGGGAAAAATCAGCTTAGTGATCTATTGAAACTTGCTAAAGTTGTAATAGTTGTTTTTGATCGATTCCAAATTTTAACTACGCAGGCATATTTAGATCAAAAAGAAATCCAAGTGATGGAAAATAGAGCAAAGCGAGAGGACAATTTGATTGAACTAAAAGAACAAGAGCGAATGGATGCTAAACAAGAGACAATAGACTGGATTCAACATATGGCTGTTGAACAATATATTGAAACAATACCAGATGATGAACATTATCAGTTGAAAATTGCTAAATCGCCAGAAATCTTGTATCAAAAGATTGTACAATTGGATAGCTTAAATGGTAGTAAAAAGTCAAATCTTGCAAGACTACTTGCGACATTTGATTGGCAGTATAACTCTAAAACCAATATGCAAGAAAAGACTGGATATTGGATGGTGAAGATAGGTACATTGAAACTTCCATGGAATTTTCAGAAACAAAAGGAATTGTCGAGATGTGAGAAGAAACAAGTAAAAGATTTGGCATGGGCCGAACAGCCACATACACTTGGAGAAACTGGATCTACATACACGATTCAAGGATTTGGTTTGAACTATGTGGGTGTCATTATTGGCCCGTCTGTTACTTATCGTAATGGTAAAATTGAATTTGTTTCAGAAAATAGTATGAACGAAAATGCAACAAGGAGACGATTATTACACGGTAAGAGAATTGATGTTTCGAAAGAGTTACTAAGAAATGAACTTAATATTTTATTAACACGAGGAGTTCATGGCCTATTTATTTATGCAGTAGATCCTGATCTACAACAAGCGTTAATTAACGTAGCAGGTAAGGATCATATTTTGAAGGAATAGTAGTTATTGGTAACTCGGTGCCTAATTTCAGTTATTCTAGAGAAGGAGTAAGTCATGAGGATTTTAAATATTATTGATCATATATTAGACAAGGATTCTGGCAACGTTGTCTTGTCTCAACGAGAAATACCACGGGAGAACCTCGAAATAACCAAGTATGTTGAAAAAGTCGTTGAAAAGGTATTAAACAGTGAATACCTAGAGATTGATCTAAAACGGAGTCCACTGCTAGAACAGTTTTGGGCTAACAGCGATGACTTCCAACAGATTACCGAAAAGTTCGCGCTGGATTATTTTGAAGCAGTCAAAGCTAATGAAAAGATTCCGGGCGGCGATTTACTGTTTTTTAAGGCCGAACTAGATGATCTGACTAGCGTGATTGGGATTGCCAAGCTCGATTATACGCAGCGGTATTTGCACAATGTCGAGTACGAGGATGATGTTCTAGTTAATAACATTATCAAGAATAATAATATTCTACCGTCGCCAGGGCAGGGCGTGAAGAATGTCATCTTGATAGACGAAGAAAAAGTTCGGATTCGTGAGCAGCAGTATACCGGGGAAAGTGGTAAATGGGTGATGTCCAAGGATTTTCTAAACGTTGTTGATGTGCCATCGAAAGTCTCGACTGACGTTAAACAAATCAAGAAGTCGATTCAAAAGATTTCTGAAAAGTACGATCAAGATGATTTTGCTGTAACCTCGGTGACGCAACAGGCGATTCACGATAGCATCGAAAAAGATGGCGTCATCGACAACGATTACGTTGCTGATATCGTATTTGAGCAAAAGGAAGAGGCTAAGGCAGAGTTCAAAGACCAACTAGCTAAGAAATCAATTGAGCCAGTCGTTGAGGTGCCTAACGCTAACTACTTTGAAAAGAAATACGAACGCCAAAAGATCAAACTCGATAATGGGATTGAAATCAATGTGCCAATCAGCTTGTTGAAAAATCGGGATGCCATTGAGTTTGAAACTAATAATGATGGTAGTACTTCGGTAGTTATTAAGAATGTGGGTAGTTTGACGAGCAATTTCTAAACAGTGATAGAACTTATCCACAGGCATAAATAAATGAGTCGATTAAATAACAGCGCAATCCACAGATGTACAGAATACTGTGGATTGCGCTGTTTTAGTGTTTAATGAGTATAGAGTCAGCAGGTTTTAGGTTTCATAATAGCCGATTGTCTGCTAATGAAGATGTCTTTAGATTAGTTGACAGTTATTTCCCGCACGCCACAGTAATCCACATCCCGATGGTTGCCAAACTGGCGCATGACTTCACCGTGAGTCACACAGGCGATACAGTCGTACTGCTGAGCATATTGGGCTAACACGTTAGTGACACGATTCTTAACTTCGACGGCACTCTCGTAAGGAAGGCCGCCGTCTGCGATACGTTGACCGTTATTTTGTTGGTACGTGGCATAGGCTGCCGCAGCTTCTTCGTCGGTATCAGTTCGTTGACCAGAGATGTCGGGCAACCACTCATGGAGCCCGAGCTCAACTTTTAGTGGTAGATTATTAAAACGAACGATTTCGAGCGCCGTGTGTAATGCCCGCGTATAGGGTGACGTCAATATGAGTTGGACATTCTGGAATAGTGGATCGTGGGCACGTTGCTGAGCCAGTTCAATCCCATGAGCAGTGAGCTCGCCTAATTCTCGGCCGAAACCGGTGAAATTAGCGTTATTAACCTGTGCATAAGTTGGTTCAGAATGACGAATCAAATATACTTGCATCTGGAGGACTTCCTTAGTGGATAACTTATTTAATTCTATTATACTGACTCTAACGGGTAATGGTGTAGCTAAATCGTGAGTATGAGTGGTAGTTACGACAATTAAATTGACTTTAAAGTTAAATTTGGTATATTTAAATAGTAATAATTACTATTTAAAACGTAAAGGAGTTATCACCTGTGGAAAAACAAGACCTAGCTAGTGCGCGTCGTCGTTTACGAGGCACTAATCTTAAATCACGCAAACGTGCTTTAAAGATTTTACACGATGCTCGCCGGAATGCGAATAAAGCTAAATAAGACCAATAAAAGTGTTAGCTAATGCGGCTAGCACTTTTATTTTGCAGTATGATTAGACTGAATAATAGCTGATCTTAGAGGAGATGGGTGGATGCAGACAACGTTAGTGATCATTCGTGGGAATTCCGGCAGCGGTAAGACGACGTTATCCCAAGCATTACAGCGTGAACTCGGCCATAATACCTTGTTAGTCTCGCAGGATGTGGTGCGCCGTGACATGCTAATGAGCAATGATTCCCCGGGAAATATTTCGATTGACCTGATTCAGCAAATCGCACTGTATGGGTTAGGCAAGGTACCGGTCGTTATTGTGGAGGGAATTTTAGCACGTGACCGTTACGGAAAAATGCTAGCCGAACTGAGTCGGCAGTTTCCACGCGTCTTGACCTACTATTTTGATGTTGATCTGGAAACGACGTTGAAACGTCATCAGACACGTGACCGAGAATTTGGCCCCATGGAGATGCGGCGTTGGTGGCTATCACAAGATACGCTGAATGTCCCTGGGGAAAACTTACTTACTGCTAATTTAGACTTAGCAACTGAGATGGAGCAGATTAAGCGGGCGATTAATAACCAACCAGCATGATTTAGCAGTCGCAACGTCACGTTGCAGTCTGTTTAATAGGAACCGCAACGAATTGGTGCGCACAATCTACTAGTGTTTTCAATGGGGGACGAGTAGGATGAAAATTGTAATCGGGACTACAATTAAACAGCAGCGCCAGCTTAAGCAATGGTCGCAGCAAGACTTGGCGGCTAAGTTAATGGTGACACGGCAGACCATCTCTAAGTGGGAATTGGAGAAAAGTTATCCGGATTTAGAAAGCCTGATTCGATTAAGCGAACTATTTGCGGTATCGACGGATTACTTACTTGGCCTAGTCCAACCTGTCAAACACCGACCATGGCTGCAAGTGTTGTTTCATAAAAGGAGTACAGCGGAGATGTCTGATATCAAATGGTATAGTAGTGGTCAAGAACGTGGTCGGGTTGCGGCCGGAATCATCAGTGAGATCGTTGCGAACCTAGATCCAGCGACGGACCAACCTTTACGGGAATTATTAGCAAGCTATTATACGGAATTCATAGAGCAAAAGTCCGGTTCCAACATATCGGTCTTTAACCGCATGAGTTTAGCAATTTCTAAGTGTGTTGAACGCAATCAAATGACGTTATCCCCAGAAAATGAACAACGTGTGCGTGATTTATTAGCGTTGAACTATGTTAGGTATGGGTAACCTAATTAGGCCAATCTGCCAAGCGCTACTATTGCTATCTAGTAGAATTGCTTGGCAGTTTTTTATTAAGTGATGTAAAGTGCTAGTCACAGATTTTTGTGATGAAATGAGCATTAATTACTGAAAAAGCTTCCTATGGAGATGAAAGCGGTTGTATAATGCGATTATAAGCATAACGACCATGACCAAGAAATAACGATTAATCAGAGTGGTGGTCGCTGAATTGGAAAGGGATGGCTGCAATGTTAGCTAACGTGAATGAATTAACTTGGGATTATACGTATGATACGGTCGTAATTGGATTTGGGGGTGCCGGAGCCACAGCCGCGCGTTTTGCCGCGGATGCTGGTGCTAAAGTTTTATTGAGCGATGCCGCACCGAACGGGCACGAAGGTGGTAATACGCGTTACTCGGCTCAATTATTAGGAACTGTGGATAGTTTCGACGAGGGTAAGAAGTACTATCAACATTTAACGTCACCAATGAAGTTGGACGATCAAGTGATCGATACCTTTGTTGACGGCATGGCTAACATGCGCGACTATGTGCAACGTTATTTAGGCGTAGACCCAGTCAGCGTCAAAAATAACTTCACCACGGATGACACAGCAATTTCATTGGATAGTGCGGTGCATGAATTCCCTGAATACGATGGTGCCCAGTCCTACGACTTTACCACCGTTCATCACGGTATTTTTGATGCCGCCCTGTGGAAAATTCTACGGCAAAAGGTTCTCGACCGTGCCAGCAAGATTGACGTTTGGTTGAGCTCACCCGCTACGCATTTAATTCAGGATCCAGCGACTAAGATGATCATCGGTGTCCAGATTGAACGTCAGCACGTGCTCGTCAATGTGCGGGCCAATAATGGAGTCGTGCTAGCTTGTGGCGGTTTTGAAAACAACCAGCAGGCGGTTCAAGATTATCTTGGTGCTGATCACTTGGCACCACTTGGCTCATTATTCAATAAAGGTGCTGGTCTGAAAATGGCTCAAGAAGTCGGTGCTGACCTATGGCACATGCAAAACTATGAGACCCTTGGCTTCTTACACGGTTTATCGTTAGCCGTCCCACAAGGTGAACGTGGTCGTCTGATTCTCGGCTGGCAAGATGTTAACCACGGCAGCATTATGACCGTTGCCGATGACGGTAGTCGCTACTTTGATGAGAGCGAAGCTAATCGCCACGGCCACATTTATGACCACGGGATGTGGCGGGTACCACGGACCAACGTTCATCCATACTTGATCTTTGACCAAACACAGTATGATCAGATGATTGCTAATAAGGCGACGCCGGTAACCAATTTAGCTGAACTAGTCGTTAAATCACCAAACCTCGCTGACTTAGCACGGATCATTGACGTTGACCGTGAGATTTTAGCGAAGACCGTTGCTGATTTTAACCATTTTGTTGAGACGGGGACTGACTACGCCTTTAATCGTAAAATCGAAACGATGCGCCAGTTCGATGAAGGGCCTTTCTACGCAATGAAACTGACGAATAACGTCTTGAATACGCAGGGGGGCCCACGTCGTAATCACCGTGCCGAAATTCTCGATACGAATGCCCAAGCCATTCCCCATTTATATGGTGCTGGCGAATTAGGTGGCGTCTGTGCCAATCAGTATCAGGCCGGCGGTAACTTAGCTGAATGCTTGATTTTCGGGAAGATTGCCGGTGAAAATGCGGCTAAGCAGAAAGAACCTGGCGAACAAGCCCCAGTTGAAACAACGGTAGATGCCAATACCGGTGCCTCAGCCCATGAAACCAGCACGAGCGATTTAGCCCCAAGTAATCATGAAGCAACACCCGATATTCCGATTGAAGATAATCAGTATTTAGGGACTTCCGATGATGGAATCGGTGGTCAAATCATCGTCCGCATTACGATCATTGATGATCAGTTGACTGCCGTTGAAATCGTTGAGCAGAGTGAAACTGGTGAAGTTGGTGGCAAGGCTGTTGCCGAATTACCTGCTAAGATGGTGGCCGCGAACACTTATGATGTTGACGCTATTTCAGGGGCATCAGTTTCGAGTCGAGCCATCAAATCCGCTGTTAAGGACGCTCTCAGCAAAGTTCATCCGGCGGTCGTTACTGATTAAGAAGTTGCTCTGAGTTAGGTGAACTAAAACCAATGTGTATTTGGTTTTCACGTTACCTTAGTGCATGTTATGGTAGCAGTATCTAATCAAGCAGGAGGGATTTACGATGAAGACAAGTAAAATTGAAGTAGCAATGCGAGCCGTTACGGTAGTGCTAAACGTATTGGCACTGATGATGACGGTGCGTAAGTATCGCAATGAACGACAATCGTAATTTGAATTTTAGCAGTCATACCTATCAATTATGACCAGTAGAAAAGCCATTGATGTGATCAGTAAGTGATCATATCAATGGCTTTTTTTATTACGGTAATTGTCGTTCAAAATTTTCCAAATCCACTAAAAACCGGTTAATAATGGCGAGTTCTTCCGGTGAATAGTCGGCCTTTAAGTGATTGGCGGCCTGTTTATTAAAGGTGGCATGCATCTGATCGTGATAATGTGCCAGCTTGTGACCACTCGGTGTTAAGCGGTAGAAGATTTTCTTCCGATCATCGGGTTGTTGAAACGTACTGATGAGTCCCTGGGTAACCAGCTTCTTAGCGGCACGAGTGACTCCACCACGAGTCACGCCTAACTTTTGCGCAATGTCGATACCTGTCAGTGGTTGAGCTTCTAATACAGACATTAAGTGGAGACCAACGACGGAAATATCCGGTAACAGCCGTCGCAAGTTAAGTTCGGTGATATGCGTCTGCATCCACTTCTGTTCTCCCGTGACTGATTCCCGTGATGCTCGAATCACTTTTAGCTGATCTAAAATGGCTTGTTCCGCGGATGTACTCATCGTGATCTCCCCCTTAATATTACTATTATTATAGCGAAACTAGAAAGTTAGTGCGAGCTTTTCAGCGGTTGCTTGGGCGTTTTCGATGGTTGTTGCGCGTTGCTCTGGGAATTGGTCGAGTCCTTCAATAAAAATCGTTTGATAATCGGTGATGCCGTATAGGTGAGCCATCCCGTGTAAGTATGGATCGCCTGCTTCAACTTGATTCTTAGTGGCGTCCGCATGGTGGTAATAACCACCGGCAGCTTGAATGTGGAGGGCATGCTTTCCGTCTAATAAACCGACGGGACCATTGGCCGTATACTTAAACGTCTTGCGTGCCACGGCAGTTAAGTCGAGGTATTGTTTCAGTTCGGCTGGCAAGAAGTGGTTATACATCGGGTTAACGAAGACCAACTTGTCCGCGGATACGAATTCGTCTAACCAGCTCGCGTGACGACTCAATAGTTCTGTTTCTTCGGAACTGAGCGTTTCACCGTATTTTTGTTTGCGCCAAGCTTCAAAGGTCGTATCGTTCAACGCGGGAACACCGTCCTTGAAGAGGTCACGGGTGATAATTTCATCGTTAGGATGGCTTGCTTGATAGCTCTTTTGAAAACTAGCAGCCACCGTGAGTGAGGCACTTGGTACGGTCGTGTGTGGGTGTGCAATAATCATTAGTAATTTTGTCATATTAAACAGCTCCTTGTATTTTGTTGATAAGCAACATTATGCAACTAGTTATGTTGCGTGTCAACAAAAAATGCAAACTTTTATTTTAGTGTGCTTTGAATAGGCAGCGGTGAGTAGGACAGTAATGCACTAAGTAGCCTGAATGCACGGGATTCTATAGCTAATTATTTGAACAAAAAAATCCGCTGAAATCATCTCATCATAAGGAAGCATGATAATGATCTCAGCGGATCGATAAGCTAATTTAAACTATTACGGGTAAATCCGGTGGAGCATTCGTGGGAACGGAATCGTTTCGCGCACGTGATCTTGTAAGGTGATCCACGCAAGGAAGCGTTCCAAGCCCATCCCGAAACCGGAGTGGGGAACACTGCCGTATTTGCGGAGATCCAAGTACCACTCGTAAGCCTCGAGATCCTGACCGCTAGCCAGTAGTCGTTCTTTCAAGTAATCGTAGTCGGTCGAGCGTTCCGAACCACCGATGATTTCACCGTAACCTTCAGGTGCTAGCAAGTCAGCGGCAATTACCACGTCATCGCGGGTCGGGTGGGCCTGCATGTAAAACGCTTTGATGGCCTTCGGGTAGTTGAGTACGAATACCGGCCGGTCAAAGTGCTCTGCTAAAAAGGTTTCTTCCGGTGACCCGAAGTCGACACCCCAGTTAACGTCAAAACCGTTCTCCTGCAACAACGTAATCGCATCGTCGTAAGAAATCCGTGGATAGGGGAGCTGCGTGTACTTGGCTAAAGTAGCAACATCGCGTCCCAATACTGACAATTCGTGTGGGCAGTGGTCGATCACGGCCTGCACGAGGGTGGCAACCAATTGTTCCTGAACTTCTAAACTTTCAGCTTGGTGCATCCAGGCCATTTCTGGTTCGAGTTGCCAGAACTCGGTCAGATGCCGCCGGGTTTTGGATTTTTCAGCACGGAAAGTCGGGCCGAAAGTAAAGATCTTACCGAAAGCCATCGCAGCGGCTTCACCGTATAACTGACCCGATTGCGAGAGGAAGGCGTCCTGACCGAAGTAGTCCGTTTTGAACAGTTCGGTAGTACCTTCCGGAGCCGAAGCGGTCAGAATTGGTGCATCGACTTTGATAAAGCCCCGGTCGTTGAAGAATTCGTAGACCGCACGGATGACTTCGTTACGAATCCGCATGATGGCGGTTGGCCGCGAAGACCGTAACCATAAGTGCCGGTGGTCCAATAGGAAATCAATACCATGGTCCTTTGGCGTTATTGGATAGTCGTGACTGGTGCCAACGACTTCAAAGTCACTGATGGCAAGTTCATAACCGAATTGTGAACGGGTGTCGGCGTGAATCGTGCCGGTGACCCAGAGACTAGTTTCTTGAGCGAGCTCACTCAGTTGGGCAAAAGCGTCGTTGCCCAGCTCATTCTTGAGAGCCACCCCTTGAAATGTAGCGGTCCCGTCGCGTAGCTGTAGAAATGCAATCTTGCCGCTAGAGCGCTTATTACTGAGCCACACCCCAATCTTAACTTGTTCATCGACATGGTCAGCGGCGTTGATAATACTGATGGTTGCCATGATATTGATCACTCCTTTATATTGGTTTTTAGTAGTTTAGCTTAAATGTTCAATAGAGATTAAAGTAAATGGATGTTGTTTTCGGCACATTGGTCGATCATAGCTTGTGGCCATAATGCGGCTTGGACTTCACCAACGTGGGCTTTGCCAAGTAATAACATGCATAGACGTGATTGGCCAATCCCACCACCGATAGTATAAGGGACGTCAGCGTCAAGAATCATCTTGTGGTATGGCAAGCTTAAACGGTCTTCAGCATCAACATCTTTTAATTGTTTCTTCATTGATTCGGCATCGACCCGGATACCCATGCTTGAAACTTCGATGGCTTGGTCTAATGGTTCATACCAGAAGAGGATGTCACCGTTTAATTTCCAGTCGTCGTAGTCGGGTGCGCGGCCGTCATGACGTTCGCCAGAGTCGAGTTTCCAACCAATTTGCATTAAGAAGACACAGCCGAGTTTCTTACAGATGGCATTCTCACGTTCGCGTGGGGTCATGTCAGGGTACATGTCTTCCAATTCTTGCGTGGTGATGAAGTGGATTTCGTCTGGTAAGTGGTGGACGGCTTCAGGGAACTTATACCAAACTTCGTGTTCCATATGCTTGATAACTTTGAAGATCTGTTTAACAGTGGCCTTCAAGGTTTCAACGGTCCGTTCTTCCTTGCTGATGACTTTTTCCCAATCCCATTGGTCAACGTAAGCTGAGTGGTAGTTGTCTAAGTCTTCGTCTTTACGGATGGCGTTCATGTTGGTATAGAGACCTTCGTGCAAGTCAAAGCCGTAACGTTTGAGTGCAACTCGTTTCCATTTAGCTAATGAGTGAACGATTTCAATCTGATCATCGCCGCCCATGTCTGCCATGGTGAATGAAACGGGGGTTTCAACACCGTTCAAGTTATCGTTTAAACCGGTTTTCTTTTCAACGAACATTGGTGCTGATAGCCGTGACAAGTTCAATTGTTGACCAAATTCATCTTGGAAAGTTTCACGAATGTAACGAATCGCCTTTTGAGTTTCTTTAACGGATAATTTGGGGTCGTAGTCCTTAGGAATAATTAAATGCATGAGCGAGATCTCCTTTAAATTTAGTTTCTAGTATAGTTTCAAGATAAAAGAAAAGAGCCTTCCATCCCTTGAATTATCAAGGGACGAAAGACTCTCTTTCGCGGTACCACCCAAGTTGTTTACTCTACAGTAAACCAGCTTAAAATAGTGTACTAACATACACTACCGATGATAACGTACCGGTTGACGGCTAATCCTACTTTAACGAGGTTATTTCAGTTAGCAACTAAGAAAGTGTTTTTCGGACTAGTCAAGTTCTGATCGGGTTTCCACTCATCCCCGATTCACTGGCAGGTTGACTAATCGTACTCCTCTTTCCTACGTTTTTTATCTTGTGACACTTATATTAGCACGATTTTTTAATTTGTAAACTATAAAATTAAAAATAAATTAGTTTTCGCTCATAATCTCATCATTGAAAACTCATCTAAACGCTTATTTTAAAAGGGTTAATTAGTCGTTCAAATTATATCGTAATTTCATCTTTTCTGAACCGGCAATGACCATGTCACCGAGCAACTTAGTCTGCAAACGCATGGCTTCGTCAGCCAAATGTTGGTTGGCAGCTTCAAGGTAAGTGGTGATGTCTTGGTGGCTAGCTAAGTCAGCGTCCGTGTCGTTTTCGATCTTACGGTAAGTGCTCATGGCGTCTAATTCGTAGCTGTTACGCATGTCGACGTAGAAGTCGTAGTCGGTATCACCAAGGAGGGCAGCGGTACAGCTTAACCAGTACATGTGGTTAAGGTTGAAAGTCCCGTCAGCGTCCTTGTAGCTAGCTGGTGTATCGTTCACGTTAGCGTAGAAAGGTACGACCGTATTGAAGGTGTTGGCACCAAAAGCTAGCCAGTGAATCCCAGCGACTGCGGCAGGCACGTTGTTACGAATCTGCAAGATGTGCACATCGTGGTTACGGTTGATCCCGATTGGCCGGAAGAGGGTTTTGTCGGCTTCAGAGCCACTACCGTAAACGTCATACTTAGTATTTTCAAAGTGAGAGCTCAAAACGAATTTGACGTCTTCGATTGAAATCTTACGGTTAGCATGGCAGATGAATGGCAAGTCTTGTTCCATTGGATCCTGTTCAACGTCTGGCGTAAAGTAGTGTTGGCCGAACCAAGCACGGGGGTTATTGTAAACCGTATCCTTGATGGTGGCACTACCGAAGATGTGGCGTAAGTTGACGCGGTCAAAGTCAGGATTCAAAGAATTGTCACTGATCATTTTTTCGAGGTCAGCTGAGGCCATTGTGTCATCAGCGTTAAAGTCGAAATCGTCAATGTTCATCCGGTTAGGGGCAACGACGTAAGCATCGTCAGGAATCCGTTTGGCAGCCCAGTGATGACCACCGATCGTTTCTAACCACCAGATTTCGTCCTTATCAGAAAAGGCGATGGCGTTTGGTTCGTAAGTCCCGTGTTCTTCCAAGAGGGCACCTAAACGAGCGACACCTTCCTTGGCACTGTGGATGTAAGGTAAGACTAATGTACAGAGGTCTTCTTCACCAATACCACCATCAACGAAAGGATCGATACCAAGCACACGTGAATTCGTGGTGATTGTTTCAGTAGCGGACATGGCGATGTTTTCGCTATTGATACCGGCAGCGGGCCAAGTTCCGTTCGTTAAGATCGAGTTAGGAATTGAAGTATACCGCATTGGGTTATCTGGTAAGTCGACTTGAACCTTACTGATAACGGATTGATAGTGCTTAGGTTGGTCTTCAGGATTAACGACGACTAATCGTTCTGGATCGAGCGCTTCGTGACCATCATCGTTACGAGAAATAATCGTTGAACCGTCGATCGATGCCTTCTTACCAACTAAGATTGTGGTACATGAACCTTTAATACGTTTTGCCATTGTGAACACTCCTTTTAAACTAGTATCTTCATTATACGCTTTCTTAGGCGGTCACAACACCGTGAACGAGGCCTGCTTAACAGGACTTGGTTTGTCGTGGTGTTTAGTTTTCTGAACAGCCATTAAAATGCTTATCCAGCAAGCGTTTTTACGGACGCTCGTACCATGAATTTAGTAATCACGAACTGGTGGCGACGATTGTAATGACCATAGAGTGCTAGCTGGGTATCTGGTTCAAGTTGGTAGAATAAGTTCAGTGCGTGTTGGACAATCAGACAGTTGATCTTTTGTGGGTTGGGTCCAAGCGTTTCAACTTGCAAGTAGAGCATGAAGGGGTCTAATTTTAGAATTTTATTTTTATTGGTATATTTGACGGTTAAGTTAATGGATTGCATCTCAATCACCTCAAAATCATTATACGAACATACGTTCTAAAGTGCAAGTAAAAACTCACCAACGATATATTTAATTAAGTGGCCTGAGCAGATTACTGGCTTTAATGGCAAAAAATTGTTAAAAATAGTAATGAATCAACAAAGTCGTTAGAAAAAGGCTATAAAAATCTGAGAACTCTTGGTATGATAAAACGTAGTAAATAAAAAGGGGGCCGTGTTATGGACCGTGGACGTCGAGCAACTTTAGAAGAACGCATTGCCATTGTGAAATATACGTTGGCGCATTGCAATAATTATCAAGAAGCTGCTGAGCAGTTTAACGTTTCGTATCCGCAGGTCTACACTTGGGTGCGCAAGTATCGTCAACGCGGTATGGAGGGGTTGGTTGATCATCGCGGTCGGCCAAAGCAGGCGGAATAGTACATAATAAGAGTGCAAAATAAGGCGGTTAGGGACTGAGCATAGCCTAGCAAGCCTAATGATTGTGCATTTTCAATCGTTAGGTTTGCGTAGCTAAGCGGAAGTCCCTGCCTTAGTTTGCACGTTTCGGCTATTAATATATCAAGCGATACAAACGAGTCTGGGGTCTATATCCCAGACTTTTCGTTTTTTCAGCAATCAATTCCGTAACTAACATGTAACGAGACGGTCAGTTGTCATCGGGAGGTATTCCCGGTAAAATGAAGGTATTAAGCTAAAAGGGAGTTACGGGTAAATGATGGACTTAGCGGCGGCACAACAAGTATTAAAGACCACGTTTGGATACGATGAATTTCGACCGGGACAAAAAGCGGTCATTGAACAAGTGCTCGCTGGTGAGAATACGTTGGCAATCATGCCGACTGGTGGCGGAAAGTCGCTTTGTTATCAGATCCCAGCGCTATTATTGAATGGGCTAACGGTCGTGGTATCACCCTTGATCTCCTTAATGAAGGATCAGGTCGATGCGTTGAATGACAACGGCATTGCCGCGACATTTATCAACAGTTCTTTGGATTTTCAAGAGATCAATCAGCGGTTACAGGAGTTACGCTCAGGTGACTACACGTTACTATACGTTGCGCCCGAACGACTGGATTCGGAGTACTTCATTCAAGCGTTAGGGCGGCTACCAATCCAGCTACTCGCTATCGATGAGGCGCACTGTATTTCACAGTGGGGCCATGATTTTCGGCCGAGTTACTTAGCGTTGAGTACGGCGATTGAACAGTTGCCAACGCACCCACAAGTATTAGCGTTGACGGCGACAGCTACGGAAACCGTTGCTCAAGATATCTGTGATCTACTGACGATCGAGCCTCAAAATGAAGTCAACACTGGTTTTGCACGCGATAATTTAAACTTGAATGTGGTTAAGGATCAGGATACCGATCGCTACATTATGGACTACTTAAAAGCCAATCAGGGTGAGGCGGGAATTATCTACGCCAGCACTCGTAAGGAAGTTATGCGGCTGACCAGCTTGTTGCAGAAACACCATATCAAGGTAGCGCCGTACCATGCCGGTTTGGACGATGGCGTTCGGCGGCAAAATCAAGAGGACTTTCTGTATGATCGTGTCGACGTGATGGTGGCGACTAATGCCTTTGGGATGGGTATCGATAAGAGTAACGTGCGCTTTGTGATCCATGCGCAGGTTCCCGGAACTTTGGAAGCCTACTATCAGGAAGCTGGCCGTGCTGGCCGTGATGGTTTATCCAGTGAAGCCATTTTGATCTTTAGGCCGAGTGACATTCAGTTACAACATTTCTTCATTGATGAATCTGAAATGGACGATGAACACCGGCATTCTGCTTACCAGAAGTTGCAGGCGATGACCCGCTACGCTAATACGCAGGGGTGTTTGCAGCAGTTTATCTTAAAATACTTTGGCGAACCTTCAGAGGCGTGCGGTCGTTGTAGTAACTGTACGGATAAACGCGAAGCTCAAGATATTACGACGGCTGCCCAACAAGTCTTATCGTGCGTGGTACGACTACACGCACGTTTCGGTAAGGGGGTCGTTGCGCAAGTCTTGACTGGTGCTAATAATCAGCGGGTCCGCGACTCTAATTTGAGTGAGTTATCGACGTACGGCTTGATGTCTGGGCAACGCCAAAAGAGTGTTGTCGAACTGATCGACTTCTTGATTGCGGCGGGTTACTTGCAGTCAGTTGGCGGTCAGTATCCAACGCTAACCGTGACTAATAACGGGGTGGATGTGCTTAAAGGTGAGACTAAAGTTCACCGTAAGACTGCCCAAAAGGTTCAACAGACGGTGCCCGAAAACAGCGCGTTGTTCGAGCAGTTGCGGACCTTACGTCGTGGCTTGGCCGAGGAACAGGGTGTACCACCATTTGTGATTTTTTCGGATAAAACATTGCATTCCATGTGTGAGGTCATGCCGGAGACCGATGAGGCGTTTGTCACCGTAAAAGGGGTCGGCGCTAGCAAGTTAGAAAAATATGGCGAGACCTTTATGGCAACGATTCGGGCAGCTGCCCACGCTGAAGCTGATGCGGCCGCAGCAGTTTCAGCACCAACTAATGATTAATCAGAAAAATAGTGTGTTTAAAAATAGGTCTTAATTTAAAATAGCGGGAGAATACAGTATGCAACTTACTTGGCAACATCAGGGTGAACCTATTTCGATGAAACGTTTCTTAACTAATCACGGCATCAGTATGCGCGTGATTAAAACAATCAAGCAGGGCAACGGTGATTTTATTGTGAATGATTGGGTTGAGGAGGGGGTTATTACGGTATATGATGGCGATGTCGCCGGTTTACGATTACCTGACGAAACGCCGGATGAAACAGTAGCCATCAGTCACCAACCACTTGAAGTGATGTATGAAGATGACAACTGGTTGGTTGTTAATAAGCCAGCGGGATTGACCAGTGTACCGGGTCCTAGTAACCGAACGGATACCTTGGTCAACCGGATCAAGGGTCACTTTGAAGCGGAACAGGCTGCTAATCAGCGTCCGCACCTCGTGACTCGTTTAGATCGAGATACTAGTGGCATCGTCTTAGTGGCCAAACACCGGATTGCGCAAGGGATTTTGAGTGCGCCTGAATTAGCTGATCAGATGGTCAAAACTTATGATGCGTGGATTCACGGGACGTTGACGCCTGATAAGGACACGATTGATCAACCGATTGGACGCGTTGATGATCAGCCCAAACGTGAAGTAGTTGCGACGGGACAACGGGCAATCACTAAGTATCAGGTCGTTGGAACTGGTTTAGCCCACGACGTCAGCCGGGTACAGTTGGAACTAGTAACGGGTCGGACACATCAGATTCGCGTTCATTTAACCGCACTGGGCCATCCTTTATTAGGGGACGAACTCTACGGTGGTGATTTAGAACTGATTGACCGACAAGCTTTACATGCCACAACGTTACAGTTCTTTGATCCGTTTGCGCAACAACAGCTCAGCTTTGAGGCCCCATTACCAGCAGACTTACAACAGTTAGATCAGCGGTAATCATAAGGTCAGTCTGTGAGTATTAACGGGAATCAGGAATTGATCTGATTTTGAGTTGAGCGGAACAAGCTGTCTTCTGACGTGCGTTTTGATTATTAACATTCAAACTAACATAAAAGGAGCTATGACAATTTAACTGTCATAGCTCCTTTTATGTTCCGAATATTAACGGTCGAAACGTGCGATAAAAGGCTGCTCCCTCCGCTCGGTTGCATAAAGAATACAAACGATTGAAAATACACAATCATTCGTATTCCTAGGCTATGCTCGGTAGCAACCCGCCTTTTGTCCCACTCTTTACTAGTTATTAGTCATTGTTAAGTGCTGCGTTATCCGCGGTCAAGGTCGCAAAAGTGGTTTGTAATTGGTGAAGTGGTGCGGTTAGCGTTAAGAAGTAAATGTGTTCAACACCGTTACCACGCATGTCGATAACGCCTGCTTCACGCATCAAGCGCAAGTGGTGTGAAACCGCTGGCCGTGAAATGTTGACTAATGCCGTAATGTCGGTAACGTTGAGTCCGTTATCACTGTTCCCCAGAGCAATGATAATTTGGCGCCGAATTTTTTCGGCAAAAATATTGATAAGCGTCGCACTTTCTGTTAGTGCTGCTTTAGATTGTTGGAAATTTGCCATAATTGACAGGATCCTTTCGAGTTCGATTTGACGTTCAAGGACTGATTCCCCATTGGTAGTACGCTAAACCAGTCGTTGCGCGCTTGAGTGACAGTCTAGTGAATGTCGATAACACCTAATAGTGGGGTGTTATCGACAACTTAAAGTCTACAGATTGTCAGGCAGACTAGGAATTATTAGAACGGTCGTACTTATGTCTAATTAAAGCAAGCTGTTAACCAATTGTCAAACGTTTTTGTTAAAAGTAGGGATCGTTAGCCGCTTTAACAATTTGGGTTCGTTTGCTGAACGTATTGAAAGTTCGAATGAGTTAAACTAAGATGAGTTGATAGGGGTGATATGTGGTGAAGGTATTAGGAATCTTAGGGGCTCACCAAGCAGATGGGGTGACCGCCAAATTATTACAGGGTGTCTTGAAGGGAGCAGCAACTGCTGCCGAGACGGAACTGATCAATCTAAATGATTACCAGTTATTTCCGGATCATGATAACCAGCCTAATCCAGACTTAGATGTTTTAGAAGCCAAGCTCTTAGAAGCGGATGTCTGGGTATTAGCTGCGCCGACATATTTGGGAAGCTTGTCCGGTGTGATGAAGAACTTTTGTGACTGTTTTCGGAATCGAATCGCTCGCTTTAACGCGGTGGGCGAGGCTGTACCGGACCGTTTTAAAAATAAACATTACGTGACGATCACAGACTGTTATGCGGGTGGTGTCGAAAACTACCTGACCGGCGTGACGGATGCGACCTTTAAAACGTTAGATAAGTTTCTAACCATGGGTGGCTTGATCAAATTACGTGAAATTGTGGTCACAAAGACGTGGGGCATGACCAGTCTAACGCCAGCCAAACAAGCAGAATGTGAGCGCGTCGGTATGCAGGCAGCGCATAAACGGGAGAGGGATGACAATACAGTGAAACGTTATATTCAATTATTCTTTATGATTGCGATTATGGCATTATTGACGATGGGTATTGAAGCGGGGATTCAGCAGTTTGTGCCGCTGAACAATTTCTGGTCGTATTACGGCGTATTTGTCATTATCTTCTACGTCTTATTGGCGTCAATTCTGCACTTCTTTACGGTCGTCAAACACCGACGCCGATAACTCAAATCCTGTTTAGAAATGTAGAAACTAGTTGAAACCAACCAGGCAATGAATGCGTCCAATTTCGCCTACCGGGGTGTCCTGACAATGATTGGAACGTGGTGGGCACACTTAAAGCTCAGCAAACACCGCTGCAATCTTTAAGCTTGGTCTTATCCTAAGCCGAGAAATTCACTCAGCTAACGATAATTTCACCACTGAACATTGTCAGGAC
>NZ_LFEE01000010.1:31632-39802 GCF_001039045.1 Lactiplantibacillus herbarum
CACGGCTGGACAGTGGTCTAGGGCAGCTATGTGTGTACCTAATTTTAGGCTGACTGATCAGGATTCTTAGATTCATCTAGGATATAATTCTTCAGTTAATGGGAATGTACGCTATAAAAAATGGCTGGCAATTACTAAACAATTGTCATCTAGTTTTTTGAAATAGTGATCAATCCAATTAATGCTAGGTAAAGTGTCTATCAATATTTGAATTCTATCTAGCCGTGAGGTGTGGTCTGACAGCGCTCAGCCATGAAATTACACTTAGCTGAGTGGTTTTTGCAGGTTAGTGTAAGGCCGAGTTTTGAGATTGCAAGCGGGTTTTACTTGTGAGCTCAAAATCGTGCCCATGGCGTTCCAGCGTTGTCAGACTGCACCGGTAGGCGGATATGTCCGCATGTATGGTATTGTTAGGATAACTAAAATAATATGTAAAAAAGACACTACTTTTTTTGAAGCAGTATTTAACAAGCTGGCCCACGCGATGAATTCGTAATGGGTCAGCTTGTTTTGGTATAATGAACGCAATAGCAATTAAATTTGGCTTACCCTAAATTAAGATGAGAACGGAGGAAATGGCATGTTAGTTGTTGGACAATTTATTGCCACGGTCGGTTGGCTCGGCTTGGCACTGATCGCAAGTGAGCTTTTAGCAACGTTGATCTACTGGCTAGGTCAGTGGGTCGGGTTTCGATTGATTGGGGCTCGCATCGTGCGCATTACTGGATTTCGGCTTCAACTGAGTAAGGTGAACGGGCATTGGCGGTGGGAAAGACCGCTGACTCGGCACCCACACTTGGTAGCTAATCCACCGGCGGATGCGAAACGGTTTAACCACGCTGTCTATTGTTTTGGCGGTGGTTTGTTCAGTTTGCTGACAGTCATGTTGAGTTTGATTACGCTGACGCAATTTACGTTTAAAATGAATATATGGCTGTTTGTCTTCATTATTTGGATCTGGGTGAATACCTTGAAAGCCGGTCAGTTACTGCCGATGAACTTACATGGTCACCCAACTGCTGGGCAAGAATTCCGTCAGGGTCGAGCAACGGATGCCGCAATGACGGCAGCTTACGTGACGGCTTGTGCGGCAGCGGTGAAGGTTCAAACTGGAAGTGTCGCCGCCTTAGATGCACGGATGATCGTGATGCCCAGGGACGGTGGTAACCGTAATTATTTAGTCGTTCGGCAAGCCTGGTTGATTCTCGAATGGGGCCTCCAGCATGGCTTGAGTACGCCGGAACTACTGGCGGGGTTGAGTCGATTAGAACCAAGCTTCAATACCTTGCCACCAGTAGATCTTGCTAAGTATTTGGATGCGACGCTCTATTGGAATCTGGTGACGGATCACCGCTCACCACAGATTCTTGCGTGGTACCAAGATGACGGGATTCAACATTTATTACGACGTTATGAACCGTTGGCCTACTATAAGTTGCGGGCCGTTTACGAATGGCGCGTGCACCAGCAACCAGAACAAGCGCTGACGCTGATCAAGAACGGGTTGAAAATGGCTCAACGGGTACATGACGATGAAGAGATTGCCCAGTTAAAAGCGTTACGGGTGCAAGTTGAAGCTTAGGTTCCGGTAAAGATTACGGTAGATTAAGATGGAATGATGCCAGTGGTGGTACACTTATTCCCATTGAATTGAAAAAAGGTGAAGATGTGAAACAGTGGATACGACAGCATTGGCAGCTAAGTTTGACGATTGTCGTGGTGGTACTAGGTCTAATCGGCGTCGGGTTAACCCGCTTCAATGCTGGTCTTTATCAACAGACAGTGGCGCAAGTGACGCAGGTTCGAGCGCAGAGTCAGAGTTCAACGACCGATGAATTTGAAAATAAGGATATGACTTATACGCAAGTTGTCACGGTCAAAGTCTTGAATAAGGCGCACCGTGGCCGGATTTATCATATCAAAAACACGTATACGCGGTCCGGTGCAATGGATCAGTCCTATCGTGTTGGGAGCCAGGTCTTTTTACGGATTCCGAGTGATCAGGACAGTGCCGTGACGATTCAAGGATTAAAACGGGATACGGCACTGGCGTTTGTCGTGTGGTTGGCGTTCGCATTGTTGCTGCTAATTATGCGTTTCAGCGGATTAATGGCCTTCTTAAGTGTTGGTTTAAACGCGCTACTATTCTACGCAGCTATCCAGATTGATTTGATGACAAATGGTGGCCATATTTATTTGTTATTCGGTGTGCTAGCCGTTGTCTTTGCGGCGTTAACACTGTGGCTAGTCTTAGGATTCAGCCGGCAAATGGTGGTGACCTTTGGCGCTACGGTAGCTGGTACTGGGTTAGCCGTAATTATCAGTCTGATCGTCTTTTCGGTGACGCACGAACGCGGCGTGACCTATGAGTCGATGCAGTACGTGACGCAGGTTCCCCGGCCGCTATTCTTGGTGGAAACGATCCTCGGTTCACTGGGAGCGGTAATGGATGAATCCACGGATATCGTCGCGTCGCTGTTCCAATTGAAAACAGAACGGCCCGACATTGAGTCCAAGCAAGTCTTCAAGTCGGGTATTAAGATCGGCCGTTCCATCATGGGACCATTGATCAACGTGTTGTTCTTGATCTTTATGGCGGATACGTTTGCGATGACCTTGCTCTACCTACGTAACGGCAATAATTGGGGTTATACGTTTACCATGAATATGTCACTAGGAATGGTGCAGAGCCTGATCTCCGGCATCGGTATCGTGTTAGCAATTCCAGTTGCAAGTTGGCTAGCTAGCCGCTTGATGCCACGGGAGGTGTTGCCACGATGAGTACGATTACAGTATTAGGATTGGTCTTACTTGGATTAATGACGTTAATCGGTGGTAAGACGGGAGCAACGGCCTTTTTAAGCTTAATTTTTAATTTTGGTCTGCTATTCTTAGCGGTAGTCTTAATCTCGTGGGGGTTCCCGGCGATGGCCGTTACTCTAGTGATTGGGACGATTATTTTAGCCTTCACGATCTTCTTTGGTGAAGATAATGAGATGGCCGCACGACCCGCGTACATTGCGGCACTGATTGTCATGGTCGTTTTGATTCTGGTGATTTTTCCGGTTGAAAATTGGATTATGGCGCAGGGCTTTAGTCTGGAAGATAGCGAAGATCTGGAAGGCATGTCACTGGCAATTGGTGTTTCTTTCATCGGTGTGGCAGTAGCAGAAGCCATTCTGAGTACGTTGGGGGCGATTGCTGAAGCTGCCATTGCGATTGCGGCTGGCTTGAGTGAGATTATCGAACAACATCCGCTGATCACAGCCAAACGTCTATACATCGATGGTATCAGTATCGGTAAGCAAATTATTGGAACGACTTTCAATACGTTGTTCTTTGGCTTTTTCGGTGGCTTTTTAGCACTGTTTATCTGGTTCTCAGGGCTCCATTATTCATTTGGGAGTGTGATCAATAATAAGATTTTTGTGGCGGAGGTACTGATGGTGCTGTTCGCGCTGATTGGCGTTATCTTAGTGGTGCCGGTCACCACCTGGGTCGTGACGATCGAACATCGTCGGCAACAAAAGCACAACGATTGACGGTCCGATGACCATCTGGTAGGGTTAATAAAAATATGAGGAGTGTGTCATATGCAAATACGAATCGCTCAACCAGAAGACAGCGCGCAGATTGCGTCACTAGTTGCGATTATTTATCGCGACATGGAGATGCCCGCTTTACGAGATGTAAGCGATGCTGATCTTCACGATATGTTAACGAAATTATACCAACAACCAGCTAACTTGGATGGGTTAGCGCAGACGTTTGTAGCGACTATTGATGAAAAAGTCGCTGGCGTGGCGTTTGGCCATCTGGCGGAAAATGAAGTGGCCGTCAACGACTTATTACGGACGACTTCAGAACAGCACGCTGGTTTTGACACGCCACTAGAGTTAGGTGGCGAGACGCGGCCTGATGAGTGGTATCTTAGTATGATTGCGGTGGCGCCAGAAGCTCAGGGACACGGTGTTGGGAGTGCACTCTTAGAGGCCTTACCAGCATTAGTTAAACCATTAGGGGCTTCAAAGTTGAGCCTGAATGTGGATGATGGTAATCCACGAGCAGCCAAGTTATATCACCGCCAAGGTTTTACGGTGGACGGTCAATTGATGATTGGCACACATCCTTACCAACATATGGTTAAAGATTTATAGGACTTGTTAGTGAGTCCAAGCAGGGAGCTTAGATCAACCTTCTAAGCTCTTTTTTTGTGCAATTAATTCTCACTTTTGCGTTTGTAAGGTTAACTTAGCATAGCCGATTAGTTTAATGGTTACATTATCGGCGTATGATGGCGTTGTAGGGGAGCACCATTAAAAATATTGCTTGAGTAGGTTTAATGGTGTTGGATATTTTAATCAAAGGGGATTTATAACATGGGTGCTAATAATCAGCGCAATGTGAATACGATCAGGAAAGAACATTACAAGATGTATAAAAAAGGCCGTAATTGGCTATTTGCTGGGATTGTGGTTTTAAGTTGGCAAGTAGGGAGCATTAATGCCAACGCGGATACGACGACCGATAGTAGTAATAATACTAACGTTGCCATGGTCGGGAGTACGACGAAATCAAATGCTAATAGTGCGGTATCAAGCAGTACGGCAACGTCGACTAATGCCAATACTAGTCAGGATAATACAAGTGCTTCTTCTAATGTAGCTACCAGCAAGTCGGCTGCCGCAAGCAGTGCAACTAGCTCGACAGCAACGACTGCCAGTAATGCAACTAGTACAACGTCAGCTACCAGCCAGATAGCAAAGAACACAACTAGTAGTGCAACTAGTTCGTCGTCAACTAACAGTAATACGTCTGAGAGTGCTGCAACTGGTGCAATAGCTGGTATTAGTGAGACGCCTAAAAATACGACTAGTAATGTAACCAGTGCTAGCACCGTGAGCGCTGCGGGTACTGCTACAACTAGTACTAATAACCAGGTCGTTACACCGATTATTAATAATAGTAATGATGAGCAAAACAAGACTGGTAATAACATGACTACTTCGACGTCAGCTACTGATACCACTAATCTAACGACTGGTAGCGCAGCAATAACTGATCAACCGGTGTCATCAACGGAAGGTAACGGTGCTGTGACCAATGCAACGGTCAATAATGCGACTGATCTGACACCTACTGACACAGTTACTAGTGCAGCTAGCGATAATGATTTGCCGGCTGAGGAGCTAAAGCCAGCCGTCGTAACTGCTGATACAACTGCGGTTATGGCAACGAATACTGCGACTAATGATCAACAAGTAATTAATAAACGGGCGACGTTAGCTAGAGCCGCTTCTGATGCGACTGATATTGCGAACGGAACGTTTGGGACTAGTGAGTGGCGTATTGATAGTGACGGTGTCTTACATTTAGGTGCCGGAACGTTTGCCGATACAACCAATATTAAAAGTCCGTGGGTAGCTTATTCAAATCAGATTACGGCGATTGATTTTGACGGTAAGGTCGTAGGTAGTGCCAATAGTGCTGGTTTATTCGCACAATTGACGCAGTTGACGACCATTACTAATGCGGATCAATTCGATACTAGTAATGTTACGAATATGCAATCAATGTTCATGAGTGACAATGCATTAACAAGTATTGATGGCATTGCGAGTTGGGATACTGGTAAAGTCACCAACATGCAGACGATGTTTTTATTTACATCAGGGTTAAGTTCTTTAAATCTATCAAAGTGGGATGTTAGTCATGTTACAAACATGAGTCTAATGTTCTCTACTAGTGGTGTAACTAGTATTGGTGATGTTTCGCGATGGAATACTAGTAATGTTACAACCATGCAATCAATGTTTTTTGATTCTAAGATAACGACATTGGATGTTTCACACTGGGATACTAGTCATGTCACAAATATGAGTATGATGTTTTGGTATGATTCTAAGATAGCAACGTTGAACGTTTCAAATTGGAATACCAGTAACGTTACCACGATGAGGTTTATGTTTCTTGGTGCAAGTAGTATCAAGATGTTGGATGTATCTAATTGGAATGTTAACAATGTCACAGATATGACCAACATGTTTTTGGGTGCGACGAGTTTGTTAGCGTTAGACCTAAGTAACTGGGACTTGAGTCGGGGTCAAGATATCACTGGGATGTTGGCAAACATGACCGGTCTTCAGACGTTGGTCTTAGGAGCTAACACCGCTCTGAAATCAGAAACAAATAACGTCTCGTTACCTCCTTTAGCGTCAACGACTACTTACACTGGTAAGTGGGTTGGCGTAAGTTCCGGTCAGACCTATACTTCGGCAGAACTAATGGCTGGTTTGGCTGATGGAAATAACGTTGCGGCTGACACCTATATTTGGCAAAAGGCGGCTAATGCTTCTTCACAACTAGAAGCGGATGACAGTACGTTAGTTGCCGGGCCAAAGACGACCTGGGCTGTTAAGGATAACGTTGTAAAGGCGGTCGACATCAATGGATCTGATACTACCGATGATGTCACGTTTGCGGGGGTGCTCGATCCTGACCAGATTGGCGTTTATAACGTTGTGCTTTACTACGTTGACTCAAATGGTGAGACTGTCAGCAAGTTAATTCGGGTGAAGGTCGTGGTGAGTCAGGCTGGGTTTGATGTTACTGATACATCTATCCCGCAAAAACCTGCCACATCTAAAAGTACTTGGAAGCCTAGTGATAGTTTTAGTGGTTTGACGGATGGTCTGGGCAACAAGATTGATAATGCAGATATCATGTTTGTTGCTGCTAATGAAACAACTGAGGCGACCGGTAAAGAGCTCATAGCGATCAGTGGTGACGAGGTTGATAACAGTAAACCGGGTAGCTACAAGGTCACTTATAGTTATACGGATGTAGCTGGTAACGTGATTACCAAGACGATTACGGTGACGGTGGTTGGTACGAAGGAGACGCTTGAGGTTTCGGACCGAACGTTGACTCAAAATGAAGTTTGGCGCCCTGAAAGCGGGATGACGTCTGGGACTGATTTTGATGGTAAGCCAATCGACTTCAAGGATGTAGTCGTTAGCGGTGATCCAGTCGATACGAGTAAGCCGGGGACCTATCAAGTCATCTACACTTATACGGACAAGCATGGCAACCAGATTTCAAAGACCAGTACTGTAACCGTACTGGCAGCGGAAACGAAGGCTGACATTGTGGCTAAGGATACGAAGGTCATTCAAGGTTCAACTTGGAATGCCAAAGATAACTTTGTTAGTGGGACAGATGCCGATGGTAACGCCATTAGCTTTGATGACGTTGAGGTCAGTGGCGAAAAAGTCGATACTAGCAAGCCTGGGACTTACAAAGTGACGTATGCTTATACGGATAAGTACGGCAATCAGGTTTCAAAGACGGTTACGGTAACGGTAGTCGCAACGAAGGCCAATATTGACGTTAAGGACGTAACAGTAACTGAAGGTTCAAGTTGGAACGCTGAAGCTGGCTTTGTTGGTGGAACGGATGCTGATGGTAACGCCATTAGCTTCGATGATGTTAAGGTCAGTGGTGAAAAAGTCGATACGGGTAAGCCAGGGACTTATAAGGTTATTTATAGTTACACTGATAAATACGACAATTTAGTTTCAAAGACCGTTACGGTGACTGTAACTGCAAAGGACGCTGGTGGCGACAATAATGGCAACGGAGGTACTGATACTGGTAACAACGGTAATGGCAACGGAGGTACTGATGCTGGTGATAACGGCAATGGCAGCGGAAGTACCGATACGGATAACAACGATAATGGCAACGGAGATACTGATGCTGGAAACAATGGTAATGGCAACGGAGATACTGATACTGGTAACAGCGGCAATAGTAACGGTAGTTCTGATACCAACACTGCTGAAAACGATATGGCTGGCAACACAAATAATGGTGTTAGTGATAACGACAGCACCACGAACACTGGCAATGGCTTCACGAGCAGTGATAACTACCAAAATAGCTCGACTACGAATACAGTGGTTAAGCTAAGTGCCAAGGCTGGAGGCTCCGCGGTTGACCAGAAGACTAAAGGCCAGTTGCCACAAACTGGTGAAACTAAGCAGTCATCCACAGGCATTATGGGACTCGTCTTGTTAGGATTCAGTAGTCTGCTGGCTTTAGTAGGCGTTAAACGTCGTCGAATGAATAAATAATGATATTAACTAAAGGTTGAAAGCCCCAAAACAAC
>NZ_LFEE01000048.1 GCF_001039045.1 Lactiplantibacillus herbarum
TGGTAGATTGCAAATTTAATCCGAATTTTTGGACAAATTTGGCAGCATAACCTGATACGGTGTTTGCCAGTCGAGTATTTTAAGCGGTCGCTGGTTAATTTGGAGTAACGTCGTCGTTAAATCTTGAGCACTAATGTGCTCAAAACGAGTCCCTTTAGGATAAAAATAACGTAAATTCCGATTAAAGCGTTCATTACTACCACGTTCAGCTGGCGTATAAGCATGGCAGTAATAGGTCTTAATACCATATTGTGATTCAAGTGATACTAGCCCACTAAAATCAGTGCCACGGTCCACAGTAAAGCTGTGCACCGGACCATTAAAAGTGGTTAGGAACTTAGTTAGGGCTTCATTAACAGTCGCTGTCGTCCGATCTTTTAACCGGTATGCCCAAAGGAACCGTGATTTTAGATCGATTAAAGTTAATAAAACTGCCTTACTATGCCCACGAGGACCAACGACTGTATCTAGTTCAAAATCGCCGATGCGATTACGTTGATTAATCATCATGGGACGCTGTTCAATTGATCGCCCCAAAGATTGATTATATTTGGA
>NZ_LFEE01000023.1:0-32367 GCF_001039045.1 Lactiplantibacillus herbarum
AGTTGTTTTGGGACTTTCAACCTTTAGTCAGAATACAAAAAGGACTATGACTTATGTCACAGCCCCTAAGTTGCTTTCAATAATTGTGATTAAGTTCTGGCACTAAGCTTGTGGTAAAACATCAACTTGTGATTTGATGAATTTCGCGGAAGCTGTTAATGAGGCTTGTTCATCCACTGTTAATTCCAGTTGGATCAATGATTCGACCCCATTTTTACCAATAACGGCTGGCATCCCAACATAGGTCCCAAACTGAGGATCATATGCAGATACGGGACAAGCTAACTGAGCATCAGCACTGACTGCTTCAGCAAGACGCACGCCACACGTTGCAATCGCAAAGTTGGTGTAGTGCTTACCTTCCATGACTGCAAAGGCGCCTTGACGAGCATCTTCTTCCAACTGATTTAAGTCTAAATTGGGGAAGTTCTTAATTGACTGACCATTAACACTGACCGTTGACCAGGCAACAAATTGTGAGTTACCGTGTTCACCATAAACATAACCAGCAACGTTCTTGCCATTCGTTCCAACGGCTTGACCAACGTATTTTTGCATCCGGGCAGTGTCCAAGAACGTCCCGGTACCGAAGACCCGGTTACGAGGAAAACCAGTCATCCGTTGCAAGTAATCGGTCATGACGTCACATGGATTCATAATGTCGATCAGAATCCCCTTAAAACCAGATGCCACAATCTTAGGTGCAATATCACGGACAATTGCTTGGTTAGAATCATACTCACCAAAACGCCCCTTAGGACTGTTCATATCAATCGCTTTAATATTACCCGATGCAATGATCAATACTTCTGCATCAGCTAACGCTGTATAATCATTTAAAATAATCTTCGTGGTTGAGCTCAGACGTGCTGAAGCATCGTCTAAATCGAGTTTTTGGGCTGTCGCCAAGGCCTCATTCTTATCAATTAAAACCAATTCATCGACGGTTCCCTGTTGAACTAATGTATAGGCTACGGTCGCTCCGACCTGCCCTAACCCGATCACACCATATTTACGCATGCTGCAAACCCCAATCTGTAGTTTATTTAACTTGGTAAGCGTACCTTGCAACCGCTGCAAAGTCAAGCGGGACAACAACGGTTTGACTCTTACTTAAAGTTCTAAAGATATAAAGAAGCGCTTAGTTCACCGCTCCGCCAGCCGGGGAAACGTGCCGTGGGGACCGGGTCCAGCCAAAGTGCGGTCTAGGTCCTCGCTTGCAAGCCTAAAATTCAAGGCTTCCAAGACGTCCCGTAATTTAAGACGGCCAAGAACGCCATCTTAGATTACCTTCACGGCACGTTTTCCCAGCTAGCTCCGCTTAAATTCAGCTTGATCACTAACTTATTAGTTAGTATCCAACTATTGTTTGATCACACTAGAATTACCAAAGATTGTCAAAAAAGTAACAACCAACCTAGCCGGAGGTGATCCGTACTAGCGGTGCTGTGAAGGTGGCCTTAGTCCGGTGATTTTTGCCGGAGTTAGGCCACGGACGTCTTGGTCATTGGCGAATTAGGCCAAGGATCAAGACGAGAGTTAAGACCGCTTCTCAGGCTTAACTCGGTCCCACAGCTGAGCTAGTACGGACCACCGGAGGCGAAAGTTAAAACTAACCTAAACTTTTCTATCCAACAATTAACTTTCATCTACGTTATCAACAAAAAAAGAAGCCCAGCAACTACGCTGGACTTCAATAATTAATAACAAGTTTAGTCGGTTGAAACGGGCATGATCGCACCCTTGTACTTCTTTTCAATCCACTTTTGCGTACTCTTAGAACGGAGGGCCTTCATTAACTTCTTAATGGCAGGCTTGTTCTGATCCCCCTTACGAACGGCAACGATGTTCGCGTATGGTGAGTCGGATTTTTCAAGTGAAATTGCGTCCTTCTTAGGGTTCAAACCTGATTGAACCGCGTAGTTGGCATTGATCACAACGGCATCACCTTCGCTATTCTTGTAGAAGGTAGGCATTAGCTTAGCCTCGTAAGAATGCTTGAACTTCAAGTGACGCTTGTTCGTCTTGATGTCGCTGAAGGTTGCTGACGTTAAGTCGGTCCCCTTCTTCAACGTAATTAGACCAGCATCCTTAAAGAGTGTTAATACCCGGCCATAGTCGGCAACGTTGCTGCTGACTAAGACGGTAGCGCCATCCTTTAAGTCTTTTAAGTTCTTGACCTTCTTAGAGTAAACACCGATTGGTTCCAAATGGACTTTACCGGCTGAAACTAAGGTGCCGTTATTTTCTTTGTTCCAGTTATTTAAGAATGGGACGTGTTGGAAATAATTGGCATCGAGTTCCTTAGATGCTAGCGCCTTGTTAGGGAGTACGTAATCTTGGAAGACTTTGATTTTCAAGTTAACGCCTTCCTTTTTCAATTCTGGCTGAATGTGCTTCAAAATTTCAGCGTGCGGTACGGCGGAAGCCCCTACCGTAATTGTCGTTGTTTTACTTGAAGAAGACTTACCACAACCCACTAATAAGAACGCGGTGGCTGCCACTGCTAATAACCCTAAAATTCGCTTTTTTTGCATAACTAATTCCCTCCTATGACTTTTTTACTTATTAAATTAAGCCCGCTTGTCGATACGACGAACGGCCAAATCCCCGATAAACTGGAAGACAAACACGATCAGAACGATAATCACCGTTGCGACTAACGTGATCGCATTGTTATTTGACTGGAACCCATCTTGGTAGGCTAAGTTACCCAAGCCACCAGCACCGATCGCACCGGCCATCGCGGTATAACCAATCAGTGAAATCGTGGTAACGGTGATTCCAGATACCAATGCTGGCATACTTTCTGGTAACAAGACCTTACGAATGATCTGCCAGCGAGTTGCGCCCATTGATTCAGCAGCTTCGATGACCCCATGATCCAATTCGTGAAAAGCTAGTTCAACCATCCGGGCATAGAATGGTGCGGCCGAGATGATCAATGATGGTAACGCCGCCCGTGGTCCGATAATCGTCCCTACCAGCTTAGACGTAACTGGTAATAATAGCACAATTAAAATGATAAATGGAATTGACCGGAACACGTTAACAAACAGCGCCACAATCCAATTTAAGGCCTTGGCTAATAGATTTTCACTATTAGTCGTCTCATAAAGCAACAACCCTAGGGCGATTCCTAAGACCGCCACCACGATCATTGAAACGATTGTTAGCCAAAACGTTTCCCACGTAGCTGTCAACATGTTATTCCAATCAACGTTTGAGAAATCAAAATATGAACCTAATCCCTGACTATTCACGATTTAAGACCTCCGTTTCAACCCGCATCTTTTGTAGGTACGCAAGAGCGCCCTTAATCTGATCAGCGTCACCCGTTAATTGTAGGTATAGCGAACCGATTGCACCTTCTTGAGTTTGGTGAATCCCACCTTCAATAATGTTCAAATCTAGTGGGTACTGACGTAGCATTTCCGAAACAATCGGTAACTGCGCTTGATCGCCGTGGAAGGTCAGCTTAACGATTGTGCCCTTAGGATACTTGGTCAATAACTGATCGACAACCACCGTAGTATCCGTTAATGATGGTGTAACTTCCTCGTTAACGAAGCGCTTCGTAACTGCCTGTTGTGGCCGTTTGAAGACTTCTAGCACTGGTCCCTGTTCAACGATCGTCCCAGCTTCCATAACTGCCACGTGATCCGCAATCTTACGAATAACGTGCATTTCATGAGTGATCAGGATAATCGTCAAATGTAACTTCTGGTTAATGGATAATAGTAAATCCAGAACCTCATCCGTTGTCTGTGGATCCAACGCGCTAGTGGCTTCATCAGATAATAGAATCTGTGGATCGTTGGCTAACGCCCGTGCAATCCCGACCCGCTGCTTTTGTCCACCAGATAGTTCAGATGGATACGCCGTTTCACGTCCATCCAGGCCAACTAACTCGGCGAGATGCTTGGCTTTTTCACGAGCCTCGGATTTTGACTTACCCGCAATTTCAAGTGGAAACATGATGTTTTCTAAAACGGTCCGTGACCATAATAAGTTGAAATGTTGGAAGATCATCCCGATCTTTTGTCGTTGATCCCGTAACTTAGCACCACTCAACGCGGTGATATCCACGTCATCGATAACTACCGAACCACTCGTTGGCGTTTCCAAACCGTTCAGCATTCGGACCAACGTACTCTTACCGGCACCTGAATAGCCAACAATACCGTAAATATGGCCATCTTCGATCTTTAGATTAACATCTTGGACCGCATGAACTGCACCCTGTTTAGCATCAAAGGTCTTGGTCACATCTTTAAATTCAATCAATTCAATTCCTCCTTACGCATCAAAAAAAGCTTCCCGTCCTGTGGATAATTATAAAATAATCATCAACAGGACGAGAAGCTTAGTCTCGCGGTACCACCCATCTTCACAACCAGTTCACACTGATTGTCTCAAGAGTTACTATGAACTCCGCATGATAATGGGTGCGACCCAAACTCAGCTTACCTAAAGCTCACTGAATTTCATTACTTCAAGACCATCTTCTGTTTCACGATCAATTCCCTTTCACCAACCAGGAACTCTCTGCGTAATCGTAACCACGTACTCATCTTTTCAAAATGATAATTTTTTTAATCAATTGTTAATGTAACGAGTATACCGAGCATCCAACTAATTGTCAAGGACTGACGATTAGTCCACGTCGATTAACCAAGCAACCCCGTCTTCTAGGCTGTTGAGTGCCTCAAAGTTTTCTTTCAAAGCGGGATTAACGGCAACGACCGTCCCATTAATTGGGCAGTTGAATTCTGAGACTGCTTTGGTGGCTTCAACGCTTAAAAAGGCTTCATTCTGACTAACCTTGTCACCAATGGTTGGTAATTCGACGTATTTTACTTCGCCCAACGCATCATGAGCCGCTTTAGTTAAGCCTAAGCGGGTATGACCATCTACATCCTTAGTCCAAAAATAAGTTGCATCTTCACTCATCTTAACACCCTACTTTCTCATTAAATTCGTTATTCAAACCGATCGTTACGGCTGAACATGTATGACTTGTAATGATACCGCATGGACATCATTAACCCGATCCCAGCCATATTCGCAATCAGGGCCGAACCCCCTTGGCTAATAAATGGCAATGGAATCCCAGTCATTGGTAATAACCCAATACTCATCCCAATATTTTCAAACACGTGGAATAGAATCATCATGATAACCCCGGTTGAAATATAAGCATAAAATTCATTCTTCGTATCAAAAGTGACCCGAATCATTTGGTAAATCAGTAGGAAGTACAGCAAAATAACGACCGCACAACCGACAAAACCAAAGTTTTCACCAATAACTGAGAAAATCATATCTGATTCTCGAACGGGCACGGTGACGTGTGACACGTTAAAACCACGTCCAGTAATCTGACCAGAACCAATCGCCTTCATACTCTGCCAGACTTGGTAGGCATTGTTCGACGTATCGGTCGATGGGTTCAACCACGTATCGATTCGTGCAAATTGGTACTGCTTAAACCCAATTGCTTCAAGAATATGCCGACCACTGTTTGAGATCACTAAATACAACGCTGTCCCAGCAATTGCAAAGACAACCCCAAAGGTAGGTGCCAACAACCGCCATGAAATCCCAGAAACCAGAATCACACCACCTACCATTGCAAAGAACACTAACATCGTCCCAAAGTCATTCTGTAACTTCAGCAGGATCGCAACTGGAACCGTATAAGCAACTAGCTTACCGATCAATTGCCAATCTCCAGCTGTGGTATGCGCTGGATTCTCCGTATTATGCATCGTGACGACCCGTCCCATCATCAGGATAAAGGCCGGCTTCATAACTTCTGACGGTTGCAACGTTAACGATCCAATCGCAAACCAACTTTTGGCACCGGTACTGTCATACAGCGAACGACTATAGAGTAATAGCACTGCCGCCAGTAGGAAGATCCCAAACCAATAAGCAATCGGTGCGACTCGCCACAGCTGCTCAGAGTCAAACTGCATAATAATAACGGCCAAAGCCGTCCCAATGACAAACCACATCACTTGTGAGATCACTTGCTTAGTGACGTTTACTGAACTAGAATCGTGCACCGCAGCAACGTAAATCGAGGCTAACCCGATCAATCCCAGCATCATCACCGAAAATATGATACCCCAGTCAATTCTTGAATCCTCGTCTTGACCTCGGAGTCTAGATTCTTCTGCCACAAATAACGCTCCTAACCTATACTGGTCAGCGACGATCATCAGATGCTTACATCTAAATCATCACCACCAACGCTGACACTTCATAATTTTTTATCTCTAAAGATAACTCACATTATACAACAACCTGGTGCCGAATTCTCGGAACCAGGTTGAAGGTTTACTAAAAATTAGCCTTTATGAAGATGGTAAGCAGACAAGATTTCTTGTAAGCTTTCATCAAAAGATTTCGTACGAGCAAACGGTTTGTTGGCACTAGCCATCTCTGCTTCAAAACGTTCTTCGATTTGAGTGACCTGACCAATCACCTGTTTGCCAATGAGAACTTCCGTCACGGTTTGACCGTTGACTTTAGTTTCATTTAACGCAACTGAAATAGCCTTATCTTTTTTTGACACGGGTTACTTCCTCCTTAAATTGCGGATTACGGCGTAATGAAAAATGCGTGGGTACGGGGTCAAAACCGCCTTTTACAAAAGGCTGACACCGCAGAATCCTCGCAATCCCCATCAAGCTTCCCTTCAACGCGCCAAAGTGATCAATTGCATCAATGGTATACGTTGAACAGGTTGGATAGTAACGACAATGCGCCGGGCTAAATGCTGAAAAAGCACGCTGATAAAAACGAACGCCTTTAATCAATAACCGTCGCATGGTTAATTACTTGTTCTTCTTCGTGGTAGCTTGCATGTGTTCCAGCAAGATTCCGGCACCCTGAGCCACGTTGTTGAGTGGATGCTCAGCAACCATGACGGGTACACGTAAGTTCTCACTGATCAATTGATCTAAACCACTGAGAAGTGCGCCACCACCAGTTAAGGTAATCCCGCGATCAATAATATCAGCGGCAATTTCTGGTGGTAAGGTTTCCATCACGTGATGCGCCGTGTTAACGATCTGCATCAAAGTTTCATGGATTGCTTCTTCAACTTGGTTAGAGTCAATGTCAAGTGAGCGAGGCATACCGGTAACGGTATCACGTCCACGTACCTGAGTGACCTTATCGTCTTCGCCTTCTTGTTTGAAGACTTGCGCGATTTCAATCTTAACCTTTTCAGCACTACGTTCACCGATTAATAGGTGATGTTGATCCTTAACATAGTTAGCAATATCTTGGTTCATGCGATCGCCAGCCATCCGTAATGAACTGCTAGCTACGATGTCCCCTAATGATAAGACAGCAATATCACTAGTCCCACCACCAATATCGATGACCATGTTACCGCGAGGCTGGAAGATATCCATTCCAGCACCAATGGCAGCAACTTTAGGTTCAACTTCTAAGTAGACCTTACTACCGCCAGATTTTTCGGCAGCTTGTAAGATTGCTTTACGTTCAATTTCAGTTGTATTCGTTGGCGTACAAATCATGATACTTGGTCGTGACATGATTCCGCGAACGTTTAATTTTTTGATAAAATACGACAGCATTTCTTCGGTGACGTCAAAATCAGAGATTACCCCGTCTTTTAACGGCCGAATTGCCCGAATATTGCTAGGTGTTTTCCCAACCATTTGATAGGCTTCGGATCCAACTGCCAAGACTTGATTCGTGTTCGTATCAATGGCAACAACGGATGGTTCGTTCAACACGATACCCTTCCCTGATACGTAAATCAAAACATTGGCAGTACCCAAGTCAATACCAATATCTAAAGCCATGTTTTTGCTCCTCTCAAACATACAATTATACGACTAATCATTATACCATACTCACTAGTTGATGAGAACTAACGCCAACCCTAACATCACCGCTTAGGCTATGTTAGGGTTGGCTGGTGACTAGCGAGTTAGTCGTCGCGCCGTTTTGACCACTCATCCACCGTTAGCGAATAGATGGCCTCATCACGATACTCACCATTGACCAAAATATTTTCTGGTAAGGTTGCATCTAAGCGATATTGACGACGTTCAGCGACGGCCCGACTAGCAAGGTTCGCCACGTCAGCGCCAAGCGCTACTTTGTGCAAGTCTAATTCAGTAAATGCAATCTCTTCCAAACGTTCCAGCGATTTAGTCATCACACCGTGACCGACAAAAGCTTGGCCTAACCAGTAACCAATCTCACCATGATGGTTGACTGAATTGATATTATGAATATCGATCATCCCAGCAACCTCACCATCCACAACGATGGTCGTAATAAACATCTCACCGCGAGCTTGCTTGGTTAAGACGGATTCAATAAACTGTCGTTCGTCTGCGACTGTTCTAGTCCCATCTACCCATGGCATCCATGGTTGCAGATGAACACGGTTTTGATCAATTAGATCAAAAAGTGGTTCAGCATCTGCCACTTCAGTTGGTTTTAATGAAATGTGCTTGTCAATAATGTTAATAAACATCGTATATCCTCCTGAATGATTCAGCGTTTGGCATCAAAGCCACTGATTTTTAAATTTTAAACCTTAATAGCCGCAAGGTCGTTATTCCGTACCTTTATTCGGCAACTTTATTCGGCTTTTATACCCGCTTGTATAAAAAAAGCCTTCAAACACGAGTTTATCGCACTTTGAAGGTTTTGTAAGCAATTATTTATGATTATTCAGCAGCTTCGTTAGCAAAATCAGGTTTTACAGCGTAAACGGCCGCGTCTGGCACGTTAATCCGTTTAATCTCCGCACCCAATTTGGCCAACTTACCATGGAAATTAAAGTAGCCGCGATCGAGATATTTCAAATTAGTCACTTCAGTATAGCCGTGACTAATTAAGCCAGCGATAACTAACGCAGCAGCAGCTCGTAAGTCGGTTGCCGCTACCTGAGCACCGTTGAAATCAGTTGGCCCGTACATGATCACGGAACGACCTTCAACCTTAAAATCAGCATTCATCCGCCGTAATTCATCCAAGTGCATGAAGCGGTTTTCAAATACCGTTTCGGTTAAAACACTCGTCCCCTCCGCACACAATTGCATAATCGTCATTTGTGGTTGCATATCCGTTGGGAATCCAGGGTGTGGTAACGTCTTAACCGAGGTTGGTTTCAAGTGCTTAGGTCCAATCACCCGAATACCAGCAGATTCTTCAGTAACCGTAACGCCCATTTCGCGCATTTTAGCGATCAATGGCTGGTTGTGCTCCGCAATAGCGTCTTTAATCAAGACATTCCCCTGCGTCACCGCAGCGGCAACCATGAACGTTCCAGCTTCGATCCGATCCTGAACGATACTGTGATCACAACCATGCATGGCCGTAACCCCTTCGATCCGAATCGTTTCGGTTCCAGCACCCGTGACCTTAGCACCCATTTTATTCAAAATATTGGCTAAATCAACAATCTCTGGTTCGCGCGCCACGTTTTGCATCGTGGTCTCGCCTTCTGCCAAGGTAGCTGCCATCATGATATTCTGGGTGGCACCAACGCTAGGAAAATCTAAGTTGATGACCGCACCGTGCAACCGCTGGGCAGTAGCCTCAACGTAACCATCATGACGCTCGATGGTCGCCCCCAGTGCACTGAGGCCCTTCAAATGTAAATCAATCGGTCGTGACCCAATCGCACAACCACCGGGCATTGCAACTTTAGCATGTCCAAGCCGTGCTAGTAGTGGTCCCATGACAACGATTGACGCCCGCATCTTAGAAACGTATTGGAACGGTGCTTCTGCAGATAACTCTTGACTAGCATCAATATCAACGGTCTTATTGATTTCATCAAAATCAATTTTAGTATTTAAAAATCTAAGTACATTATTCATTGTGAATACATCTGATAGAACTGGTACATTGGATAAATGCGTGTGCCCTGAACTAGCTAGCAAACCTGCTGCTAGAATTGGCAATACTGCATTTTTAGCGCCCTCAATATGAACATTTCCTGTCAAACGTTGACCGCCATGAACTACAATTTCCTCCATGGATAAACCCTCCATCACCAAACGATTATGACCAAAACAAGTTACGTAAGATTTCGGATTGCGTTAACACTTTAATAAGCTAAGCAATAATTAACCAGGCCGTCACTCAGCCTGGATGATGCCGATTATGAATACCCCAATAACTTTTACACAGGTTATCCAATAAGCAATCCAAATACACTTAAACCATCGCAGCAGATTCCAGTACTACTAGCAACTAGTGCTAGTAACCGTACCGGATCTTACTTTGATTCTTAATCATCATAACATAGAACCAATCGCTAGAAATATTACATTTTACAATTTTGTTACAATCGTAATATTAACAACTATCACTTGTGATTAGTTAACTAATTAGCTATCGCTAGCTGTTTAATCCCATCTAAACAGCCTCCAACAAGCGCCTTTATTTGCTTTATAAGTAAACGATTACAGTCCTTTTCTTTACCAGTTTATGCCCGTCATTATTCGGTTCATCACCCAGAATTGCAGTCGGGCATCACGATTAGACCGCTTATCTTGCCCAACACTACGACTTAATATAATTAATGCTGACTAGTCGGGCCAAATTGAGACACAAAAAAACACCCACAAAAAATTGTGAGTGTTTTCAGAATTCTATTTCAATTAATGGTGCGCTACGTTCAAGCGGTTCATTGCTCGACGTAAGGCAACTTGCGCACGCGACAACTCAGCATCATCATGCTTTTGTTGGGCATCTTGGATGCGGCTTTCGGCACGTTTCCGTGCGTTTTCAGCTCGCGCAACGTCAATATCATTCTGACGTTCAGCACTATCCGCCACAATGGTTGCAACGTTTTCGCTGAATTCTACGAAACCACCGTTAACGGCAATTTCATCGTCTTCCTGATCCTTTTCCATTTGCTTGATCCGAACCTCATCAATTGCAAGCGATGCAACCATTGGGATGTGGTTCGGTAAAATCCCGAGTTCACCGTCGATCGTACGAACGATCAACATTGGTGTTTTGTTCTCATAGACCTGACCGTCTGGAGTTACGATGCTAACGGTTAATGATTTTGCATTGTCAGCCATGTAAACCCCTCCTAATCAGTTACCATCGTTTTCGCTTTTTCGACGACGTCTTCGATCTTACCAACTTGACGGAAAGCGTCTTCTGGTAGGTCATCATATTTACCTTCAAGGATTTCTTTAAAACCAGTAATGGTTTCCTTGATTGGTACGTATGAACCGGGTTGACCGGTAAAGTTTTCGGCAACGAAGAAGTTCTGTGATAAGAAGAATTGAATCCGCCGTGCACGAGCAACGGTGGTCTTTTCATCGTCAGACAATTCGTCCATCCCTAAGATCGAAATGATATCTTGCAATTCACGGTAACGTTGCAAGACCCGTTGAACTTCAGTAGCCACTTCATAGTGTTCTGCACCCACGATTGATGGGTCCAAAGCGATTGATGAAGAAGCCAATGGGTCAACGGCTGGGTAGATCCCTTGTTCAGTCAAAGAACGTTCCAAGTTGGTCGTCGCGTCCAAATGGGCGAAAGTCGTTGCGGGTGCCGGGTCGGTATAATCATCGGCAGGCACATAAACGGCTTGAATTGAAGTAACGGAACCCTTCTTAGTTGAAGTAATCCGTTCTTGCAACTGACCCATTTCAGTAGCTAAAGTTGGTTGGTAACCAACGGCTGAAGGAATCCGCCCAAGTAAGGCGGAAACTTCAGAACCAGCTTGCGTAAACCGGAAGATGTTATCGATAAATAACAGCACGTCTTGACCCTGAACATCACGGAAGTATTCCGCAATTGTTAACCCAGTCAAGGCAACCCGCATACGAGCACCAGGTGGTTCGTTCATTTGACCATAAACCATGGCAGTATTCTTTAACACGCCGGATTCCTTCATTTCGAAATAAAGGTCATTCCCTTCACGTGTACGTTCACCAACACCGGTAAACACAGAAATACCATTATGTTCTTGGGCAATATTATGAATCAATTCTTGAATTAAAACGGTTTTACCAACACCGGCACCACCGAACAAACCAATCTTACCACCACGAACATATGGTGCTAAGAGGTCGATAACTTTAATCCCAGTTTCCAATACTTCTGTACTGGTCGTTAATTCATCATACTTAGGCGCATCCCGGTGAATTGGGTTACGTTCTGCATCTGGACCGAATTCTGAACCACCATCGATGGTTTCTCCCAAAACATTAAAGACCCGGCCTAACGTCTCTTTACCAACGGGAACGGTGATTGAAGAACCAGTGTCTTCAACTGCCATACCCCGACGTAAACCATCCGTACCATCCATTGCGACAGTCCGAACGACCCCATCCCCTAATTCCAACGATACTTCAACCGTTAAGGTATCATCGTTGTCCTTTTGGATGATCAAGGCGTTATTAATATCGGGTAACTTATCGTTTAGAGAGAATTCAACGTCGACAACGGGTCCAATAACTTGTACAACTTTACCTGTACTCATTAGTCGTTAATTCCTCCCACTTCGTTATTCTTGCGCAACCAAGCCACCAGTGATTTCAGTAATTTCAGTGGTAATAGCAGCTTGACGTGCGCGGTTATATTTTAGATTTAGCTTATCGATTAAATCGCCAGCGTTATCTGATGCAGCCTTCATCGCCGTAGACGACGAAGCGTGTTCAGCAGTCTTAGCATCCAAAATCGCACCATAGACCAGGCTTTCAGCGTATTGTGGCAATACAGCCGACAAAATCGCTTCTTCTGACGGTTCCATTTCATACTCAGGACCGACCTCGACCCGGCTATCTTTGGCCTTACGATTATCTACTTCGCTCTGTTCAAAGGTTTCTTCGGAGATCGGTAGCATTTTAACTGACCGGAAACCGGAAGAAAGCCGGTTGATAAAGTGATTGTAGAACACGTAAAGTTCATCAAAGACTTCGTTATGGTACATCGAAGTGACTGTCTTAACGATTTCACGAACTTCTGTAAAGGTTGGGACGTCAGAAACGCCGCGGTATTCATAGGCCACGTTTAACCCATTCCGTTTATAGAAGTCCGCACCAGTGCCACCAACCGCCAAAACGACTGCGTTATCGGCATCTAACTTGTGGGTCCGCATGAAGTCATTGGTTTGTTTCAAAACGCTACTGTTGTAGCTCCCAACGAGTCCTCGATCCGAAGTAATGACCAATAAACCAGTCTTTTTAACGGGACGCTGTGCCAATAATTCGCTTACCGAAATGGTATTTGAATTACTGTTCGCAACGCCCGCACTTGCTGACATCAGATGAGCTTTGGCAAGATGTGAAACGATGCTTTCAACTTTAGAAGCGTACACCTGATACGTTTTCGTATGCTTTTGAATCTGGTTCAACTTAGAAGTCGAAACCATTTGCATTGCGGACGTAATCTGATGAGTCTTCTTCGTTGAGTCAATTCGGCGCTTGACATCCATTAATGATTCTGCCATGCACTACTCACCATCCTTTTCAGCCATAACTATTCAGCAGCGGCAGCGGTTGGCTGGAACTGCTCTGAGAATGCGTCCAATGCACCATTCATTTGATCGGTAGCTGGCAACTTCTTAGTTGACAGAATCGTATCAAATAATTCTTGATGGCTAGCACGAACGAATTCAAATAATTCATTTTGGAAACGAGCGATATCGCTAACAGCAACTTTATCCAAGTAGCCGTTCGTCAAAGCGTAAAGAATCATAACTTGTTCTTCGACCTTTAATGGTGAATGAACAGGTTGTTTCAAGACTTCAACGATGCGTTCCCCACGATTTAACTTAGCTTGCGTTGCAGCATCTAAGTCAGAACCGAATTGTGAGAATGATTCCAATTCACGGTATGAAGCCAAGTCAAGACGTAACGTCCCGGCAACAGACTTCATAGCCTTGATTTGAGCATCCCCACCAACCCGAGAAACAGAAGCCCCGGCATCAATCGCTGGACGAACACCTGAATAGAATGAATCGCTATCCAAGAAGATTTGACCATCGGTGATGGAAATAACGTTGGTTGGAATGTAGGCTGAAATATCCCCAGCTTGGGTTTCGATGATTGGTAAGGCAGTCATTGAACCACCACCCAATTCATCATTCAACTTAGCAGCACGTTCAAGTAAACGTGAATGTAAGTAGAAAACATCCCCAGGATAAGCTTCACGACCTGGAGGACGACGAAGGATCAATGAGAGTTCACGGTAAGCCGTAGCTTGTTTTGAAAGGTCATCATAGACGATCAAAACGTGCTTGCCGTTTGCCATGAATTCTTCACCCATTGCAGCCCCAGCATAAGGTGCTAAGTAAAGCAATGGTGCTGGTTCAGCAGGACCGGCAGTAACGACGATCGTGTAATCCATTGCGCCTAATCGCTTAAGCGTTTCAACTTGAGCACGCACCGTTGAATCTTTTTGACCAATAGCAACGTAGACACAAATCATGTCTTGGTCTTTTTGGTTCAAAATAGCATCAATGGCAACAGAAGTCTTCCCAGTCTTACGGTCACCGATAATCAATTCACGTTGGCCACGACCAATTGGAACTAAGGCATCAATGGCCTTGATCCCAGTTTGAAGTGGTTCGTCAACTGATTTACGTTGCATAATACCAGGAGCTTTGTGTTCAATTGGCCGCGTATTCGTGGTCTTGATTTCACCTAAGCCGTCGACTGGTTGACCCAATGCGTTAACGACCCGTCCAATCATGGCTTCCCCTACAGGAACTTCCATGATACGGCCAGTCCGTTTAACAGTATCGCCTTCACGAATACCATCAAAGTCCCCTAAGATAACGATACCAACATCGTTACTTTCAAGGTTTTGTACCATCCCGTAAACGCCATTACTAAATTCGAGTAATTCACCTTGTAAGGCATTATCGAGTCCGTGGGCACGGGCGATCCCATCACCAACATAGGTGACAGTACCGGTTTCAGCGACTGAGAGTTCAGTTTGGTAACTCTCTAATTGTTGTTTAATTAGAGCACTGATTTCTTCAGATTTAATGCTCATAAAAGTTTCACCTCTTCGTTAACTAATTGTTGTTGATGAGTGCTCGTTTTAAATTCATTAATTGTAACGCAACGCTGCCATCAAACGTTTGATTATTTGACTTCACAATTACGCCACCCATGATTGCTTCATCAACTTTACGTGATAAAACAACTTGGTCAGCGCCAACACGTTCAGCAAACGCCTTAGCAATCGCATCAGCTTGTTCATCTGACAACTTGACCGCAGACGTTACTTCGGCATGCACTATCTTGTGACTCTCATCATAACGTTGTTCAAATACGTCAACAATGTCAACTAAGTTAGACATGCGGCCGTAATCATACAACATCTGAATAAAGTTTTTAATGTATTCTGAAGCATGGTCAGTCAAAGTTGACAACGTTGTCTGCTTTTGATCAACCGAAAGCAATGATCCTGAAAGGACCTCTGCCAATTGCGGATTGTCGACAAAGACTTGCCGTAATTGCTGTAACTCAGTCAGGAATGCTTCGGTCTGATCTTTTTCAATTGCAAGTTCAAAGAGTGCCTTTGAATAACGGTTTGCAATCGTAAGATTATCAAGACTCATGCTTTCCCAACCCTTCAATATAGGAATTAATTAATGCCTGTTGACCTTCCGGATCCAACTGTTTTTTGATAATCTTCGTTGCAATAGCAACGGAAATATCAGCGACGTCAGATTGGACGTTCTTCAAGGCATCTTGACGCTCCTGTTCAATATCTTTACGCGCATTTTGCTTGTACTGTGCTGCTTCGTTTTGTGCGTCAGAAACGATCGTTGCACGTTGCTTCTCACCACTCTGCTTAGCATCAGCCACAATATCGCTGGCTTCTGCGTGTGAGTGTGATAAGGCATCGCGACGTTGATCAGCTAAGTCGCTCGCTTCTAAGCGAGACTTCTGTGCTGAGTCAATATCGTTGGCAATCTTGTCCGCACGGTCACTCATCATTTTCACAACGGGATTCCACGCAACGGACGCAATCAACGCCATCAAGACGATGAAACAAATACCGACAAACAACATGTCACCAAGGTATAGACCGGATGCACCGATAATTAAATGCGAGAGCATCTAATGACACCTCCTTCTTTCATTTTCATAAAATGAACTCGTTGACCAATGATTACTTGTTCATAACCATTAAAGCAACAACGAAGGAAATGATAGGCATTGATTCAATTAACCCAACACCGATAAACATGTTAGTCCGTAATTGACCAGATAATTCTGGCTGACGGGCCATACCTTCAAGCATCTTAGAAATAACCAATCCGTTACCAATACCAGCACCTAAAGCGGCACCAAACATAGCAATACCTGCAGCAATTGCTCCCATAATCTGTGTATCCTCCTTAAAATTAAAAAACTAGAAATTATTCCTCATCGTTGACCTTTTGAGAAATATATACCGAAGTCAAGGTTACGAACACGAACGCTTGAATACTCCCGATAAACACTGAGAAACCTTGCCATAAGAGTTCGATTGGGAATGAATAAACATATCCAAACCATCCGTTACTCTTAGCTAAATCGGCAACTTTGACTAACAGCATTTCACCGGCAAAAATATTCCCGAACAACCGGAGCCCTAAGGTTAGGAAGTCGGTAAATTGTTCAAAGATGTTAATGACCGAAAAGACAGCGAAGGGTTGCGTGTATTCTTTCAAATACCCTTTCATACCCTTCTTCTGTACACCAGCAGCATGTGCTAATGCAACGGACATAAACGATAACGTCAAAGTGACAATCGGATCTGCGGTTGGACTTTTAACGTACGTATACTCACCGACTTGGATATGAATAAACAACCCAAGTTGGTTAGCGATGAAAATGAAAAGAAATAGCGTAAACGCGTACAAACCGAAATGCGAAGCGTCATTTCCCTTAATCGAACCTTTGACAATGCCATTCGTGAACTCGATGAGCCACTCCAGCACATTTTGTCCACCCTTGGGCTTCATTGCTATATGTCGCGATAGGAAAAATACTGCTAAGAACACTATCAGACAAGTCAGTAATACTGAGAGGTCATTTGCGATATTAAACGTAAGTCCAAGGAATTTGACTGTAGGAACTGGATCACCCACTGAATATCACCTCTTTCCTTTAATTTCGGTGCCACGATAACCTTAACCTTTGAGTCTAGCAACGTCAATTTTATCGTAACCCGAAATGGTAGATTAGAGTTACCCCTAATCAAAATACAAAGGTTATGATACCACCACCACCAAAAAAATTCAAAACAATTTCAATATTTCTCCATAACAGAAAAATCCAACGATACCAAGCTTTCATTTTGCTTTCATACCATTGGATTTTCAATTGGTGATACTATTTTTCATTTATGATAACATTATGGTTCCGCTTACTTCTCATTAACCGCTACCTTTGGCAGGATTAAGTTCATCGCAATCCCTAGAACAGTCGCTACAGCTAGACCACTGAATTGGAAACTACCCAATTGTAAGTAAGCATTCCCAATTCCAATAACCAGCACTGCTGACGCAATCATTAAATTACGTTTTTGATTAAAGTCCACTTGATTATCAATCAAGATTCGCATCCCGCTTGACGCAATCACCCCAAAGAGCAAGAAACTGACTCCACCAATGACTGGTGAAGGAATACTTTCAATCAATGCCGATAATTTGCCAACAAAACTGAAAACAATTGCAAAGAAGGCCGCGCCACCCAGTACATAAATACTGTGAACCCGCGTAATCGCTAAAACGCCAATATTTTCACCATAAGAGGTCACGGGAGGCCCACCAACGAACCCAGCAATGATCGAAGCAGTCCCATCACCAGCCAAGGTATGGCTCAAGCCTGGATCCTTGAAGAAATTACGCTTGGTTAATTTGTTTAACACCATAATATGCCCCATGTGTTCTGACATGGTCACAAAGGCAATCGGTGCCATACTTAAGATAGCGCCCCAATAAATACCCGGATGGTAACTGATGAAAGGAATCTGAAAGGCTGGCATGGCAAACCACGGTGCTTTTTCAACCGTACTGAAGTCCACGATCCCCGCAATAACCGCAATGATATAGCCACAAACGATTCCCAGTAGGATTGGCACTAAGCTCATAAAGCCCCGCAAATACATGTTAAAGATCACAGTCAGTAGCATCGTGGCGATGGCGACAATGAAATACTTCAAATCATAGGTATTCCCATTCATGGTCGCATCCTTAGCTGCGGTGCCCGCTAAGGACAGTCCAATCACCATGACAATTGGACCAACGACGATCGGTGGCAACGCCTTATCGATCCAATCAGAGCCAATCAGCGTCACTAACAGACTAACCAACAAGTACACACAGCCGACTGCTACGGTCCCCTGTGCGATGGCTGGGTATCCCGCCGTCTTCATCAATGATTGCATGACCACGATGAACGAGAAGCTTGATCCCATATACGCTGGAATCTTGCCCCGCGTAATCAGAATGTACATTAACGTCCCGACCCCGGAACTGAATAGCGCAATCCCTGGATTCAGACCAACTAAGATTGGCACTAACACGGTCGACCCAAACATGGAGAATAAATGTTGGATTGATAATCCCAGCCAACTCCCTAGTTTTGGTCGGTCATGAATGTCTAACACGACATCGTCATTATGAAACGCCGCTTTTTTTGCCATAGCGCACCCCTTTTAGGTTATTTAATAAATGACTGCAAAAGAAAAGACAGTCCACCACTCAAAGCGGCCAGACTGTCTGAAATTACACCTTCCCGGTATGGGGTTGCGTGCACGTTCATCCTTTTCAGCCTCTCTGAGCTAAATTAAAGGAACTGTTCAATTGCAACTAGTTTACTCGTGCCAACTCGGATTGTCAATATAACGTTCAATCTAATTAACAGTATGGTGACAATCCTAAAGGCCTCTATTAATAAGTAATCATTTATCATTAACAAAAGTCTTAACAGTCACATGATATCAGTTAAAGTGACCATTTCAGTCGCACATTTCCTGTTGTCATCAGTTTAACAACGCCTGCTAAAATTCTGAATACATCGGCAGATCCCAAATTACTTATTAATAATTATAGAAGAAAAAAAGTTCAGTTCCCTTAAAATCAGGCCAACAAAAAAAGTAGCGTTACGATCATAACATCGTCGCCGCTCCTTAAAATGTCTAACTTACTTGGTCCCAAATAACCGGTCACCGGCATCGCCCAAACCTGGAACGATATAACCATCTTCGTTAAGATGATCATCCAATGCAGCCGTGTAAATATCAATATCTGGATGTGCTTCACGGAGTGCTTTAACACCTTCTGGAGCAGCAACTAAACACATAAACTTAATGTTACTTGCGCCGCGCTTCTTCAACATATCCATTGCCATGATAGCTGAACCACCAGTGGCTAACATTGGATCAACAACAAATAACTGCCGTTGTGAAATGTCACTTGGTAACTTAACGAAATATTCGACCGGTTTTAAGGTCTTTTCATCGCGATACATCCCCACGTGCCCAACTTTAGCTGCGGGAATCATATTAAGAAACCCGTCAACCATACCAAGTCCAGCTCGTAAGATTGGCACGATAGCTACCTTTTTACCAGCCAACGTCTTCTGCGTTGATTTAGCGACCGGCGTTTCAATGTCAATGTCCTCTAACGGCATATCCCGTGAAACTTCGTAAGCCATTAACGTTGCAATTTCGTTGACCATTTCCCGAAAGACCTTAGTCCCACAATCTTTTTCCCGAATAATCGTTAACTTATGTTGAATGAGCGGATGATTCAAAACCTCAAACTTACCCATGTCGCTACGCACACTCCTTAGTGATTTCTTTCTATTGTAGCTAATTTAGAGAGAAAAAACCAGACCCGATATTAATTACTTAATCAACATCGATCGGATGTTGCGCAGTTAATGCCAATGCACGTTGCTTAACGTCAGCCAAGTTAGCTTGATCTGTCGGCGCTTGTAACGTTTTCAAAATCAACTCAGCAACCGTCGCCGCATCCGCTTCATTAAATCCACGAGTTGTAATTGCAGGTGTCCCTAAACGAATCCCAGACGTTTTAAACGCGCCCAAGGTCTCGTTTGGAATAGCTTCCTTATTAACCGTAATATTGACCGTATCTAATAAGTCCTGCACTTGACGACCATTTAAACCAGACTTGGTTACTTCAATCGTCAACAAGTGATTGTCAGTGCCACCAGAGATTACACGGACAAGGTCTGATTCTTTAAAGACCTTAGCCATCGCCTTGGCATTGTCGATGACGCGTTGCGCGTAAACCTTAAATTCAGGTTGGAGATCTTCACCTAGTGCAATCGCCTTACCCGCAATCACGTGATCCAGTGGACCACCCTGATTGCCAGGGAAAACGGCTGAGTTAATCTTCTTACTATATTGTTCCTTGGCTAAGATCATCCCACCACGTGGGCCACGTAACGTTTTATGCGTCGTCGTGGTTACCACGTCGGCATATGGGACTGGGTTTGGATGTAAGCCCGCTGCAACTAAACCAGCGATGTGCGCCATATCAACCATCAATAAGGCCCCAACTGTATCCGCAATTTCACGGAACTTTGCGAAGTCGATCGTCCGACTATAAGCAGATGCACCAGCCACGATCAGCTTTGGCTGGAACGCTTGCGCTTGTGCCAAGATTGCATCGTAGTCCAATTCTTCGGTTTCTGGATCCAAACCGTAACCTTGAAAATCATAGAGTTTCCCTGAGAAATTGACGCTGGCCCCGTGGGTTAAGTGTCCCCCAGCATCAAGTGACATCCCCATCACCCGGTCGCCCGGTTGAATCAGTGCCATGTAGGCCGCAGCATTTGCTTGTGACCCTGAATGTGGTTGAACGTTCGCGTATTCGGCGCCAAATAACTTTTTGGCCCGTTCAATCGCCAGCGTTTCCACTTGATCGATAAATTCGTTACCGCCATAAAAGCGGTGACTAGGATAACCTTCAGAGTACTTGTTAGTGAGGACGCTCCCCTGCGCCGCACGTACACCTTTAGAGACAATATTTTCAGATGCGATCAACTCAATGTTCTGTTGTTGGCGTGTCTGTTCCTTACTAATCGCAGCCCATACTTCTGGATCTTGTTCTTGGTAATTCATGAATAAATCTCCTCCATTTCGCAAGTGACAACTTTCGGGTTTTCCCGATTGCAATCATTATACACTAAAATGGGTTTGACCGGCAGATTTATTTAGGCGATTCATGTATGCCACGCCAAGTCCTTTGTTTTCAAAGGATTGACACAAAATATCTTTGATTTCAGTCTCCGTATCGAAGTGGCGCAGTCCTGCAAATAGCTCACGGCTTGCCGATTGAATATCACTTCCAAGTGAAAATCGTTCGCAATTTGCTGGTAATTGATTAACCGATAAAATCTGATCCGTTGCCATAACACCAATTTGAAGCTTTTGTTCAGCCGCCCACTTGAGCGCTTGGGGCCAATCTTCCGTACGATCAACGATATAAACCTGCGCATTAGGTGCGTAGTGTTTATATTTCATCCCGGGGGCCTTAGGAACTTCAGTTGCCCCCACATGGTGTAATTCAGTCTGAACCGGCATTCCAATAACCGCTTCAATCGCTTCAGCGGTCACTGCACCTGGCCGTAGAATTGCGGGCTGATCCGTCGATAGATCCAAAACGGTCGACTCAACTCCAACTTCAGTCGCCCCGTCATCCAGGATTCCAGCAATCTTCCCCTTAAGATCATGTAAGACGTGTTGGGCCGTTGTTGGACTAGGCTTACCAGAAGTATTAGCAGAAGGTCCTACGATCGGCGTTTGCGCCGTCCGAATCAAGTCGATCGTTGCAGCGTTATCCGGGTTACGGAACGCCGCTGTTTCCAAGCCACCAGTTACTTCAGGTGCCAAAGCGCCAGGTTTCAACTTAAAAATCATCGTCAATGGCCCGGGCCAAAAGGCTTTGATTAACTTTTTAGCGGCTTCTGACAGTGGCTGAGCAAAGCGTTCCACCGTTTCAACATCAGCAACGTGAACGATCAGTGGGTTGTCACTAGGACGCCCCTTAGCCAAATAAACTTGCTTAACCGCATCAACGTTCGTTGCGTCCGCACCCAAACCGTAAACCGTTTCGGTTGGAAAAGCGACTAGCTGGCCCTCATTAAGTAACTTAGCCGCGGCTGAGATTTCAGTCGTCGTAAATACTTTCGTTTCCATAATTAACTCAATCCTTCTTTATTAATTTAATGATTGATTACTCGTACCATCCGGTCGTCCCCCGCCATATCTTGGCGTAGTGTCACGGTCGCGTTCGGTAAGGCTTCCGTGAACAGCTTTTGAATCGCTGCCCCCTGATGATAGCCAAACTCTAAGTACAAGCGTCCGTTAGTCGTTAAGTGCTGGGCCACCGTCTGGGCTAGTTGTTCATACAAGACTAAGCCAGCGTGTGCAGCAAACAGCGCTTGTTCCGGTTCATAGTTCAGCACGCTAGCATCCATTACGGCTTTTTCACTCGTCGCAATGTACGGTGGGTTACTGACAATGACATCAAAGGCCGTTGCTGGAACATCAGCCAACAGATCACTGTGATAAAAATCAACGTCCAAGGATAATCGTTTGGCATTTGCACGTGCTACAGTCAACGCTTCCTGTGAAATATCACTGGCACTGACCTGCCACGTTGGTTGCTCACGCTTCAATGCCAAGGCAATCGCGCCAGACCCTGTACCAACATCGAGCACCTTCAAGGGACCTTCATCTGCCATATCTGTTAGAATCCACTCAACAAGTTCCTCAGTTTCAACTCGTGGAATCAGGACGGCTGGGTTCACAGTCAGTGACAAGCCGAAAAATGGTGCCTTTCCGAGCACGTACTGGGTTGGTTCACCAGCAACAACTCGTTCAATTGCGGTTTGGTAAGCGGCCCACAACGCTGCTGGTACCAACTCACGGTAATGAATTAATAGTTGTGTTTGATCCAACTGACTTAATCCTAATAGCAGAAAACGCGCACTATCCGTTGGTAATTGCGCCGTTTTTAGACAAAAAGAAGCCCACTGCTGGGCTTCAAAATACGTTGGTTGACTAGGCTTAGTCATTGGCTAAACGCTCCATCTTTTCAGCTTGGTCGGCCAGAACTAGGGCATCAATTACTTCGTCTAATTCCCCATTCATCACCCGATCAAGTTTGTTCAGCGTTAAACCGATTCGGTGATCTGTGACTCGGTTTTGTGGGAAGTTATACGTCCGAATTCGTTCAGAACGGTCCCCACTACCAACGGCAGATTTACGTTCAGCATCATATTCGTTTTGTTCACGTGAGTGGTAGTAATCATAGACACGCGCACGTAAGATTTCCATCGCTTTGGCACGGTTTTGTTGTTGTGAACGTTGGTCTTGCATGGCAACGACGATCCCAGTTGGTAAGTGGGTCATCCGCACGGCAGAAGATGTCTTATTGATATGCTGACCACCGGCACCAGAAGAACGGTACACGTCGACACGAATATCCTTTTGGTCGATATCAATATCGACGTCTTCAGCTTCTGGCATCACCCCAACTGTCGCAGTTGACGTGTGCACCCGACCAGCAGATTCCGTTACTGGGACACGTTGAACACGGTGTGCGCCACTCTCATACTTCAGTTTAGAATAAACTTTATTCCCTGAAATAATCAATACGATTTCCTTGAAACCACCAACTTCAGTTTCATTACGGTCAGCAACTTCGACATTCCAACCTTCACGTTCAGCGTACTTTGAGTACATATTGAACAGATCAGCAGCGAACAAACTAGCTTCGTCACCACCGGCAGCACCGTGAATTTCCATGATGATATTCTTGTCATCATTAGGATCTTGAGGCAACATCAACAAGGTGATTTCGTGTTCAAGCTGTTCTCTTTCCGCGTTAAGGCCCTTTAGATCATCCTTAACCATGGCGTTCATCTCATCATCCAACTTTTCGCGTAATAGCTCATCGTTTTCTGAGATCTGGCTCATGACATCTTTATAGCGATTGTACTTTTCAACAGTTTCACGGATACTACCCATTTCTTTAGATAGCTTCATGAAGCGTTGTGAATCGGCAATCACTTCAGGATCACTTAATAGTTCGCCGAGTTCTTCATACCGATCGGCTACGGCTTGTAATTTATCGAAAAATTTATCCATGTTTCATTAATCCTCACTTTGTTAGTTTCGGTGGGTAAAAGTAATGACGCCGACATACTGGGTAGTACGCCTCATTGCCCCCGATTTGAACTTGTTCACCCTCGTAGACTGGTTGACCATCATGAAAACGTAAATTCATGATGGCTTTCTTACGACAGAACCAGCAGATGGTCTTCATCTCTTCAATCTTGTCCGCGTATAATAGTAAATACTTACTACCTTCGAACAACTCGTTACGAAAGTCATTCTTCAGTCCAAATGCCATTACTGGAATTTGAAGGTCATCGACAATGTGGGCCAATTCCAATACGTGGTGCTTTTGTAAGAATTGAGATTCATCGATTAGGACACAGGCAACGTCAGCACCGGTCTTCGCTACTGAAGCTGCAGTCAGCTCCTTGACAACGTCCAACACGTTCGTGTCATTAAAAATCGGAGTTGCTTCACGCTTTAACCCGATCCGGCTTGCAACGTAACCCACACCATCGCGGTTATCTAAGCCACTCGTCATAATAATGACGGATTTATCTTGCTCTTCATAGTTATGGGCAACTTTGAGAATTTCAATGGTCTTCCCACTATTCATCGCGCCATATCGAAAAAATAATTGTGCCAAGTGACTCATTCCCCTTTTTTACACATTTCTTACTAATTATAGCGGATTTCCCCACGAATTTCAGCATTCAGCTATGAAATCTCATTAACGAATTGGTAATATGTCATTAAATGGCGATAGTATCGCTTTTCTTTTAGCAACGTTCAGTATAAAATACTTGGAAGTAGGACATTTTTGTCCGGTAATATGGTTTAAAATATCACTAACTAGGTTACATCAGCCTGTTAGTCGAAAAAAATCCAGAATTAGGGGTACCGATAACTTATGTCAATTAATAGTACATTGGCCACTTGGACCGGAAAATCCGCGTACTGGTTCTTACACACCTTTCGTGGCGGTGGGAGCTCACTTCCCGGCAAGTTGGCCCTCAAACTCGACCCAACCATCTTAAAACACTTGGCTAAAAATTACGACGTCATCGTCATTACTGGGACTAACGGTAAAACCTTAACGACCGCCTTGACGGTCAAAGTTTTACGTGAACAGTACCCGGACATTCTGACCAATCCTAGTGGTTCCAACATGAAACAAGGTATCGTAACAACCTTCTTACGTGCACCTAAGTCTCATCAAAAACCACTAGCCGTACTGGAAGTCGACGAAGCCAACGTCATCATGGTCACTAAGTACATTACGCCAAAAGCGTTCGTCTTCACTAATATTTTCCGTGATCAGATGGACCGCTACGGTGAAATCTACACGACTTATCAAAAAATCTTAGACGGGGTTGCTTTGGCACCTGAAGCAACGATTATTGCCAATGGGGATCTCCCCCTCTTCAACTCGAAGACTTTGCCAAATCCAATCCTCTACTATGGTTTTGACTATCAGGAAGACGAAGAACAACAGGCGCCTGCTAATACCGACGGCCTGCTCTGCCCTCGTTGTCAGCATATTCTCCACTATCACAGCCGGACTTACAGCAATATGGGTAAGTACTACTGCCCACACTGTGGGTTTGAACGGCCACAATTAACTTATAAATTAAACGCCCTGACAGAAATGGCCCCAACTAGCTCAGACTTTGAGATTAACGGTCAGGCCATGCACTTAAATATCGGTGGTCAATACAACATCTATAACGCGCTAGCTGCCTATGCGGTTGGTCGTTACATGGATGTTCCAGCTACTCAGATTGCCCACGCACTCAGCGAAAATGACGAACAAGTCTTTGGTCGCCAAGAGATTTTCCACGTCGGCGATAAGGATGTCACCCTGATTCTAGTTAAAAATCCGGTCGGCCTCAACCAAGTGCTTCAAATGATTCAGACGGATGACCGTCCCTTCTCATTTGCCGCACTATTAAATGCCAATTATGCGGATGGTATCGACACGAGTTGGATCTGGGATGGCGATTTTGAGAAACTGCCAGAACTAAACATCCCCGCCTATATCAGTGGTGGTGAACGTTACCGCGATATTACGTTCCGACTTAAAGTTGCCGGTGTACCAGAAGATCAATTAACGATCATTCCTGACTTAACTGAAATGACGGCAGCCATTCAAAAACTACCAACCAAGCAAGTCTACGTCGTGGCAACTTATACCGCGATGTTACAACTACGTAAAGAGCTTGCCAGTCAAGGCATTATCGATGGGGGGATGGCTTAAAATGACTTACACATTACACGCGGCACACCTTTACGGCGACTTAATGAATACCTACGGCGACATTGGTAACATTTTAGCCATGCGTTACTACGCTAAAGCCGTTGATGCTGACATTACCGTCGATCTCGTTAGTTTGGACGATCCGTTTGACGCTGATAAGTACGACTTCGCGTTATTCGGTGGTGGTCAGGATTACGAACAGACCATCGTCTCTAAGGATCTTCAAACGAAAAAGGCAGCTTTAACAGCTTATATCGAAAACGGTGGTCCGATGCTTGCCATCTGTGGCGGCTTCCAAATGCTTGGTCACTACTACATCGGTGCTCACGGTGAAAAAATTGCTGGTATCGGTGCCTTAGACCACTACACGTTGAGCCAAGACAACAACCGTTTTATCGGTAATATCACCATTGAAAACACTGAAACCAATCAGACTTATTACGGGTTTGAAAACCACAACGGGACAACCTTCCTCGGTGAAGGTGAACGTCCATTGGGTAAGGTGCTTCAAGGTAACGGTAACAACGGCAAGGATCAAACGGAAGGCGTTATCTATAAGAATACCTTTGGCTCTTACTTCCACGGCCCCATCTTGGCCCGTAACGAAGCATTAGCTAAACGAATCTTAAAGCTAGCCTTAGAACGCAAGTACGCTGACGCTGACTTCAGCGCCCTAGATCAATTAAACGAAGACCTCACTAAAAACGTGGTCACCAAACCATAAGCTTTCAATACTCATAAATTTTAATCAAAATACGCTATTCAGAAAAACAAAACTCTGAATAGCGTATTTTTTAGTTATGGTATCCTGTACTCCTCGTAGATAACGACTGCTTCCTATTCCGCCTACCAGGGCGTTCTTTCAATGTTGGAGTGGTGGGGCACAACTTAAAGATTACAGCAAAAAAACTGCAATCTTTAAGATTGGCCTTATCCTAAGCTGAGCAGTCGCTCAGCCAAGGATAATTTCACCACTGAACATTGTCAGGACGCCCCTCACGGCTAGATAGCAATTAAAGGCAAATATGTGCGTACCTAATTTTAAACTGACTGATCGTAATTGCTAGATTTATCTTTCAAGTAACAATGGTTCAGTTTAACGCGGTGCTTACCAAACTGGTATTAACTGTTCCTCTTTTGAAATAGTAATCAAGCAAATCGTATCCAAAAACATTATTAATATTTTGAATCAAAACCATCCCGGTAGGCGGCAGAGTATCACTAATTTAAGTATCCTATTTTCCAATCTGTGTAAGCCCTACCATTAGTAAACCCCTTAAAGCTATAAAAATTATTTATATACTTTTTGAAAGTAAACGTTCTCATAACCTGATAGCATCAGTAAAGACGTAAAAAAAGATTGATACTGATTTTTATCAGTATCAATCTTTTTTATCATATCAAGGGGTTAACTAATTAGGCTTCTTCCCCAGGTTCAGAGGCAATAATCTGTAAATCGCCCTTCAAAGTCCACTGTTTAACATCGAATGGTAGCATGAAATGAACACCCTTTGCTAGCGGGTAATCTTTACCGTCGACGGTGATACTCCCCTGTCCAGCTAATACTGAAACCAAAGTGTATGGTGCCGTCCCACGATTAAAGGTTGCTTGACCATCCGTTAAACGCCATTGCCAAACACCAAAGAATGGTGATTGAACGTACTTCGTAACGGTCGCATCCCCTACTTGGGTCGTCGTAATATCCAAAGCAGGATCCTTGTGAGGCACGTTAGTCGTATCGATTGACTGTTGTAAGTGTAGTTCACGTTTCTGACCAGTAGTTTTGTCAACGCGATCCCAGTCGTACAAACGGTAAGTCGTATCTGAGCTCTGTTGCGTTTCTAAGACCATGATGCCCTTACCAACAGCGTGAATCGTACCAGATGGCACGTAGAGGAAGTCACCCGCTTTAACGGGTACTCGCCGTAATAACTTGTCCCATTCGCCGTTGTTGATCCATTCCGTCAATTGTTCGCGGTTCTTAGCGTGGTGACCGTAAATCATGGTAGCACCGGGTTCAGCCGCGATCACGTACCAGCATTCTGTCTTGCCGAGTTCATGCTCATGTTCAGCTGCATATTCATCGTCAGGATGCACTTGTACGGATAAATCTTCACTGGCATCCAAAATTTTAGTCAATAATGGGAACACGTCGCCCTTAGCATTACCAAAGACATCGCGGTGTTCAGCCCAGACATTGTCGAGCGTCATGCCAGCGTAAGGACCGTTTTCGACCATGGTAGGACCATTAGGATGAGCTGAGATTGCCCAGCATTCACCGGTGTGGTCACTTGGAATCGTGTAATCGAAATCATCGTGTAATTTGGTACCGCCCCAAATTTTTTCGTGGAAGACGGGTTTTAAAAAGTATGGTTCACTCATAAGTTAGCTTCACTCCATTAATGAATTTAATAGTTAAATTTTATCATAAATGAAAGCGGTTGTGAAACTGACCTAACTAATTTGTAACCTACCCGCTAACCAAGCCGCAATCAAGCGCCGGCGTGCCGGTAAAAAGCTCGCATTGTCGACAACTGGATGAACCCGATTAGAGAGGAAAATCAACGCCGTTTGACGCTCACGATCCAACATCAACAACGTCCCCGTAAAACCAGTATGAAAAATAACTGGCAATGACTGGGCATCACGGTGCCATAAATTCCAACCGAAACTGCGGCGTAAGTCGTGATTAGGTGTCCAGTCTTGATACAAGCTAGTAATCGTCTGCTGATCAAGTACGTTGGGAACATCGATTTGGCCCAGCATTAACTGCGAAAAACGTTCCAAGTCAGCCACACTGGCAAAAAGTCCTGCCGAACCACAGTGCTCACCTAATGTTCGCGCCTTGGGATCATGTACGATTCCTTGCAACAAGCCGCTCTGTGCTGAATAGACCGTTGGCACAGCCCGTTGCACACTTGGCTTGAAGGTCGCATCTGGCAACTGCAACGGCTGAATGACCCGCTCATCAACGGCCGTTTGAATCGACATGCCGAGTATTTTTTCAATGATCATCCCGGTTAGAATCAGGCCCAAATCAGTATACACGACCCGGTGATTGAGATTAGCGCGACTGATCGGTAATGTCTGGATAGCCGCTAATAATTCGTCAGCACTCAAAACACCACGGTTAGGAATATAGCCACTGAGTCCACTAGTATGCGTCATGAGGTTGAGCACCGTCACGTCGCGATTAACAAAAGCTGGCAAATAGTCATGAACTGATTGGTGCACGTCTAACTGGCCACTAGCGATTAATTGAAGTGCTACCGTAGTCGTTCCGATGACCTTTGTCACTGATGCTAAATCATACAAAGCATCCGGCCACAACGGTTTAGCTTGGGGTTGTGTTTGCGCAACCCCCACTTGAGCCCGTTCGATATCAGACCCTGCTATCACCGCATAGCTAGCTCCGGGGATAACCCCGTCCGTCACCATCTGGTCGATAACTTGTTTGGTACGTTCAAATCCTGCCATTTAAGTCACTCATTCCATTTCAACTATTATTGTTTTTAATCATACTACTTATCCAGAAGTAACGCTGTCAGTCCCCAATCGTTAATCAAAAATTAGTTAATCGCTTATGCTTACCCTCCGACTTGGTCAACTACCCTATTGCTCAACACATCAACTATTTATTCTACGTTAGTAAAAATAACTAAGCGTTTTAATAATTTGAACACCTCAATACAAGGATTTATGCTTTAGCTATTTTTAAATACTGTTATTTTCAAGCCAAAGGAAGCTAGGTCTATGAAAATCATAAAATCTACCCTGACAAGCTATCTTCGCGTCGTCCTATTTTATCTACTGCTATTCTACCTGGTCACCGCACCACCCACCGGCCCCTTTATCTTTAAATGGAACTGGGCTAACGTTTATTTCACCGCTGCATTTTTCATCTGCTACCCATGGTTAATTTACTTATACCCACATCTCATTCGTCCGCGTCTAAAACTAACCTCTCAAAGCACCCATGCGTTGCGTCAAACCATGAAAGACAACCAAAATGGGGCACAGGGATACCATAACAGTTTAAATCCAGTCGTAAGTCGTGACCGTTTGTTAATGAAAAGCGAAACACAAGATGCCCTGATGAACTCAGAATTGAGCTTCCTTATTCAAGGGATTCTATTGCTCATCGCTGCGCCAATATTATTGTGCTTATACCTAGTCAAAGGACAAAAAGTGTTACGTAGACATTTGAATTGAAGCTAAAAAAAATGTAGCCAGCTTGAATATCAGTTGGCTACATTTTTTATAAGATAAATTCTTAAATTGTTATCTGACTACAATCCTTAGTCTAAATCAACCTTTTGAATCCAACCTTCTGGTGCTTCACGGTCACCAAATTGAATGCCAGTCAATTCATCATAGAGCTGCTTCGTTACGGGACCCACTTCAGTCTCACTGTAGAAGACGTGCAAGTTTCCCTTGTGTTCCAAACCACCAATTGGTGAAATAACGGCGGCCGTTCCACAAGCACCCGCTTCAGCAAAACGATCCAGGTCATCGATATAAACGTCACCCTGTTCCGTCTTCATCCCAAACTTGTGCTCAGCTAAGTAGAGCAATGAATACTTCGTAACGGAAGGCAGGATCGATGGTGATTTAGGCGTTACGAAAGTCCCATCCTTCGTGATTCCGAAGAAGTTAGCGGAACCAACTTCTTCAATCTTCTTGTGTTCAACTGGGTCTAAGTAGACACAGTCTGAGTAACCAGCACTATGAGCTTCTTGACCAGGGAACAGGCTAGCTGCGTAGTTACCGCCAACCTTGTAGGCGCCAGTCCCTTTGTGAGCTGCCCGGTCATAATTAGACGTCGTGAAGTTAGTAGGTGTCATACCGCCCTTAAAATAGCTTCCAACGGGCATCGCGAAAATCGTAAAGATGTATTCGTCAGCTGGATGGACACCGATGTTACCACCAACTCCAATCATCAATGGCCGTAAATATAACGTCGCACCGGTACCATATGGTGGAATATAGTCTTGGTTAGCCTTAACGACTTGCTTGACTGCATCAACGAACATCTCCGTTGGCACTTGTGGCATCAATAGCCGTTCACAACTAGTCTGCATCCGGGCCGCATTGCGATCAGGACGGAACAATTGAACACTGCCATCCTTTGTCCGGTAAGCCTTTAGCCCTTCAAAATCCTGTTGTCCATAATGGAGTGCCGTCGAGCCTTCACTGATATGTAAAGTTGCATCTCCGGTTAATTCCTGTTTGTACCACTCGCCGTCCTTCCAATACGCACGGTAACGGTAAGGAAGATTACGATAATTAAAACCTAAGTTAGCCCAGTCCAATTGTACGTCTGCCATATGATCCAGCCTCTTTCTGATGTCATTTATAAATTTGTTTAATTTGAATTTAATTAAAAGATTAATAGTTTATTAGATTTTTGTCAAGGTGCTCGGAAAACATTTCCTGCGCTTCAATTAATTTTTGGTATAATAGGGGTAAATTCAGTTAGTAAAGGACTGGTTCGTCATGGCAAGTAATTCAGATTCCATCTATAACGTCATGTTCTACATCGTCCACCATCCGGCCGAGATTCAATTCTCGCAGCCAGAGTACACCAACGTGGTACGGATGGGCATTCCCGACAAAATCAAAGTCGCCAATCCCGAAATTTATTTTCCAGATAACAAACTATTGGTCAACCGTTTCCAAGAAGAGTTCGTCGCAAAAAATGGTAATCTATTGGACTTCTTTTTCGATTATACCGAGAAGAAAGTCCCTAATTACCACGAAGTCTGGGTCTCAACGGCTCACCTACCTGGTAAGGGACTCTACTTCTTAGAATTGTCATTTGAGTAACTTAGAAATAAAACTGATCGCTGTTTTCGACTCCAGTGGTCCACACTAGCTTAGCTGTTGGGACCGGCATAAGCCTGTGAAGCGGTCTTATCCCTCGCTTTGGTCATCGGCACAGCTCGCCAATAACCAAAGACGTCCGTGGTGTAATT
>NZ_LFEE01000023.1:32377-67980 GCF_001039045.1 Lactiplantibacillus herbarum
CCGCTAGTACTCCCCACCTCCGGCTAGACTAATTGATACTTGCAATTATTGTGGTTAACTTGAGTTTTTAAAGTAAGCTGACTGTCAGCTGCTCAAATTCAGTCTGAGCGGAGTCATCTGGGGAAATGTGCCATGAAAGTAATTTAAGGCGGCGGTATTGGCCGCTTTAAATTACGGGACGTCTTCAAAGACTTGCCCTTTAGGCTTTGAAGCGAGGTTCCAGACCGCTCTCTGGCTGGGACCGGTCCCCATGGCACGTTTTCTCGGATGACGGAACGGTGAATTGAGTACTGATACACGTCTGCACTTGCAGCTAATTTTTAACTTTCATTAATGATTGAGCAACAAAAAAATACCGGCAAGCCTCCCTATCTGGAGACTTGCCGGTATTTTTAATTACTTTATTTAGTCATAAAGATAAACAGATCAGAAGCTGATACCCCAATCGTAAACCGAACGCCCTTCGACGTGATCGGATCGATTGTTGTCGTACTACTGTTGTTACTCTTAGTTTCTTTCTTAAACTGCTTCATCACAGTTTTTGCATCCGCACCAGTTGTCGTGGTGAGTAATGCAAACGCCGTTCCGAAATTCTTCTGACGAGACGTGCTCTTAAACGCTTTGGTTGGCACAATGACTGCTGCCCCCATAACGTCACCCTTTTGCACGTTCAACCGAATTTTATAATCCTTAGTCGTCAATGCATTGGTCAAACCATCACTCGGTGTCTTGGTTGGTAACAACTCATCCTTGACCTGCTTCTTAGCCGTCTTCATGGCCGCCTCAACAGTCTGTTGAGTTGTCTGTAGACTAGCTGCTTGGGTCTTCAACTGAGCTGCAGCCGTTTGTTGCGCCTGCAACGTTTGTGCACCAGTTGCAGCCTCAGTACCACCTGCTTTGATCTGAGCTTGGGCCGTTTTGACCTTAGCTGCAATCGCTGTCTGTTGCTTCTTGAGGGCTGCGGCCTGAACTTGTAACTTCTGAGCAGTCTTTTGATCGGCTTTACTTAACTTAGACGCGATCAAGGCTTGATTATAAGTCGTTGCCATCTTTTGATAACCAACTAACTTCTTAGCCCCGTTCACGTGAACCGTCTTCGTATCTGAACCAGCCTTAATCTTGACCGTTTGGCGGGTCTCCTTGGTTGGAACTTGAATCACAAACGTGTTGTTATGCACGCTTGCCGTCTTAGACTTGCCACTATCCAATTGATAATGAACCGTCTTCTGATTAGTCGATCCTTTGACGGCGGCGACTAACCCATTACGGTTATACGTCGTCTTGGTTGTTGTTAGGGTAGTCTTACCACAACCCGCTAACAATAACGTTAACGCGCCGGCAGTTACCGCCACTAATGCTGTTTTTCGGAACAATTGACACCCCTCCTTTAGTCTAGGCTAATATTACCGGTAAATTGACTATTATATAAATCGGCATAGAAACCATTTTGAGCCATCAATTCTTCGTGCGTCCCAGTTTCAACAACCGAACCATGGTTCATAACAATGATATTATCGGCACCCTGAATCGTTGATAAACGGTGCGCCACAACGAAACTAGTCCGATTATGCAATAACCGTTCCATGGCATGTTGAATGTGGACTTCTGTCCGCGTATCAACAGAACTCGTTGCTTCATCAAGAATTAAAATCTCAGGATTAGCAACGAAGGCCCGGGCAATCGTCAATAATTGTCGTTGACCTTGTGAAATATTCGAAGCTTCTTCGTTCAGAATCGTTTGATAACCATCTGGTAACTTACGAACAAAGCTATCCACGTGAGCAGCTTTGGCTGCAGCGTAAATTTCTTCGTCGGTAGCATCTTCACGACCATACTTCAAGTTATCGAAGATGGTTCCAGTAAAGAGCCAAGTTTCCTGAAGGACCATCGCAAAGTGTGACCGGAGCTCCTCACGTTTTAAGTCACGCGTATCAACACCGTTCAACTTGATTAAACCACCCTTAATGTCGTAGAAACGTTCCAATAAGTTAATAATGGTCGTCTTCCCGGCACCAGTTGGTCCAACGATGGCGACTTGCTGACCGCTCTTAACGTCCAAGTTGTAGTCTTCCATCAATAGGTTATTATCGTTATAACCAAATTGAACGTGTTCCAAGCTGATTAAGTTATCGCTATCTGCAACTGCAGGAACGTCTGACTTAGTCTGCTTCATTTCTTCTTCGTCCAAGACTTCGAAGACCCGTTCAGCAGAGGCAACCGTTGATTGAATCGTGTTCAACAAGTTAGCCATCTGTGAGATTGGTTGTGAGAATTGTTGCGTGTATTGTAAGAAGGCTTGGATATTACCTAATGAAACCTTACCGTTAGCAACGTCGATCCCACCAATAATGGCAACAAAGACGTAGCCGATGTTATTTAAGAACATCATTAACGGCATGATAATCCCAGAGATAAATTGGGCTTTCCAAGCTGATTGGTAATAATTATTATTTTGAACTTCAAAGTCATCAATGGCATCTTGTTCCTTATTGAAACTCTTGATGACCACGTGACCCGCATAGTTTTCTTCAACTTGGTTATTAAGTAGCCCCAAGCTCTTTTGTTGCGTACCGAAGAACTTCTGTGATTTAGGTGCAATCACACCAACCACAATCACACTAAGTGGTAAGACGACCATCGCGATCAAAGTTAACTTCCAACTGATCGTTAACATCATCCAGATGGTCCCAACGAAGGTCACCGTACTCGTTACCGCCTGCGTTAAGTTTTGTTGCAAAGTGTTCGCGATATTATCCATATCGTTAACGGCCCGACTCATAATATCCCCATTAGAATGGGTATCATAATATGAAATCGGAACTTTTTGCATCTTACCTTTAAACGAACGACGTAACTTATAAACGGTCCGTTGTGAGATACGGGTCATGATGAACTGTTGGATGTAGTTAAATAGCGCTGACGCTAAGTACATCACTAACACGATCATAATGATCTGACCAATCTTTTCAAAGTTGATTGGATAGCCAGATTGACTGATCCCAGCTTTTTGCTGAGCAGCACCCTTCATAATCCCTTTATAAATTTCGGTCGTTGCTTTCCCTAAAATCTTAGGGGTTCTAATTTGGAAGATCACGGAAGCAATGGCGAAGATCATAACAATTGCCAGACCAACCCAGCGATCTGACATGTAACGCATTAAGCGCATTGCCGTTTTCCAGAAACTCTTAGGCTTTTCAACGACGCCATGACTACCAGGGCCGTGTCCGCCCATTGGACGTGCCGGTTTTGCACTAGCTGAATTCTTTTCACTCATTACAGCTGATCCTCCTCTCGTAATTGTGACTTCATGATTTCTTGATAAACTTCATTATTAGCTTTTAATTCAGCATGGGTTCCCTTACCGACTAACTTACCGTCGTCAAGTACGAGAATTAGATCAGCATCGGCAACTGTCGCAATCCGTTGCGCAACGATCACAACCACACTCTTTTGAATCTGCTTGTCCTGACGCAATTCAGCACGTAACTGTGCATCCGTCTTAAAGTCTAACGCTGAGAACGAATCATCAAAGACGTACGTTGAAGCACGTTTAACTAATGCTCGTGCAATGGCTAAACGTTGACGTTGACCACCGGAGAAGTTACCCCCACCCTGTTCAACGTGCGCATCAAGGCCGCCTTCTTCCTTAACGAAATCCGTTGAGCGTGCAATTTCAATTGCGTGCCAGATTTCATCATCGGTTGCATCGGCATTCCCAAATTTCATATTATCCCGGATCGTCCCGGTAAACAAAGTGGCCGTCTGTGGTACAAATGAAACAGCTTGATGTAAGTCAGTCAATTTCAACTTACGAACATCTTCACCATCTAAATCAACAGCACCACTTTCGATATCGTAAAAACGAGGAATTAAGTTAACTAACGTTGATTTACCTGAACCAGTCCCACCGATGATTGCCACCGTTTGACCAGAATGTGCTTCAAAATCAATATCCGTTAAAGCTAACTGTTCCGCATTCTGATAGCGGTAGTTAACGTGGTCAAAAACTAAGTTGTGTTCATCTGTAGCTGGTAATGCGGCTGCTTGTTCTGGATCATTGATTTTTGGTTCAATATCCAAGACTTCTTGAATCCGGGTAGCAGAAGCTGCTGCACGAGGAATGAGGGCAAAAACCATTGCAAGCATCATGAAACTCATCAAAACTTGCATTGCGTAAGTCATGAACGCAATCATGTTCCCAACTGGCATCGTTTGGCTACCAATCAATTGGCCACCAAACCATACAATCGCAACGTTAGTCCCACTCATAATTAAAGTCATGACGGGGTAAGCTAAGGCCACAATCGTGTTAACTTTGACCGCATTCTTCGTGTAGTCTTGGTTAGCATCTTCAAAACGATCTTGTTCAAACTTATCTTGACGGAAGGCCCGGATAACTCGAACACCGGTCAAACCTTCACGAAAGACCAAGTTGATACGGTCGGTCTTAGTTTGCATTGCCCGGAATAATGGGATTGCAAAGCTCATGATCAAGCCGATAAAGATTAACAATACCGGAATTGAAACCACAAAGATCCACGTTAATTCATGACTCTTGGTATAGGCTAAGAAGCTGGCCCCAACTAACATGATTGGTGCCATGATCATCATCCGTAACGCCATCATGGCAACGTTTTGAATCTGAACAACGTCATTAGTCGTCCGGGTAATCAGTGAAGAAGTTTCCACTTTATCGAACTCATCGTTAGAAAAGTGAATAACCTTCTTATAAATATCTGAACGTAGATTCTTACCTAATTGTTGTGATGACCGTGCAGCAAGGAAAACATTCCCAAAAGCTGCAACGACAGATAATAATGAGAAACCGATCATTTCAAAACCGATTTTCCAAATATAAGCGACGTCACCAGTGGCAACCCCGTTATTCACAATATTGGATGTTAAACTAGGCAGGTTCAAATTAGCGACAACTTGCACGATCATGAATAACACCGCACCAATTACCGCCGGATATGAGATCCGACCCTTTGCTATTTTAAGCATTTACACGCTCCCCTTCATTCATTATCAAATTAATAATGCAATATATTAATCTAACGAAAAATCGTTACTTTGTCAACCATCTTTACAAACCTCACGTAAATAATTGTAACTCACTCGTTAACCTTTGGCACTTAAAAGGTATTAAGATTTTCTAAAGGTCGATACCCCCAGCACGACAGTAAAACGCACACCGTTACTGACTGGTAACGACATGCGTTCTTGATAATCTTATTCTACCCTTTACAGCAAGACCTGTAGACTGTAAACACTCATTAACTTCATGATATTCATCGACAAATACTGGCACGCTATCTCCCATTAGCACAGTCAAGCCTTAACTAATTTGCAAAAGCTTACCCCTAACCGCTAATAAGTCGTGCCACGCTCGCCAAAATCAGCTAAGATAGGATTAGTTCTAATTTTAACGGGGGAATTCAATCATGCATTTACGGGGAACCAAGTATTTATTTGGTGTTTTACTGCTAGGCTTATTAGCTGGCTGTACGGCCACCACTGCGACCAAGCAGCACACTTCTAGCTCATCAGCTAAGGTGGCGACTAAAAGCTCGCAAACAGCAGCTAAACACCATCAGTCAACCGACCCTTATCGGCACTGGCACTCAGTAAAAAAAGTAACGCTTCCTATATTAATGTATCATAGCATCTCTAGTGGTAACCAATTGCGGGTGCCCGCTAAAGAGTTTAAAACACAGATGGCCTATTTAAAGCAACACGGCTACCGGACATTGACCGCTAACGAAGCCGTCTACGCGCTGAAGTATCATCGTGTACCACAGAATAAAATCGTCTGGGTAACGTTGGACGACAGCTATAAGGACAACATGACCGCCGCATGGCCGATCATTAAGCAAAACCATCAGCACGCGACCATTAATTTCATCACGGGCTTTACGGGTAAGAAAACCCATTTAACTCTCGCTGACGCTAAATTGATGAAGGCATCGGGTGCCATTGATTTTCAAAGTCACACAGTCCGCCACTTAGACTTGAACGACCTCACCTATCAGGTTCAATTGACTGAACTGGTTAGTTCTAAGAAGTGGCTTGACCACAACTTGCACCAGAATACGCAGGTCATTTGCTACCCAGCTGGCCGGGCTAACGCCTTGACGATCAAAGCCGACAAAGCTGCTCATTACCAATACGCGCTATCGACTGTTCCAGGAATCGCTACTAGTCAACAGGATCAGTACAACTTACCACGTCAGCGGGTTGTTCCGGGAATGTCGTTAGCCGCGTTTTCATCTTTGTTAGAATTCAGTGATTAATGCCATTCTAGCAACTTTCTTTCAAATCCAACTGCTTTAAACTAATGACCACATACAACAAAGCCCTGACCTAAGTTATTCGACTTGGTTCAGGGCTTTGTTCGCTCTCTATCACTATTTATTTAATCAATCTAAATAACCAGTATCATAAACACCATGCCAGTTTTTTTGCACCAAGAATCAATACTACTATCAATCAACGTTGCTTATTCCTCAAGATGAGACTTGCACTTGACACAACCGATGCACTACTTGAGCTTGACGTACTTGATAAACTGCCTGAATCTGATGGTGAATAATTATCAATCAACAACCATAATGCACTAATACTAAGCATTCTTGGTTTATCGTTCATCTGATAACTTAATATGAACATTTTTCTCTGCCTTTTCACTGGCTATCATCTTAGCAAACTTTGTACACTCATCTTCGATATATTCTAACGCTTGACTTGCTTAGTCCAATCAGATTCAAAGTCTTTATCTGCTTCTGAATCTAATTGAGATTGCGTAAACGTTGTTACATCTGTTGGCTCCGCTGGTTGAGAATTATTGTTTAGTTAAGTCTATATACCTGTAATTTCTTCGACTATGGTGATTCCTCCTGAAATTAGCTCAAAACAAAAAGTCGTGTTACCGATTCCGACCACGCCAATAGGCCTAGCTACGGTCACACGTCTTATTACTTCACGATGTTTATTTGTACGTAGTTTAATGACTTGATTGGGTCATAATATTATTTCAAAGCATTATCAACATAATTATATAGCTCTCGTTGCAAGTCCCCGACTAATTCTCCAATTTTTTGTCTATAATTATCAACCTGATCACAATAATACTTATCTCCAAAAATATAATCATGTGTGCCAGGATAATCTAAAGAGTTCAATTTATAAATACGACAATTTACTTTTTTAGCTTCAAAATCACTAATTTCTGTAATTAGCTGTTGATATTGCATTCTATTCTCTGAAGATGCATATGCAATCATAGCATCTAATTTAAAGCGACTTTCGGATAACAAATTACTCTCCACGTGAAATTTTCCATCAAAATCTTTGGTTTCTTGTTCAACAAAGGTTTTACTAGCTCCATGACGAACAGTTGCATAGAAGTCATCCAACAATAATGCATTAGGAAAGATTTGTTCTTCAAACATTGGGAAAATTAATGGTATTAATTCTGTTAAATTTTCTATTGCTTTTTTCTCAACGTACATTTTTTCTTCTAAATGTAATTGTCTATTTTTATCATCTACCGATTTTCTTCGTTCTACGCCAAATTGATTTTTAAGTTACCTTTGAGAGAACAAATTTGAAATTAATAACACAATAATCGTAGTTAGTGCAGGCACCCCAACAGTAATTAATGTTTTAGTCCACGAATCATTATTCACCAAACTGATCCGATTCATAATATCCTGATTTGTTATAGTTAATAGCATTTAAATCACCTCATCTATTAACTATAGCAAATCAAGAACTAGAATTCTTACCAAAATAAAAAGCCATCTCAATCAATAAGATGACTATCACACTCTAATAATATAAAACATCATTTTTCCTAATTTCAGCATCTAAGATTATATCCACTTTACCAGCAGGTAGGCTTTCAGGATTATTGTATAACGGAATTGAAACAACACTTAATCTTTTTCCAGATTCAAGATGAACAACAGACCCCGCATCAATTACTTTATGTGGTCGTGTAATCGTCACTACTGATTGTCCACGATACATATATACACTTTCAGCAATAATATTTTCAGTCATTAGTATGATATAGCCCTCCCACATTTTAAGTCTTTTCTTAGTATCACTAATTGCTTTTCGAGTTGATTTTAAACTATTCGCATTATCAAGTAAATACGGGACAACTAATTAGCAACACCACTTGTTAATTTTTCTTCCAAAAACTAGTGGTGTTGACGCTATTCAATTGTTTTTGGAAGAACATTCCGTGTTTGAGTGTTTTTCAGGCATAAAAAAAAGCACCGAAACGCCTTTATATCAGCGTTTCGGTGCTTTATCATTTCTCAACATTTATCAGTTAATCACCCGCACGGTAGTTATACCATCAAGGGTAGCACGCTATAAATGCCATTTATAAGCCATTTCTGAAAAAGAGAGATTTTTAATTTACAAATCGTGGAAGAGCACAAATTAATTTAATATTGGTCCTTTTTTTGATGTTTTGCTTTATCCACTATTATATACCAACTTATTATCTCAAACACACAAAAAAAGTCCCACACCAGCCAATTAAGGCTAGTGTGGGATTTTACAAATGACTTTACATTTTTTACTAAAGGGCAAAGTGTTAACATTGCATCTGTTTGCTTCGTTTTTCGCTGAGATACTTTCTCTTATGTATTAGCCATCTACCTTTACAGCAGGCGGCTTTTTACGCAAAAAATTCCCCACGCCGAAGCGCAGGGGAATTAATCAAGTTATAACTATCATCTAGAAACTACACTAGAGACAATTAATATTATACTTATTACTTGCTATTCTGTAAAGTATTGTAGTTATCTAATTAGCTATATTGACAGCTAATAATGCTAAATCTAAACTCTCACTAACAAAATATACAGGCAAGCAACACAAAAAAATCTTCCACTCATCAAGCAGAAGATTATCCTCATCACTTCCGGCACCACTAACCGACAATCTTAGGGGGATTTGAAAGCTGTGATACTAATAACAGGACAAGGGACATAATAACACTTGTCGGTTTATATCACAATACCGAAAGTAATCTATAGAAAAATATTAATAAGTCCTTGTTATATTAATCAGGTTTAATGTATAATAACTGTGTTCTTTATTATCTTAGGAGAAACAGAACACCCATTTTATTTATTTAAACATTGGGCCAGTCTTGACTGGCTCTTTTTTATATATTTTGTTAACAAAAAATCCCCCACGCCGAAGCATGGGGGACTAGAACAGTTCACGATTATTATACTATTTTTTCTCCTGATTGTGAGGCGGATTCTGACGTCGTTTCAGTGTTAGATGATGCAGAACTATTCACTGCAGCGACTGTGGACGTTGGTGTTTGCGCTTCGTCAGCAACTTTATTAGCCGTCGCTTCAACTTGGCTTTCCTCGTCACTTTTAACTGTTGGTACTGTCACTGTTTGAACGTCAGTAATAACGCCCAGCATACCGAGGATCGTTAATACGGTATTCAATACTGCGATAATCGCTGACCAATCACCAGTAAACTTAACACCAAACATGGCAAAGACTTGTTGAATCAAAACGATCAGTAAGGAAATAATCCCAGCGATCAATTTACCGTTCAAACTTCCATCGGCATTCTTAAAACTAATTTTTTTCATTTCCTTTGGCTTCCTTTTCATATAGATGTTTAAATTCCATATCATGACCATCTAGCCGGCCTTCTACCTTAATGACCCGATTTTCAATCGCATTCATTGCTTCAGCATTTTGCTGCCTCACTTTTAAACTTTCATCGGTAAAATGGCTCAGCCGCTTGCCTAAATCGTTAAGCGGGATACGGACCGTCTTATTTAGAATCCAATTAGCTAGTACACAAATACTAGCGACAATGGCAACAATTGATCCCCATTCATCCCATCCTAATCCTAATAGTGTATGCAATCACCGCACCACCAATCGCTGGCCAGGATAGATAGTGGTGTAAATCGTCTTGCCATTCTGACTAGCTAATGTAGTCATACTTAGGCCGTTTCGCTGAGCAATTGACCACCAACTGTCGCCAGACTTGACTGTATAATACGTATGACTAACCAGCTTACCAGTAACTCGCTTCCCGTAGGCTTGACCTTGGTGACGCCTAGTTTAATAAAGCCGTACAGGCCATTTGAACGGGTGTAGCGTGCCCATACATAGTCATGTTCAATAATGACAGCGTTGTAAGTTACACTCTCACCCTTATGATAGGTAGCCACTTGGCTAACTTTGTCGCTATCCGTGTAGCGAACAGCTAGTGTCAGATTAGGATAGAACACCCCTAGCTGGCTGTATTTAACGACCTTAAAGGTGGCCTGCTTAGTGGCCTGAGCCTTCTTAACATTGGCTTGAGCTTGTTTCTTGCTAGCAGTCGTGTAGCCTGATTTAGTAATTCCCGTTAGGTCAACATTGCCGTCTAATCCACCTGCTTTATACATGCTAGTGAATTGGAAGATAGCCACACCGTCCATTGATGGAAACCAGTTATAATCAGGGCTAGTTCTAACCAAGTAGTCTGGATACTCAGCTAGCCATAGGCAATTACCATAGGCTTTAACAATGGCGCTAGTGTTAACATGAGCATTGAGGTAAGCTTTACCGGAATACAACATAGGGGTATAACCAGCCGCTTTAATGAGGGCCATCTGGGCTAGAATGACATTAGTGTTGGCTGTCACACTATTAGAAGCACCGTCCTCATAGTCTAGTGCGACAATACTACCCTTGGGCGTCATAATCCGTGGCAAGTAATAGGCCATCATCGCCTTGGCATTGGTCATATTGCCACCGACACCGTCCCATAAATAGGTATGCACTCGTTTACCAGCCTGTTGAGCTGATTTAACTTGGCTGTTATACGTGGTCTGAGGAATATTAGTGCCACCATAAAAGCCACCTGCCTGTGAGAGCACGAACTTATCGGTGCTATAGCCGAATATCCCACTATTGCCGTTATACTTAGACCAGTCGACCCCTTGGTCACGACTAGTTGAAGCCTGACTGGTAACATTGACCATTAAAAAGGCCATAAAAATGGCGCCCACCGTTAAGATGAGTGCCTTTAACTTGTGCTTATTCAATTGTCTACCTCCTATTTGTCATTCCTGATTGAACGGTCAAAAGCGTCCTAAAATACACTGGCCTAGTCGTTTTAACTTATTAATTTTCAATTCACCATCTCTTCAAAGTTCATCTTTCACTTAATACTTATGATGTTGGCAATTCATTCTTAAGAATGGATTGCAGCACACTCTGCGCCTCCGACATCGTAACATCGTCTAACTTCTTATCTGAAAAATCTGATTCAGTGGCAGTAACATTCGCATTCACATATGTGCCAGTTTCAGACTGATTAAATTGAGTGGATACCGATGAAATCTTGCCAGCAGTAAAACTCCACCCACCATTAACTGCAATTAGAGAGTCAATTACTGATGGAATCTTATCCACCGCACGTTTGGATAATTCTTTTTTGGTTAGATCATCGAAAGTTTCATCTTTAGCTAAGTCAGTCGGATAAATAGTGACATTTGCTGTAATAGTTACTCGACCTTCTACTTCACCACGAAGGCCTGCAATTACAGAGCTTGTATTACCAGTTCCATCTATATTATAAGAGATGCTAGTGTTTAATAATTCCATCATTATTCCCCTTTTCCATATGCTTTATCGAACTGATCAAATACTAATGCGTATACTTGAGCTACTTGCCCTTCCATCTCATATGGATAGTCCTCAAGTGCATGAAATAAAGCTTTCATTCGTGCAGAATATGAGCTGATTTCAATGCTTACAGGTTCGTTAACTAATTGATCAAACTCTTTTTGAGCTTCGTCCATGGTGTAGTCATCTTTCAGAATTAGCGTCTTTTTATCTTTCTTATAGACAAAATCCCCATCTTTATCTGTTTTAAAGAAATTCTTTTGGGTTGCTAATTGGTCAGCATTAAATTGCTTGTTTAGTTCCTCAAGATGATTAATCAACCAGGTGCGACCAAGCGAAGCTCGACCTTTAAGCTTGAATTCTGACAAAGTGTTTCCAATGGCTACCAGTTGTCCGTTTGTGAATGTTAATACTTCTTTTCTTGCTGTCATAATTGACTATACCTCTTTCATTTCTTTGACTTCAGTTTCTAATTCAGTTATACGATCCCGATAGTTACGGATCAATGGAATAAGAGCTAATGCGACCCGGTCATATTGGATACCCCGGACGCTCCCTTTATCATCGTATTCAACCAGTTCATTCAGGCCAGCATCATCCAGATCGTCAGCAATCATTCCAAAGTAAGTTTCTGGAGTTTTAGCATCAGGGTCAAGGGTCTTGGTTAATACCTCTTCCTTGTCTTTCCAATGTGCAACTGGAACTTCTAGAAGTTTATCACCTAGCTGGGTTTCAAATGTTCGAACAATATCGGTCTTGTACTTAGCAGCGGAATTCGATGGAACCAATGCCCCATCGGGGGCCAAATATGCGTTCGCACCATGAGATGTTGAATGAGGAGAGTTTAGATAAATGTAATCGGCCATCACAGTGATGTTCTTACCATGTAGACCCGTCCCTGCATGACCAGGATCACCAACTCTTATAAATGGCGAATAGCTAATATAGCCATTATTATATTCTCTACCCCCAGATATAATCACACCCCGTTCCGCACCGCCGATCTTGGTTACTTGCCATCCGGAGGTCGAATGCCCTCCAGAAATGCCTGCGAACTTTTCTTCTCCCAGTGGCGAAGAAAAGATACTTCCATCGTTAGCCCCGTTAGTGACCGCAAAATAGTCACGCCCCCAGAAAGTTGCACCACCCCAAGAGGCCCCTGCCTGAGCATTACTGATACGAACATATGGGCTAGTTTGACGGTCGAAAAATTGCGGTTGGATCATTTGGATTTCCCCACCAGATATGAGTATACGGTTATCCTTGTCAGCAACTGACATGTACTTGCTGTTAATGTTAATATCAATCGCATTATCAGACGAATGGATACGTCCTTTCTGGAACTCGACATTACCAGTATTCAGATTAATCGATAAGTTACTACCGTTAATCGTACCGGTTGTTATATTGTTCGCATTAAGATTGATTACATTGATATTAGCAGCATTAATAGTACCTGCAGTAATTTTATCAGCGCTTAGGCTCGAAATCATGGCGTCTTTAATGATGGCATTATCGATATAGGTATCAGCCGTAATATGCAGGTTGTTACCGTGTATCTTAATTCCTTCAGGAGAGATATTAATTGCGTTAATAATCCCATTCTTTTCAACACGAAGAGCAATCCGGTCATTAGTTTGAAGGATAGCAGAATATGCGTGCTGAAGTTCTGCACCAGTTGTAATATCAGGAACATAGGCCGCAGCTTTATCTCCTTGGTTGAGCATTGGGCATATCATCGCAACATGACCACCACCATGAACACGAAATGAAAGGCAAACAGTTTCAGTTCCATCCGGAGGGATGACATTTTCAACTTTAATTAGTTCCAGTCCACGGCTGTTTTTATGCGTTTCCTTGTATCCAATACGAGCGCCCTTAGTGTCGTAAAATTCAACAATAATCATCGCATCGATGCCAACGTGATCAACATTTATATAAGCACTAGCCGACCATGGAGTTGAGGTGTCCAGCCCAATAACAATTTTTCTTGAGAACAAATTATACCAAGTATTGGTATCTGTCGTTGTTGGTTGATTAATACAAATACCTTGGTACCCGTTAACCCATGACCAAGCAAAATCTGACTTATACCAAGTTGCAGTTGTCCCACCAGTCCAAGATGTTCCATCCATATAGTCATATTGGAATTGTGAGTTAGTTACAATATTTCTTTTGCCAAAGGTATTGACCTGCCCTACAACAGAAGTTATCTGGTTGCTCAATTGCTCTACCTTGGATTGATAGGTGCTATTATCCACTTTGCCACGAACCGTCGTTTGAATGGCGTCCACAGTTTGCGAAATGCTTGAAAGTGCTGTGATTGTCGCATTGTCCAACGGACTAGTGGAATAATCTGTCATGACTGATCCTCGTTCAAGCTTAGGACCTGCGACAATTAGTTTATTAGTGTTGTCATTAGTCCGTTCAAGTCGAGGGCACACGTAACCATCAGCAGTTACTACAAACGTAACGGACACTCTCTGCCAAGTACCATTTAGACTAATGTTTTTAGCACCAATATCAGTATTAGTACTATTCACATTATCAATTCCTCGGCAATATAAATTGGATTTACCAGTTCCGCTATCATACTTAGCATAAATTGAGAAAGTATACGTTTCTCCTTTTTTAACAGCCCAGGTCTGAGACAATCCATTCCAGTCTTGGGTGGTAGAAACGGCAGTCATGCCATTATAAATTTCACCAGTTTTTGTCCAGGACTCATATCGGTTCCATACACCAGGATTATCAAAGTCACGAGTATCCCGGTATAAGTTAGTTCCCACAGCACTATCCGTAACCTGCTGCTGAACGGTGGCCAAAGTACTACTAAACGAGCCAGCTGTTGCTTGTAGCTGACTAATATTATGCTTGTTCGCATCATTATCGGTGCTCAACGAATCAAAGCTAGCAGCTAAAGACTTGTTCGTCGCCTGAAGAGTTCCAATGTCCTTAGTCTGCTTTCCAAGAGCATCATTGACGGTAACAAATTGAGCTTTAAACCCACTGGAATCAGCTTTCAAATCATTAATACTTGTCGTCTGTCCATCAACCGTAGTTTTAACACTAGATAATGTTGAGTTAATTCCATCGGCAGTAAGCTTAATTTGATTTTGAGTCCATGTTTGGGTGGCATATCCATTAAGATCTTTCTGCTCGATTTTCTTGGAGATGTCAAGTTGCATACCGTCAACAGTTTGAGAAAGCTTGGAGAAAGCAGTAACTGTTGCATTATCCAACGGGCTGGTGGAATAATCAGTTGCCATGGCCCCTCGTTCAAGTTTAGGACCAGCAATGAGCAAGGTATTAGCGTTGTCAGAAGATCTTTCTATACGAACATTTATTGGCCCATCATCGGTTATTGTCACAGTTCCTGTGACCCTTTGCCATGTTTCGTTTAAAGAAACTGTTACTGATCCAACATCCGTGTTGGTCGAATCATTACTATATCTAAAATATATCTTAGAATTGCCAGTCCCACTTTCGTATCTGGCGTAAATTGAGAAGGTATAAGTTTCACCTTTCTTAGCCTGTATAGTTTGTCCTAAACCAACCCAATCATTTTTCGTTTCCATGATTGTTAGTCCATTAAATTTTTCTCCAGTTTTGTAATAACCCGACCAGTTAGTCCATGCACCAGGATTATCAAAGTATCTAGTATCAATATACAAGTTAGTTCCCACAGCGCTATCTTGGACTTGTGTCTGAACGGTCATCATGGTACTGCTGAGTTCTGTTGCCGTTTGACGGAGCTGGCTAATATCATTCTTATTAGTTGCATTATCAGTAGTAAGTGTATTAAACCCCGTGGTTAAGTCTTTAGACGTGGCTTGCAAGGTACTAATATCAGTAGTTTGCTTGCCAAGAGTATTATTAACAGTCGTAAACTGGCTCTTAAAAGAACTTGAGTCAGCCTTGAGGTCATTAATACTGATAGTCTGACCGTCAACAGTCGTTTTGACACTGGACAGGGTCGCATTTATTCCATCAGCAGTAACTTTAATCTGGTTTTGCGTCCAAGTCTCAGTAGCGTAACCATCCAAATCAGTCTTAGTCAGTTTTGTAGCTAGACCATTCTCTAACTCTGCAATGGTCATAGTTGAACCATCAGTTAGAGTCTTGTAACTCTGGCTGACCGCTCCGGCTATTTGCTTGGCATCTTTAGAATCAGCTGCAGCAGAAGAGGCCTGTTTAACGGCAACACTAGCATCACTTTGAGCGCCAAGTGCACTAGCTAAGGCACTCTCTGCCTTTTGGTCAACTTTTCCGAATTCCGAGGCTGTAGAGTTTGCTGTAGCAACTGCGATACTAGCATCGCTTTGTGCATCAATAGCTCGATCCAGTGCTTGATTAGCTAATGCATTTGTATCATCGTACTTGGCCGCAAGCTGGTCAGCTTTATCACTGGCCGCTTTAGCTGCATCTGTACTAGCCTTAGCTTCCAGTTCCACTTGGTCAACTTTTGCTTTCACTTCTTCCCCAGTAGCGTCCGACACAGTAAGTACCCATTTACCAGTTCCATCTGCCTGACGCTCGTAAGTCCACAATTCAACTTTATTACCGTTCTGCTTGTACCAGATATCGTTAAATTTAGCTCCGTATGGCGGTTCAGTTGTATCTGTACCATAGATATAGTTACCCGAAGCACCTTGCCGTCCACCTAAGTCAGCAACATATTGTGATAGCTCGCCTCGCCAAGCATAGCTACTACTAGAGGTTGAGGCCTGATCTGCTTTAGAAACAGCAGACAAACTGCCATCAAACGTCATAGTATAACCATTATTAGGCACGTTGAACTTGTTTCCCTTAGTATCCTGTAGTGTTAGCCAATCGCCAGCTTCTATTGCAGGATTGCCAAACCAATTCAAACTGAAAGGGTAGAAGGTCAAGCTTTGTAACTGTTGCCATATTGATGCTAAACGATCCATTGTCATCAAATTGTTGGTGAGTTTAATCTGTGATCCTGACGCTGCCCCTACTTGAAGCGTGTTTGCAGTTTCGGTACTCTGACCTGTTGAATCCGTAGTAGTCGTTGTGACCTCACACTGAATACCGCCAATTTTGTATGGTGCTTCATTTTTTGTTAAGCCACCTTGTTCATATTGGCTCGGATCTAATGTATAATCTGGCTCTGTAATCGTGCGAATTGTTAATTTGCCGTCCCTATCAAACGTCGCAAATCCAGCATAAAATTGAGCAATCATGCCAATTGCATTTCGATACGTTTGACCGGTAATAGCACTCGGTAAGTTAACTTGTACAGGCAAACGACTAATGTCAGTTGTATTGAGTAACACGCCAGCCAAATTTGCAATTTCTGCAATCACACTGGTCATTTTCGCAGGGTAAGTTAACTTAGAAGTGTAGGTACCCTCCAATAGACACATCTGGTCATATGCCTTAATTGTTGTCTCATCGTTGTTTCGGTCCATTTGAATGTCATCTGATACGATAAAAAGACCAAGCGAGCTATACTCATAGCCATTAGATGTTTTTATACCAATCTTAGGCCATACCGTCATGCCAGGTTTAAGTCCTTCAATTAAGTGCGAAAACTTAATTGTCACGCTGTTTTCATAATTCGAGCCAATACCAAACGTATCTCCAGTATAGCCACCTGCGTCATATGAAATGGATGCAATATCTGTCGTTTTATAGTCAATCTTGTTAATTGTGACAACTGCATCCAACGTCCGTTCAGTTGCCTTCCATGCAGCGAGGGCTAAATCAGATTGCTTAATCATTAATTTTCACCCGCCTACTGTTCAATGAAATCCATTGAAACATTTTGCCAAATATAATCTGATGTCACTGGGTTAAGTGTATAAATCGGTGCAGTCCGATCACCAACATAAAATGTTTTGGTCACTACTGCACCTTCTTGTGGGTCTAAATAACTGCAAGAAAAAAACTGTCCAGAGACAGCTTTTAGTATTGTGCTATTCTCGGCCAGTGTTAGCGGCCCCCATTTTACTGTTAACTTGCGTTTGATTGCGACACGGTCTCGATGCAAAAGTCCATTCGCGTCACGCGATGCTTTTGCATCGATATCTTGAATTGCAACTTCTAGGGACTGTGGTGCTTTAACCACTGTCCCACCAATCTTCAGTGAATATGTCAATCGTAATCATCTCCTATAGTCTCAACATGTTTTTACCATTCTTCTGATTTACCGCGTTAATACCTTTAATAGCAGCATTACCGAACTTCTCATCGCCAACTTGCAACGTCAAGTTCACATTGATTGGTTGATTGTTCATGCTGCCGCCAACATTTGTCATTTGTAAGCCCTGTACAATCGCATTAACGATGCTTGTTCCGAGCTCGTTAATGCCGCCACTATTCACACTCTGTGTACTTGTACTACTTGGCTGACTAGCCAGGTTGTTCATATCCATCGACTGAGTTAAAGCTGTGGGCATTTGTAGGCCATCACTGAACGTTTGTCCCATGAAGCTTAGTGCCTGCTTAATCAATTGCATTGACCGTGGAATGTTAGTTAAAGGTAAAACCATTTCCGGCTTATTCTGTTCAGCCACTTCGATCATTTGATGAGCATCAACAAGACCACCATTAGCAAAACGGCGGTGCCCAATCGGTCCACTGTGCAACCAATCAAATTTAGGCGTGCCCCAAATGACTGTATGACCAGCAGCATTGTAATAGTCTGAGTTATTCAGATAAGCCAATACTTGGTCAAATGATGATCTGAAGTTATGATGTCCAGGGAAAGCAAATGCATCAAATGTTGACTTGACATACTGTAGTGGTCCACCTGCAGGATTACCAGCTAGCGAGTTCACATCAGTAATTGTCTGCGTAATATTTCGATTCCCGGTCTCTGACTTAGCCACTTCAATGATATCGTGTTGCATCTTTGACCACCGCGATTTAGGAACTTTAGTCATCTCGAGTGCGCGACTAATCATTGAATGAGTGATTGCACCACCATTTGGTCCTTCGCTCTCGCCGTATTCTTTGAGAATCTTACCGACCCAACTTTTAGCACTATCAACACTAAAATCCACCATACTTTTAGCAACATCTAGCGGATAGCCACCTAAGTCGGTAAATTTAACAAACTTGTTCATAGCAGCTTTCAATACTTTTTCAGGGTGCGTGACATCGTCCCAAATATCACTTGCCGTATCTTTCACACCATTGGCAAAACTGCCTACACTGTCCCCTATACCACTGAACAAATCACCAAAATTCGGCATGCTAAAGTTGAAACTTGGCAAATTGAAGTTACCAATACTTGAAAAGTCAAAATCAAAGTCTCCAATACCACCGGCATAGTGTGGCACCATTGCTGTTGCTTTACGAGCCGTTTGTGCCGCATTGAGAATTTGAGTACCTCTCGGAAGATTGACCATCATATTGCGAACTGCTGGGAAAAGACCTGTTCGTCCATTTGGTAACTTGTATGCTTCACGATACTTATCACCAACCTGATCATTAACGATTGCTGGACCACCTTTATGGCGACCACCAGTTGCAAATGACGGAACACTCCAGTGGCTCAATGACTTTGCTTTGCTGGAGGCGCCTACGTGATTGAGAATCCATTTAATGCCATCGATAACGCCATTAACGGCTTTTCCAATCGTACCAATAATTGCATTAGCAACATCCGCAGAACCCTTTTTTACAGACTTCCAACCAGATGAAAGACCGCCACCAATTTTACCGCCTAAACCACCGGCCCATTTTGCAATTGTTTTACCCGTGCCAGTTCTAAACGAAGCAACCCAATTACCTAACTGAGTACCGGCTCTTAACGCAGCTGTTCTAGAACTCCCCATTCCAGAATTAGTCTTCGAGCCTAAACTTCCAGCCCAACTAGAGACAGTCTTACTTGCGCCAGTTCTAAAGTTATTAACCCATGAACCTAACTTACTACCCGCATTCTTGGCTAATCGTTTGCCATCTTCGACTTTAGTATTAACATTACTACCGATATTTGATGCCCATTTTCGAATACCGACGATTGCACCTTTAGATTTGCTCGTAAACTCAGACGTCCAGTTACCAATCTTTTTACCCGCTTCTTGAGCGGCCTTTTTACCATCAGAAACTTTCTTATGAACACCGTTGCCAATATTCGATGCCCAAGTGTTAACAGTTCTTTTAGCACCGCCAACAAACCCAGTAGTCCAATTACCAATATTCTTTCCTGCTTGTTGGAAATCCTTCTTAGCATTAGTTATATGGGTCCCAACCTTTTTACCAACACTCTTAGCCCAATCGGAGGCTTTACCCGGTAATTTCGATGCCCATTTAAGAATATTCTTACCTGTTTTTGTATCTTTAAGGAACCAGGAAGCAATCGTGCCAACCGGATTAATAATAAAACCAATTATTTTAGTCCAATTTTTAGAGATCCAATCGATTGAATCTCCAAACCATTTGGTTATATTCTTCCACACAGAATTACAAAAATCTCTAAATTTCTTATTATGTTTGTATAGCGCGACGAATCCAGCAACTAATGCCGCGATAGCCAATACCACTAATGCTACTGGATTCGCGTCCATAACTGCATTCAATGCAGCTTGACCAACAGCAGCCAGTTTAGACCACACAGACCAACTCTTGAGCGCCTTCCAACCATCTGCTAATGCAGCAGCATAATCTGACCACTTCATTTTTGCAAGCGACCATAATGTCTTCACACTGCCAACGGCTTCTTCTAACTTATCAATTCCAGTAATACCCTTGAAAAAGTCTCTGAGAACATGCCCTTTACCACCGATAATAACCGCTTTATCAGCTAAATTCCCCAGTAGTCCTATTCCATTGCTTAATCCTGTCATTGTTACTTTGAATGCAAACATAGTTACTAAGACTTTCGCCATTGCTTCAACGGCCGTATGGTGTTTATCTACCCAACTGGAAATCCCACCTAATGCATCTGCTAACTTCTTAAGCATGCCAACGATAACTCCACCAGTCCACTTTGCTAATGGCTTAAGGAACGAATCCCATATCCATTTAAAGGCTGGCTGTGAAGCTTGAATAATGCTGTGAAACAACTTAAGCGCCGCAGCTAATGCATCGAAGAACGTTGGGATTAAATTAGTAATCGTGTATTTGGCCAATGGTAACAGGATATTTTGATATCCCCAATCCAGGCCGTCCCATACATCTTTGACTACTGGTCTAATCGCTTTTAGCAATCCATCAATCGATTGTAGTAAGGGTGTGAAATTAAGCTTAGAAGCCCACTTAATGGTTGCTCCTGTCATGTCGTTTAACGCACCCAACATGTCATTAACCATACCGAGCAGCGTTTTAAAAATAGATGTACCAACGCCACCATGTTGCCAAGCCTTGTCAAATTGGCCGCCAAGTGCACTAACAGTATTAAAGATGTTTGTGAATATCTTGTAGAGATTTGATGCAATTTTCTCACCCGCACCACTATTCCAAGCATTACGAAATGCTACCGCAATGTTATTCAATACTTTGATGACCTCATTCAGCATATTTAAAATCGACTGAATGAGCTTAGTACCGGTATTACCATGGGTCCACGCATTGTCGAACGCTTTAGAAATATCACCAATAATTCGTGCAACATTAGTAGCTAATTTAATCAGGTTCGCAAAAATACGTTCGCCTAAATTGCCGCCATTCCACGCGTTCCGGAAAGAATTCGCAATGTCGTGGATCAGTTTCAATACATTATTCAGCGAATTGAAAATAGTTTGGACTAGCTTAGTACCACGACCGCCACCACCTTCCCATGCTTGTGAGAACGCTTTGGCAATATCACCAATAATGTTAAGCATGTCTGCTAACAGCTGTAAGATAGCTTCTACTGTCTTCTGACCAGTGCCGTTGTCCCATACATGCATAAACGATCGTCCAACATCGCTGAGCGCTCGTTCAACCTCTTTCCAAGCGTACTTAGCAGCATCCACTACTGATTTACCCTTGGCGTCCCAAGCTGCCTTCATTGGGTCGAACAGCTCACCTAAAATTTTTTGCAGTTTTTTAGCTGCATCAGTTGCGCTGTTGAATGGCTGACCTAATGGTACGCCGAAATTGACACCATCATCACCAGCTCCAGCATCAGTACCATCCATCGATTGCAGTGGCGTACTTTCCGGTGCGTTTTGTGTTGGCGTTGAATCTGGTGCCGTTTGTGTTTCCTGCGGAGTAAAAGTCTCCTTTGGCTTTTTATCATAAGAGTAGTCTTCATCATCATTGCTCTTATCAAGAACATTCAGTTCATCAAAGCCCATTAAAGACTGCATGAGTTCTTTGTTCTTTTTCTTGGTTGCTTCCATGGAAGCCTGAGAACGTTTATTGGCGGCTTCAATTGCCGCGTTAGCAGCACGAACTTTGGCAGCACCTTGTTTGTTCGACTCCGCAATTTGTCGATTTGCTTCACGAACTGAGGCTGCTTGAGCTTGATTTTGAGCGCGTATTTGTGCATTAGCCTCACGAACCGACTTTGCCTGGGCAGCGTTTTGTTTTCGAATCTCTTCGTTAGCCTTCTTAACAGAAGCAGAAGCTTTACTAGAAGCTGAGGCCGTGTCATTCAGTGCCTTAGACTGCTCATAAAGGCCCTGCGCACCTTGTCGAGCTTTGGAGTAACTCATACCCGTTAGTGCTGACGTGAACTGTGCCAACCATGATGTGGCTTTAGATAATGATGACATTAACGCATTCACGGCCGGAAGAACAAAGTTATAAATCGGATAGAATGCTGTCAGTAAATTGACCTTGATTTGATTCAGACTACTTGCAAACTGCGCGTTCGTCTTAAATGCTGTCATCATCCCAGTAGCAAGTTGCGTCAAGCCTTGGTACAGCAACCCAAATACGATTAATTGTGATGGGAGGTACTTCAACTGCTGGGCAATGCCGCCCAGGGCCCCACTGGTCCGTCTAGCACTAGAAGAGGCTTTGTTCATTGAAGAACTACTACTATTTCCAAAATTGCGTATCCGACTTGTTGCACTTTGAATACCGTTGCTAATGCGACTGAACCAATTAGAAGGCCCCTTACCGGAACCTGATCCTTTATTCATTGCGCTACTTGCCGCACTGCCGAAACGATTATACGAACCTGCCGCTCGTGTAGCAGCCGTCCCGGATTCACCCATCTCAGTATTGAGCTTACCAATTACAGATTTAAGTTCGTCACCACGATCAGAAACATAAGCATAGCTCTTGTTCAGACTATCATTGGAATTAATGAGCTTGTTCATCTTATCGCGTGTGCTCATGATGCTCTTTTCAAGTGCCGTGCTTTGCTTGGTCAGCCGGTCGCTGGCACCCATCGTCTTCATAGAATCCTGAACATCACGATAGGAGCCCTGCAACGCCTTCAACTGACGCCGATAGGTTTCAATTTTAACTTCGTTTTGATCCATAGCTTTAGAAATCTGCCGCAGTGAGTCCGGCACCGCTTTAAATTCTTGTCGCATTGATTGGGCTAGAGCTTTAGCTTGGTTTTGATAACGCGTCATCTGAGCTTGAGCGGACGCAACCTGATTATCAATTTTAATTCCTTGCGTCCCATTCTGTTGAGCGGTATTCAAGGACGTTTTTTGATTCATTAAGTCACGCATCTTGGCTTGAGCAGCTCGGGCCTGATCCATCTTTGCATTGATATCACTCAGCATGGCCTGTAAGTCCTGTTTTACCTTAACCCGGCTACCGGTAAACATCTTGCCAGCATTCTGGTTGACCTTGCTAGCCCCGGTAGATGTCGAGCTACTCATTCGTTCGAATGCAGTTTTGATAGTCTCGTTCAAACCGGACAACTGGTCTTGCAACTTTTGAACACCTTTAGAAACATCCATCGACTGCTCGGTCTTGTCCATACCGGACTTCGCACTATCAGCGGTCTTCCCCATCAATTTATCAATCATCGGTTGAACCTTGGCAAATTGTTGTTCCATTTGTTCAGTGTTCACTTTGAATAGCAGTTCAATTTCTTCAAGTTCCACGTTGTTTCCCCCTTCCTATGTAGTTTTTTTGAATTTTCGGGCTGTCTTAATCTTTTGCGATTGCTGCATTAGAAGCAACTGGTCCCGTTTCCATTCAGGAACAGAATCCGACGATGTACTAGTCGCTGTTTTGATAAATGGATAAGCCTCTTCAACCGATGGCATTTTGCTAGGGTCGTTCAAAGCAAATGCCATCATCTCAGCTTGCTTGTGATCCATTACCGCTCTCATTCGCATATCATCTATACGGTTACGATTATTTGCGATTACTTGAACCATGAGTTCACCAAAATCAAGTTCCCAAAAGTGGTCAGAATCAATCCCAGATTGCACGGCCAATGGGTAAATAGAACTTAGCAACTCAGAAACAGTCTGGTAATTATTGCTTAAAGTGTCGTCTCGGTCGTTGGTTCGTTGTCCAGAGTGACTTCCGATTCCGTATTCGTCTTCGAAGCCGAAGCTGTCTTGCCGAAAAAACCAGATTCCTGGAATAAGTCTGTTAGCACTGTAAATAAATCCATTGGGGCATGACCTTCATCAAAATATTTTTCAAAGGCAGCAAAAATGTCGTTATCAGTAACGCCGTGAGTTTGGTTCGAACCTTGCAATACGATAAGCATTTCATTCAATGGTGGCAATTTCATTCCGCCATCCGCACTCATAAAGAGCGACATCATAGATTTACCCAAGCGTTTTTCAATATTCAAAATATCACGGCCTGTTAACTTTAATTCAAGTTGTAATCCACCCATTTCAAACTTCTTAGTTGCTTTCTTTACTGTCATAACGTAGTTCCTCCATTTTTATTATTCGTCTCATATCAGCCTGCTGGCCTACTCGTCTCTTACTCAAGTTAATTATTATCTGGATAAAATGTGACGGTTCTAAGCTCCGGCGCTACTACTGGCCGTTGCAAAGTCCGGTCCGTCCGATACGATAATCGAAATCGTGTATTCAAGTGCTCCGTTGACAGCAACGTTACCCATTTTGACGGTATATGAGCCAGTGAAAGAAGCTGTCATCCCATCAGGATAAGTGACCTTCCATTTATATTGCTTATTGTCACCATTGTGCGTTAAAGCCGTTGCAAAGTTGCTGCCCTTGTACACAAAGGTAAAAGCTAACGTTGATGTATTTTCAATCCCAGGAACTGACTTCTTTTTCGTATCTGATAAATCAGTCACATCAATATTTTCTGGGTCTGAACCCATGTCAGGAACGGTCTTAATACCGCCAATTTCATCAAACTTAGTGCCATCCACTGACATTTCAAGCTTGGTCCCTGTTCCGGCAAGCCCGGCACTAGCGTCTGCAGCAAATCGTTGTAAATCAAATACTGTTAAATTCTTTTTCAATTTCAATCATCCTTTCAACTTTCAAATACGCGGTGACTAGTGTTATCAACAACACCAGTAAATCGTAATACAGTGCGATTCACACCCGCTAAATTGCTATCACCAATATCGCTTGAAAAGCCCATATCACCAAATGATGACATGAGCTTATTCGTGATCGCCGTTGTGCTACCTTCTTTTAAGAAGAGGTCAATTGTGATCGTCCATTCCGTTTGCAACTCTTGCTGATTAGCATCACGAAAATAGGCTTTATGTGCCGTGTTGTATACAGCGATTGGGAACACCGTTAAATTATCTGGGTACGTGGTTGAGACCTGTTTAATTTCCGGTATAGCCGTTAGTGCTTGATACACTACTGACTTCACATTAATAATTACCATCAACTACCCCCTAATTTGTTATGGAGTGCGGCCTCCACACTCTGCTTAATCATCTCTGGTGCCTCACGACTGGCTTGTTTGACGGCGGGGGTTAAAAACTGGCGGGCGGGTTGACCGCTTGTCCGATAGAATGTGTGTCCGTCGATTTCGATTTTAGGCATACCATACAGTTCACTCAGGTCAGTATCAACGTCATCAGCAGGAATGAACCAAGGCGTTTGCCTGTACACTGGTGTAAATCCACCGGGTAAATCTTTTTGCGACTCCTCACCTACTCGTCCAGTACCGAGCTCACGAAATAGCGCTACTGGGTCATCGGACCAGACACGACCGACAATCTTGCCATCACTATCGACAACCTCATATTTAATACTTCGAGCCAACTCACCATTTCCATACTTAACGCTGGATTGAAGTTCTTTGACTGCATAGCCCTCTGCTTTCTCAACAACATCAAAAGTAGCATCCCAGATGGCATTGTGAACCACACTGGGCATTTTTTTGAGCTGAGCTTTCAGCTTATCACTGCCACGCCATTCAACTTCAGCCATCCTATTCGCCTCGTTTACGTTGCTCTAAAGTGATATTTTTATGGGTGCTGAATGTTTGTATCGAATTGATAACGTAATCTGGCTCGCTATCTTTAGTAACATTGACACAAACACCCCAATTTTCTTGTTGACCTTCATTGATCTGATTACCTTGATACTTACCAGATTTAATGTACTTAAGGTCTTTGCCCCAGATTTGCGCATTCACTGAACCGCCAGCAGCTTGAATGTTCATCCTCACTGCAATTGGATTGCTCCATCCCGCCGTAATGACATTACCTTCATCATCGTGGCCTGATTGTTGTTGTCGTAAATAAACAGTTGTCAGGTCTGTTGGTCTAAGGCGCATTAGAATCGCCTCGTTTTCGCGACTCGGTAAGGTGCTAGCGCGGTTTTAATTATGTTAGGTAGTCCCAGTTCAAACGATTGAGAAACGCCGCCTTCTGACCGCGATGCTTCGCCTTCTGTTCCTTGCTCGTTGTACATGATAATGGCAAGCCGTTTTGCCTGAATTAGAATCGGTGTCGAGAGTGAAGACCGGGTATAATCCAAGCACGTTTGAACAGCATCATCAAAGATGTCATCAACCACCGCAGCATCCGGCGTGTCTTTCTTAACACCTAATCGCGTATATAGTCTTGTCAATTGTCCCGCCTTATCTGGTGGGCTTGGTTTAGCCATACGATCATCCTCTATTCTTCGTCGTCTGTTTCTAACTGAGCATTATCGGCAGTTTTCTCGTCCTTCTGCTTATCAAGACAAACAAAAAGCTCATCATTGAACGCGTCTTGCGTAATGCTGAGCTCATCACCTTTTTTATACCGAGTATCTTTATACCGAATTGGGTAATCTTTAACGCGAACCTTCATTATCAATCACCTCTAGGCTAAAACCTGAGCTTGAAATACCTCATCCGCCGCGGCAAACGCTGGAAGCGCAACTGCTGAGGCTTTTTCCCAAGTCCCAATTGGATCATTAGTTTCGGTATAAATCATATCGTAAACATTACCCACAGCGTTAATTTGCGCTGGGCCACTGAATTGTGCTAACTCTTCTGGAGTTGGTCCAAACACTTTATTACCAATCGGGTCATCGTTCATTAAGACAAGTCGATTTTCTGGGAAGTAACGACTCTTGGTAATCTTGCCATCTTTTCCGACTTGGGTATATTTTTGATCATAAGTCCGAAAAATTGGTAAACCTTGTGCCTGCATGAAGGTGTCAAAGTCGGCTTGTCCAAGTGCCCGAGTAGAGTTACCATACACGGCTTGTAGAACTTTGGTATTAGTCGTAATCAATCGATAAATCTTCCGACTAGTTAGCGCCCGGGTTGGTGTAATATCCATCTTATCGCACCAGCGCGTAATATCACCAAGGATATCCGCGTCGCCGTTATCCCATGTAGCAGCTCCAGTCAAAGCTTCCTGATGTTCAGTCGGAACTTGATAATCAAGTTGGACAGCAAGTTTACCACTTTCATCTGGCAAAATAGTCTTACCTGTTGCTAAAACGTCCATAGTGGTCTTTTCAATTCGTGCTAAAACGCCTTGATTGAGCACATCAAAGTCGTTATAAACATGTTGTTGCAAGTAGCTAGCTTCTGCAGGCGTCCGCGGATTGAGCATCGCATACAAATCTTTTTCTTTAATCTGCATCTTGCGCTTAATCAAAGCCAGTTCGATGGCAGCGCCCGAGGCAGACCGACTGCCAATTTCGGCTTCACTATCAAAAGCCGCATAGGATGCAATCACTGGAATTCGATTTTGACGTTTCAAGATATCAACAGTTAGTGAGTTGACTTTGATTGCTGGGAATAGTTCATCACCTTGCATCGCTGGATACTGCCGATTCAATGAAAAATCGATTAAATCATGTTGCGTGAATAAATCTGAAATTTGAGCCATTTGTTTTCTCCTCCTTTAATTAGGCTTGTGATACGGCGGCAGCGTCCGTATCAGTGAAAGTAATCTTCTTTAATGCCGTGATAGCCTCAGCTGTTGGCGCCACTGGTAAGCGTTGGCCAAATAAATAGCCTTCAACAATCACGCCAACCATTTGAGGACCATGTGTAACGTCCACTTCATTAATCGTGACTCCTTCCGCCTTAGCGTCATTAGTTGGATAAATCGTGCCGGCTGGAATAACTTTATGTCCAAAAGCATCCGTCTTCACCGCGTAACTGGTGTCATCAACCTGCCGTGAGAATGATACGAACTTTTCAGATGCCATGAAATTCTTTTGTTCTACTGTTCCTTTATCAAATACATAGGCCATAATCTAGTACCTCCCTATTTTGTCGCCCATAAACTGGACTTTGCTGGCTTTTGCGAGTTATTTAATTTTTCAGCTGCTGTTGCACCTTCAGATTTATTTGCGGATGTATCAGCACCCGGCAATGTGGTCCCACTGCTTGCGATTCGCTTATCGATTGCTTGCTGTAAACTCTCTGTAAATGCCTTGCTCATTGCAGTGTAAGCCGCTTCAATGCCTTTATCATCTGCTAAAACATCATCACCAAAAGCCGCAATCAGTGCTGTCGGCAAATCGTCTGCACCCAGTCGAGCCGTCACTTTGGCTTTATTTTCAACAATAGTTCCATGACGCTGTGATTCAGCAAGTTGCTTGGTTAATTGGTCTTTATCATAGTTGGCCTTTTCCAGGTCAGTCATCTTGTCGTAATCTTTTTGCTGCTGAGCTTCACTAGCCTGTTTTTCATCATGTGTTTTAATTGCCGAAGCAATCAGCTTATCAACACTTGATTGCCAGTCCTTTTCACTAGCAAACGATTTAAACGGCGTATCTGCCTGATTGTCTTGGTCAGAGTCGTCATTGTTGCTATTTTGATTGGCGTCGGTTGTGTTAGGCGTGCTATCAGCCGTCTGATTGCTACCTTCATCCCCGCCAGTTCCATTATCACCGTCAGCAAACATCTGTAAATTCATCTTTAGTTTGAGTAGCTTTTTCATAATTAAATTCCTCCACGCCCACGCATTTCCGATAACTCAGGCCACAAAAAAAGCACCCCGTGCATTACTCTAAGAGCCCCACACATTGTGCTAAATTGACCGTGGCGTCATTATCAGACCCACGCATGCTATTTAGTTTGAGTAGTTTAGAGACGTGCTCAGGTCATCCATGCTAATCCTGATGGAACATTGTCGAAAGGATCATCGTGGCGGTTTGTATTGCTGTTACTTGATCATATCCTTTATTAAGTGCTTCCTCATAACATGTTAGAAATGCATCCGTCATGAGCTTAAAGCCTTGCTCCGTGTCAGCGTCAAACGTCAAGCCCTTCATTGCCATCTCGGTGTAACGCATTAAATCCGAATTATCTTTACTCATCGTGTTCTCCTCGTCGTACTAAAAAACGCCCAATCAAAATGATTGAACGCCCTACATTGCAACAATAACGATATCTTGCCATTGGTCACGGATTTTCTTGCCATCAATTACATAATCAAGAATCTCATCAACGTCGTCAGTATCTTTGAAGTGATAATCAAAATCACCATTATCTTTAGAAATGATACGTTTGCCCTCACTGTCAAAGCCAATGTACCACTCAACATCATTGATTTTGATTTGAACCTCCATACGAACATCTAACGCAAATCGAAGTTGCTCCAAAGACTCTAAGTGATCCGAATCAGCTTTTACTCGTCTTACCACCATCTTTATTCACAATCCTTTCTGCAATCGTTAATTTCCGCCCAGGTTCTTCACGCCGGGGAACAATCTTGCCATTTTTCTTTGTAACGCGTAACCAGGGATGCGCGTGTGGCACAATCGTGTGCATTTTAGCATTACCATGGTCGGTAAAATCAATGTCCAGCCGGGCCTTTCCTGTCTTACCATAATATCTTCGTGTAACTAGTTGTCCATCGACATAACGGTCAAAAACTGAGTTGGCTTCCTGTTGATACGGAACACCGTGCACTTCACCAAAATTGTGTACATTGTTCAACGCAAATTGTTCGCGCCGAACCTCGCGCGCTACTTTCAACAGGTTCTGATAACTATCACTGTCATTATACTTCATCGTTTGAAAATCTTCGAATGTTTCGGGTACGTTATCTCCACCTAAAATCCGTTTGTATTCATCATACTGGGTAGTATCATACCGACGATTGCCAACCCGATTATCTAAACTATCGAAAGCCTGCGGACCATGCTTTAAGATTACTGCCTGGCGCCAATCCTGATAAGTAGCATCCGGCTTCAGCTTGAGCTTTTCACCAGTAATTGGATCATTCGCTGTCCGTTGCATCATGTACTGGCTATCTGACAAATAGATGATTGCGACAGTTCGGCAAAATGGATGTAACGGCGGAAAATTAACATTCACTTCCGCTTCATCTACGTTAAATACACGGCCGTCAATACTACGACAGATTTTTGAAGTCCGCATATCCAGCACGGCAACCAGTTGGTACTTTTTAACCCCGCGTCGTTTCCATTCATTGAGCTTCGTTTGATTATGAAAGTAGTTGGCTTCTGTTCTAATCAATCGTCGCGTATTGTAACTGCTAGTTCCAAACTCCTTAGCTAAAGCTTGTACCATGTCACGCTCACGCATACCACTCATCTGCTGAGCCGTGAATAGTTCACTGAGTCGGTCGGCTAGTTGGTCCGTGTTATGCCAAATCCGTTTAGAGTAGTTCTTGCCTTTAAACGGCGCATCTAATATAGCCTTAACGTACTTCCCTGACAACTCTTTAAACCGTGTTATTGGTTCGTCTGGGTTCACTTTAACTGTTACCATCTCTTTACCCGTTTTAGGGTCAAAGGTAGTTCTAGTGTGCATTTTAGGCTGACTATCAGCGCTCACGCCCGGAAGAATGACGTCTTTATCAAAGCCACCTATAATACTCTCGTTAGTTGCCTGATCAAGTGCTTCTTGAATTACCTTGGTATAAAGGTTCGTGGACTTCTCAATCTCAACAGATGCCGCTTGTTTCACCGCAATGTAGCTCTTAGCCTTGAGCTCTTCCAATCTGGTAATACGGCCCTTAGCTGCCATCTGTGATAAGTAGTTAGTCACTTGCTTCTTTGACTCCTTATCACTGACATTATCAGCCAGGGCCCGTAACGTTACTAACTCAGTCGGACTAACATTGGTGTTTAAAATCTGTTGTGCCTCGGCCTCCGTCGCTTTACCGTCCGTAAAATATCGTTTGTATATCTGTGATACCTCACCAGTCAAATAGTTCTGAGCACGCATGTACGCCCTTGCAATGATAGTCGCTTGTTTGGTTGCAGCATCATGTGATTTCTGTTCGCTCTGAACGGCTCGCAGTTGCCAGTAACTTAACTTGCGTTTGTCATCCGCCACTCCTACACCTCCGAGCTTATAAAATCAAATACAGCAAAATTAAAATGCCTGTAATTGGCTTCCATCCAAGCGAAACTAATCCAAGCATTTTAATTATCACGATCACAAATACACCAATCGTTTTAATGATTTTATTCAATTCTGAGTTAATTGCCCTTCACCACCACTTGCAAATTCTGAGGATATTGTGCTGAAATATCTTGTAGTCCGTGTAATAAGGTCTCACACAGAACTTTGTTATCAGCACTGGGCTCAATCAATCCAATAAACAAGCCACCATTTTCGTTAATAGTGGCGTTAGATAGCTCATTAGTGATGGCTTGGCCAAGCACCGAAACAGCAGCACAAACTAGGTCATGGCCCTTAATAGCACTATTCGCGTGGCCCGTTATCTGATAACTCACTACCTGCTTTTTGTTTAACTGAAACGTTGCCAGAATCATCCGCAGTTACCTCCTCGTTATCTGTGGCGGGCTCGCCGCCCATAGCTTTCTGCTGTAGCTTGAGTGCTTTTTCCTTTTCCTGATCCAGCATCTTAATCAACTCTTGCGGGTCATTGGTCCCAGGCAACCACCCGAGGGACACTAATTGCGGAATAACACCCTCAGCATTCTTAATATTATTGATGACATCTGCCATATTGACAGGAATATCAGGAACTATATTAATTGTTGCCCCAGAAGCGTCTACCGACTGGCCTTTAAACGTCATAATATTCTGCATTAAGCGTAGTCTCTGCCGAATACCCCGCGTTAGGTATCGCTGCTTAGTCGCTAACAATTGGAGTAAACCGAACAGCTTGTATTTCATAGCTTCACCGCTAATCGTCCCTGCAAAGTTTTCGTCATTCATGTTAGGGACGTAAGACGTTTGATGAATGTCATCCTTAATCGACTTAACAAGTACTTGTAGCTGTGATTCGTCAAAGCTCTTGGTCAACCATTCAACGCTAGCACCCTGGTCACCTTTACCAGGTGCTTCTAGGATACCGTCCTTCAAGTTAGCTTCTTCACCGTCCTCGCCCTCATCTAGGGTAAAGCCATAGACTACCAGCAAGGCATCCACGAAGTTCTTCTTATCAGTGATACGGTCTGACTGTAATTCGTTATAGGCGTTGATTAGGCTAATCGTTTGCTCAAAATCACCTTGACGCTCTTCGTTATTACGATACTCAATAAGTGGGACACCATTAAAATAATGTTGAATGGCCTTAGGTTTGCTTGCCAAATTAGCATCTGATAGCACTCGTCCTGTCTTGGTTCGATACTGAATAATCCAGTGGGCCGTATAGACAGTAATCAAATAACCCTTAGCATTACCAAGCAGGTCCTTCTTTTCCACGTAGTAAATACCAAACAGCGGATTTTTATCCAACGTGTCATCCGTTACCAGCACACAGCCGCGCGGATCAATTTTTTCAATTGCCAACTCGGTAGTTGCGTCTGACACCTTTTTGATGTATAGCAGCTCATAGGCACACCCAAACACGCTTAAATCTTTCTCCATCTCCGTATTATGCGAATCAATATCCATTTGGTCCTGAGCATCCGTAATGGCTTTAATATCCTTGCCGTTCGCCGGTGAAATGGATACCGGATTACCAGTTGTAAAGCCGGTAATCATGTCAGTAATGTATTTGGCGTGGTTCGTCATTACCTTTTCATCTGCACGATCCAACTTAGCCGCCATCTCAAGATTTCGGCTTAAGATGTGCTGATTACCCTCATAGTAGTGTTCCAGCATGTTATAACGGTCAATACGTTGCTGTTGTTGATTGATAGCATAGTTAATTACATCAAAGCTAGGGTTTTCAATATTGCCAGCCAATTCACGGTCAATCGCAACGTTGGACCCGTGCTTCTTGTTCAAATCATACTGCATCCGCTCACCTCCTATCCTCTTAATCCCTTTGGCTTCTTAATTGTCCGTGCCTTGAGCCGTTCATGTGTGTTATAGACGGCATACCGTAACGCGTCCATCACGTCATCGTTGAGCTTGACGGGTAAGCCCGTAGCCTCGTCCCAGACATACTGGTAGATTTCATCTAAGAAGGCATCAATCGCTTCTTTGATAACAAAAAAGTGGCCTTGCTTCATGCACTTAGCCACCGACTCGATTCCTGATAAAACCGATTTTTTAGCATTGAACGCCTTGAGCCCTTCACGTTGGAAGCGTGCAACGTGTTCGGGTCTCGCACTATCAGCCCAAAACTTAACATTTCGGCCATAGCGACGCTGAATATCTTTTGCAATCTCTACCCAGTAATCAATCTCTTCAAACTGACGTGTATGTTCTTCAATCAAATAAGTATTGCCAACTCGATCATCAGCCATTACAACAATCGTTCCTTTATGTTCATAGCCCCAGTCGACTCCCGCATAGTAAGTTAAGTCTGCTGGCAATTGAGCCCGTGGAATAATCATTTCGTCCTTATTAAAATCTTTATACACCATACCTTCACCAGATACCCATAGACCGAGTATTGCACGGTCGTAAAACATTCCGGACGGCGTACCCGCTTTTTGATGTTCAACGTATTGTGGGGGCAAAAAGGTATTATCATCGATTGTAAAATGGAAACTAACGGTTCCTGCTTTAGGATCATCGTTATCAATATAGCTGGCTTTCAAGTAGTGAGTCGGAACGTCTGGGTTCGTATCGCAAATAATTCGCGCACCTTGTGCTGAGCACCGATTAAGGATTTCATTGAATACCTCTTCATTAGCAAGGCTAGCTTCGTTAATATACGCCCCAAACGAGGTCATCCCACGAATGGCACCCAGCCCTGCAATGGATCCGGTAAACGTCTGCACAATCTTCACGCCAAACAGTGTGAAAGAGTTATGTTTGTCAAATTGAAAGTTAATGTCATATTTGTTTGTCAGCTCTTGCAACACGTTATTTTGTAGCGATTTGCTAGAATATCCCGCGAGAATGTACATTGGCTCCTTGACACCTAATTTGTCAGCAACCTGACGAACACGCCGCAGTTCCATCAAGAAGGCGTCATTATCAACGACAGTTTTACCAGACCGAACAGCACCGTAGTTTATCAGTAGTCGCCAGTCCGTCCGCCGCAAGGTTTTCAGCACTTGAACTTGTTTCGGCGTATATAGCTCACTAATTGCCATCGCTATCACCACCTAGGACGTCATCCAATTTATCCAGATATTCAGAAACTTTTGCTTCAGTACTATCGGTTGAGGCATTCATAATGCGAGCTTTAGCCTCCGCAATATCCGCGTCAGCCTCAGCTTTTCGAATTTGAGCTTTGACCAGCTTATCATCGCCCGGATACCGCTTAAGTATCTCCTTAACAGCACTTATCCGGGTCTTCAAGTCTGCCTCCTTCTGGCTCTCGTATACGCCTTCCGGGGTGCTCGATATAACCGTTTCTTTCTCTTCCCCTCTCGCTATCCGGGTAAGCAATTCGACGGCCTCTTTGGCGTCCATAATGCGTTTGGAAGCTATCTCGGCCATTCGCTCATCGATGTAAGATTTAATTCCAACATTTTCCAACAATTTGCTAGATTGTGCCTTTGCATAGTTGCGCGAATAACCAGCTTCAATAGCAGCTTGATAAGCATTTCCAGACTTGATATACTCATCGGCAAACTTTTGCTGTTTGGGCGTTAACTTTCGTGTCATTACATACCACCACACCTCCGTCTAATTGGAATTAGTCATCGTTATTCGACTACGACCCAGTCATCAGCTAGCATATCAGTTTGACTAGCTAACCATGGAACTCGATCCATAGGTGCATTCGGATTGTTCGTGCGTAGCCCAGTCGTGTCAATATAAATGAAATCGTGAGTCATAACCTCATTAAAACGATTATTGGGAGTGTTCAAAGATTCTCCCTTTTTCAATTTAATGAAGATGCCTTTGCCGTTCCAACCTTTACGTGCAACACAATTACCTCGTTTTAATTCTTCAAGCGCTTCTCCAAAATTCATAATTGCTTCCTCCTTATTTTTATCCAAACTAAAAGCGCCATGCTTATTTGCACGACGCTTCTTATCCTTGCACCACTTATCTAGCCGAGCATCGGCCTGCACCCATTCAGGCGGCTCATACCCGTATTTACTTCTTATCATTTTCGCCATGAGGCACCTCGTCATCGATCAGCTTAGCTAGCCGTCTCAACTCATCAAAGCTAATTGACATTGCTACACTGTCTCCACCAACATCATCGGTAGCCAATAAGAAACCACTTGATGGATTAATTGCCAGGCTTAGTTCCTCACCAAAACCATCTTGATAATTAAAGCTTTTTTTGCATTGTGCTACCTCCTAATCGTATGTGACGAATTTACAATTGAAGTGCAACACATA
>NZ_LFEE01000026.1 GCF_001039045.1 Lactiplantibacillus herbarum
AAATGTTCAACTTAAATTTTACAATCTGCCATATTAAAATGCTAATTGTTGTTCTAATTACAATTGGCTTCATCACTCTAATGACACTACTAACTTACACACTAGAACAACGTATTCGTAACTACCAACAACCTCGTTTTACTTTTTTTGCTCATCTTTTAGAGGCAGCTAGTGTACTGATCAGTATGGTACTATTACGACAGATTTTTACCGTCCTCAACTCTGGTGATGTCATCAGTTGGGCCTACGCAACTGCCCAATTGACGATCCTTCTCTTCAGTTTAAATACGATGCGTAACTTGGCAGTTGAAGTCATCAACATCTTAATGCCTATCTTTATCTACGGACAATCCATCTGGATGGGTCAAGGACCTCATCATCTGCCAGTGTTCATTACGATGACGATTATTCTTGGGGTTATTGTCATTTATATTGCCCGCAATTACAAACAGATCGTCAATTCTCAATGGCAGTATTTATCGTTACAGGTTCTTTACGCTGGTACTTGGTGGGGCGTCATTTGGTCTGTCCACCGCTTTAATTTAATTTATACGATAAACGTCGTACTTATCTTCGTCGCTTATATGTGGCTCGTCCGTCTGGCGGTTCAGCGCATTCAAAAATTCTTTACTGAAGCACTCACCTTTGATCAGCAAGTCAACTACGATGAATTGACTGGCGTCCGTAATCGAGCTAGTTTCGATGCAACCACGCAACAGATCTTCAAGGCCTATCAAGAACGTCATACGGGACCAATTACAATGGCGATGCTCGATATTGATCACTTTAAACATTTCAATGACCAATACGGACACTTGGCTGGCGACGCCGTTTTGCGGCACGTGGCCCATTTCTTCGAGCTAGAATTAAAACGGCGCAGTACTCATGGTCAGCTATTCCGCTACGGCGGCGAAGAGTTCATCTTCATTTTCCGCGGTACGACCGCTACTTCTGCTGGACAACTGTTAAAAGCATTACAGGATGATTTACGTCAATCGCCAGTTATCTTTAATGATCAAACACTTACGGTAACTGTTTCGATTGGGGTATCCGCCCTAAAGACTAGCGATGATTCTTTTACCGAATGGTTTGTTCGGGTAGATGATTATCTCTATCAGTCAAAACAAGGTGGCCGTGATCGCATTACGGTTGAGAGTAAATTGCTGCCACGCTAAAAGATTTGAATATAAGTCAAAAACACCTCAGAATTTTGAAATTCTGAGGTGTTTTTAGTTACAACTATTATTATCAAACATGGATCACTAATCAGTAATTTCTACTTAACTTAGTGTTCTTTCAAACTCAACTTTTCAACGTTGAGCTCTTTATCGACCCAGCCGTCCACGAAACTACTCTCATGGCTGACCAGAATCAAGTTACCCTGGAAGGCCTGTAAAGCTCGCTTCAAGCCTTCCTTAGTCTCATCATCCAAGTGATTAGTTGGTTCATCCATGATCAAGAAGTTACATGGAATCAATTCCAACAAGGCCAACTTGACCTTCGTCTGTTCGCCCCCACTCAACAGGTGCATTGGTTTCATTGCGTTAGCCGCATTGATCCCACACTTAGCGAGTTTCGTCCGAATTGTCTTAGGTAACATCGTTGGGTACTTTTCTTGAATGGTCTGTAATGGGGTCAACTCTTGGTTATCCCACTCCAAATCTTGCGTGAAATAATTGATCTTAGCCGAAGGTGAAAAATTCGACTTACCAGCCAATGATGGAATCACGCCAAGGATTGATTTGATCAAAGTCGACTTACCGACCCCATTGAATCCTTTGAACGCAAACTTCTCGCCATTGGTCATTGAGAATGTCACTGGTTCCAGCAATGGTTTACCATAGCCAACTGACAACTTGGTCACACTCAGTGCATTCTGCGAACCAGTATCCAGATATGGGAACGCAAACTTAGCATGTTCATTCTCACTCGGTGGATCGACCCGGTCCAAATGCGACAGCATCTTCTCCCGTGACTTAGCCATCGTTGACTTAGAACCAGCCTTATTCTTGCGAATGAACTTTTCAGCCTTGTCGATGACGACTTGCTGCTTTTCAAACGCCTTCAACTGAGCTTCTTTACGCGCTTCTTTTTGACGCATCGCCGACTTAAAGTCGCCACGATACTTGATAATTTTACCGAACGCCACATCACAGATACAGTTCGTAACGCGCTGTAGGAAGTCATAATCATGGGAGATCACCATGGCAGCCCCTGCGAAACCGTTCAGATAATCTTCCAACCAAGTAATGTGGGCCGTATCCAAATAGTTAGTTGGTTCATCCAAAATAATGACGTCTGGATTTTCAAGCAATAACTTGGCCAAGATAATCTTAGAACGTTGGCCCCCAGACATTTCACTGATGACGTGCTCACGACCGATTGAATCTAACCCAAGCCCGGTAATGACCCGTTCCATTTCGGTCTCAATATCATAAAAATTATTGGCTTCCAAGGTTTCCTGAAAACGACCAGCTTTTTCTAATAACTTGTCATCCATGTTTTCAGCGTAATCGGTATAGGCTTGTTGCATCTGAGCATCCACATCATATAGCCACTGAAAAGCGGTCCGCAAGAAGGAATACAAGGTCATTCCAGCTGGAATATCTGCGTATTGGTCTAAATAACCAGTCCGGATATTATGTTGCCACTTGATCTGACCACTCAAGGGTAGGATCTGACCAGTCAAAATCTTGATCAGGGTACTCTTCCCCGCCCCATTTTGGCCAACGATTCCCATGTGGTCGGCTCTTTCTAGTGTGAAATTAGCATCGTCATATAATTTACGGTCCGCAAAGCTTTGCGATAAATCCGTTACTTCTAGTAAAGCCATTGTGTTTTCACACCTACTCTTTCATTCTACTACGTACTTAAAAAACAAGAGTGCGACACCAGGCGTTCAGCGACTG
>NZ_LFEE01000050.1 GCF_001039045.1 Lactiplantibacillus herbarum
GGCTCTTTGTCAACGGCTGTTGATGGAGTTCTTTATGAGGAAACCAATTCATTTACGAATTGGTTTCCTTTTGTTGTTTTGAATCGTGAATTCAATCCGAATTCGTGTGTAAAAACGAGACCAGTTCCGATAACCATATGCCGTCCGTTTAATTTGTTTGATTTTTCGGTTAATACCTTCTAGCGGCCCATTTGAATAGGTACTAGTCATCATGTTTTCGATTAATGGTAAGTATTTACGATAAGTTTTAACTGTAGTCTCAAGCTGTGAACTGACTTTGTTGATTCGGCTCAAAGCTTTGCTAAAGTCTTGATAGTTACGAGTTCTTAATGCGTCTACTAAAGCATGAGCGGTAAAATAAGTTTGTTGAAAAATGGGATCAAGTTCCACTCCTTCTAGGACTAATTGTTCTTGAGTGACCCAGCTCTTTAAGTGCGGAAACCATTGTGGTTTCCGCTTCTCTAGGTCTGAATATGATTTTAAGAATAGGCGCCAATGATATTTGAGGATCCGGTATTCTCTAGTTTTAGGATCAAAATGATGCATCAACTGTACTCGAGTTTGGTTTAATGATCTAAGTCCCATTTGGACTAAATGAAAATTATCGGCGATGATTTTGGCGTTTGGAAAAACTTCGTGAATAATGCTTTGATATTGGGCGTTAAAGTCAATCACGATTCGTTGAACCTGTTGTCGTTCTTTTAAGGAGTAATGAGTCATAAAATGCTTTTTAATATTGCGATTAAATCGATCAGGTAAAACGGTAACTAACCGGTGTGAATCACCATCGATGGTAATGAAACTCATTTGATGACCGGTGGAACGGAACTCATCAAAGCACAAGGTTACTGGTAAAGTTGTCAAAGAGATTTTAGTTTGCGATGCCAATGAATCAATGACCCGATTGACTGCGACGGGGGACACGTTCAACTCGTCCGCAATATCAATAATACTGCGATCTTTAAGTAGTCTTAGAATAATCATTTACTTGGTATCTTCTGAAATTTGGCAATGCGGTTTAACTAGTGACGTTTGCGCACTGAATGTTCGTTGGCATGTCTTGCAACGATATCGTTGTTTAAGCAGTTTTAAAATGACTGGTCGTTCCTTGATTGGTGGCATTCTGACATTTATCAAGTTAGTACCAAACCGCACTACTGAGAACTGACCACAAAGTGGACAGCTCTCTAAGGGGTAAGTTAACTTCGCGTAGATGACTTGTTTTTCTGGATTGCTATTATCAATATCAGTACAAATGATATTTGGGTCTTTAATTTGAAGCGTATCTTCGATAAAATGGTCTTGGGACATGTCTTCTCACTTGCCTTTACATTTACTTTGGTCGGTACTTGGTGGTGCATTGTGGGACTTGTCCTTTTATTTTACACAAAAATTGGGTGTTGATGGAATTCCATCAACACC
>NZ_LFEE01000033.1:0-10214 GCF_001039045.1 Lactiplantibacillus herbarum
TTGTCTAACTTTTTTGTTGCACTTCATTTTTTTCGTGAGATCTTTTATTTTGACTATTATAGACGCAATACCACTACAAGCCATATGCTGACTTAAACAAGCTTGCTGCTAAACCGAGCGCCCCAATTCCAATCACAATTGTGAGTAAACGCGCTGGTAAATGCCGGACGATCCGTGGTCCAAGACTACCGCCGATTAAGAATCCGATCCCTAATGGAATCACATAGTGCCATTTAATCGGAGTCTGTAACGCATAAACCACTGCGGAAACGATGTTAGCTAGTCCCAACGCCAAGTTCTTCTGGGCATTGTAAACAGTAAATGGTGTATCACTCGTAAACGAGAGAATCGCCAACATCAACACGCCACCGGCCGCACCAAAGTAGCCAGTGTACGTTCCAACAAGAAAGATTCCTAGCCAAGACAAAGCAGTTACCCATCGTGCTGGCTTAGCACTCTCACCAGGTTGGCTGACGTGAATCCGCCGTGGAACTAGAACTAGGACTCCCGCAACTAAAATGAAGAATGGCACAACTTTGGCAAAAGTCGCAGCTGGGATCACGAATAATAGGATTGCACCAACGATACTCCCAATCAGCGTTAGTGGAATTAGTGCCCGTAACTCACGACCATGTCCTCGCAATTCTTTGCGTGATGCGGGAACCGCACCAAAACTCGTAAAGGCTAACCCAACCGTGTTGGTCACGTTAGCCGTAACTGGTGGCAACCCCAATGCCAATAACACGGGGTATGATACTAGTGACGCTAACCCAGCAGCCGTGCTAACGATACCCGCAACAATCCCCACAACTACTAAAATAATGACTAATTCTCCAAACGCCATGATTTTCAACGGCCCTTCTATTAAGATAATTTTACGATAGTCGTAAAGAATCGTATAGTCAAACAGCCTTAAGGTTATCAAAAAAATTGATAAGGCTCCCAATAACACAGCTGTAATCTGTTCTTTGAAACCAATGTTTCGCAAAATGCTACTAACAGGCCTAAAAAATCTCCATTAAATAATTAGTCCGTACAGATTAATTATTTAATGGAGATCATTTTTTATTAATCAGCTTTAACAGCCGTTTCAATCGGTGTATCACCATTGATTAACGCAATCGTCTTACCAATTGTCGTTGGCGTCTTCAACGTTTGAACCGTGAAAGCCGCGACATCATCACGGGTGATTTCACCACCAACACCAGGATCAACCGTCACTTTACCAGTTCCAGCATCATTGATTAAAGTCCCAGGTTGTAAAATCGTGTAATCTAACTCGGTCCGGGTCTTCAACCATTCGTCAGCGTAATACTTCGCAACGTAGTAAGGTTGTAAGGCACGTGGCCAGCGACTACGATCAGCCGTAAATTCGGCACTGATAATCACGTAACGTTTAACGTTAGCGAGTTCAGCTGCTTGCATTGACTTAACCGCTCCGTCCAAGTCAATCATCAGGGTCATATCGTAACCCGTCTGACCACCAGAACCCGCTGCAAAAACAATTGCATCCATGCCTTCAAACGCTAAGGCTAAATCAGCTGGTTGCGCCATTAAGTTGAATTGAACTGGTTGAGCACCAGCATCTTCAAAGGCTTCTGCCTGTTCAGGTTGCCGAACACCGGCGTACACTTGATCACCTTGGGCAACTAACTTGGAAACAATTTTCTTACCGATCTGACCGTGGGCACCAATTACAAAAACTTTCATCTGAGTCACTCCCGTCTGTTAATAAGTATGATTATAAAGCTTACCGCCATAAAAAAGTAGCATTCTGTTCTCGATTTGTCCGACCTATCAAATTAGCTTATAATATGAGCATCTAAAAGAGAGTAAGTGATACGTAATGTCAAAATATATTCGTCAGGCCGTTAACGCTGATTTGCCCGCAATGATGGCTGTTATTGAACAAGGTAAACAAGCACTAGCTGCCGATAATATTCCCCAATGGCAGGATGGCTATCCCGAAGCTAGTGATATTCAGGCTGATATTGATGCCCAGCTTGCTTGGGTCCTAATCGTAGATGGCAAACTTGCTGGCACCGCCGCCCTCTTAACCACCCCCGACCCCAACTATGCTCAAATCTATCATGGCAGTTGGGAACAAGCGACCACACCTTACACGTCGATTCACCGGATTGCGATCGCCAGTGGCTACCATGGCCAGCACTTAACTGATTTTTATTTCAGCAACCTGCTCACCATCAGCTACCAACTAGGCTTCCGTCAGGTTCGTATCGACACCCATCTATTGAATAAACGCATGCAATACATTATCACTAAAACTGGCTTCGACTATCGTGGTATCGTCTATATGGACAATGACGCTACTGATCAGCGGAATGCCTACCAAATATTGTTATAACAGCTTTCTAGTACAAGACAGTTCGCCACTAATACAACATTAAAAACGGGGTCCTTCAGAATCTTAATCCTTCTGAAGGACCCCGTTTTTAAATCTTGCCACTAATATTATCTAATCAACCGCTACAAACACGTGTTGCGGTAATGAATACAAGTAACGTTGTTCAACTGGTCGCTGATACATGGACTGTAGCGCAGCCGCGTACAACTTAACTTGTCCCGCGTAACGCTCCCCTAAATCTGCAGGTTTACGAACACGGTCGGTCTTGTAGTCGAATAAAATTAAGCCGGTCTCTGTTTCCAAATAACCATCAATAATCCCATGAATCAAGACTTTGCCATCTTCCTGATCATCGACATCAAAAATCTGTTGTGCCGGTAATAACAGTGAAAACGGCACTTCACGGTGAACTTTACTTGGATCACTCAAAATCCGCTCACCCAGTTCACTGTGATAAAAGCCGACTACAGCCTCACCATCGATTAATTCCGCCACATTTTGCGTCAAGACTTGCTTCGCCACTAGTTCAGCGATGGTTGCTTGGACCGCAGCAGCATCAATCGGCTGGCTCAAATCAAGCTGTTCTAAGACTAAGTGGGTCGCACTCCCGACTTCTGCACTAGTTGGTGACTGCGCTGTCTGCAGGAATTGCGGCAAATCGAGGCTCCCAGTCACAAAACGGCTAGTTGGACGTGCCTTTTGCTTGCTGACAGTCGGATTATCATTCATCTGAGCCGTATCTGGATCTTCAAAGATTCGTTTGACTTCCGATACTGACTGATAAGCCGTGGTCGTGGTTGATGTTTGGTGCGTGTAATGTAAATTCAGTAGTTCAGTTAACCGTTGTTTTGTTAACTGATCCACCGCCACATCAACGTGTTGTTCAACTGTTTGGACCGCATCAAGTTGTGTCTCTGACTCAGCTTGTGGTTGATCCTGAACAATCGTCGTTGCGTCACCCAATTCAATAGCCACTTTAGGCAGTTCATCACCGGGCAATTCGTAATTAGGCCACTCATCCGCCCAGTAATCCTTCATCGCGGAATGCCGCATCAACGACATCCCAATCCAGTCTAACTGGTTAGTCGCGCCGATTCGTGACTGGGCGGTAAGCACCCGTCCCTCACTCGCAAAGCTCTGCCGCCACTTCTTGGTTGCCGAATCAATATCCTTGATTGTTCCGACCAAGAACAGCTGTTGCTGCGCCCGCGTGATTGCAACGTACAGTTTGCGCATTTCCTCAGCTCGCAGCTTTTTACTAACAACTTGCTTCGTGATCACTTGCGGCAAGGTTGGATATTTAACCCGAGTTTCAGGATCCAAATAAGTAATCCCAATTCCCGCTTGCCGGTCTAATAACGCGCTTGAGCGGGTATCCATCTGGTTAAAACGTTTGTCGGTATCCATGACAAAGATAACCGGATATTCGAGTCCTTTACTACCATGAATCGTCATCACACTGACCGCTTCGGCATCCGTTTCTGACACAGCGGAAGCCAAATCCTGATCCTTTTCCTGCATTCGTTTAATGAAACGTACGAATTGGAAAAGGCCCTTAAAGCTGCCCTGTTCATAGGCATACGCCCGTTCGTACAGTGCATGTAAATTAGCTTGCCGTTGCTTACCAGCGGGCATCCCACCAACGTAGTCTAAAAAGCCAGTGGTTTCATAGATTCGCCAGATCAGCGTCACGATTTGGTTGCGTCGTGCTAAATCCCGGAAAGTTGTTAACTGATTGAGAAAAGTCTCAATCTTAGCATAGACCGTATTCCCATATTCAGTCGGTTTCGACGTAGGATAATGGCGGTAAAAGTCCTGGATTGCTTGGAAATAGTCACTCGTCTTATTTTGAATACGTAAGAAAACTAACTGGTTTTCATCCAACCCAACGATTGGTGACCGTAGCACCGCTACTAATGGAATATCCTGATACGGATTATCGATGATGCTGAGTAACGCCATCATGATTCTAATTTCAGTCGTTTGAAAATAGTTCTGCGCATCGTTGACCACAACTGGAATATGATACCGTTTGAAGACGTCGATAATCGTTAAGTTATGATTACGCGTTGGTACTAATAACGCCACATCACTGTATCGGAATGGCCGGTACTCACCGTGATCGCCGTTACGTTCAAAAATCGGCTTGTCCTGTGCCCGCAGTTCGAGAATCTTCTGAGCAACCATTGTGATACTCCCGACCGCTGGATCATCAATCGCAAAATCATCTTCAGCTGACATGTCATCAAGCGTTACATCAACGTCCGAAGCTTCTTCAGTTCCAGTTTGATACAACAATAGGTTCGTCGTTTGCGGCATATCTGCAGGATAGTCTTTAGGACCGTATTTTAAATAAGCCGCCTCATCATAATCGATCTGACCGACCGGCTCATCCATCAACTGGCTGAAAATCAGGTTAGTCAGTCGATCGACATTCTCAACCGAGCGGAAGTTTTCCGCCAACACAATCCGGTCACCATGCTCTGGATTAGTGCCAAAATTATGATACTTTTGCAAAAATAGTAAGGGATCTGCCAATCGGAACTGGTAGATCGACTGCTTAACATCACCCACCATGAACATGTTGCCGGGTTCTTTACGCGCAAGCAACTGCAAAATCGTTTCCTGCAAACTATTAATATCTTGATATTCATCGACCATCACTTCTTCAAACTGAGCACGTAATTGTTGCAACGCACCCTGGCCGCTTTCGTCATCGCTTGTCAAAATCTGTAAACTTAGATGTTCCAAGTCAGAGAAGTCTAGAACGTGACGCCGCCGTTTTTCTGCAGCGAAAGCCGTACTAAATAACTGGGAGGCATGCACCAATTCCTGCACAATCGCTTTAGAACCCGTCATGATGTCTAAGACCTGCTGTTCATCAGCCGCAAAATAGGTCGTACTGAGGGCCGTCATCCGTTTCTTAACGTTATCAACCAACGTACCCATGGCCTTAGCCTGAGCCGTTCGTTCGGGTTCATCTTTATAGGTCTTCTTTAACCGTCCAACCTTAAAATCAGCGACCTGACTACGCAACTCGTTCCAACTGGCGGTGCCCAATTGCTCATGCAAAGTTGCAAGCAACTGCTGCGCAATCGTCAGCACCTCCCCCGTCTTGGGTTCAAGTTCCTGCGTCTCCGTAATGGTCTGGGCTTGCACTAACTGTGCCTGCATTGCTGCAACTTCATCAGTCAATAATGGCAATAACTGCTGTTGATAGAAATCACTTGCAGTCAGGTTCGTCCCCGTCACGTGATACGGTGCCGCTAGTCCTTGTAACCAAGCATCTGGATCAGGCGTCGACTGCGAAAAATCAAACAACCGGAAAATCAACCGGCTCAAACCATCGTCGCTGCGGTCATTGGAGAAATTAGCCGTTAATAGATCAAAGACTTCACCATCGTCAGCGTAGAGTTGTTCACGAACCGTATCCCAGACCTGATCACGAATCAGTAAGCCTTCAGTATTATCCGTCAATAATCGGAACACTGGATCCAAGTCAATAACATAGTAATACCGTTGGATTACACGTAAACAGAACGCATCTAGCGTGCTGATATTGGCCACACCTAACAAGTTCAATTGTTGACGCAACTGGCGAATCACCGGTGACGCGGTCGTCTGATCAGGATTATCCTTGAGTAATTTTGAAATCCGTTTGTTGATCTGAGATTCCAGCTTTTGTTTCATATGCTTAGCAGCTAAGTTCGTAAACGTCACAACTAGCAACTGGTCAATATTCGTCCCAGCAAGGATTTTACGCATGATGCGTTCAATCAAGACGGTCGTCTTTCCTGAACCGGCCGAAGCAGAAACCAACAAGTTGTTGCCACTCTGCTCAATGACAGCCTGTTGACTTGCCGTATATTTCGTCTTACTCATGAAGCGCGCCCCCTTTCTGATCCTTTAACAGGTCTAAGACTTGTTGCGATGACAATGGTGGTAAATCCCGATAAGAATTTTCAGCCAGCATCGCGTCAAATTGCATAATCGATAGATATGGCGAATACTGTAGCGCCGTGGTCTTATCATTCAATCGAATCGGGTTCAAGTCGACCTGCCCGGCAAAGATTGCTTCGGCAGCCGCCACAATCAACTGGCTATTATGTGCCAACAGTCGTTCCAATTGATCATTCGTCACTAATGAGGCTGCCCGACCACCGCTGTACGCACCATCTTTTTTACGACTAAATGGGTAAACTTTGGAAGCACCCGTCGCCTGTTGCAGATCACTATCCAGATGTTCTAGTAGCTTAGGATCATCCAGTAAAATGCCCTTATACTTGTTCTTCTTCAATAAGGCTGCTTCAAAGCCGCCCTTAATATCTTTAGGTTGTAAAGTTGGATTTTGGATGTGCATGTAGAGTGCCCCAGCCAGTTTGACGGCGTCTTGGTCGTTGCCAACCAGTTCGCGTTCATTATGCAACACGGCATCCAAATAAGTCAGCATCTGCATCGCTAACCCGTAGTAAGCTTCTTGGAAATCAAATTTATGTTGCGACGATTTGTAATCCACAATACCCAAATAACTCTGATCAGCAACCTGAATTTGGTCTAGGCGATCAATCTTCCCACGAACGTGCACGCTATGAGTAGCATCAATCTGAAAATCAAGGGCCTTCAAGCCATGTTCCTTACCGACGTTCCCAAATAAGACTTCGGTATGCTTAGGTTCCGCCGCCGATAACTGACTCTGGTTCCGAATGGCAAAAGCAATCTGGCGAACCGTATTGATCAGTTGCCGTTGCAAATACGCCATCCGATTCGAACTGGCTAAGATCATGAACTGTGGTTGATCCAGTACTTGTTGCGTCACCGCCTCTAAGTACTGTCCCAACTGCTGATCACTGGCCTGCGCTAATGGAATTTGGTCTTGCCGTAACACTTTAATCAAGCCATCTAAAACCGCATGGAAGAATTCACCGGTACTGGCAGCTGACAATTCAAAGACGTCACGCTCCCGCAATTTCAAGCCGTACTTCAAGAAATAAGCGTACTGATTACGATAAAATTCTTCCAGCTTAGAAATTGACGTGTAGATTTGATGTCCGTATAAAGATTCCACACTATCCGCTGTCAGTGTTACTGGTTGATTGCGATAACTCAATCCTGCTAATAATTTCTGTGCTAATGCGCCAAACTGAGCGTCATGAGTCAACTGTTGACGTAGCCATACCCAGACTGGTGCCGGCCGTAATGGTTCGCCCACCCGATTAGGATCAGTATTAGTTGTTAACACATCACGATAAACCTGAATCACGTGACTGATTGTTCGTCGTTTCGTACCCACAAAGGGACCTGCATCCGAACTAGTTGGATCAGGCGTACCAAGATAAGTGTGGGTTGGCAATTTAAATTGTTGTTGAATGCGAATAATATAGTTAGACCAATTCAAGTCCGATTCCTGATCATCTTTTAACGGTGCACTAAAGAACAGCTGCTCCTTAGCACTCAAAAAGGCCAAGTAATTCAAGCAACTTTCGTCTCCTAGTTGAACAACTGCAGAATCATTGAGGTAATGATCGCCATCTAATTCACTTAATCCCGTTTGCAGATTTTCTTTATCGACATCACTCAGTAAATTATTGGTCATGATGCGATCCGGCATTACTAAGTCGGTTGCACCAATCATGAAGACCACTTTACGATCCTGACTCTGAACCATTCCGCTTTCCGAAATCAAGACTTGATCTAGCGTTGATGGAATCTGGGAATAGCTTGCGCCTTCAAAGCCTGCTTGTAATAGTGCTAAGAAATCAGGTGCAATAAACTCATCATCGCCTAAAATCGTCACGTACTCATCCAGCATCCCACAGAACGTTTGCCAAGTCTGTTCAGGTTCTGCTGCCGCAGCGACGTCCTGTTGATCCAAGGCCTGATCACGCCAAGCGAGTAACTGCTGCGTCACACCACTTTGATTCAAGAAATTAACCAGCACCGTGGCCGCACTGCGGCCATCCGATGCCTGAGCTAATTTCTTGAAAAATGGTGGAAATAGGTTCGCTACAAAATGGTGGATTAGATTGATTTGCCGCGAAATTTCAGCATTTTGATCCGTCTCAACACCCGCATCGCCTGCCGTTAATTGAAAATACTGCCAGTCTTTTGATTCTAGCCAGCGATTACCAGTATAACCACTCTTCAAGATGAAGTTTTCCGTCAAGTCAACTGCTTGCCGATAAGCCTGCCGATCCATCGGTTGACCATCAATTGTCGGTAGTAATAGTTCCGTCTTCAAAAGACGCATCACATCACGATACTGATAGTGTTGCGCCTCCAGATCAAATAGCGCACCAATCAGTTCAACCAACGGATGGTCAGCCATCGAACGTTGCAAATCAACGAAATACGGAATTTCTTGTTGGTGCAACGTTGGTGCCAACATCGTTTGGTAGTGATCCAAGTGGCGCGTCATGATCAAGAAATCGCGGTAGTGATAGTCTTCGGCTGGATCAGTGTGCTTCTTAGCGACCATCGCCCGAATCATACGGCTAACTTGGGCCAATTCATTTTGCCGGCTATCTGCTCTCAAGAGATGGACATTGCGATTAGTTGCTTCCTGACCAGTTGCCGCTTGTGGATGTCCGCGCCAAAAATCATCTAACGCTGCTAGTCCTGGAGCAACTCTGAGCGTTGTCGCATGCAAATCGTTTAATACGGGAATCTTACGAATCTGAGCATACTGGTATAACCGGTAGTAAAGTCGACCGGATTGATAGAACAACGTCCCATTTTCTGGTGCCTGCGTGACCACTTTTTGATCAAGCATTAGACTAACCGTGACGTCAGCGCCCCGTTCAAGCATCGTCGTAACGATTCCTTGTTCCTGAGCTGGTAGTTGAGCAAACCCAGCCAGTTCTAAGTAAACGTGCGTTCCGTGTAAGTCTTGATGCCGCAAATAAGCATTCAATTGGGCTAATACATCTGCGGGCTTCAGATCCTTACCCGCCGTAGCTTCAATAAAATCGGTATACACAATCGCTAAATCATGTAGCTTAGCCTGCAAATCACCAGCCATGGCGTTGGCAGCTAATTGCACGACGTCTTCGGGTTGGAGATTAGCAGTTTGCAGCTCGTTGATTTCACGTGCTAACTGCGTAATGAAACCAGTCTGGCCGATTTCACCACCAAACAAACGTAGCTCATCCGCGTGCCGCTGCAGGATGCGGTAAAGTAACATATCAATACCGGCAGCGGACAACCTCGGTACTTGGTAAGCCGCGTCATTCTTCATTAAGTACCAAGCTAGCCGGGTAAACGACAAGATTTGGACTTGGCTCTGCGCATACAAATCAGATTGATTGAACGCTTGTGCTAGGCGATTTAAGACGTCAACTTCGGTATCAAACTTGATATGATTAGGCACTAAGTAAAAAAACTGATCCTGTGGTTTAGCCGTCAGTGTTTGCACTAATTGATCAATCATCGTTTGCCGGTGATCCACCTTGGCCGGACCTAATACAAATTGTAAACTCACCACTAATTCCTCCTTTTATCTGAACAGACGTTCTCATGATATTAAGTCCTATTATCGCATATTTAGGCAGCTAAAAAAAGGATGTGCGGTCAGCGAAACATAACTTATAATGTGCATTCTGATTCCGCCTACCGGGGCATCCTGACAATGATTGGAACGTGGTGGGCACCACTGAACATGGTCAGGATACCCTTCACGGCTAGATAGTATCTGGAGTCAGACATTTGCCCCCCTAATTTTAAACTGGCTACTTACAATGACTAAATTCGGTATAACCACCGCCATCTAGTTTCTCTTTGGAATAAAGATGAATCAAATTAAAGCTAGACACATCTTATCAACATTTTAAATCCAATCTAGCCGTGAGGGGTA
>NZ_LFEE01000033.1:10344-20314 GCF_001039045.1 Lactiplantibacillus herbarum
CCAGCGTTGTCAGACTGCCCCGGTAGGCGGGAAAGGCCGTACATATGACATCATAAATAGCACAATTCCTACTTGTTCAGAAAACAAACATCAAAATAAAAAAGCTTGAGTTTTTCAACCCAAACTTTTATTAAATACTCTATTTAATGATTCGCACCCCAGTGTTGTGGATCCTGACGCCAAGTATGCAATGAAGCCAATTCATCATCGTCGATATAAGCTTTATCACGCGCTACTTTGATCAACGTGGTGTAGTTAGTCAAGCTGAATAGTGGTAATTCAGCCGCTGCAAAGTTAGTGGTTGCGGCATCCAAGCCGTAGCTAAAGATTGACCCAACTGCTTGAATATCGCCGCCTTCAGCCTGTACTGCTTTGGCTGCTTGTAAGACACTACCGCCCGTTGAAATCAGGTCATCCAGCATGACGACCTTAGCACCCGCTTTTAAGACGCCTTCAATCTGACGACCAGCACCGTGATCCTTGGGTTTTGAACGAACGTAGATCAGTGGTAAGTCCAAAATCTGAGCAACCCACGCAGCATGAGGAATCCCAGCCGTGGCTACTCCGGCAATCACTTCAGTATCTGGATACTGTGCTTTGATAATGTCAGCGATACCCTGTGCAATTCGTTGCCGCACTTGTGGGTATGAGATCGTCAACCGGTTATCGGTATAGATGGGGCTATGAATCCCACTCGCCCACGTAAATGGTTCGTTAGGACGTAACGTCACCGCCTGAATTGATAATAAATCCTGTGCAATCGTCGCTGCAATTTCAGTCATACTTTAAACTCTCCATTCTGTCATTATTCGTTGGTAAGCCTCTACTGGATCGTCAGCCTGTGTAATTGGTCGGCCAACCACTAGGCCGTTACTGCCCGCTTTGGCAGCCGCGGCGGGTGTCATCACGCGTTGCTGATCATCTGCCTGCGCGCTAGCTGGCCGAATCCCTGGCGTAATGCCAAGAAAATCATCGCCAACCGCCACGTGAATCGCACTAATTTCTTGTGCTGAACAGATCACCCCATCGCAATCGCTCTGTTGCGCAAGTTGCGCGTAGTGAACCACGCTAGCTTGCACCGTCCCAGCAATCTGTTGGTCTTCATTCAGAATTTCTTGACTCGTTGACGTTAACTGCGTAATTGCCAGTAACTTAGGTGCCGCTAATCCTTCTTCAGCAGCGCCAGCCAACAAACCGCGTTTAGCAGCCGCTAGCATGACGTGACCGCCAGCCGCGTGAACCGTCGTGTAAGTGACGCCGAGTCGGCCAATCACCCGCATCCCGGCTTCAACCGTATTTGGAATATCGTGTAGTTTCAAATCTAGGAAAACGTCGTGACCACGGTCTTGAATCGCTTTTACGATTGCGGGACCGGCCGCATAGAATAATTCCATGCCAATCTTAACGGTAACGTGTAGTTCAGCTGAAAACTGGTCTAAGAATGCTAATGCCTTTTCCGCCGTTGGAAAATCCAGCGCAATAATTACTGGTCTACTACTCATCCCTGCACCTCGGTAATCAGTGATTGCAAGCTTTCAATACCGTACTTATCCATTGTTGCGGGTAAGCCGTTGATAATATCGGTACAAGCAGTTGGTTGACCGTAAGTTGCCGCGCCAACTTGAACCGCGTTAGCACCAGCAAGGTAAAATTCAAGGACGTCTTCCGGTGTGAAGACCCCACCGACACCGATGATTGGTAAGGCCGTCTGTTGACGAACCTCGTGAATCATCCGTACAGCTAATGGATGGATGGCCTTACCAGACAAACCACCTGTTCCGTGTGCCAAGATTGGTTTCCGAGTGGCAAGGTCGATCCCCATTCCAGTCAACGTATTGATCATCGTCAAACCAGCCGCACCGCCAGCTTCAGCAGCTTTGGCAATCGGCACGATGTCAGTCACGTTAGGCGTTAATTTCATGAAGACAGGCTTGTCGACTGCCGCTACAATTTGGCGAGTCAGTTCCGTCACCGTCTCTGGATCAGTTCCGAAGGCTAAACCACCGTGGTCAACATTTGGGCATGAGATGTTAACTTCCAGTAATTTGACATTGGGTGCGCTGGCCATCTTACGGGCTACCGTCACGTATTCGTCAAAACTAGCTCCCGCCACACTACCAATAATCGGTAGTTCTGGATAATTGGTCGCTAACCAAGGTAGCTTTTCAGCTAACACGTTGTCGATGCCCGGATTTTTGAGTCCAATCGCATTTAGCCATCCAGCCGTCGTTACCGCCGTGGTTGGTCGCGCATTACCCACTTTAGGTTCAGCGGTCGTTGACTTGATAACTAAGCCGCCTAACGCACCTAAATCTAACTGTTGCGCCATCTGTTGACCATACGCTGCCGTACCACTGGCGGGCATGACTGGGGTTTGTAACGTTACCCCAGCTAAATCTACTGTTAACCGTCCCATGATAATTCCTCCTGTTTTAACCTAATCTGCTACTCGTCGAAACTCGTCCTAAGTGCTGCACTTTTTATAAGGCTTGAGTGACAAATGATTGTGATTCGCGGACCCGTAAGATTGCGTCGACCGTATCAAGTGCTGTAAATAATGGAATATTGTGCATGATCGAGGTATTCCGAATCAAAGTACCGTCGTCAGCCGCATGTTCCTCATCTGAAACCGTGTTGATGACCACTTGAACTTTACCGGCTTCCATCTGATGGATTAAGTCGTGTTCACCGCTATCAATCTTGTCGACGACATCTACTGGTAAACCAGCTTGTTCTAAGGTCGTGGCTGTCCCACGCGTTGCCAATAACTGGTAACCGAGTGCGTGGAACCGGCGTGCTAACTTAACAGCTTCTGGTTTATCGTCGTCACGAACCGTAATCAAGACGTTCCCATGATCTGGCACGTGCAATTTAGCTGCTTCAAAGGCTTTGTATAAAGCCTTTGCCATCGTCACATCGCTACCCATAACTTCCCCAGTCGACTTCATTTCTGGTCCGAGCAAACTATCAACTCGGTTCAGTTTGGAGAATGAGAAGACCGGCGCCTTAACGTGAACTAGTGGACCAGGTGTGACTAAACCAGTCTGATAACCTTGTTCAACTAAGGACTGCCCAAGAATGGCACGTGTTGCGACTTGCGCCATTGGAATGTCGGTAACCTTACTCAAGAACGGTACCGTCCGGCTAGCCCGTGGGTTAACTTCAATCACGTAAACTTGGTCTTCGTGAATCACAAACTGGATGTTCATCATACCGACACACTTCAAGGCGATCGCTAACTGTTCCGTATACGTCACAATCTGTTTTTGAACCGCCGCTGATAATGATTGTGGTGGGTAGACCGCCATCGAATCACCAGAGTGAACCCCGGCCCGTTCGATATGTTCCATGATTCCTGGAATCAAGACCGTCTCACCGTCACAGATGGCATCAACTTCACATTCCTTACCGACTAAGTAACTGTCTACTAGTACGGGATGATCGTGTGAAACTTGAACCGCATTGTGCATGTAGTAATCAAGGTCAGCCTTACGTTTGACGATTTCCATCGCCCGTCCACCGAGAACGTAGCTAGGCCGTACTAAGACGGGATAGCCAAGTCGATCAGCAATTGCTAAGGCGGTTGCTTCGTCGCTCGCCGTATCACCGGCTGGTTGTGGAATCTGCAATGATTTAATAACTTTATCGAACTCGTCACGATCTTCAGCTCGGTTCACATCAGCCACGCTAGTTCCTAAGATCTTAATCCCGTGATCTTCTAGTGGTTTAGCTAAGTTGATCGCCGTTTGACCACCGAATTGGACGATAACGCCGAGTGGTTTTTCCATCTCAACAACGTTCAGAACGTCTTCAATCGTCAGTGGTTCAAAATAGAGTTTGTCAGAAACTGAGAAGTCGGTTGAAACCGTTTCAGGATTACTGTTCATGATAATGGCTTCGTAACCGGCCTTTTGAATCGCCTTAACGGAATGAACGGTGGCGTAGTCGAATTCGACCCCCTGACCGATTCGGATTGGACCAGAACCTAGTACTAAGACAGATGGCCGTTTCGTAACGACACTTTCATTTTCATACTCGTAGGTGCCGTAGTAGTAAGGAGTTTCTGAGGCAAATTCCCCCGCACAAGTATCGACCATCTTATAAACAGGCGTTAACTGGTGGGCAATCCGGAATTGACGGACTTCATCAGTCGTTTCGTGCCAGTAATCAGCGACCGTCTGATCCGCAAATCCATTACGCTTGGCAATGGCTAAGGTATCCAGATCATCAACATTGGCTTGTAAGTCCCGTTCGATTTCAATAATGTGCAAGAGCTTATCCAAGAAGAAGATGTTGATCTTAGTTAATTCAGCTAGTTCTTCGATTGGATAGCCGCGGCGAATCGCTTCGGTCAGGTAGAATAACCGGTCGTCCTGAGCGTGAATCATTTTATCGCTGAGTTCGTCATCGTCGACGGTCTTTAAGGCTGGTTCTTCGGCATGGTGAACGCCGATTTCAAGTGAACGAACGGCCTTCAACGTCGCTTCTTCAATATTACGACCGATTGCCATAACTTCCCCAGTGGCTTTCATCTGGGTCCCTAAACGGCGATCAGCGTGGGTGAACTTGTCGAATGGCCAGCGTGGAATTTTGCAGACCACGTAGTCCAGCGCTGGTTCAAATTCGGCGTAAGTCGTTCCCGTAACGGGGTTCTTAATTTCATCCAAATGTAGACCAACCGCGATTTTCGCTGCCATCTTAGCAATCGGATAACCGGTTGCCTTTGAGGCTAAGGCTGAAGAACGGCTGACCCGTGGGTTAACTTCGATAATATAGTAGTTAAAACTATCAGGATCGAGGGCCAACTGAACGTTGCAGCCCCCTTCGATTTTCAAGGCCCGAATAATCTTCAGTGAGGCATCGCGAAGCATCTGAACTTCACGATCCGCTAAGGTTTGGACGGGCGCATATACGATTGAATCCCCGGTATGAATTCCGACTGGATCAAAGTTTTCCATGTTGCAGACGACCATGGCGTTATCAGCTGCATCCCGCATTACTTCAAATTCAATTTCTTTGTAACCGGCAATACTCTGTTCGATCAAAACCTGAGTTACGGGTGATAAAGACAGCCCATTTTCAGTAATGTCGTGGAGTTGTTGCTTGTTGTCAGCAATCCCACCACCGGTACCACCCATGGTGAAAGCTGGCCGGACAATAACGGGATAACCTGCTTCTTCAGCAAAATCGAGAGCTTCTTCAACCGTCCGCGCGATTCCAGAAGCAGGCACGGGTTCGCCCAATTCTTCCATTAAATCTTTAAACTGTTCGCGGTCTTCAGCTTGATCGATCGCGCTGAGTTTCGTTCCGAGTAATTCAATGCGTAACTCGTCCAGAATGCCCGACTTAGAAAGTTCCATTGCCATGTTCAACCCTTGTTGACCACCAAGTGTTGGCAGGATTGCATCGGGACGTTCCTTGCGCAGAATTTGCGAAACAAATTCTAGCGTGATGGGTTCCAAGTAAACTTGATCTGCAATTTCTTTATCGGTCATAATCGTAGCCGGATTGGAGTTAACCAACACAACTTCGTAATCCAGTTCCTTAAGTGCTAAGCACGCTTGGGTCCCAGAGTAATCGAATTCGGCCGCCTGACCAATAATGATGGGGCCAGAACCGATCACTAAGATCTTATGAATATCCGTCCGTTTAGGCATTAAATGTACTTCCTTTCCGGTTTACTGGGTTCGTCGCCATCAAATCAATAAATTCATCAAAAATGTGATCCGCATCGTGGGGACCAGGCGCAGCGTCTGGATGAAATTGGACTGAAAAGGCTGCATAGTCTCGGAGACGTAACCCTTCCACCGTGCTATCGTTGATTTCTTCGTGAGTCATCATTAATCGTGTATCTTCTAATGATTCACGTGAAACCGCATAACCGTGGTTTTGTGAGGTGAAGTCGATCCGACCGGTCGCAATTTCACGTACCGGATGGTTAAAGCCACGGTGACCAAACTTCATCTTGAAAGTGTCAGCCCCATTTGCGAGTGCGAATAATTGGTGTCCGAGACAGATACCGAATAATGGCACGTGTTTTTCAACTTCGCGAATCATCGTCAAGGCTTCTGGCACATCCTTAGGATCACCAGGGCCGTTAGTTAGCATCACGCCATCTGGATTCAGCGCTAGAATTTCACTGGCCGTTGTATTGTAAGGTAATACCGTTAAGTTACACTGACGTTTAGCCAATTCACGTAAGATCGAGTGTTTGAGACCGAAATCAACCACGACCACGTTAGGACCAGTTGCGGGGTTCGGATAGGCATTATGCGTTGAACTCTGAGCAACGACGGCCCGGTTCAATTCAGTTACTTTTAAGCGTTCGACCGTGTCTGGTAAGACGTTATCCACGATGGTTGCTTTCATGGCACCCTTCGTCCGAATATGCTTTGTGACTGCCCGAGTATCAATATCCGCAATACCGGGAATATCATTTTGTTTTAAGTAATCATCTAACGAGAGTTCGTTGCGCCAATTGCTAGCTCGGCGGGCAACTTCGTGAACAACCACACCCTTGCAGGTAGGTTTAATCGATTCGTGATCATCCCGATTGATGCCGTAATTACCGATCAACGGGTAAGTAAACATCAAGATTTCACCGTTATAGGATTGATCAGTGATCGATTCTTGATAGCCGCTCATCCCAGTACTAAATACCAGTTCACCGACCGTTGCGGTTTCCGCCCCAAATCCCGTACCGGGATAAATGGTGCCATCTTCGAGTACTAAGTAACGTTTCATGCTTGTTGGTCCTTTCCGTATGCCTTCTGACCGTCAACCAGCGTCATCAGAACATCCCCATACACGTGGCGTCCAATAAATGGTGAATTATGCCCTTTTGATAACATTTGGGCTGCTTGAATTTCATATTCATGATCTAAATCAATAATAGCTAAATCTGCTGGTGCACCGACCGCTAATTGACCAGCATCCGTTAAACCAAATAATTGGGCTGGACGCGTACTCATCAGTTCGATCAGGCGACCTAGTGTCAGTAAATGAGACTTAACAAACGTCGTATACATGACCGCAAAGGCTGTTTCAATTCCAGTAATCCCAAACGACGCCGTCTTCATGCTACCTGCTTTTTCAGCATCCGTGTGAGGCGCATGGTCAGTCGCAACCATGTCGATCGTGCCATCTAAGAGTCCGGCAACCATAGCAGCTCGGTCCTTAGGTGAACGTAATGGTGGATTCATCTTCAACATCGGATTATCCATCGTGATGTCTTCATCGCTCAACAACAGATGGTGTGGTGATACCTCGCAGGTCACGTTGATGCCCGCACGTTTAGCGTCCCGAATGACGCGTAAACTTTCAGCAGTTGAAACGTGACAAACGTGGTAGTGCACACCACTAGCTTCAGCTAACATCACGTCGCGCGCAACTTGGGCCGCTTCTGAAACATTGTTGATGCCGGGTAAGCCTAAGCGATCTGCGACTGGTCCGGCATTCATGACACCGTGATGGTAGAGTGAATCATCTTCAACGTGCGCTGCTAGTGGCAAGCCAACTTTAGCTGCCCCCTGCATCGCTTGTAACATCGTTCCCGCCGTTTGCACGCCGGAACCGTCATTGCTGACTGCAAAGGCGCCCGCTTGTTTGATGCCCTCAAAGTCAACTAAGGTTTCACTCGTTCGTTGTTCCGTAATGCTAGCGTATTGAGCGACGTGAACGTGCCCTTCTTGCTGATTGCGAGCAACCATTTTGGCAACCTTAGCTGGTGTATCTGGCACGGGATCAACGTTCGGCATCGCACCGATCGTGGTAAAGCCACCGTGAGCGGCTGCTAACGTCCCAGTAGCAAGGGTTTCCTTAGCCGTTTGACCAGGGTCGCGTAAGTGCACATGCACGTCGACTAACCCGGGACTAACGAAGTGGCCGTCCGCACAGATAACGTGTTCGGCTGGGCCAAACTGCTCATGTAATTGGTGACCAATCGCCTTGATGCGGCCATCCTCAATTAAAATATCATTGGTTTGTAACCGATCCTGTTGCCAGATTTGTGCATTCTTAATTAACGTTGTCATGGTTATGCCTCCAATTGTTCAGCTGTGAGTAACCCTTGATGTACCAAGACGTTAGCAATCATTGCCATTCGAATATAGACACCGTTCGTCATCTGTTGGAAGATTCGCGATTGCGGTGCTTCAACTAAGTCACTGGCGAGTTCAACGCCACGATTGACCGGAGCTGGATGCATGATAATTGCGTGCTTAGGCATTTTAGCTGCTCGCTCTTCAGTCAGTCCGTATTGTTGATGGTAAGCCGCCGTATCAAACTGCTGATCACTAGCCTGTGCTAAGCGTTCATGTTGAACTCGGAGCAACATCATGACGTCCATCTCACCAACCAAGTCATCGATTGAGCGGTGTTCACCATATTGAGCAAAATCACTATTGTACCATTCTTCCGGACCACCAAAGTAAACTTGAGCACCTAATTGTGTGAGTAATTCCATGTTGGAGCGGGCAACTCGTGAATGAGCCAGGTCCCCGACAATGGCAATCTTCAAACCGTCGAAGTGACCGAATTCTTCATAGATTGTCAGCATATCCAGTAATGACTGTGAGGGGTGTTGACCGCTACCATCCCCAGCGTTAATCAAACTCAATGATAAGTTTGCATCTACTAAGGGGAGGTAATATTGATCATGTGGATGCCGAATCACTGCTAAGTTAACTCCGATTGCTTGAACTGTTTTAAGCGTATCGAGTAAGCTTTCGCCCTTAGTCACTGAACTAGTGGTTGGATCGAACGGAATCACGTCAAGACCTAAGCGCCGTTCTGCAACTTCAAAGCTAGTATGTGTCCGCGTGCTATGTTCAAAGAATAGGTTCATTGCAAATGCTTGTTTGTTCAATTGCACCGTTTTTCCATTTTTGAATGCCTGTGCGAGTTTGATAAACGCCATCACATCTTGATTATTGAACTGGTCAACACTAACTAAGTTATTACTGATTTTCATGACTATTGCCGTCTCCTTTGGTATAAAAAAAGTCTAGCTCCCGCAAAAATGTTTGCAAAGAGGCTAGACTCCGAGTGGCCACGCATGACCAAACCGTTTCGTTCCTCTCTGGAAACAATTAAATGGTTTTATTCAATTACATTATTCTTCTAATTTTTCAATACTGATCCCCTCGTGGCCGTCGTATTCTTCCAACGCCACACTGACCTGTTCATCCAAAGCGGTCGGGATGTTCTTACCAATAAAATCTGGACGGATTGGCAACTCACGATGTCCACGGTCAACTAAGACGGCCAATGAAATCTTGGCGGGACGTCCTTGGTCCATCAGGGCATCTAATGCTGCCCGGACAGTCCGACCAGTGAAGAGCACGTCATCAACTAAAATGACGTGTTTGCCACTGATATCCACAGGAATATCCGTACCGTTAACCTTAGCTTGCCCCGCCACATCAACGGCATGGTGATCATCACGGTATAAGGTAATATCTAATGAACCAACTGGCACGTCAACGCCCTCTAACTGTTTTAACCGCTGAGCTAAACGTTGTGCCAAGTAAATTCCACGCGTCTTAATACCGATAAACACTAGGTTACCGACACCCTTATTCTGTTCGATGATTTCATAAGTGATCCGCGTTAGTGCGCGGCGGATGGTCATTGCATCAACAACTTCTCGTGCCATTACTTCGTCAGCTCCATTTCGATTTCGATGATTTCACCCTGGGTACAAAAAAAGGCCTACCCGTTTTCCTGCGAAAAGCGTGGGAGACCCTAAAATAACCGTTCCCCTTGTTAGCCTCACAGGACTAATTTAAAGGTGCTTGTTTAATTGGACTAAGTGTAACGGACTCCTAGAAATCTGTCAAGGAAGAATCTTTGAAAGCGCCTTAATTAAATAAGGTTCTTGTGACTAAACCAAAACCCTTTGAATATCGACTATTAAGGATAGCTAACTACTTACGTGACGCTATCCATGCGGACTTACCCGCCTACCGGA
>NZ_LFEE01000033.1:20436-55790 GCF_001039045.1 Lactiplantibacillus herbarum
TAATTTCATAGCTGAGCGTTGTCAGACTCCTCCTCACGGCTAATTAAGCTTCAAATATTGATAATATTTCACCTAACTTTGATTTAATTGATCACTATTCAAATATGACTCAATTGACAGTTACTCAATAACCACCAGTCAGTTTTTAATCAACATCTTATCAATTGGAAAATCACCTCCGAGATACATTTTAGTGATCACAACCGGTTAGTTTTAAAGTTAGGTGCGCACACGTAACTTCTTACTGCCATCCAGCCGTGAGGGGCGTCCTGACAATGTTCAGTGGTGAAATTATCCTTGGCTGAGTGGTCTTCTCGGCTAGGATAAGGCCAAGCTTAAAGATTGCAGCGGGGTTTTGCTGAGCTTTAAGTGTGCCCACCACGTTCCAATCATTGTCAGGACGCTATTATCTGCAAAGTTTATCCTAAAAATATTGTTATTTAGCTTTGATATTGCCACTTGAAGCACCAGCAATCTGAGCTTCAAGTGGTAACCAATCCAAGGCTTGGTATAAGTATCGGTCCCAGAAGTCCCACTCATGCGCACCTGGTCCCGTGACGTAGGTGTGTGCAACCTTCATTTGCGTTAGAAAAACATCGAATTCCTGATTAACTGCAAACAGATCGTCTTGTTCACCGATGGCTTGATAGATTGCCGGCAAGGCCACTTTTTCAGTCAATAAACGTCGTACCAACACTTTCAGATTAAAGTCGCTCGCACCAACTTTACTTAGATCAGGTCCAAAGATACCTTGCCAAAATTGTCGCGTTCGGGCAAACCAATCAGCGTTAGTTGGTAAATGCGTCATGTCGTCCCTAATTTGAATTGCTGCCGACAAAGCGACGATTGCACCAAACGTTTGATGATATTTCAGGCCATTATACAGAGCACCATAACCACCCATCGATAGACCACCGATGTAAGTATCGGCCCGTTCGTGTGATAGTGGGAACGTCTTGCGTGTAAAATCAACTAATTCCTCGCCAATCAGCTGACTGTAAAGTTCGCCAGACCAGTCGTGATCGACATAGAAACTATTCTCACCCGCAGGCATGACGACTGCTAAGTCACGTGCTTCTGCCCAGCGCTGAATACGTGTTCCAGTGACCCAATCCTGTTCACTGCCCAGAATACCGTGTAATAGATATAACGTTTTGAAAGGTTTGTCACTAGGACGCGACGTTTGCCCATCAAAGTAAACCTTGTCCGTTGGTAGAATGACCGTAGCGGGGACGGTGCGATGTAGCGCCATCGACATGAAACTAACGTTAAATAATGCCATTTAGAAACACTCCCTCATCAAATTTCTTCTTATACAAATGAAAGCCTTTTCTTAACCTTCTGTCAACTATTCCAATAATTAGCTTTATTTGATGGTGATGATAAATACGCGCAACTATTTCAATCTGTTAATTCATTTATTTTTAATCTATTTTTCATTTAATTATAGTCAAACTACCAAATTATCGGTATACTACTTGTTAAAGATAACTAATTCAAGGGGGCCAAACCATGCGTTTACAAACACTATTACAAACACCATCAATGCAGCCAATGCAGGTAATTGCTGGTGAACGCGGTCTTGAACGAGAGATCAGTACGATTGGCATGATCGAATCACCCGACATCGCTGCCTACTTAACGGCTGACCAATTTTTAATTACTAACGGCTACCCTTTTGTTAATGCAACTGATCCAATTACGCTCATTAAAGCCATGCACAAGGCAAACTGTGCCGGTCTTGGCTTGAAAGATCAGCGATACATTGATCACTTACCACAAGCAGTGATTGACTTAGCCAATGAATTAGCTCTACCGATCATTATCACACCAAGTGACGAGTTGATTTCTAAAACAATGCGCAAAATGCTCAACATCATTCTCAACTCACAGACTAACGAACTCAGTCGCATTGTCACGGCTAACCAGACGCTTGCTGACTTATTACTTAAAGACCCTTCTAGTACGGACGTTCTCAACACGTGTAGCGACCTACTGGAACACCCACTATTCTTGATGGATAGTCACTTCCGAGTGGTTAGTGCCTCCCATAATTTACCGTTTGAGAGTGACAGTCTGACGGACTTTTTGCGTGACGAAACTAAAATCGATTATTTCAATTTACATACTCGCATCACACTTCCATATCAGGTCGCCAATCTGACCATCGCCCCACTGTTCTCAGCTTATAAAGAAAATAAAGCCTTCGTTGGTGTTGTAGATCTCAATCCTGATAATTCAACGGACCAGATGTTAATCCAGGTCGTCCTCAATACACTTAGTTTTGTGAACAGTCGGACTGACATGCTCAACGAATCAGCCTTTCGTAACCAGAGTGGTTTTTACTTGAACGTTATGGATGGCGGCATTTCTAACGACTTAATCAATAAAACTTTGAAAACTCAAGATGTCGAACCCAGCACCCAATTTCACTGTGCCAGCCTACTCGTGATTACTAATCATCAGCCGCTCCTCAGCGATCATCTATTGGAACAAGTTCAACAATTGACGCTCTGGTTCATTAAGGAATATCAGATTCCAGTTATTGCGTTCTCCCTTAAACAACGACTAGTCCTACTGATCAATGAACGTCAGAACGCACAACATTTTCTCACGGCACTGGTGCAGTTCGTTCAACCTAAGCTCGATAAAACAACTCGCTTAGTGGTCGGCTACAGTTATTCAACGCTGCCATTGACCGAATTAGCAACCATCTATAACGAAGCCGCTGAAGCCCTAACTATCAGTAAACAGAGTCCTAACGCGATCACGATCTACCGACCAAAGTACGTTAAAGAATTAATGTCGCTGATTCCCACTAATGAATCACGCTCATTCGTCGAACGAGTCCTCGGCGGCATCGTTACTGGCATCAGCGCTAATGAGCAAAACAATTTATTGACGACACTCTACAGTTATTTTTATTACCATCAAAATATTGCAGAAGTCGCTGGTCACCTCGATATTCATCGTAATACCGTTATCTATCGACTCAAAAAAGTCGAAAAGATGCTCAATCTTGATCTCGACGATCCCGAACAAAACCAAACTTTATCGATGGCCATCTTATTGTGGCATAACCAACAAGCATTAAAGTGAACGTTTTCATTTTAATAATCGCTCATGTTCACGAATTTACGAACATTATTTTATTCGGTTCAGTTTGTATTCGGATTTCATCTATGCTAGAATTAACCTCAATCAAATAAGAAGTAATTGCCTATATAATGTCATGATATGGTTGACGAGTTTCTACCCAGCCCCGTAAAGGTTGGACTATAAGCAAACGAGGTCATCCCGTTTGCCGGGGTGACTTTTTTTATAGGCAAATCAACTTAGTCGAGAGAGGAAGATTGATTTGAAGGAAGTATCCGTAGCACCTAAGATTTCCAATGTCAAAGCGGCAATTTTAGGGTTTCAACATCTGTTAGCAATGTACTCTGGTGACGTACTTGTGCCACTCCTAATCGGGGCCGCCCTGCACTTCACCACCGAACAGCTGACCTACTTAGTATCGATCGATATTTTCATGTGTGGGATCGCCACGTTCTTACAGTTAAAACGAACGCCATTAACCGGGATCGGCTTGCCAGTCGTCTTAGGTTGTGCGGTTCAGGCGGTCAACCCGCTGATCCAGATCGGTAAGACCTACGGATTAGGAACCATGTACGGCTCAATTATTGGTGCCGGAATTTTCATCTTTCTGATTGCCGGCCTCTTCTCCAAGATTAAAAATTTATTTCCACCAGTCGTAACGGGTTCACTGATTACAATCATCGGCTTCACCTTAATTCCAGTCGCCTTCCAAAATCTGGGTGGTGGCGATGCAACTGCCAAAGACTTTGGTAACTTGCAAGCGCTAGGCATCGGCTTCTTAACGATTGCCATTATTCTCCTACTCAGTGTCTTTGCGCGTGGTTTTATGAAGTCCGTTTCCATTTTAATCGGGATCTTAGTGGGTACCTTAGTCGCTGGCGCCATGGGCATGGTTTCCCTAAAACCAGTTATGGAAGCTAGCTGGTTCCACTTACCAACGCTGTTCTACTTTGGGACACCCCATTTCCAATGGTCATCAATTCTAACAATGATTCTCGTTTCCTTAACCACGATGGTCGAATCGACCGGGGTCTTCTTCGCGCTCGGTGATATTACCGGTCGGAAGATTGAAGGCGATGACTTAAAACGGGGTTACCGTGCGGAAGGAATCGCCGTTATTCTCGGTGGTTTGTTCAACACGTTCCCTTACTCGACCTTCTCAGAAAACGTCGGTGTCGTTCAACTTTCTGGTGTTAAGACGCGTAAACCAATCTACTTCTCAGCAGCATTCTTAGTTGTCTTAGGACTCCTACCTAAGATTGGCGCACTCGCAACCGTTATTCCCGACCCTGTCTTAGGTGGCGCAATGGTTGTCATGTTCGGAATCGTTGGGATTCAAGGAATTCGGATGTTAGCTCAAGTTGATTTCCGCAATAACAACAACTTGTTAGTTTCCGCCGTTTCAATCGGTTTAGGCCTCGGTGTTACCGTCCAAACTAATATCTTCCAATTCTTACCTGGTGCCTTACAGATCATGTTAAGTAACGGGGTTGTCGTTGGTAGTCTGACTGCCGTCCTACTCAACCTATTATTTAACCGCCACGCCGTTGAAAATACGATTGACGACGAAGCCGTGGGATTAAACGAAACTGAATAGTCATTAATCTATGTAAAAGTTTGGGCCTAAATGCTCAAACTTTTTTATTTCCTCACTAAAGCCTAAATCATTGATTTAACCCAGTAGTTCATTGACTGACATTTAATATTAGTCCTCAATTCACCGTTCCGTCAGCCAGGGAAACGTGCCGTGGGGACCGGTCCCAGCCAAAGTCCGGTCTGGGGCCTCGCTTCGGAGCCTAAAGAACAAGTCTCCCAAGACGTCCCGCAATCTAAGGCGGCCAAGAACGCCTCCTAAGATTGCCCACACGGCACATTTCCCCAGCTGACTTCACTTAACCATCTCTTTTACTCATACCCAACTTGCTCAAGAAAGCTCAGATTCACCACAGTTACCAAAATAATAGTCCATTTAGCCGGAGGTGGGCAGTACTAGCGGTGCTGTGAAAGTGGCTTTAGTCCGGTGATGTTCCGGACTTAGGCCACGGGCGTCCTTGATCATTGGCGAATTGTGCCGAGGATCAAGACGAGGGTTAAGACCGCTTTTCAGGCTTAACCCGGTCCCCACAGCTGAGCTAGTACTGACCACCGGAGGCGAAATCGGTGCATTATTCGCTGAGACATCGCATTATTATTTTTTCAATATCAGTAAAGCCACCGATTAACCAAATCCGAATGCACCCTGTTACCTTAAAAACCAGTATGTTATACTAAATAATTGTTTGATTGTTAACTTTTTATTATTTTTTTAGGAGTGAATTATTATCTTAGAACAATTATTTCATTTACGCGCAAACCATACTTCGGTTCGTCGCGAGCTCATTGGGGGGCTGACGACCTTTCTCGCCATGTCATACATTTTAGCCGTAAATCCCGAACTATTGGGTAGTGCCGGCATGAGTAAGACAGCCGTCTTTACCGCTACCGTGTTGGCCGCAATGGTCGGTAGTTTGTTGATGGGACTAGTTGCCAACTTCCCAGTTGCATTAGCTCCCGGAATGGGACTCAACGCCTTCTTCACCTATACGGTGGTTCAAGAATGGCATATTCCATGGCAAACGGCTTTGGCTGGGGTCTTCGTTGCTGGGATTCTCTTTATTCTGTTAACCTTATCAAAATTACGGGATAAACTGATCAACTTGATTCCCAGTGCGTTAAAATACGCGGTTTCAGCTGGGATCGGCCTCTTCATCGCCTTCTCAGGTCTGCAAACGTCTGGGATTATCGTTGCTGATAAATCAAACGCGGTTGCACTCGGAAACTTGCATAATCCAACCGTATTGTTAGCTATTTTCGGGATTATCGTTGGGGTTATGTTAGTAACTGCCAACGTTACTGGTGGTATTTTCTGGGGCATGTTCATCACTGCTGCAGTCGGAATGATCTTCGGAATTATCCCATTACCAACTGGGATCGTTAGCGCTGTCCCAAGTGTTCAACCAATCTTTGGTCAAGCCGTTACCCATTTAGGTGACATCAACTCATTACAGATGGTGATCGTTATTCTGACCTTCTTCATCATCGGCCTGTTCGATACTTCGGGTACCCTAGTTGGGGTTGCCACCGAAGCTGGGATGGTCGACCAAGAATCTGGTGAAGTTAAGGGTGTTGGTAAAGCCTTATTCAGTGGTGCTCTAGCAACTACTTTGGGTTCAATCTTCGGGACTTCACCAACGACCGCCTACGTTGAATCAACTTCTGGCGTTGCCGTTGGTGCCCGTACCGGGTTATCATCCGTCTTTGTTGCCCTACTATTTGCAGTCGCCGCCTTCTTCTCACCAGTGCTTACGGTGATTACTTCGGCCGTGACCGCTTCTGCTCTGATCATCGTTGGTATCTTGATGCTATCGAATGTTCAGTACATCGACTGGACGAAGTTTGAAATCGCAGTACCCGCCTTCTTCACGATGATTATGATGCTGTTGACTTACAGTATCTCTGAAGGTCTGGCTGTCGGCTTCATCTTCTACCCAATCACGATGACCGTAAAAGGCCGTTGGCGTGAAGTCAACGCTTTGATGTGGACGATGATGGTCGTCTTCATTCTCTACTTTGCGTTCGTGGCTTAATTCTTTACAACTTATCATTCAACTAAAAAACTGCACGCCATTAGCTGCCAGCTAACGGGGTGCAGTTTTTCTGTTTGACCAGTATTTGTATTTGATTAGGGCTATCCCTGTTGGCCACTCCGGTAAGCCTCGGCAAAGACCTGCGCAAAATCAGCCAATTTGACGTCACCTAACTTAGGATGATGGGCCTGATAGTCGGCAGCAAAGTTATGATCACGTTGATAAGCGACCGTTTTAACGTACTCATTGGCAAATGCTGCTGGAACTCCCGCCGTTACCAGGTTTTCAGTCATGGCTTCATCCGTAATCTGAACCACTTTTAAGTCTGGCATCTGCAAGCTCTGGCTCAACGCCGTAGCAACTTCCGCGTACGTCTTTTCATCACTAGCAACGTACTGCATCGTCACGCCCGCAACAGGTTCAGTCAACGCTTTAATAAGAACCCTCGTCACGTCAATTGGTGCGACCCATGAATTGACCGTCAACAAATTAGCATTGGTGTAGATAGCGTGCAATTGCTTAACAGAAGCTAAACTACTCAATAAGTTGTAATACATACCAGTTGGTCGAATAAAGGTTAAGTCAACATCTGGCAAACCAGTCGTCAACGTCTTTTCAATCAGGTTATACATGTAAAGAGAGCCAACTTCTGGTCCAAGATTGGCACCAATACTGCTGAGATTAACGACTCGTTTCACGCCAGCAGCTTTAACTGCCTGCACGTAAATATCAGCCTGTTTTTGAGCGGCGGCATAAATATCAGGTGCCGCGGTAATGCCCGTCAACATCAAGTAAACAACATCCGCACCCTTAAACGTTTCTGTTAGAAAATCAACGTCATCAATACTCCCGATTGCGGGAATCCCACGAAATGCCTTAATCAGTGCACTGCGTTTAGCATCATGACTGATGACCGTTACCTGATGCCCTGCCCGTCCTAGTAGCGGCACTAAGGTTTGGTTAATATGACCAAGTGAACCTGTTAGAACAATTTTCATTTTTAGGAACCTTCTTTTTTAAGTATCGCTGCATTTTCCATCCGTCATTGATTATAAAAGACCGGTTGGGGCCCTGTCAATTTTAGGTCCGCTTACCGTCTCCACTAAAAAACGCCCCTCGCTACAAGGACGTTTCGTTTGAATCAATTATGAATCGAGCAACCACAACCAACAGCTTATTTTCAACAGCCTGAATTATGCTTCATTAGGATTAGTAGCTAACCCCTTCGCACCGATGTCAGTCCGGTAAATCAAATCACCGACCGCTAACTGGTCAATTTGCTGATAAGCTGCTTGTTGCGCCGCGGCCAAATCAGCTGCATGAGCCGTGACCATCATGACCCGACCGCCGGCACTCACTAATTGCTGTGGACTACCAGCAACACTAGCATAATCAGCACCAGCCAATGTCGGTACCGCTACTCCAGCTTTCGTTGGCCCGGGATAACCCGGAGCCGCCAGTACAACACCAAGATAAGTCGCCGTTGTTTGCCACTGAGCCACTGGCTGACGATGCTGCAATAAATCACCGATAACTTGGTAAAAGTCACTCTGTAATTGTGGCAGTAAGATCTGGGTTTCTGGATCACCCAAACGCAAGTTATACTCGATAACTTGTGGCCCATCAGCGGTTAAAATCCCACCGACATAGATTACCCCTTCAAAGCTCAGATTATCTTCAGCTAAACCCGCAATCGTTGGCTCAATAATCGTCGCAACGGTTTGCTGGATGATAGCTGGCGTAATTTGGGGCACTGGCGAGTAGGCCCCCATGCCACCGGTATTCGGACCCAGATCACCATCGTTTAACCGCTTGTGATCCTGCGCCGTTGGCAACAAGACGTAGTGTTCACCACCAACTAGCACCATCTGTGAAAACTCAAAGCCATCAACAAAGTCCTCGATTAGCACGGTCGAACTAGTTGCCAAAGCGGTCGTTAATGCGGTCGCTGCTTGTGAATAACTAGTTGCGACCGTGACACCCTTACCCGCAGCCAAGCCATCAACCTTGATGACTTGAGGGAGAACGTGTCCCTGACTATAAGCCAGTGCCGCTTCCAAATCATCAAATTGCTGATAAGCCGCCGTTGGAATGCCATGACGTTGCATGAACTGTTTCGCAAACACCTTAGAACTTTCTAACCGAGCAGCCGCTTGATGAGGACCAAACACAGCTAAACCAGCTGCTTGAAAATAGTCGACAATGCCAGCTGCTAAGGGGACTTCAGGGCCCACAAACGTTAATGCAATCGTATTTTCGCGGGCAAAGGTTACTAAACCAGCAAAATCCATCTCATCAATTGCGACCGTTTGAATGGCATCCAGCGTCATTCCAGGATTACCAGGTGCACAGTAGACTGCACTGACCTGAGGGCTTGCCAACATTGCTTTAGCAATCGCGTGTTCGCGGCCACCACCACCAACTACCAGTACTTTTGCCATTACAATTCCTCCTAATTAATGCCGGAAATGCCGAACCCCTGTCGTGACCATCGCAATGCCGTAACGATCAGCCATTGCAACTGAATCCTTATCGCGAATACTACCACCCGGTTGAACAATTGCCCGAATACCGTGTTGAGCAGCGTATTCCACACAGTCGTCCATTGGGAAGAAAGCGTCAGACGCTAAGATGGCGTCCTCGTAGTCATCCTTACTCATTGCCTTATCGATTGCAATCTTGGTTGAATCGATTCGGTTCATCTGGCCAGAACCAATGCCTAACGTCCGGTCTGCCGTTGTCACGACCACGGCGTTACTCTTAACGTGTTTGACGACTTGTTGCCCAAATGCCAAGGCTTGTAGTTGAGTTGCCGTTGGTTGGGTCTTGGTCACGATGGTAAAATCAGCTGGAGTTTCAAAGGCTGCGTCAACTTCTTGACGTAACAGTCCCCCACCAACTGAGATGGTTTCAAATTTATCGGCCGTATGAACTTGGTCAAAGTCGACCGTCATTAAACGGAGATTTTTCTTCTTAGCTAATACTTCTAAGGCGTCATCGTCAAAACTTGGCGCGATAATAATTTCAAGGAACAAGGCGTGCATCTTTTCCGCAGTTGCAAGGTCAACCGGACGATTCAATGCAATGATGCCACCGAAGATCGAAATTGAATCTGCCGCGTAGGCTTTATCCCAAGCAGTTTCAATCGTGTCGCCTAAACCAACACCACATGGATTCATGTGTTTCATGGCAACTACCGCCGGCCGGTCGTATTCACTAACCATCCGTAACGCAGCGTCCGCATCCTTGATATTGTTGTAAGAGAGTTCCTTACCGTGAATCTGTTTGGCACCAGTGATTGAAAAATCAGTTGGCAAGGCGTTAACGTAGAAAGCGGCCTGCTGGTGACTATTTTCACCATAACGAAGGGCCTGTTGCTTGTCATAGGTTAACGTCAATTTATCTGGAAATTCTTCAGTTGTTAAGTATTGGGCGATCAACGCGTCGTACGCAGCGGTATGCTGGAAGACCTTCGCTGCTAAACGTTGCCGTAATGCAGGCGTGATGGCATCCGCCTGCAAGTCAGCTAAAATCTGATCATAGTCAGCTGGATCAACAATTGGTAGTACCGCCGCAAAGTTCTTAGCGGCCGAACGTAACATCGAAGGGCCACCGATATCGATCTGTTCAATCGCTTGTGCCTGTGTAACGTCTGGTTGTTGAATCGTTGCCTTGAATGGGTACAGGTTGACAACGACCATGTCGATCGGCTGAATGCCAGCATCCGCTAGTTGTTGCATATGTTTCGGTAAGTCCCGGCGAGCTAATAAGCCGGCATGAACTTTCGGATGTAACGTTTTGACCCGACCATCAAGCATTTCAGGAAAACCCGTAACTTCTTCGATACCAATAACGGGTACGGCAGCGGTTTCCAATGTTTTTTTCGTACCACCAGTTGAAATCAGTTCATAACCTAGATCGACTAATCCTTGAGCAAAAGCCGTTAAACCTTGTTTATCTGAAACACTTAACAACGCACGTTTTGTCATTTTAGATTGCTCCTTCATTAATGAGTGTCTGTAAGACGTCGGGATAAAATTGATGTTCACATTGATGGATCCGAGTTGCTAACGTATCGACGGTATCCGTTGGAATGATGGGTACCGTCCGCTGAGCAATAATTTGGCCAGTATCGATACCGGCATCGACATAATGGATTGTCACACCGGTTTCATTAACCCGTGCGTTAAACGCATCTTCGATTCCATGACGACCCGGAAAATGTGGCAATAAGGCCGGGTGAATATTAATAATTTTATGTGGATAAGCTGTCAATAAAGTCGAGCCGATAATTCGCATGTAGCCAGCTAATAATAAGGCATCGACTTGCTGGCGCTGTAACGCCGTCAAGATAATCGCTTCGGCCGCTGCCTTATTCGCGTAGTCGTGAAAGTTGACGACCAGTACTGGAACATTGACCGCCTGCGCTTTAGCAATGACGGGTGCTTGCGCCTGATCACAGACCAGTAGCGCAATCTCAACAGCCAGTTGCCGTTTAACGATTGCTTGTTTGAGTGCGACAAAATTCGTCCCGTTTCCAGAAGCAAATACTGCAATTTTAGTTGGCATGGCCCGCCTCCTCAAAGACGACTGGGTCGTTTCCTACTTGGACACTACCAACCTGATAAAAGGCTTGCTGAGTAACAGTCAAACTAGCCGTTACAGCCGCCAAATTTTCAGGATGAACGGCTAACACCATGCCTAAACCAAGGTTAAAGGTTGACCGTAGATCCGTAATCGTCAAGTCACCCAACTCTGCTAGTAGCGTCATAATTGCGGGTACTGGCCAGCTGCCAGCTTTGAAAGTTGCACTTAGATCACTAGGCAAAGCCCGAGCAACATTTTCAATCAGACCACCGCCCGTAATGTGGGCAATGCTGGCAACCAATTTGGCCTGTAATAACGGCTGGACACTGTCGACATAAATGGTCGTTGGTCGCAGTAATTCCGTCTGCAAATCATGGCCTAGTTCTTCAAAGACATGATTCAATTTAAAGTCATGCTGTTTGAACAAGATTTCGCGTACGAGGCTAAAACCGTTTGAATGGAGCCCGTTCGATGGTAAGCCAATCAAGACGTCCCCCGCTTGCACATTGTCTGGTTTCAACAAGTCAGCACGATTCGCGATTCCAACAGCAAAGCCGGCTAAATCATAATGATCTTGACCATACATATCGGGCATCTCAGCGGTTTCGCCACCGATTAACGCCGTATGTGCTTGCTGACAACCGTCAACAACCCCTGCTAAAATATCCTTCACGCGTTGTTGGTCAGTGTGACCTAATCCTAGATAGTCTAAGAAAAATTGCGGTGTGGCGCCCTGCGCTAAGATATCGTTAACACACATTGCCACTAAGTCGATTCCAATGGTTGTGTGCTGGTGAGCTTCGATTGCAACTAATAGCTTAGTCCCAACACCATCCGTTCCGGCAACCAATACTGGATCATTAGCAACTGCATCAGCTGTCAGTGGGAAGAGGCCACCAAACGCGCCTAGTTGAGCATTACCGCTCATCTGTTTGACTGTTTTTAATACTTCGTAACCGGCATTAATATCAACGCCCGCCCGTTTGTATGCATCACTCACTTGCTCACCCCTTCATGATTCGCTGTTAACTGCTCGATTTCTGCATCATATTCTGCCTGGTAATCATATAAAGGTGTCGGATAGTTGCCATTAAAGTAAGCCATACATAGCCCACCATCAGGCGCATCACTGTCCAAACTAACCGCGTCAACAACCCCCTTAACACTTAGAAATCCCAAGGAGTCGGCACCGAACGTCTCGCACATTTCTGGTAAAGTCTGTTGCGCGGCAATCAGTTCGCGAGTCGTCTGAATATCAATGCCGTAAAAGCAAGGGTAGCGCAATGGTGGTGACGCAATCCGTAGATGAACTGACTTAGCACCCGCATCCTTTAATAATTTAACGATTCGTTTACTAGTGGTCCCGCGCACAATCGAGTCATCGATCAGAACGACCCGTTTACCCGCAACCACCCCTTTGACGGCAGATAGCTTCATCCGAACCCCCTGCTCACGCAAAGCTTGTGTCGGCTGGATAAAGGTTCGTGATGAATACTGATTCTTGATCAGTCCCATCTCGTAAGGCAACCCACTCGCTTCGGCGTAACCCGTCGCTGCTGACAGCGAAGAGTTCGGCACCCCAACAACGATATCGGCATCGACCGGCTGTTCAACAGCTAATTGAGCACCCATCCGTTTACGTGCTGAATGGACGTTGACGCCGTGAATATCGGAGTCTGGCCGCGCAAAGTAGATAAACTCCATGGAACAGATGGCCAGCTGCGTATCCGTTGTGTAGTGATCAATCGTCAAACCATGATCGTCAATCGTCAGTAATTCGCCCGGCTGAACGTCCTGAATAAAGGTTGCCCCAACCGTATCCAACGCACACGTTTCGCTACAAACAACGTAGCCACCGGTAGGCAATTGACCGACAACTAATGGTCGTAACCCGTTTGGATCTAACGCTGCAAACAAGCGATCGTTTGTTAAGAGTAAGTAAGCAAAGCCGCCATGAATTTGACGTAAGGCGTCTTTAAGCTGCTCAGTTAACGTACCAGCGGGACTGCGTCGAATCAAATGCATCAAGATTTCACTGTCGGAGCTAGCGTGGAAAATGGCTCCCCGTTGTTCTAAGCTGCTGCGTAACGTAACTGCATTCGTCAAGTTACCGTTATGTGCTAGTGCAAATTGTGAATCACTGAAGTTAAAGCTCAATGGCTGAATATTTTCTAAACCATGATTACCAGCAGTGGCGTAACGAACATGACCCACCGCCGCGGTTCCCGTCAGTTGTGCTAACCGTTGTGGATCACGGAAAACATCGGCCAATAATCCTAGTCCCCGTTCCGTACGCAATTCACCATGGTCATTGGCCGTAATTCCGGCACCCTCTTGTCCACGATGTTGCAGGGCATGTAAGCCAAAGTAAGTCAGTTGCGCAGCGTCTGGTGAACCCCAAACGCCGAAGACCCCACACTCTTCATTTAAACTCTTTAGCTCAGTAGACATGGTAAGGCCCCTTCCCACAATTGTTTGGCAAAACTAACCTTCAAATCAAAGTCCTGATCGGCCGTCCGAACTAATAAGCGGTCAGCTGCCGTGACTTTTCCTAAATAAGTCGCGTATGGCTCCATCATCTGTTCAAAAGCAGCTTGATGTTCCGGCGTCACGGAAATGACAAAACGTGATTGGGTCTCCGCAAAGAAGTTGGCTGCTGGTAAGTCACTGGTCAGTTCTACACCCAAGTTCTGTGGGAAACATGATTCAGCGATGGTCGTAATCAAACCACCTTCAGAGACATCGTGAGCGCTGGCAACTAGCCCTTTTTGAATCGCGGCTAACAATAAGCGTTGATTACGGTTTTCAGTTACGAGGTCGAAGTCAAAGAGTTCACCCGCAATTGAGCCCGTCAGCATCTTTTGTAACTCGGTCCCATTAAAGTCGGCACCCGTTGTTCCCAGGACGTAAACCGCATCACCAGCGTGTTTGAAATCACTGGTCGTAATATCTTTTTGGTGTTTAATTAAACCGACCATCCCAATCATTGGTGTTGGGTAGATGGCCTCACCGTTAGATTCATTATTGAGCGACACGTTACCAGAAATAACTGGCGTATTGAAGAGTTGGCAAGCACGAGCAATTCCCATCGCTGATTCATCCAAATCGTAGAACTGATCTGGCTTTTCAGGATTACCATAGTTCAAGCAATCCGTAATTCCTAGTGGTAGACCACCGGAAGCAACGATGTTACGGGCAGCTTCGGCAACCGCAATCTCGCCACCAACCCTTGGATTCAAATAGAGGTAACGACCGTTAACATCAGTCGTGACGGCTAAGGCCTTATCGGTATGACGAATCCGGATTACCCCGGCATCAGAACCGGGTTTGACGACCGTATTCGTCTGAACTTGAGAATCGTAAGTCTCATACAGCGATGCTTTCGAAGCAATCGTTGGTTGTTGTAGCATCTTTTTAAGCGCACCCGTCGCATCCACGATCCGTGGCATGAACTGGTGGTGACTCTGATGATTCAAGCGTGCTGGTCGCTTCTTATCCCGTTGATAGACAGGCGCTTTGGTTGCCAAAGCATCAACTGGCACGTCCGCCACTAACTTACCGTGGTGGAACAACTGGTACTGATGACCATCCGTAACTTTACCGATGGTGACTGCATCCAAGCCGTATTTTTCAAAAACTTGATAGATTTCAGCTTCGGCACCAGCCTTCACACACAGCAGCATCCGTTCCTGTGATTCTGACAGCATCAGTTCAAACGGGATCATACCCGTCTCCCGTTGTGGGACGAGGTCAAGATTAAGCTCCAGACCACTACCCGCTTTCGAGGCCATTTCAGCAGACGATGACACTAAGCCCGCGGCACCCATATCCTGAATACCGATCAGAACAGCTTGGTGCTCGTGGATTACTTCTAAGCAGGCATCCATCAGCAGTTTTTCCATAAAGGGATCCCCTACTTGAACCGCTGAACGTTGGCTAGCCTTGGCATCGTTGAATTCAGCTGAAGCGAATGAAGCCCCATTGATCCCATCACGTCCAGTTTTAGCACCGACGTAAATCACACTGTTGCCAATCCCAGTCGCTTGACCCTTTTGAATGTCAGCCTGGTCTAAAATACCGACGCACATCGCGTTAACCAGCGGATTCTTCTGATAACTGGCATCAAAGACGGTGTCGCCGCCGATCGTTGGAATCCCGATACAGTTCCCATAACCACCAATCCCAGCAACGACTTGAGAGATCAAGTACTTCGTGTGGGCATCGGTCGGTTCACCAAAACGCAGGCTATCTAACAAAGCAATTGGTCGCGCACCCATTGAGAAGATGTCGCGAATAATACCACCAACCCCGGTAGCAGCCCCTTCATACGGCTCCACTGCGGAAGGATGGTTGTGGCTTTCAGCTTTAAAAACAACGGCCTGACCGTCACCGATATCAATAATCCCAGCACCTTCACCAGGACCTTCTAACACTTGTTCACCCTGCGTCCAGAACTTTTTAAGTACAGGCTTGGAATTCTTGTAAGAACAATGTTCACTCCACATGCCAGAAAACAAGCCGGCTTCCGTATAGTTGGGGAGGCGCTCCAAAACCTCATCCGTTAAAAGTCGATATTCAGCATCAGTCAATCCCCAGTCACGGTAAGCCTTTGAATCCCGTAATTCGGTTGGTGATAACGTACGTTGCTTAAGCATTGGCAACCTCCTCATGAGTGAGCATTGATTGAAAGATTCCGAGTCCATCGGTTGATCCTAAGATTGCTTCAACGGCTCGTTCTGGATGGGGCATCATCCCCAAGACGTTACCCGCTTGATTCATGACACCGGCAATGTTTGCAGTACTACCATTGGGATTGTCGACGTATTCAAAGACAATTTGGTGGTTAGCGCGCAGTTCCGCCAACGTCGCCTCATCACAATAATAATTACCTTCACCGTGTGCGATTGGTAATGCAATTTCAGTAGTCGTGCCATACGCACTGGTAAATTGAGTTTCTGCATTAGCAATGCGTAACGGACTAGTCTTACAAATAAACTTAGCCGTTCGGTTTGCTTGGAGCGCACCAGGAAGTAAGCCAGCTTCGGTCAATACTTGAAACCCATTACAGATCCCAACAACGGGTTTGCCAGTCGCCGCAACTGCCTTTACTGCTGCCATAATCGGTGCAAATCGTGCAATCGCCCCGCTACGCAAGTAGTCACCGTAAGAAAAGCCACCTGGTAAAATCACCGCATCGTAACCGGCTAGCGAAGTCGCAGTTGCGGGAACTAAGTCAGCAGTTGCGTGCAAAACATCACGTAACGCGTTGACCATATCATAATCACAGTTAGAGCCAGGAAATACTATGACGGCAAATTTCATGGTTACAGGGCCTCCATCTCGGTAATTTCGTAACGATAAGTTTCCATGTTGACGTTCGCTAACAACTGATCACACATCTCATCTACTTCAGTCTCAACTGGTCGATCATCCGCGCACAGCTTGATTTCAAAATACTTACCTAATTCCACCTGTTCAACATTGTTATAACCTAGTCGGTGTAACGCGTCATTGACGGCTTCGCCCTTAGGATCAAGGATCGATTGTTTGTAAGTCACGTAGATTTTAATCAGATACATGTTGATCCTCCTCAACGGTTGCTAAACGAGTTAACACTTCTTGATAGACCGGCGCTAAGTCACCGAGGCCCTTACGAAAGACATCCTTATCCAAGGAGTCCCCCGTCTTTAGGTCAACTAACCGGCAACTATCTGGGGAAATTTCATCAGCTAGTAACACTTGCCCCGCTGCCGTCATGCCGAATTCGATTTTAAAATCAACTAATTGAATCCCCATCTCAGCAAAGATCGTGGTCAAACGTTGATTAACGAGTAAGGCTTGGCGTTTCATTTCGGCAATCGTTTCAGCAGTGGCAACCTTCAACGCTAAAACTTGTGAATCATTGATAAACGGATCATCGAGTTCGTCACTCTTGTAGAAGAATTCGAGGACGGGTTCCGCAAACTTAGTCAGATGTTCCGCCGCAAATTTACGTTCAAAACTACCAGAAGCTGCATTACGAACAACGGTTTCTAACGGAATCATGGTTACTTTGCGAACCAACTGAACGTAATCAGAAGGTTGGTCAATGAAGTGATTTTCGATACCGTGAGCAGCCAAATCTTTAAAGATCAGCGTAGAAATTCGGTTATTGAGACGACCCTTTTGTGCAATTTCAACCTTACGTTTGCCGTTTAGAGCGGTTGCTTGGTCTAAGTATTCAACCCATAAAACTTCGGGATCATTGGTTGCGTACATCTGCTTTGCCTTACCTGTATAAAGTAATTCCTGCTTCTCAATTGTTGCCGTCATAATTATTGTTCTCCCTTCAACAATGCCAACGAGGTTAACGCCGAATCAATATCTTCATTTAAGACCGTTACGTGTCCCATCTTGCGTTGGGGCTTTACGGCCGCTTTGCCATAATCATGGAAATGCCACTCTGGATGGTCAATTAAATGTTGCCGAGCTAACGTGAGATCTGCTCCTAACAAGTTTCGCATCACCGCCGGACTCGTCTGTGTGATCGCTGGAATTGGCAAACCGCAGATACTGCGGATATGAGCCTCAAACTGTGAAATGTTGCAGGCTTCAATCGTGTAGTGTCCCGAGTTGTGCGGACGCGGTGCGAGTTCATTCACTAGCAGCGTGTCATCTGGAAGTACGAAGAACTCGATTCCAAGTACCCCACGCAGTTCCAAGGCATTCGCGATGGAAACGGCCATCTTGCGCGCCATTTCATGAACGGTTTGCTGGACATTAGCTGGTGCAATCGTCGTATGGAGAATGTGGTGTTGGTGGCGATTCTCAACCAGTGGGAAGGTCGTGACCACCCCAGCCGCACTCCGCGTCACCATCATGGAAACTTCGGTACGAAATTCTTGCCGTGCTTCTAAGATACATGGTTTATCCAACAAAGCTAACGCATCATCTGACGGTTGGGCTTCATTGATATCAGCCTGACCGTGACCATCGTAGCCACCCGTCACCGTTTTAAGAATTGCGGGTGTCCCTACCCGATTTAAGGCGTAATTCAAGGATTGCTGATCGTTAACCGGGGCAAATGGGGTTACCGGGATGCCGTGGTCGTGGAGGAATTGTTTCTCATTTAATCGGTCACCCGTAATATGTAACAACTCGGTGCCCTGAGGAAGTTGTGCGTAACGTTGCGCTGCAATTAAAGCATCCTCATCCACATTTTCAAATTCGTAAGTTAGCACATCGCTGCGTTTGGCTAATTCCATTAGAGCCGCCGTATCTTCATACGCTGCGGTAATTTGGAAATCAGCAACTTGACCAGCTGGTGCTTGTGGCGTTGGATCGAGAATCCCAACGTGGTAGCCCATGGCCTTGGCACTCAATGCCATCATCTGACCTAGTTGACCACCACCGACAATGCCGATAGTTGCGGGTGGTAAAAGTGGGTGTTTAAAATTGGCGTTCACTCTGTTCAGCCTCCTGCCGTTGTCGAGTACGAAAATCAAGGACTGCTTGTTGAACCGTTGCATCCTGGAGCCCAATGATTTGAGCCGCCATCAACGCGGCGTTCTTGGCCCCAGCTTCACCGATGGCCATCGTCGCTACTGGTACACCAGCCGGCATCTGAACAATCGACAACAATGAGTCGACACCGTTCAGTGCGCGGGTCTTAACTGGAACCCCAATCACTGGTAACACCGTATTAGCAGCTAACATCCCGGGTAAATGGGCTGCGCCACCCGCGCCTGCGATAATCACTTGCAAGCCGTTATCAACGGCCTGTTCACCATACGTTTGTAAGGCCCGTGGCATCCGGTGAGCAGAAATAACGTGACGCTCATAGTCAATTCCAAGTGCACTCAGTTGATTAGCAGCCAACTCCATCACTGGCCAATCAGAAATCGAACCCATGATCAATCCAACTTTTACCATCCCAATCCCTCTTTCCGTGTTTTCATGATTAGTTTAACAATTAGCGCGGGTCGCTGTCAACGAATTTCTTAACTTTATCTATAAATCAACGTTTTATTGTTCGTGTTTATTTAATTAATGGTATTTTTTATAACAAACACATCCCAGTCGAGCAGGGTTGTTTTCGCTAGTTTAGCAACGTTATTAAACACTACTCCAACGGATATTTCCAATTAGCTATAATTAAACTAATATCGTAATTGTCGAACAATTCGACTTTATTCGAAAAAAAAGGGAACCAACACTCACTTTGAGTATTGGTTCCCTTTTTGATAGTTCATTAGTAAATATCCTTAAGATAGTTACCTCATTACTAAACTTACTTGAAATACGCCACAAACAGTTCTTGGTACAGACTGATAAAGTCGAGGTAGATTTTCTTCTCAACATTTTCATTAACTTGGTGAGGCGTTGCGTTACCTGGTCCAAACATAATGAATGGAAAATCGTGTGACTTCCCCTTCAACAAGTTTGACGCATCGGTAACCGCTGGAATCGCTAACTTAGGAATTGGTTGACCCGCGTATGGTTCACCAATTTTAACAGCTAAATCACTCAACTTCGTATCTTTAGGCGCTTCGACCGCATTCTGGGACATGAAGACGTCCATCTGTAATCGTGCACCCTGCTGATTTTGCTGATCAACCAACTGTTGTAAGGTCGCAATCGCTTCGTCGTTATCAAATTCAGGAATCGAACGAATATTGATATCGGCCTCAGCCTTAGCTGGAATTGAGTTGACCTGATCGCCACCATTAACGATGGTTGTATTGAAGACTAGTGGTCCAAGCAAGGCACTCGTACGATCCGTATCTCGGAACGCATGGTTAGCCTGATATAAGACTTCAATCAATGGGTCCAGCGCATTGTAGCCCTGTTCTGGCATTGAACTGTGGGCAGCCATCCCGGTTGAAGTCAGCTTAATATCAATCGAGCCTTTATGCGCAAAGGCCACGTTATATCCTGAAGGTTCACCAATCAATAAAGCGTCAACATCATCCATCATGCCCGCTTCATAGAATTTCTGTGAACCGGTCTCGCCAACCTCTTCTGCGATGGTTGCCATCAAGCGAATCCGGCCGTTCGTCAAGGTATGAGCAGCGTCAATTTCAATCATTGAGATCACCATCGCTGCTAATCCTGATTTCATATCCGTTGCACCACGACCATATAGCTTACCGTCACGTTCTGTCAGCGTAAAGGGATCACTGTCCCAGTCGGCTAAATCACCTGGCGCCACTACGTCCATGTGTCCAGAAATTCCGAGCACCGGACCAGTCGTCCCAATCTCAGCCACCAAGTTACTACGATTCTCACTGACAGGCATCAGCTCGGCTTTAATCCCATGATCAGCAAATAATTGTTGTAAATACTGGGCAACTTCAACCTCATTGTCATTTACCGACTTGATCTTTACCAAATCACTTAAAATCTGCACCTTATCTGTATCTGTAAACACTGCCATTCGTTCGTACCTCCTAAATTAGTTTAATCTTAACGCAATCGAGCCATTATGCGGCTATAAAGACACCCTGCAATGCTATTTTCCTACGTTAAACTTTGTCTTAATCAGTTTCTTTGACTACTTTTTGCTAGGTAACTGCCAGTTTTCACCAGAGTGCATTTGGCGAACATAACCACTAAATTCAGGTTGCTTCGTGTACGCTGCCACCAAACTGCCTAGTTTGACCTTTGTTCCCTTAAGCGAGCGATATGCAGGCACTAAACCGTTCAAACCAGTCTTAGCACCTTGTTCATCCAAGAAATCATACATTTGAACGTTTTGATGGGCATCAACTTTAACCAAATAGTAGAAATGCGCACTAGTGTAATCCTCAGAATCTCCAGTTAAAACGTACCATGTTATTTTTCCATCTTGGATAACATGATATTTATAAGTCACTTCATCCGTTGACAGATCATACGTTGTAATCACTTTATGATATTGCGTAAACATTGCCATTTTCTCACCAGTCGTTGTCTTCGTAGCCACAGGTTTGACTTGTTGAATTTGTTGGACATTGCCATTAGAAGATGAGGTCGTAGTGTTGACTTGCGCTATCACCGTTGTGGGTAAAAATTGCAGCTGTAAAAACAGACAAGCTACAAGAATTCCTATACTGATCGTATATCCCTTAAAGTAACGCAACTCCCGCTTTAATAGTGCAGCTGGTGTCGCTAACAGTGAACTAGGTTCTTGCGCATCTGCTGCCGTTTCTAAATCAATTATGAACCGATTTAGCTTCCATTTGACCGCAATCACGCCACAACCACCAACTAGCAAGGCTAACCCACTCCCAAATTTAACCGGCCACGTCGCATGCATATTTTGAAACGACAAATTTGAACCTACAAAACCAGCAAGCATTAACGCAACACTGACAAATTGAATATAGCGTAATCGCCGTAATCTGGGATGCTTTTTCAACTCACTACGTTGCATAAAGCGTCGGCTACGCTTGATCTGTCGTACTGACATTGTTTTATGATAAGTTTGACGGTCATCAAGTATGGCACGTCTTGCAATCAAAAACATAATCATAAAAATTAAGCTTGTCAGTATCCCTATCATCACTATAATTTCTAGAATAAATTCCACACGTTATCTCCATTCAGTCCAGTAAGTTACATTATTTACTATTCGCACTATTACCTTAACACTTTAAATGGATTTCGACTCAATTAATCTGTCTCGAACAGTTTATTTAACCAATTCATAGCATAATTAGCAGCATCAAAAAAGGACTGCAAGATCATCATCTGATTTCACAGTCCTAAGTTATTACTCATATTCAGCATTCGGTTATAAATTACTGCAATACTAGTTCGACGATGCTCCTGAAACACTGTCCACTTCTGGTTCAGGTGTCGGCACCACCACTGCCTTTGGTTCAGCATCCACATCAGCTGAAGCGCCGGAAACTTCATCTACAGCTGGTTCAACTGGCTTAGCATCCGTGTCAGCTGAGGCACCCGTTACTTCATCTGGTTTAGGCGCTACTGCAGCCTTCGTTGAAGCACCGGAAACGGCGTCAGTCTTGGCATTAGGATCAGCAGCCAATACTTGCCCAGTTTGCTTCAAGTAGTAGTTAACGATTGGTAACAAGTCTAATACAAACTCATTGATCCCTTTGTATTCGCCCTTGTCGTCATGCAAAGCTTGGTAGTAATGCATGATGTACTTGTCAGGAATCCCTGGAACCGGCAACTTGAAGAGGTCGGTTTCGCCCGTCCGTAACATGTGCACAGCCCGTTTAACACCCGGAACCGCCCGCTTTGGATGACAGTCAGCTAATGGATTACCAGCTTGAGCTGGTGTCCGTGATGCCAACATCTTATCACCATCCATCTGGTGGTTATAGTAGAGGAATTGGTTATTCGCATCAGCATACGTTAATTCCATTGGCATCGAGTTCAAGAACCAATTCAATTGATTGACCGTCAGCACACCACGATCTAACTTAACGTAATCGTCACCTTCCGCTGCGTTCGTCTTAGCTGCGGCTTGTTCAACCCAATCAGCGGCGTGCATATCGACACCCTTGATTGTCGTCTCAACTTCACCCTTAGCTTCTAGGTCTTCTTTTTTCCAATCGTCCGCATGAGCTTCCGCATCCATGGCGTTGACCATCTTAACAAAGGTTGCAAACTTGCCTAACGTACTCTGCAAGAATGAAACGGTCCGCGCATCCTTCAGATTATTCTGGTCGTCAAACGCATCCTTAACGTTGCTAAGTAAGAACTCGTTACCAGGCATCACAACGGCGTCAACACCAGGTGATTCTAAGATTTGGCGCAAATTCAACTGTGCTCGTGATGAGCCTTGTTCGTAATATGAAGCACCCACGATCATCACTGGTTTTCCTGATAGTGGATGAATCTTAAATGACAGCCATTCGATCACACTCTTCAACGCTGCCGTAATCGTATGATTATGTTCTGGCGTCGCAATGATGACCCCGTCGGCTTGTAAAATCTTACGTTTCAAATACTGAACGGCTTCGCCCTCGGTTTGGTCGTTACTCTGATTGAACATTGGCACGTCTTGAATATCCAAAACTTCCATGTCAACCGTATCACTGAAATGGTTCGCCATAAATTTTAATAGTAAACGGTTATATGATTTATCTTCGATTGAACCCGCAATTCCAACTAACTTCATCAATAAGACTCCCCTCTATAATTTTGTCCAGTCCATGCCACGTACATCTTGATAAGTAGCAGCGTGAGAATTCTTGAGCTTCTTGGTAATTTCTACAAACATCTGGAACTCACCAAATAAGCTGTCCAACTGGGCTACTTTTTGATTGTCGGTTAACTGACCTGCATCATCAAACGCTTGTAATGAGTGACCGAGCATGAATTCTGAACTCGGCATAATCCGGGCTTTCAATTCTGGTGAGTCTAAAATCTGACGCAAATGAGCTTGGGCCCGTGATGTTCCGAGTGCACCATAAGAAGCACCCATAATCATAACGGGTTTGTCAGCAAAGGGCTTGATATGAAATGAGAGCCATTCCAACGCATTCATTAACGCAGCTGGTGCCGAATGATCATACTCTGGCGTACTGATAATCACACCATCAGCCTCTTCGATCTTAGCTGCCATCGCTTGGGCTTGTTCAGGAATCTGAAGACTTTCAGGCTTATTAAATACGGGTAAATCCTTGATTTCCATTAATTCCATTTCTGCTTGATCCGCATAATGGGTTTGCATGAATTGCAATAACTTCCGGTTGGTCGATTCATCTGAGTTGGTTCCGACCATGGCGATAAATTTATGCATTTAAAACAACTCCTTCGTGAATAAATAGTCTAAAAATATATCAATATAAAATGAATAACTATATTGTAATTGATTCAACCCTATAAATCAAAGTGTTTTTAAGCGCTTTCATCTTTCTTAAACAATACAACCCGATTACTTCTAATCAGGCTATCGTACTGCGCTTGTCGAAGCACAAGCTTATAGAAAATATTAAGCCGAAATAATTCGCTTAAGCCTATTCCAAGTAGATGTGTTGTAAATCAGTAATTTCGTTCTTAGTTAACTTGAGTTCCGTCCGTAAATAATGACTCAGATTACCAGATTGACGATTGATTTCAGTCATTGCGGCATCCAGATAGGCTTCATCAACAGACCACAGTGCCCGAATACTATCAACAGTTGCGGCTGAAGCCCCTTGAGCCTTGGCATCAGCGGCTGCACCTTCGATCCGTTTGATCGAAGTTTGATTAGTTAACAGATAATCTTGCTTAATCGTTGCAAAGTCCACGCCTAGTGCTGTTAATAGATAAACAGCACCCATACCAGTTCGATCCTTACCAGCTGTACAGTGGAACAACAAGGTTTCATCAGGATTATCATTAGCTAACAGATTGTCGAAAAAGCGCCGGTATTCATCCTTAGCATGTTGTTCATTGGCAACCATCCGGTAGACCTTCAACATATGTTTAAAGCCACTGTCTGGATGCTTCTCCAAGTTAGCTGTCATTTTATCAGTACCATCAGAATTACGCGTCTCATCAACGTTGAACACTGGTGCGTAGACATACTTGGCATTGCCCGGGATTCGATCAGGTGCATCAAGGACTTCTTGTGGTGAGCGGAAGTCGATGTCATAACGAACGCCATAATCTCCCAAGAAAGCCTGTCCAGCTGCAGTTAGCTGATCTAAGCCACCAGTCCGAATAACTTTATGCCATTTAATCGTCTGTCCGTCTTTGGTCGCATAGCCACCTAATTCACGGAAATTGATTCCGCCCTGCACCGCTAAAACACGTTGATTTGTCATTGTCGAGGCCACCTCTTCTATTATACTTATCTGCCTCTATTCTAACATGCTAATCACCAACACCGAGAACCAATTCCGATTTATCACTTAGAACCACCATTTTATTATTAAGGTTGATCATAATATGAGAATATCATGAGGCAATTGCGTTATAATATAAGCCAGTAATCAGTGGGCTATTATGTCGCTGACTGCCGTTTATCGACAGCAATTATCCATAATCATTAATTAAATTATTATCGGAGGTTTATTTTATGTCTTTAGATTATACCCAGCAGGCAGACTGGCAAGTAACTGGTGGCCAACACCAATCGCCCATCGACATTCAAACTGCAACCACCCAACCATCCCAACTATCTGCTATTAGTTGGCGGGGGCTGTACCAAGCACAGACCATTATCGACGATACGACAACGCTAAAAGCGGCCGGAATCGGAACCGCTTATTTAAATGATCGTGACTTCAATTTTCAACAGCTTCATTTTCACACACCAGCTGAACATCTAATCGATGGTCAGGCGGCACCCATTGAGTGGCACTTTGTTCATCAGAGTGCCACTGGCCAATTAGCAGCCGTCGCTGTATTTGGTCGAATTGGCAAACCCAATGCTAGTTTCCAGAGTTTATTGGACCAGTTCACACCTAATGCTACTAATCAGTTAGAAAAGCCGATTAATTTAACAGACCTCCTTCCTGATACTGGAACCGTCTACCACTACCTAGGCTCACTGACGACACCACCGCTTAGTGAAATTGTCGAATGGTATGTCTGCGCTGACGCCGTAATGATTGGCTCACAACAATTAGCTGCTTACCAACAATTATTTGCAGCTAACCAGCGTGCAATCCAACCACTCAACGAACGTCCGATTATCGCAGAACGGTTCTAACAAACTAACAATTGAAACTTAATAAGGTGATTCTATGTCAAAAAAAGGAGTTTGGTCCCTAATTATTGGGGGGGTGTTAGTCCTACTACTCGGGGGCTTAGCATTCACGACTGAGCTTTATCGGACTCAAGCTAGTCAAACTGCTACAGCAAAGGCGTTGACTCAAAAACGTCCTCTGATCATGATTGCGGGCAGTAGTAGTACTCGCAGCGATTTCGATGATATTCACAAGTCATTGAATGGGCAAAAGCACCATCCCGTCCTGACCGTGACCGTTACGGCTAAGCAACAACTACAATTCAGTAATAGCCAGGTCAACAAATCTAATATTAACAACGCGATTATCGATATTTACTTTGAAGATAGTACGGATTCAAATGACAACATTATCACCCAAACCACGGGACTTGCGAAAGCCATGACCGCGCTACAGAAACGGTTTGATTTCAAGTCAGCTAACGCCCTTGGTTATTCCAACGGTGGTCTTATCTGGAGCCGTTACTTGGCTGGATTAGCTACTGATAAACCCGAGACCATTCATGACCTCATGTTAATCGGCACGCCCTTCTTAGGAACCGACGAAGATCATCCGGACCATGACTTATACGATCCTATGTTGAAGAATAAAGATAAGTTCGACAGCCTCCACACGGTCATTAACATTGCTGGCGATACAGGAAACGGTGACGACAATGTGGTGCCACTATCTAGTGTCACAGCTGGTAGCAAGCTGTTCATGAACAAAGTAACCCGTTATACTGCCATGACTGTTAATCAAAAATCAATCAATCACGGTGACTTATTACACGAAGCATACGTTGCTCGTTTGATTCGCCAGAATTTAATCACTCAATAAGATTTAGCCTCAAAATTGCTCTATTAGAGTCAAGTTGCTTAATAAGCAATGCTATAAAATCAATATTCATACAAAAATGGAGTTGTGACCTTGGTCATAGCTCCATTTTTGTATATATAATTTTAATAGCGGAAATGTGTGATAAAAACCAGTTAATTCTGCCTTTACCACACGTTTTTATTTAAATTAAGAATTCGCCGTCGCTACAAACCGTGAAAGTTCATCCGTCGACATGCCAGCACTGAGGCCAACTAATAATTTAATACGAGCTTTTTGCCCATTGAGTCCCTGACAGAAGATGACACCCATCTGCTTCAGCTGAACACCGCCACCTTCATAGGCGTAAACATCTTGCGCAATTCCATTAAAACACCGTGAAACTAAGACAATCGGAATGTTCATATCAAGTAACTTCTGTACGGCAGGTAACGTTGCTGGTGGTAAGTTCCCGGCACCCAACGCTTCGATAACCACGCCATGCGTGGTTGGCTGTGCAATCGCGTCAAATAATTCAGGTCCCATCCCCGCGTAAGCCTTGATCAAAAAGACGTTGTCGGTAACATTTTGAATGTGGCAAACCGTTGACCGCAACAAGGTTTCAAAGAAGATAACACCCTTGTTAGCAACTAAGCCAATGGGTCCAAACGTCGGTGTCCGGAACGTTGCCACATTTGTCGTGTGCGTTTTCGTCACGTAGCGGGCTGAATGAATTTCATCGTTCATAACTACCAAGACACCCTTATCTGCGGCATCCGATGAACTAGCCGTTTGGATCGCCGTTTCCAAGTTATGCAACCCGTCAGAACCAATCTCATTAGCAGAACGCATCGCCCCGGTAATCACAACAGCTAATTCATTAGGCAACGTGAGGTCCAAAAAATAAGCCGTTTCTTCAAGCGTATCGGTACCATGAGTGACGACAACCCCGTCAACCCCTTCGTGGGCCGCTTTGTCGATTCGTTGCTTCAGTTGCAACATATGCGCTGGCGTGATGTGTGGTGACGGTACGTTAAAGACGTCTTCCGTCGTTAATTCAATATCGGCCCCAAACGAACTTTGATAATTATCGAGCGGATTTTCCGCACCCGGAGTCACATTACCAGCTTCATCCGCTGACATCGCAATCGTCCCACCAGTATGTAACACTAAAATCTTTTTCACAACGTGTCCTCCTCATGTCTTGTTCTATCTAATCTCAGTAATGGTAATTTTAGGCTAGCCACAGATAGATTGCAATCCTAATTCAACTTCTGCCACGTAACATTAACCCCACGTTAATAATCCGTGGGACAGCAACTAATCTGGGCGACTCCTTACACCGTAAAATTTACTACGTGTAGTGTTTAAACTCCTATAAACAACACTTATTCCGCCTACCGGGGCGTCCTGACAATATTGGAACGTGGTGGGCATAACTGAACATTGTTAGGACGCCCCTCACGGCTGGATAGCATTCGAAGACAAATATATACGTACCTAACTTTGAGCCGACTACTCGTAATTACTAAATTCATCTAAAAAGTAACAACTCAGTTAAATGGGATCCCAACTAAAAATTTACTGACCTTTATTGAACAAACTGTCAGCTGACTTTGGCTTGAGATAACGATCAATCCAACTAAATATCAGGTAAAACACAATTAACATTTCAAAATCCACCTTGGCCGTGAGGGGTAGTCTGACAATGCTCAGGCATGAAATTACACTTAGCTGAGTGGTTTGCTCAGGTTAGTGTAAGGCCGAGTTTTGAGATTACAAGTGGGAGGCTTGTGAGCTCAAAACCGTGCCCATGGCGTTCCAGCGTTGACAGACTGCCCCGGTAGGCGGATACAACCGCACGTATCGCATCATGTATATCTATCTAATCATTAATTACAACTCCGATACCTCATCTGATTGTTCCCTATCAGATTTTCGACAGACCTAGTTATAAGTCTAATTTCAATGACTTAATTTTCCTGTAGTAACTAACCTAATCAACCACACTAACTAACCAAACAATCATTCTAAAAAATTCATCACCACTACAAATTACTGTTAAATCAACGTTTATAGATCCAACAAGCCAAAAGATACAAATAACAATTGACAATTCAGACGCTAGCTTTTATAGTTAGTTACATAAGCAACTAACTAGTTAACGAACTAACAACCACAAAGGGGAATTTTTAAAATGACAACCACACCAATTATGACCGTCACTGACCTGCATAAAACGTATGGTAAGGCAGGCAGCAAGCAGTATGAAGCACTCAAGGGTATCGACTTTGATGTTCAACCGGGAGAATTCGTTGGCATCATGGGCGCTTCTGGGTCCGGGAAGACCACGTTACTTAACATGCTCGCAACGCTAGATCAACCAACCAGCGGTGAAGTAACCATTCACCAGCAACCGATTACTCACCTCAAAGGAAATCAATTAGCTGATTTCAGGGCTAAAGAGATCGGCTTCATCTTTCAAGATTTCAACTTACTGGAAACGATGACTGCGTTTGAAAATATCGCGTTACCACTCTCATTGCAAAACACACCGGCTAAACAGATCAAAACTGCCGTTGAAAACATTGCCCAACAGTTAGGCATTCAGGAATTCCTAACCAACTATCCGAATGAATTATCTGGGGGCCAAAAACAACGGGTTGCCGCAGCACGGGCTTTGATCAATGATCCAGCTATTCTGTTCGGTGACGAACCCACCGGTGCCTTGGATTCAAAGTCAGCGCGCGAATTACTCGACTTGTTCACCAAGATCAATCAGGAGCAGGCTGTTTCAATCCTGCTCGTCACCCACGATCCATTCTCTGCCAGTTTCTGCCAACGCATTCTATTCATTAAAGACGGCCAGATTGGACAAGAACTACAACGTGGTGACCTTGACCGCAGCGATTTCTATCAACAAGTTCTTGATACGCTCGGGACGTTCGAACAGTAATTTGACGCAATCAAAAGGAGTACAACCATGTTAACTAAACTTGCAATGACCGGGTTCAAACACCGCTGGCGCGACTACCTCGTCCTTTTCTCCGGTTTAATTATGTCCAGCGCCATCTTCTACATGTTCGAAGCCTTAGCCACTAACCACGATTTCTTAAAACAGAATACTGGCATCAGCATGATTGGGATGATTTTCCAATTTGGATCCGTCCTATTAACCATTATTACGCTAGTCTATATCAGCTATGCCAATTCGTTTTTGCTCAGTATGCGTAAACGCGATTACGGACTCTTCATGTTAGTCGGTGCCCGCAAGAGTAAGATTGGCCAATTAATCTGGCTTGAAACGCTCTTAGTCGGTATCTCCGCTACTCTGATTGGTATTATTTTAGGAACCGCCTTAACCGCCGGCATTAGCCAAATTTTGATCAACAGCTTAGGGCTTGAATTGCACCATCTGGCAGCTTGGTACTTCCCAGCAGCTGCCGTGACTTTACTGCTCTACGTTGGTTTATTCTTAGTCGCCGGCCTCTTTAACTTGATTGCTTTAACCAAAACCCCAGCTTTAAAATTATTACACAGTAATGACCAACCCAACCGGCCACAGATCAAGCCAGCTCGCCAGTTAATTGAAATTATTGTTGGCTTAATCTCAATTGCCATTGGCTACTGGTCGATGGGTCACCTAAAACAATTACAATTAATGGGGATCGGTATCGCCCTTGTCACTATCGTTTTGGGAACTTACCTACTATTCAATGCAATCTTCGTCTGGTTAATGATTGCACTCAAACGTTTACCAGTCGCCAACCGCGGATTAAACGGATTTACGTTGTCACAACTCAGTTTCCGCATCCGTAATTACACGAAGATGCTCTCAATCGTTGCTATGCTCTTCGCCTTGGCTTTAGGTGCAATTACGGTTGGGATGGGCTTCCACAGTCAAATTCCATTGATGACTAATTCGAACAACGCGTATGACTTAGGACTAGTTAACACCACCAAGTCTGAACAACAACAAATCGCTGCTTTAAAGCCTAAGACCAACATTACTTATCACTTTAAGGCGGATAAAAAAACCGTTTATTACCAAGCAAGTGAATTCAATCAGCACCCATTCACCACGATTGAGGTCCAAGACAAAGCGCAGTTATCATACAAAACGGTGCATAACAACGCAGCACAGATTAAAAAATCAGGATTCAATTACCAATTAATGCAACTTCAAAGTGGCTCGATGGAAGCTGGAACACCCGTCTTCCTATCATCAGCTGCTTACCAAAAACTAGCACAACCTGAACAGCGTCTGACCATTTTCACAACTAATGACGTTGTCCAACATCGCGCTGCCTTGAAGCGCCTTGCTAAAGCCCATTTTCACACGACCGATGTCACCAATTTCGGTGGCCGGTATGCTTCCTACGTCATGGTCAACAGCATGTACTCCGGCCTTGAATTCATGGGTATGTTCTTGGGTATCGCCTTCTTAGCCATGCTTGCAAGTTGCTTAATGTTCAAGATTCTCTCTGGCGCGGACGCTGACAAACACCGTTACGCCATGCTTGCCAAAATTGGGACTACTAAGCATCAACTACGCAGTGCTATTGATAAAGAAATCGCCGTACTCTTCATTCTGCCCGGCATCGTTGGCATCGTTCACGTCCTATTCGGGCTACAGATGTTCAAAATAATTATGATTACATCACCATACACGGGGATCTGGCTACCATTTCTTATTTTCGCCGTTTTATACCTTTTATACTATCTAATTACGGTTAACATTTATCGTCGGATCGTCTTACAATAACCTTTTAGGGGAGGGAACAATCATGGTATACTTTGGATTAGTCGCTTTATTAATCGTTATTACACCACTACACCGTTACGTTCTTGCCAACCGTCGTCAATTTTGGTTAGGTACTTTAATGCCACTCGTTTGGCTGGGTGCCAACTTGGGATTAGCCACTCAGATTGTCTTCGAACATCAAGATACGCTCTTAGCTGTCCTTGGCGCCCTCCTCCTATTATCTAGTTGGATTGCCGCTCGCATTGATCGCACGGAACGACAACTACAACGGTCGCACCGTCAAGTTACGATGAAATAGGGTCCATCACTGCAATGAGGTGAAAAGAATGCAGTTTAATTTTAATAGTACGGAACCAATCTACTTGCAAGTTGCCGACCAGATTGAAGAAGCCATCTTTACGGAAACCTTCGCAGAGGGCGAACAGATTCCTTCGACAACCGAGATTTCTAAAGAATTCCACATTAACCCCGCAACTGTCTTAAAGGGTATGAACATCCTCGTCGACAATCAACTGATTGAAAAACGCCGCGGGGTTGGGATGTTCGTCATTGCCAGCGCACAGAGTCGTATCGTTGCCAAACGGCGCGATCAATTCTATACGGATTACGTCAAAAAACTGGTCAGTGAAGCTCGGAAACTTCACATTACACAGGCCGAATTAGCACAATTAATCGAACGGGGGTTTTCGGAATCATGAGTATTCAAGTTCAGGCTATCCAGCATGCCTTTCACGGTCAGACCGTTTTGGATGACCTTAATCTAACTATCGAACCGAATAAAATCTACGGCTTACTTGGCCGTAACGGTGCTGGTAAGAGTACCCTACTTAATATTATTAGTAGCCGTATCTTTGCCAACAGTGGGTCCGTCACTATGGATGACCAACCAATGCAAGACAACGATTCAACACTGGGTAAGCTTTATCTCATGAGCGAAGTTAATCTCTATTCCGAACGCAGTCGTATTAAACAACTATTCCACACGACCGCCCTCTTCTACGGCGACTTTGACTTTGCATACGCAGCTAAGTTAGCCGACAGCTTTGGTTTAGATACCAACGCCCGCTTCGGCAAGCTATCAACAGGGTACCGCACAATTTGTAAATTGATCATCGCGCTCTGTGTACCCGCCGACTATATTTTCCTAGACGAACCCGTCTTAGGTCTGGATGCCAACCATCGTGAGTTGTTTTACCAAGAATTGATTGAAACTTACAGTGACAATCCACGGACGTTTGTCATCTCAACCCACTTGATTGAAGAAGTCGCCAACTTGATCGAACACGTCTTTGTCTTAGACGAGCATCGTTTAACTCTTGACGGTGACGTCTCCGATATCTTGACTCAAGCCTACACGATTACGGGTCCCGCAACGGACGTGATTGCTTATACACAGGGACTTAACGTCATCGGTGAAGACCATCTGGGTGGCATCACGGCGCACTATGTCTATGGTTCGCTCAACGATGATCGACCATTACCAGATACGGTTACCGTTGAGCACTTAGACTTGCAAAAGCTATTCGTTAACTTAACGAATACAAAGAAGGAGGCCGCCACCCATGTCAACTAAAGTTCGGACGACAACACGCTACTTGTTAACGGAACAATTGAAGTTATTGGGGTGGGCACTATTGGCCGTCGTGATGATTATGGTTATTATTCCCCTACTGTTCTCACTAGTTACTGGTAATATTAGTAACTACTCATTCACAGGTAGTATCAGTAATCTAGCGCTTGGTGTTTTATTCTTCTTCTTTATCTTTATCATCGAGTCCCTGACTTATGATAACTTCAAACTACTGATTCAAAATGGTATCTCACGCCGCACTTATTGGCAGGCACGTGTCAATACGGTTGTTTTACTCAGTCTAATTGGAACCATACTCGCCTTTATTTACGCGTATGGTGTTCACGCTCCACTCAACCATCTCAGCAGTAACTCGATCTTATTAGACGCACTACACGGCCCTTACGTTTACTTTTTCGGTAACAATCTTGTTCTAGGTATACTTGTTGGTATGCTACTAACTTGGATTTTCTTCATCGGTACCGGCCTGACTGGGATGGCTTGTGGTAGTCTGTTAGCCTTATTCAGCAAATGGATTCAACGTCTACTCGTCATCGTCGTTCCCGTTCTAGGAGCTTTTCTACTCGGTTTCATGATCTCTGCCAGTGATCATCAGCAGACCAATTACAATTTTGACGGTTTAGTCACCGTATTCAAGTTTCTCTTTGGTTTCCCACTACACGGCAATCCAAAAATGGGCTACTTAAACCCAACCATGCCCGTCATCACAATGTTGATTGGTTGCGCCATTATGGGTGGCCTCGCCTACCTCTTCAATCGTAAACTCAAGATTAAGAATTAGGTTTAAAACAAATAAGCAGGATCAAGATGCGCTAATAGCACATTTTGATCCTGCTTATTTTAGTCTAGCTAGCAATAAATTCTGATAAATCAGCTACCGACTAATTTCAATATCTATTTATCGATCTGCGTGTTCTGAAGATCCGTCTTGACCACAATGACGTCCGTCAGCGCATTTCGCTGCACATACGTCGTTACGGAACCTTCTAAGACCCGTTCCATCGCATTTAAGCCGGTTGATCCCATCATGATCAGATCATTGTGGTGATCACGAACAAAGTCTTGCGAAATAATCGGTTTGGGACTGCCCATGCGAATATGGAACGTCACGTCCGTAAAGCCTTCCTGCTTGAGCTTATCAACCGTTTCTTTGAGATACGTTTCGGAATCTTGCACGAGTTGATACGTGATATCGCCATCCGCTAATCCAGCAAGATTATAGCCAAATTGACCGGGATCAACGACCGCCAGCATATCAATATGAGCAGCGTTACGCTTAGCAACCGCTACCGCCTTGTCGAGGGCAATCTCCGCCTGTTGTGAGCCATCCAATGGAACTAAAATATTCGTATATTCTTGTAACATTCACGCCACACCCTTTCCTTCTACTTCCCTTATTCTACCATTATTTGTATTTGAATGCGGTATCATTTAATCCAACTACTGACCACTCGCATTCCCCACTTGCCAAAAAAACCAGCTCTAATATTTACACAAACTTTACAGCATCGCTATTCGATATTTACAACCAGCGCCTACAATTGGTTTTAATCACTGAGGGGGTGGGCTCATTGCTTGCAAGAGTACAATCAGGATTAATCGCTAGTCAAACCATCGTCGTTAACCAAGACCTCACTTATCAATTACAACTAATCGGCTTGAATCATCGTCAGCCAGCCTTTCTAACTAGACTGACCGCCAAGACCTTACTGGGCACGCTAACCGTTAATCAAGACCATTTCACTGACCTGATAGCCGCGCGCAATGCGTACCAGGCCTACGCAACTGGTTTGGCACCATCATAATTTTAACTAGCCGTATCACTTTAAAATCAACTAATACGAGTCTGGACAAAAACCAGGCTCATTTTTTTATCTTCCAACTAAAAATACTCACTGTTAAACCATTGATTTAACAGTAAGTATTGGATGAAAATTAGTGTCAGTGCTTAATTCACCGCTCCATCAGAACTAAAGTTAACCACGACTATCGTAATTAACAACCAGTCTAGCCGGAGGTGGGTAGTATTAGCGGTGCTGTGAAGGTGGCGTTAACTCGGTGGTTCTTGACGAGTTTACACCACGGACGTCCTTGGTTATTGGTGAAGTGTGCCAATGACCAAGACGAGGGCAAAGACCGCTTCTCAGGCTTGGCCCGGTCCCCACAGCTGAGCTAGTACAGACCACCGGAGACGAAAATTATGACTAGTTTTAATTTTCAGG
>NZ_LFEE01000033.1:55800-65424 GCF_001039045.1 Lactiplantibacillus herbarum
TACCAACACTTTCATTGAATAATTAACTTCCAACTATTGCATTCAATTTCTATTAAAAAGACGTTCGTGCTACTATTTAGGTTAATTAACTAATCTAAATTGGAAGTGTCCACATGAACCTAACTAATCAAGAAGCCGACTACTTAGTTGGCTTGCTTACCAACCAAGCATTAACCTTGCTAGCCCGCGTCACCCGCTGGCAGACCCACAGTCTCAGCCAGCAACAATACGATCAACAAGTTACTGAAACATTGAAACCTGAGCTGCAACTATTCGAGCAGCTCACACCCAAATTAACGGCTACTATTACGGATATCACTCAACTAGGAGCTTTAAAAATCGGTATCGAAAAATTACAAGCAGCTACCACTTATCAGTTAACATCGACTCAATTAGAACAAGCTAACGAACGGCGATTAAATCGACGCTACCGCAACTGAGTCACATTTATAACCTAATTTCAGACTAAATGACAAGCATGGGCGCCAGAATTAACAGAAAATTCAAATTTCAATCACGAGATGGTTATTTTTTACCAGTACAATGGTGTTATTAAATAATCTAATCACATTGAAGGAGGGCTTCCCATGTTTCTACTCATCTACTGTACCCTTGCCATCGCGGTCTTTTTCTGGATCTTCGGTTTTGTTAAGGTGGCACTCATCATTGCCACAGCAACGTTCGCCCTTCTCGCCTACTCCTTCATTCGGCGAGAAGTGGCACGACGCCGTTTGCTTAAACGGCAAACAGCAACTAATAAAGGTCATTAAAAAAGATTCCCACACAGATTTGTGTCGGAATCTTTTTATTAACTACGCTCCGCAATCGCCGTGACAATTCGCTGCACAGCTTGCTGGACATTTTTCGGATCAGTTGCTAAGTTCAGACGAACAAAGCCCTGATCAAGTGGACTGAACCATTCACCAAAATCAACAGCTAAGCCACACTTATTTTGAATAAAAGCTTTAATCTCATCTGGTTCAACGTAAGCCCGTAAGTCGAGCCACGTCAAATAGGTTCCTTGCAAGTCTGCCACGACTAACTTGGGCGCTTGCGCCTCAAAAGTCGTCTGTAAGTAGTGATAGTTATCACGGATAATATCCAAGACTTGTTCCAGCCATTCGGCTCCATGCGCATAAGCCGCTTGTCCCGCAACCTGGCCTAAATCATTGATCTCCGTTTGACTGAACCGACCGATATTATCATCATAGCGAGTGCGCAACTCAGCATCAGGAATAATCACGTGCGAATTTAACAGCGAGGCAACATTGAACGTTTTGGAAGGTGAATTCACAACGATTACCCGATCACTAAAACGACCATCCGCCACCGTTAATGCCGATACAAACGGGTGCTGCACTGGATCAATCTCTAAGTCCTGATGAATTTCATCCGAAACGACTAATACATTATACTGTTCACACAGCGCTAATAACCGTGTCTCCTCAGCTTCCGTCCACACTCGGCCTACTGGATTATGCGGTGAACATTGAATGAACAAGCGTACTTCATTATTCTTAATTTGACGTTCCACATCTTCGAAATCAATCGTATAGTGTCCCTGATCATTAACCAGTTCAGACGTCACTAGCTGACGGTGATTATCCCGCACCGCGTTGAAGAATGGGTAGTAAACGGGCGTTAAAATCAAGACGCCATCACCCGGATTGGTCAGGATGTTAACGAGCGCGTACAGTGAATTGACAACACCGCTACCGAACCGTAGCCAGTCTTTTTGTAATGTCATCCCATGCCGACTCTGTTCCCAGTCAATGAGCGCTTGCCCATAACTATCCGGTGTAAATGAATAACCATATACGCCGTGCGTGACCCGATCCATCAACGCTTGCGTCACGGCTTCAGGCACCTTGAACTCCATGTCAGCAACCCACATTGGCAATAAGTCGGCATTCCCATAACGTTCCTTGAGTGCGTCCCATTTCAATGAATTGGTCTGTTTGCGATCAGTCGCATACTGCTTGATAAAAGCGGCTCGTTCCATCCTAATCCCCTCTTTGCTAAAAATAAAAAAGAGTTTGGGTCAAAAGCCCAAACTTGGTTTATTTCTTGAATATTAACGCTTAACACGTGTGCAACCCTCAAATCAGACTAGTCTGTCACTCAGATCGCAAATTTAGTGATGCGCCTCATCAATCGATTATTTAAACTGACTATAAACTACAACTTGTTCATAATCTTGTCAAACATCCGTACTGATGAATTGCTGCTGTTCATGAATCGTATACCCCGCAATATGTTGTTCATCTGTCGGAAAAGCTCCGGTCAATAAGAAACGTTTGGCCTGCATTACCGCTGGTGAACTATTGTGCCAGTTCAGTTGCGCTAACGCTACCCGCGCAGCACCAGCTGATAATGCAGTGGTATAGCTTGGGCGTTTCGTTATCAGTTGTCCCCCAACTGGTTCCAGTAAATAAAAGATGCTGATCAAAGTTGTTGGTATTGCCAAGGCTGCCAACGTGGGAATCGTGAACTGCACGGTACCTAACTGTTTAGAAATGATTGTTTGTAATCCCGTTTGAAGTTGTGTGACCTTGTTAACGGCCTCACTCAATGCGATTCCGCCAACTATTGGCATCGTTACTAAGTCATAACGGTTTTTGAACGGCCCCGTTAGACTCTTATTAACGATCATCGTCGTCGAATCGCCGATGACACCACAAACAACTAACGGGCTGCTTGGTTCACTAATCATCAACTTGCTCCTTCTCTCAATCATACGATTAAATAGGTGAACTAATCAGCCTATAAAAATATTACCTTGTTATTGTACCCTATAATTAGGACAATATTCATTAAAAAAAGCATTGTTATCCAAATATTTAATAACTAAAAAAAGTAAACCTAGGCCAATACCACCCTAGATTTACTCCGCTTTAGCTTCTAATTAACTTTAACATCCGTCGTATTAACAAATGACTGTGCTGGAACCCGGATCAACCAACGAGTCATTGCTTGATGACCCACGTGAACTCCGAGACCATTCCAGAAAGATGGCTTATACGTCGCGGTCAATTTGACCACGTAAGCCCGTTCATGTTGCTGATCCTGTTTGGTCAATGCTTTTTGTGACCATGGAATCCCCGCATCTGCCACTTTGATCTGTGACAGATCAGTTACAACCGTTGCTTTGTTGCTAGAGACCGTATACTTAGCCCCATTGACCCAATAATTATAGATGTGAACCGGCTTCTTATCCGTCCCTTGATCGACCGCAACGTAGTACGATCCCGCTGATCCTACCCGTAAGACTAAGGGTTCATATTGATAACTGACCTTAACCGACTTCGTATCAGATAAATCAACTCGTTGATTAAAAGTCACACTTCCCATACCCACTAGTAAGCCTAAACTAACGACTAGTTCAACCAGCGTAACAATCAGATTTCCCCATTCAAACGTGTGTTTACGCTCCACGATCATCTTGATGCGTCGCACCCGAATATCATGAAAGGCCCACACAACTAACACTAATACTACAATCCAAGCAATGATTCCAATCCAATTCCATGCAGAAGTCATTGGTTGCCAACCCTTTCTCAATTACATTATTATGTTCTAATTGTAAATAACTCAGCCTTAAATAACAAGTAATCCACCAAAAAACAATCTGCTAATTCTCCGATAGTTTGTGAAAAATATCACTGAACGGCTCCCAATGTAATCGAATTCATGGTAAAATAAAACTATTAACTTGTAGAAAGAAGGAGCACGTATGATCGCATCATTAATTTATTGGATTGTTGTGGTTGCTTTGATTGTCTGGGGCGTTTGGATGGCTATCTTAACCGCATATTGGGCTGGTCAAAAACAAAACGGCAACATTTTCTTTATTGCAATTATGAATACATTAGGAGCCATTGCTGGCTTACTAGTATGGTGGGTCTTCAATAATCAAGACTGGCAATACTACTGGCTATCTAGCACCGTTAAAACGACCAACCTCTTAGGCATTGTCCTAATTTGCTACGTGGTTTTAATTGTAATCGAATTCATTCAGGGTCGTGCCATCAAACCCGTACCTGCTAAATAGATCGTCTGGTTACGCTAAAAATAGTCATCCGAAAAATTTCGGATGACTATTTTTTTACGCTTTGATCAATGCAAAGCCACCTGGCGCTAACTGCCGCTCAGTCATGCCACCGTCTAACAGTATTGTCCCTGCTAATTTGGGTTGGACCGTCGTTTCACCCAAGTTAAAGCACCCATGCAACGTCACTTGACCGTCAGTACGAGTTAAGGTTAAGTACTCCCCACTAACTTGCCAATTTAACTGACCAGACGCCAATAATTCCGTATGCTCACGGCGGAACTTAATCAACCGCTGCACAAAGTCTGTCATCTTTTGTTGCGTGGCATCCGGCTGCCAATTCATGCAACGGCGATTATCCGGATCCGCACCGCCTGCCATGGCAACTTCCGTTCCATAATAGATGCAAGGACTTCCCGGCAACAACATTAAGAGTGTTAGCGCAGCTCGGAATTTAACCAAGTCACCATTTAAAGTAGTCAGTAACCGCAGCGTATCATGCGTATCAATGGCATTAAACATCGCTTGTTGCTGCGGTTGCCGGTACATCATCAATTCAAGGTTCGTCTTACCCACGTAATCTTCCAGACTCAAGTCACCATTGAATAACGCTGGAATCGGCTGCGTCAACGGATAATTCATCACGGCGTCAAACTGACCGTTGCCAACCAGTGCCTGACTACTGTGCCAAGCTTCCCCTAATAAATAAACATCCGGTTTGATTGCTCGTAAAGCCCCACAGAGTTGCCGCCAGAAGCCATGATCCACTTCATCAGCAACGTCAAAACGCCACGCATCAATATTGAATTGTTCAATCCAATACTTCGTCACGTCAATTAAATAGTCTTGAACATCCGAATTTTGCGTATTGACCTTAGGCATCGCTGCCCCGGTCGCAAACGTCTCGTAATTCAGCTGCCCTGTCTCAGCATCGCGTCCAACTGGCCAGTCATGAATATGGAACCAGTCGGCAAAACGCGACTGACGACCATTTTTGATTACATCTTGCCACTGTGGGGACTGATCGCCGAAATGATTGAACACGGCGTCCAACATAACGCGCATGCCACGAGCATGGGCCCCATCAACTAGTGCTTGAAAGTCGGCCTTGGTGCCGAAGTGTGGATCAATTGCGAAGTGATCAACCGTATCGTATTTGTGATTAGATGGTGACGTAAAGATTGGGCAGAGGTACAGTCCATTGATGCCTAATTCAGCTAAATCATCCAGATGATCAATAATCCCTTTCAAGTCACCGCCATAAAATGAATCCCGACGAACGGGACCCTGGCCCCATGGTTGAACGTTAGTTGGATCATTTGTTTGATCTCCATTGGCAAAACGTTCTGGAAAAATCTGGTACCAAACCGTATCTTTAACCCAAGTTGGTGGCAATTCCGCGTCACTCAAATGCAAATAAGGTAAGTGAAAGTAATTTCCCGCCGTTTGCCAATTGGTTTCAGTATCGTCAAAAAAGCCACCCTCACCGTAGCCCATGGTGTCACCATTTTGATCCGTAATTAAGAAAGCGTACACCATTCGGTTGGTTGGCAACGTCACTGGTAATGTCCAGTATTGGTTGCTTTGGGTCGCTAGTCCCAACTGCATCTGCGCATGGATGAGCGGCGTACCATCCTGCCATAAATACATATCACCGTACAATACCTCGACACTCCGAACGTCGTCCAAAGCCGTTTGCAGTCGTAACAATAATTGGTGATCCGCTAAGATTGCGGTATCTTCACTTTCGGGGCGGTGCTTGATTCCAGCTAATTGCATCGTTAAATTCTCCTCTTTTATGTAATCGGTTTCATTTCTTGCTAAATATTTTACGCCAAACACGTGATGATTTTAGTGAAAAGCACCCCATTTTGCCGTAATTTAGTGTATGATTTAGTCAAAATCATATTGAAAGGACGTTATCCATGAACACACTTTATCGCAGTACCCGCGAAACTGCAAGCCACACTATGACGGCTTCGCAAGCAGTTCTCCAGGGATTAACTCCCGACGGTGGCCTATTTGTTCCGGTTGAATTGCCCCAAGCTAACTTTGATTTTGATCAGTTAGCAACCATGAGTTACCAAGAAGTTGCTTACGAGGTCTTAAAGCTCTTCTTTACCGATTACACCCCTGCTGAATTACACGCCTGCATCGACGCAGCGTACGGCTCACAATTTGATGACCCCCAGATTGCACCGGTCACTAAACACGGTCAGCAGTACTACCTTGAACTGTTCCATGGACCAACGATCGCCTTCAAGGACTTAGCATTACAGATTCTGCCACACTTGATGACCGTTGCGGCTAAGAAAAATCAGCTAGACGCTGAAATCGTCATTTTAGCAGCCACTTCCGGTGATACGGGTAAGGCTGCGATGGCTGGTTTTGCGGATGTCGATCAAACTAAAATCGTGGTCTTCTATCCTAAGGACGGCGTCAGTGCCATTCAAAAACAACAGATGGTGACGCAGACTGGTGCTAACACTCACGTTATTGCCATCAATGGTAACTTTGACGAAGCTCAAACTAAGGTCAAAGAACTGCTCAATGACCAACAACTGCACACTGAACTAGCTGCTCACCAGCTCCAATTCTCCAGCGCCAACTCGATCAATATCGGCCGCCTATTCCCACAAGTGGCCTACTACGTCTACACTTATGCGCAGTTGATCAAACAGGGGCAGATTAAAAATGGCGATACCATCAATTTCAGCGTACCCACTGGGAATTTTGGCGATATTCTAGCCGGTTACTACGCTAAGCAACTCGGCACACCGATTCACAAATTAGTCTGTGCCTCCAATCGTAACAACGTCTTGACTGATTTCTTCAATACCGGGACTTACGATAAGAATCGCGACTTCCATCTAACTAGCTCACCTTCGATGGATATCTTAGTTTCTAGCAACTTGGAGCGGCTGATCTTCTATTTAACCGGATCAGATCCCGTGGCTACGGCCAACCTTATGCATGACCTGCAGACTAAGGGGAGTTACACGATCAGTTCTGAAATGCGAACCAACTTACAGGATTTCTGGGCCGGTTTTGTTACCGAACATCAGGATCAAGATGAGATTCACCATTTGAACCATACTCATCATTACACGATTGATCCACACACCGCCGTTGCCTCAGAAGTGGCCAAACAGTACCGAGCTGCGACTAAGGATACTCGGCCAATGGTAGTCGTTTCTACGGCTAGCCCTTATAAGTTCCCACAAGCGGTCTTAAGTGCCATTACAGGAACGCCTAGCACGCTTGATGGCCTTGCAGCGGTTGATCAGCTCCATGAATTGATCAACGTACCAATTCCAGCTGCCGTTACCAGCTTGCGTGAAGCACCTGTTCGCCATCGAGACAGTGCCGAAGTTGATCAAATGGCTACCGCTATCAAAAAGATTTTAAACCTCAACTAAGAAAGTGTGATCACAATGATTACGACAATTGCTTTAGATTTGGATAACACGTTACTGACTTCTGAAAAGACGATTTCGCCACGAACCGAAGCCATCTTGAAACAGCTTCACAGCGATGGTAAACGGATCGTGCTATGTACAGGACGTCCGATCAAGGCCATCCAGCCTTACTTGCAACAACTAGAACTCAATCAGCCCACTGACTATGCGATCACTTTTAACGGTGGCTTGGTACAGCAGAATACGACTGGTGACGTGTTGGCACGTACCAGTGTAACTAAAAAAGATTTGTTACCACTATTCGCACAGGCACAACAAGATGGCTTCTTCCTTGACGTCATTGACTTGCAACAAGTCTATTCAATCACCGACCTCGGTAAGTCACCTTATGAGGACTTCTTAAAGGGCTTGATGCCGTTCAAGAACGTTGCGTTTGCGGATCTACCTGATAATGACTTGTTCGGTAAAGTCGTCAGTGCTGGCAAGGATGCCAAGACGGTGCAAGCCGGGTTGCCAAGTTCGATTACAGACTTCTTCCACGTCGTCCCATCACGACGCAACTTACTTGAATTCTTGCCCCCCCATACGGATAAAGCCAGCGGGTTACAGTCCCTGTTGAGCCATTTCAATGAAGATTACAGTAACTTGATGGCCTTCGGTGATGAAGAAAATGACCTTGGCATGTTAAAAGCAGCTAACGTCGGTGTCGCCATGGACAATGCGATTCCAGCCGTCAAAGCGGCTACTGATCATGACACACTAAATAATGATGAAGATGGCGTGGCGGTCTTCTTGGAGAATTATTTTAATTAAACTGAATTTATTTAGGGAGCTGAACTGGCTCCCTTTTGTTTTGGTTAATTTTTAGATAATGACTGAAGACCAAACCTTCCATACACTGACGAACTAAGCCAATCACTCAATCAAATCGTTACGTTCTTTTCAAAAATCACACACAATCTTTTCAGAAAATTGAAGATTACTAGGTTTCACGAATGCTAACATGACTTTGCAACAAGTTGCTAGTTACCCTAGTCTGATTTTAAAAGAGGTTTAAATGTCTTATTCCTATTCAACGCTCATGTTGTTAATGTTTATGCTACTTGCTGTCGTGCTTTATCGCTTACAACAAAAATCCCCACACCACCTAATTATTAGAATACTCACCAAATATAAATGTCCAATTCTACTGGTAACCTTTGGATTTGTACTGATACCACAAATCCAGCATCCGTTCAGCACGTTACATCAATTAGCTTTTGGTATCATGCTAGTAATTATTTATTTAATAATGCGAGCTGATCGCAAAAATAATCAGTAATTGCCAGTATACAGGTAAACAATAGCCACTCACCCTCACCTTGGAAGACGAGCTTAGCAAACACAATCTTCAGTATCATGTTATGCTTAGACTTAAAACTTCCGAGGTGAGCCTATGCAAGAACCACGACTGATAACAACTGAATTAACACCCGGCTCCTTCTTCGATATTCAACAGGATGAGGACCAACTACTGCACGGCTACCATGTCATTGATGAGGATGTCAGTAATCAACAACTGACCCACCCGATGTTCGATCAAGTTATTTTTGAAAAAGTCACCTTCACCGCCAGTGATTTCGAACGACTCGACCTGACTGATGTAATTTTCAACAACTGTGACCTCTCCAACTGCCAGTTTGAAAAGGCGAGTTGGCTACGTGTTCAGTTCAATCACTGTAAGATGATCGGTATCAACTTAACCGGTGCCTTCCTCAACAACGTCACGTTTAACGACTGCGCAATTGACTTAGGCATGCTGTGCGAAATGCGTTTCAAAAGCACGACGTTTGAAGACTGTCGCTTAACAGACACCAGTTTGATGGATAATCGCTTCACAACCGTCAAGTTTCTGAACTGTGAACTGGAACACGCCACGTTTAGCCAAACATCCCTCAAAAACATCGATCTCAGCACCTGCCACTTCACCCAGATCGACTTGGAACCCCAGATGGCTCGTGGTATGAGTGTTAACGTTGAACAAGCTGCTAACCTTGCCGCTTACTTTAACGGTATTAAGATTAAACCCTAACTAAAAGGTTGACCGTTAATAATCTACTAAAAATGCTGGTATGACTATAGTTGGAAATTTAAATCAGTCACTACTTTCGCCTCCGA
>NZ_LFEE01000033.1:65434-65776 GCF_001039045.1 Lactiplantibacillus herbarum
CTTAACCCTCGTCTTGATCATTGGCAAAAATCGTCAATGATCAAGAACGTCCGTGGCCTAACTTCGGAAAAGCACCGAACTAAGGCCACCTTCACAGCAACGCTAGTACTGCCCACCTCCGGCTAGACTGGTTAATACCCACGATCAACATCGTTAATGTTAGTTCGCGAAGATGGTTAGCTGACTACTTGCTAACAGAGTGGTCGTTGCATCAAATATCAGCGGAGCCAGCTAGGGGAATGTGCCATGAAGGCAATTTTAGGTGGCGGTCTTGGCCGCCTTAGATTGCGGGACGTCTTGGAAGACTCGAACTTTAGGCTTACAAGCGAGGTTCCAGACCGA
>NZ_LFEE01000033.1:65786-88448 GCF_001039045.1 Lactiplantibacillus herbarum
CCGGTCCCCATGGCACGTTTCCCTGGCTGGCGAAGCGGTGAATAGTGTGTTGAAAATAATTTCTAACCAACAATTACTGCTATAACAATAATTCAGGCTATTTTAGAACTTTCAATATTTATACCTAACTAAAAACCATCTCACAAAGGCCGCACTTCCGCGACAACCCTTGTGAGATGGTTTTTAGTTTAATTTGAATTGATTACCCGTATAACCCGTGCGGTCTGCCGCCGTAATTGGCCGCAAGACGCGACACGGATTACCCGCTGCCACCACGTTAGCTGGTAAATCATGGGTGACCACGCTACCGCCACCCACAATGGTGTTATCCCCAATCGTTACGCCGGGTAGCACCGTCACATTTGCCGCTAACCAACAGGCGTTACCGATCGTGATCGGCTTAGCAATACAGCCACCGTTGATTCGTTCGGTTGCATCCATTAAATGATTGCTTGTGTACAGCCCAACTTTAGGTCCTAGCAGGACGTTGTCACCAATTTTAATCGGTGCGCCGTCCAACATGACACAGTCGTAGTTAGCGTAAAAATGATCACCAACGTGAATGTTCCGGCCGAATTCAACCCGAAAGTTAGGATTGGCAAACGGTGCCTCTCCCGCAGATCCGACTAAGTCACGAAAAAGTGATTCTTTAACTTGGGGGTCATCCGCTACATTTAAGGCATTGGTTTTCACCGTTGCCTGATCACGCAAGGCCGTCAGTTCATCATCAGTATCGCGATAAGGTTGACCAGTCGCCATGTACGCAAATTTTTCATCGAGGTTCATTATTATTTACCTCGCACAAAGTTCAGGTACCACGTTAACGCACAGATTGCCTGCGCTGAGTGAATTTGGCCCTCTTTTAAAAGGTCGATCACTTGCGTCAGTGGCACCAGTTGCGTATTAACATATTCATCCGCATCGAAGTGCCGTTGACCGTGTTCTTGTGGGTCAATGTGCGTCAGAATCAAACTGACGGTTTCATCCGTAAAGCCTTCCGAAGAACTGATCTGCGTCATAATTTTGGCATCATGCGCGATGTAGCCCGTTTCTTCTTGCAATTCACGCACCGCTGCCGTAACTGGGTCTTCACCAGCATTGATTAAACCAGCTGGTAAACTGATGGTTTCAGCGTTACGGCCGACCCGATATTCTGAGCCCAACACGACTTGATCATCCGCCGTAAGCGCTAAAATCGTTACCGCATCACCGTGTTGAATCAGGTCACGCTCAACTTCCAAACCATCAGGCGTTTTAATCGTCTGTTTAACGAGGTCAAAGATTGGCCCATGATAAACCGGCGTGGTCGTCAGAACTTCGCCCGGACGACCAACGTTCTTTAAAATATCTGCCATACTTATTTACTCCTTATTCAAACCTGGGGCGTCGACACCCTTCGGTAACATTTTACGAATTCCACCACGGGGATCGGGCACGTCACCCTGATAGCGCGGAATCAAGTGAAGATGACAATGCATCACCGTCTGCCCCGCTGCCGGTTCAACGTTAATCCCGATGTTATAACCATTCGGATGATAGCGTTCATCTAAATAACTTTTTGCCTGCTCCAGTAATGAAAACATCGCATCACGCTCAACCGTTGGCACGTCAAAAAAAGTTGGGTAGTGCCGCTTTGGAATAATCAGTAAATGTCCGGGACTGACCGGATGCTTATCGAAAAAAGCCGCTGCTAAGTCGTTTTCAAGCACTAGTGGCAACGGCTCACAAAAGACGCACGTCATTAAGCTCATCCCCTATTTTTCTAACCAACCACCATCGATCGGCGTCACGGTTCCGTGAATGTAGTCCGCATGACGACTCGCCAAGAATAGCGTCAAGTCAGCGACTTCTTGTGGTTGCGCCCACCGTTTGGCTGGCGTTTCACTCGCTACCCACGCCGCCATCTTGCCATCACCAGCAAAATCAGCGGCATTCATCGGCGTTTCAATGGCACCCGGAGCAATACAGTTTGCTCGGATTCCCTGCCCCGCATAATCTAAATCAAGCTGCTTGGTATAACCGATAATCGCGTGTTTGGCGGCCGTATAAGCCGCACCACCGCCACCACCAACTAAGCCAGCAATCGAGGCCATATTGACGAACACCCCATGATTTTGCGCCAGCATAGCGGGTAAAACTTTATTAGTCACAATAAACTGGCTGGTTAAATCAGTCGCCAAAATATCCTGCCAAGCGGCTAAATCAGTAGCTAGCGTTGGCTGATACCCATCCAGCTTACCAGCTGTATTGCAGACGATACTAGGCTGTCCCAGTACATCGATTCCTGCCTGAATGGCGGCAATCAACGCTGGTGCATCCGTAACGTCTGCCAATTGATAGCTGAGCTTAACTGTTACTGGCAAACAACTTGGTTGGGGTTGCCGATCGATAGCAATCACCCGTGCACCTTGATCTAAAAAGGCCTGCACTTGAGCTAAACCGATACCGGAAGCCGCACCCGTAATCAGAATAGTTTGATCACGATACTCATCGAATCGCATTAAGCGACCAGTTGCCAGTCAGTGGCTAAGATGTCGCAGTCGGTTGGTGACCACATGCTGTAGGCTTCGTCAGCCGTCTTAATTAAGAAGTATGGGTTCAATGGATCGCCGTCAAAAGTTGATTCAGCTTGTAGGGCCACAAATAATTCGGTCCCTTCCCAACCAGTCCGTACGGCTTTTTTGCCGGCCTTTAATTCAGGTAAAATTGCTTCAAATGTCATGTGATGACCTCCAATTATTAATGAGTTTGAAATCAGTATTCCAAACTCGCTTCTAAAATATTAATACCCAAATCGTATCATAATCCCGTCCCTTGTGACAGCCAAAAATTGGTACCAACAAATTATCGTTTTCGCTGGTACAGACCAATTAAGTGTGGGATAATGTAAGCGAATACAGAAATTAATTTAATACTTGGAGGAATTATTAATGAGTAAACTTGGTGTCTCGGTTTATCCCGAACGATCAACTTTTGAAAAGGATGCTGCTTATTTAGACCTAGCAGCTAAATACGGTTATCAACGCGTCTTCACTTCATTACTAGAAATCAATGGCGATAAGGATGCTGTCGTTGCTAGTTTTAAAAAGGTCATTACTTACGCAAATAAATTGGGATTAGAAGTAATGGTCGACGTCAACCCTGGCCTATTCAAACAACTGGGCGTTTCTTACGACGACCTATCATTCTTCCACGACCTTGGCGCTTGGGGCGTGCGTCTTGATCTCGGCTTCACCGGTCAAGAAGAAGCCCGCATGACTCACAACGAATTCGGCATCAAGATCGAAGTCAATATGTCTAAGGGGACCCGCTACGTTGACACGATTATGGACTACTCACCTGAAAAGGATAATCTGTTAGGCTCACATAATTTCTACCCACAACAATACACGGGACTTGGCTACGATTACTTCGTTCAGACTTCTGAACAATACCGTCAATACGGCATCAATACCGCCGCTTTCGTATCATCAAACGCGGCTACTTATGGTCCATGGCCTATGCAAGATGGTCTCTGTACTTTAGAAGATCACCGTGGCTTACCACTTGCAGCTCAAGTCCAACACCTCAAGATGACCGGCTTAATCGACGATGTTTTGGTCGGTAATGCCTACGCTAGTGAAGCCGAACTAAAGGCTGCCGCCGAAGTCTTCTTCAGCCCCTACCCACTACTCCACATTGAAACGGTTACTGATTTGACTGACGTTGAACGTAAAGTGCTCTTCGACCAACCTCAGACTTATCGCGGGGACTTCTCTGATTACGTGATTCGCTCATCAGAAACGCGGGTTATCTACAAAGCTGAAGACTTCCCAGCTCACCATACGGATGCCATCCACGCCGGTGACATTTTAATCGACAACGATGAATTCGGCCAATACAAAGGCGAACTCCAAATTGCTCGTAAAGATTTGGAAAACACCGGTCGCATCAACGTGGTTGGTCACGTGGCTGACTACGATACTCAATGCCTAGCTTTACTACGGCCATGGGCAGATTTCAAATTCGTTGCAGCTAAATAAATTCGCTTAACTTGTTCAAAAAAGGAGGCTTTTACATGACTGAAGATTATCGCTTAACGACCACCGAAGACCGCGAAGCTTTTTATCAGTTATACCAATACGCTTTCAACAACCATGACACACCGAACCGCCGGGAATTCTTCATGGATCGTTATCAACACGGCTTAATCTACGGCTTACATGACCACGAACAACTGGTCAGTGGCCTCTACAGCCTACCGATGGCGGTCAACTTTCACGGTGTTCATTACAATATGAATGGCATCGGTGACGTCATGAGCGCGCCAGAGTACGCTGGCCAAGGTGGTGCGGGCAAACTCCTGACGACAGCTTTAAACGATATGGCTGCTAATCAGGTCACCCTCTCCTACCTTGCACCGTTCTCTTATGGATACTATCGGCGTTTTGGCTACGAGCACGTCTTTGATCATACGCAGCAAGTCATTGCAGCTAAAGATTTACCACGCGTTAAGCCACGAGATTTATCCGGAACCATTACGCGCTACGGTAATGAGGGTTTGGCATTAGTCAACGAATTTTATGCCACCCAACCACAGAATCAGCGTGGTGGTGTCATCCGTGCCGATTGGTGGTTACACTACCTGACACTCAAACACGATTGGTCAGTTGCCATTTACCGCAACGCTGAACAAACAATCGAAGGCTACCTAGTTTATGAACGTCAAACAACTAACTTTGCAATTCAAGAATGGACGGCCGCAACACCAACCGCTTTTGAACGTTTAGCTAACTTTGTGACTAAGCACGGGACGACTTTTGAAACGTTCAGCTATGAAGGGCCTGACGCCAATAGTGGCTTAGACTTACTCGCCGATCCGTACACGTTGAAGGTGACCACCACCCCATACATGATGGCACGAATCGTCTTATTGCATGACTTCTTAAAACGTTACCCCTTCACCGCTGACTTTGAAACAGTGCGCTTAGCCGTAACTGATGATATTTTAGCGGCTAATCAAGGTATTTGGGAACTCAGTCGGACAAATGATCAAGTGACTTGCAACCGCGTGAGTCCAGATGTTACCGGATCAGCTGACTTACAGTTAACAATTCAGCAATTGACGAAAGCCCTCTTTGGGACCCGTTCTTTAACGAGTGCTTGGCAACACGGTCAGATCACGGGTGATGTAACTACTGCCCAACGTTTAGATACAAGTTTAGTTCACGAAAAACCAGCACTGATCGATTACTTTTAAGTCCACTAAAAGCAGCACTATTCTGAATTGGAATGGTGTCGCTTTTTGATTGTTACTTTGCTGTTGCCACCAATGGCAGAAATAGTCCTCTGCTGAGACTGTAAACACAACTAAAGCATTCCCGAATAAAATAGTGATCTGACATTGTAAATCAGCACATCGGTTTACCTCTAGTTAGCCTGGAGGGGTGGTCTGAAAATGCTCAGTGGTGAAATTATCGTTGGTCGGCGTAGTTGGCCGAGTTACGATAAGGCTCGTATTGAAGATTGCAGCGGTCTTTTGCTGTGAGCTTCAATCGATGCCCACCACGTTCCAGCATTTTCAGACCGCCCTGGAAGGCGGGAATAGAACGCCATATCAAAAAAGCATGAACTCAATTTGAGACCATGCTTTTTGCTTTGAACCTATTTATCAATACTCAGATAACCAGCGACCTTATTTCAAGTCCGCCCCGTTAGTCTTGATAACGTTTTGATACCAGTAGAATGAATCCTTCTTAGAACGGTCGAGCGTTCCTTGACCTTCATCATCCTTGTCAACGTAGATGAAACCGTAACGTTTCGACATCTGGCCGGTACCGGCAGAGACGAGGTCGATACAGCCCCATGGTGTGTAACCGAGTAAGTCGACGCCATCTTCAGCGACGGCTTTGATCATTTCACTGATGTGAGCTCTCAAGTAGTCGATACGGTATGGATCATGAATACTGCCATCCGCTTCAACTTTGTCACGTGCACCCAAACCATTTTCAACGATCATCATTGGTTTGTGGTAACGATCTTGTAGCCAGTTCAAGGAGTAACGTAAGCCTTCAGGATCGATTGGCCAATCCCATTCGCTGGTCTTCAAATATGGATTGTCAACGGCTTCCGTACCAACAAAGTGGTAGTCTGGATTGTCGTCTTGGGCTTCAACGGTATTAGAGTTGTAATAACTAAAGCCGATGTAGTCGACAGTCCCTTCCTTCAAGACTTGACGGTCTTCCGCCGTAATATCCGGACGGAAACCAGTCTGTTTGAAGAAGGCTTCCATATTATTTGGATAGTAGCCCCATGATTGAACATCGGCAAACCAGTAACGGCGTTGCATAGCCTTTTCTGCTTGCATGATATCCTGTGGTTTAGCCGTCAATGGGTAGATTGGGGTCATGTTGATCATGTTCCCGATTTGGAAATCAGGATTGATCTCGTGACCGATCTTAACAGCTAAGGCACTGGCAACAACTTCATAGTGAGCAGCTTGATACATCAATGCTTCTGCATCGGGATCATCTGGCTTCAATACGAGGCCAGAATCAGTTGCCATCAAGAATTGGTTGGTGTAAGTGGTCTGGTTATTGATTTCGTTAAAGGTCATCCAGTACTTAACCTTGTTCTTGTAACGTTTGAAGACCGTTTCAGCGTAGTGTACGAAGTAATCGATCACTTTACGTGAACGCCAGCCACCGTATTCTTCAACTAAGTGGTAAGGCATTTCGAAGTGAGCCAAAGTGATAACGGGTTCGATGCCGTATTGTAGGCAGGTGTCGAACATGTCATCGTAGAACTTCAAGCCAGCTTCGTTAGGTTCTTCTTCGTCACCGTTAGGGAAAATCCGTGTCCAGGCGATTGACGTCCGGAAACACTTGAAGCCCATTTCGGCGAACAACTTAATGTCTTCCTTGTAATGACCGTAGAAATCAATGCCGGCATGATTGGGATAATTCTTATCCGCAATGACACCTTCCGTAATTTCGCGAGGAACACCGTTGGCACCAGCTGTCATAACGTCAGCGACACTAACACCCTTGCCGCCAGCTTGCCAGCCACCCTCTAATTGATGAGCAGCTACCGCGCCACCCCATAAGAAATCTGGTCGTAATCCACTTGTTGCCATCTGTTAATCATCCTTCCGTTATAAATCTTCACCATCACTAGTAATCACTTGTTGATACCAGTCGAACGAGTCCTTCTTAGAACGGTCGAAACTCCCCTGACCGTTGTCATCAGCGTCGACGTAGATAAAACCGTAACGTTTAGCCATTTCACCGGTACTTGCGGAAACTAAATCGATACAGCCCCATGGCGTGTAACCGATCAAATCAACGCCATCTAAAGCAACGGCTTGTTCCATTGCTAAGATGTGGTCGCGGAAGTAGCTAATCCGGTAATCATCGTGAACACTGCCGTCTGCTTCACGTTTGTCGTAAGCGCCAAAGCCATTTTCAACGATGAATTGTGGCAAGTGCCAACGATCCTGCATCCAGTTCATGGCGTAACGTAAACCAGTTGGATCAATCTGCCAACCCCAGTCGGATTTTTCAACGTATGGGTTTTCTACAAAGTCTTCTGGTTCCTTGAAGTCGTAATCTGAATCGCCATCACGGCCCTTGGTAACGAATGACATGTAGTAACTGAAACCAACGTAGTCAACGGTACCAGCCTTCAAAGTGGCCAGGTCAGCAGCGGTAATATCCATATCGAAACCTTTACGGTCGAAGTACTTAGGCAACCACTTTGGATATTCGCCTAAGCAGTGAACATCGCCATACCAGTAACGTTTCTGCATGGCACGTTCTGCCATCATGATGTCTTGTGGTTTGGCGGTCAATGGGTAGATTGGGCACATTGCAACCATGCAACCGATTTGGAAATCAGGGTTGATGGCGTGACCAGCTTGAACAGCTAAAGCACTCGCAACGAGTTCGTAGTGAGCAGCTTGGTACATCGCTTGTTCCCAGTTATCGTCGTCATTTAATTGCAAACCAGAGTTTTGTAACAGTGGGTGAGGATCACTCCACGCCGTTTGGTTATTGATTTCATTGAAGGTCATCCAGTACTTGACCTTGTCTTGGTAACGTTCAAAGACCGTCTTAGCAAAGTGTAAGAAGAAGTCGATCATCTTACGATTGCTGAAGCCACCGTATTCCTTAACCAAGTGGTAAGGAATCTCAAAGTGAGAAAGCGTTACGACTGGTTGGATACCGTGTGACAAGAGATCGTCAAACATGTCATCGTAAAATTTCAAGCCTGCTTCATTAGGTTCAACTTCATCCCCATTTGGGAAAATCCGTGTCCAGGCGATTGACGTCCGGAAACACTTGAAACCCATTTCGGCAAACAACTTGTCGTCTTCTGGGTAACGATGGTAGAAATCATTCCCCCAATGGTTAGGGTAAATTTCACCGTCTTTAACGCCATCCGTCACCTTACGAGGTACACCGTTGCGTCCAGCTGTCATGACATCAGCAATGCTGACACCCTTACCATCGGCTTCCCAGCCACCTTCTAATTGATGAGCTGCAACCGCGCCGCCCCATAAAAATCCTTTGGGCATTTTATAACCTTTTGTCATGTCCTAATTACCTCCATCTATAATTTACCCAGTATTTAACTGAGTCTCGATTTTCGTTATCTTTACTTACGTTTAAAGGGTAACCGCCGATTTAAATAGATAAAGATGATTTGATTAGCGCTACGGTACTAAATTTAAAAAAACGAGCCCAGACCAACACCCTGGAGGTATTCGCCTAGACTCAATTAATCAACTACTTGGCTTCGTCAGCAGCTAAACGACGATAGACGTCCACGACTTCACCAGCTAAATCGCGGAAAGTGATGGCATTCATGATGTGATCTTGTGAATGCACTAATAGTAATGAAACATGGGTATGTTCACCCTGTGCTTCTGACGTTAACATTGAAGTCTGTGAATTGTGAGCTTCCGTTAAGAAGTTATCGGCTTCCTTCAACTTGGCGTCTGCAGTTTCAAAGTCGCCTTCCTTAGCAGCTTTGATTGCTTCAAAAGCGGAACTCTTAGCGTTACCACCATTGACGATCAAACCCATGATTGTTTCGAGACTTGCTTCAGTTTCTTTTACTTGTTCTTCTGCCATTAGCACTCATCCTTTTAGCTTTTTTCGTGTGCGTTACAATCAAAATGCTGCCGACCAAGGTTACTACCGTGGCCTGGCAGCACTTACATTATTTATTAGTTAGCTTTTGCAATTGATGCTTCGGCTTCTTTAAGTACCTTTTCACCGTTCATCATACCGTAGTCTTGCATGTTGATTACTTCGACTGGAATATCAACACGTTTTTGGAAATCACTTAACATGTAACGAACTTGTGGTCCAAGCATTAAAATGTCAGGATTCTTTTCAGATAACTTAGCATCTGCATCACTGGCAGCGGTTGCAAAAATTTCTGCATCGATACCGTCTGCTTCAGCAGCCTTTTGCATCTTTGATACTAATAGTGAAGTTGACATCCCAGCGGCACATACCAACATAATTGTTCTTTCAGCCATAATAAACACGCTCCTAGATAGTTTTAAATTTATATGTTTCAGCGGTTGCTTTAATAAACCGCTTTCATTACAATTAGAATTATAAGTCATGGGTACAAATTTGACAAGCCTTATTAATTAGATTTTTGCAATTTATTTAATTGGTACCCATAAATTAATCATTTTAGCGAAAGAAGTGAACCACATGTATCGTGACATTGCGACCCAACTCGTCACCGCTATTCAAAACGGCCTGTTCGTGACTAAATTACCAACAGAAGCCGCGTTGATGGAGCGTTATCAGTGTAGCCGAAATACCATTCGTAAGGCCATTGACCTCGTCTATCAACAAGGGCTTTTACGCCGTGTCCAAGGTAGCGGCTACTACATTACCGATATTCAACTCCAACATAAAACCGTGGTTAACTTATCGGCTCGTTCCTTATTCAATAGTAACTCCACCCCCGCCACTTGCAGTCTAAGGTCTTGACCTTTGATACGATCCACGGTGACAGTGAGCTCAGCCATAAGATGGGCATTCCCGTCGATGAAGAACTGTACCGCGTGATCCGTTTACGTTATTGGAACGACCAACTTTACTGTCTAGAAAAAGCCTATTACCTGAGATCAGTAATTCCTTACCTATCCACTGAAGCGGTTAATTCATCTATTTGGGACTTTATCAATGAAGCTTACGGCATCGGCATTGCCAATAGTGACGATTACCTCTCATTGACTAATCTAACCGAGGAAGAGTCTGCTTTAATGGGATTAGACCACGGTGATACCCACATGGTACTGGATTCTTGCAACTATTATAAAAATAATGGTTTATTGGATTTCTCACATACGGTCTTCGTTTATCCAGATCTGGCACTCTACTTTCACACGACTAACTTGGCAAATAATTAATTTATGGCTAAAATAGAAGGATTAACTATAATTTCATCACACTTTATGGGTATACTAGTAACAGTATTCTAATTTACGATGGAGGAATTAGCGTGTCAGCACCCCTATTTTCAGTAGTTGTACCAGCCTACAACCAACATAAATTTATCAACAGTTGCCTGACTAGTCTGCAACGCCAAACCATGCAGGACTTTGAAGTCCTCGTCGTTAACGATTGCTCGACTGATGACACCGGTGAACAAATTGCCGCGTTAATTAAGGACGACGAGCGTTTTCACGCCATTACGCATGCCCATAATCGGGGTGTTTCGGCGGCTCGTAACTCCGGTATGGCAGCTGCTAAAGGCAAGTACCTGTGCTTTGTTGATGGTGACGATTGGGTCGAACCAGACTTCTTAGCCACCTTCTTAGCTGCGTACGAAGCCAATCCTAAGACGCAATTGGTCGTCTGCGGACATTTTGGCTATTTAGCCGTTCCAAGTCCCGCTAAAACGTACGACCAAAAAGAACTCGTCACCAACATTAACTTTGGGACGGTCGGTGGTTTTTCATGGAATAAAGCGTTTATTCGCAAGATCATCACCAGCCACCACTTAACTTTTAACGAAGATATTGATTTTTTAGAGGACCAACTCTTTGCCTTCCGCTACGCTAACTACGTCCAATCATCCGAATACGTACCGGATAAGACGTACCATTACCGTTGGCGATTCCGCAGTAACCTTGCCCATATCGGGATTCCATTCTTTACGGCTCGTCGTAAAATGATGAAGATCCTGAAGCAAGAAAACAAACAAGTTTTGAGTGAGGACTTAAATAATCAATAAGACGTGCAACCGGGATATTATGACCGGTTGTTTTTTTATTACTACTATTTTCATACTCACTAACCAATTAAATATGAAAATAAAAGTTTCCAATTAACCATTAAAGGCTTGTTGAATCCGCTGCCACGCCTTACAATTGGACTAGCTTATTAAAACTTGATGGGAGGCGTGACAATGGCTACGATTCACTTATACCTAGTTCGACATGGACAAACCCAACTTAACGCTGCGGGGCAGCTCCAGGGCATTTATGATTCCAAATTAACGCGTAACGGCGTTCGTTCCGCTCAACGCTTGGCTAGAATGCTCGCTGATACCCACTTTGACGCCGCCTATACCAGTGACTTAGGACGAGCACAACAAACAGCCCGAATTATTACCGCTTTACATCCCGAAATAAAAAAGCCGACGATTGACGTCGGCTTACGTGAATTTAATTTTGGTGGTCTCGAAGGAACTAAGAACATGTGGATCGTCAACCAGGTCCGCAAACAACTCGGTATCGGAACTTTCGTCAAGCTGATGTTGAGTCGTGAACGTTTTGCAACCCTGTTGTGGGTCTTCAATTCACTGGACAAGACTCGCACCGCTGAAACACTGGTGGGTGTCACCGACCGCATCAGTCGAACACTGCGACGTATCAGTCTCTTTGAATCACAGAATGCCGATCACGATAAGAACATCTTGATTGTTTCACACGGCTTAGTCCTAAGCGCCTTCCTATACCAAATCAGTCCCGGTGAACTCCCCACTCGTCTACTTAAAAATACGAGTGTTAGTCGGGTCGATTATAAAGGCTTTCAGTTTGACCTCATCGATATCAACGTCACCCCTAAGAAACGGGTCTAGTTGTTTCGAGCACTAATCTTTCCGTTGAGCACATTGGAAACTGTAAACGCGCTTGAATTCCAAAGAATATTTTGAGCTTACGTTGTAGTTCTTGCCCAGTTGCGTGTACCGTCGTCTCCGTCGCTTCTGGATCGCCAATCACGATAAGCACACGACTACTCTTACTATCCAAATTGGGATTCAGCACTTGATCATCATTCAACAAAGTTGCACCATTTGGCGTCATCTTTAATTGAACTTCATCTAATCCTAATGCGGTCATGTCCCAAGCCTGGATATTAACCGGGTGCTTAGCATGAATGACTTCGATAAGATCAGCAAGCGCACTTTGAGGCGTTGCAACCGGAATCTGTTGACTCGTTAATTGTTTTTCAATTGCCGGGTTTAGCTCACGGTTATCAAGGTTGGTCATGGATAAAATGGCTAGCGGTATCGCCGGGGTTGTCATCGGTAAAATTTCAATTTTCAACAGTTATCACTTCCTAAAAAAACACTTCACTCTAAGTTTGCCAAATTTATGAAAAATGTCAATTGTTGATACCCAAGTTATATCTAATTTTTAACAAACTATACAAACAGAGTGTACCATCAGGCGGTTAGTTTGCGAGCATTAACGTGGAAACAGGGATTATTCCGGGTTTTGGAATGATTCCTGTTTTCGGGTTAATGCTCGCAAACTGCCTGATGGTGCACGTTTCGACACTATCGCACAGTAACTCAAAATAAGGGCCTCAGAATTCCAACAATTCTGAGGCCCTTATTTTGTTCTGATTAACTCTTGATAAAACTATTTTACGCTTTTTAATCTAACGGGTGTTTCTCAAAATACTGTTCCAAGAACAGCGCTAGTCCGTCGTTATAGTTCATCTCCGTCACATAGTTAGCAACCGCCTTAACATGTGGTAAAGCGTTCCCCATGGCAACTGACAGATCAGCTTCCGCCATCATACCGACATCGTTAAGACCGTCCCCAAAGACAAAGGTATGAGCCGCGTCAACATGTTGTTCCCGTTGAATCTGTTTGACCGCAGTCCCCTTATCCGTATGTAGCGGAATCAATTCGATGTTATTCGGATTAGAAGAAGACAGTCGTAGTAACTTGCTCCCCTTGAGCTTTTCGCGAGCTGAGTCTAATCGTGACATATCCTCACGACTGAGAATGACACCATTGGTGATTTGGTCTTCAATCTCAGCTAGCTGGCTAAAACTCTTCACTTCTTCATAACCGATTGCCATCTCGTCGGCATCAAAGTTGGCCGCATTACGTGCGACGAAACGTGGAATCTGTTCCGTATAATAAGCCATTTCAGGCGTAAACAACATCATTGGTAAATTATCACGACGTGCCACTAGGTAGGCTAATTCAACGGCTGCCCCGCCTAACTTAGTAATCTCACGGCCCTGAGAACCATCGAAGACCGCCCCGTTTGACGTGACTAAACGCACGTCCGAATTTAATTTATTACGCACGATCTTAGCAAGTTCGTACATCCGCCCGGTTGCAATGTAGAACAACACGTCCTGCTTCTGTAACCGTTCAATAGTTGCCTTGGTGCGTTCAGAAACGTATTGATGGTCAGTTAATAAGGTCCCATCAATGTCCATAAAGACTAGATATTTTGGCATAGCTAACTCCTCCTACGTTTTTACAAGTATAATTGTACGCTATTCCACCGCAGAATGGAAATCGCTTTCAAAAACGACCTGCATCACTCATTTTCACTGCAAGTTATACTAAACGCTGGTCAAATCACATTTTTTAATACCGCCAAAGTCCCGCAATTAGCCACTAGCTGGAACCACGCTCACACAACTGATTCTCACTTTCTAAGCAAAATCAGGTACAATGGTAAAAAGAACTTTACTTAGGAGGCGTTGTTGGATGCAATTGAGTCGCGAATTTAAGGGAATCGCTCTCGCCAGTATTAGTGCCACCTTTTGGGGCGTATCCGGTGCAATCGCTCAAACCCTATTTGATACAACCAACATTAATTCGGTCGAACTAACTGAAATACGAATGTTGGGCGCTGGTATCTGCCTATTACTGTTTAGCCTGATCACCCATGTTAATCTCTGGTCAATCTGGCGACACCCAGCTGATGTGCTTCAAATAGTCGCGTATACCGTATTAGGACTAATGCCGGTTCAATTTACCTACTTCTTAGCTGTCGAAGCGAGCAATGCAGCTACCGGGACCATTCTGCAATTCACCGGGCCCGTTTTTATTGCACTGTGGCTAGTGATAGCCCACCGCCAGTTACCGACTAGGGCGGAAGGTTTAGCGATTTTCTGTGCCCTGTTAGGTGCCTTCTTGCTCGTTACTCACGGCAACCCTGGGACTTTGGTGATTTCAGCGATGGCACTCCTTTGGGGCTTACTATCCGGGGTTGCTTCAGCCACCAACACGCTACTACCGACCCGACTATTAACTAAGTACGATCCGTTGACGGTCAATACTTGGTCGATGTTACTAGGTGGTTTCTTATTCAGCCTCGTTGAACCCATTTGGAAAGTTCGCATTCCACTGACGCTACTGAATGTCAGCAAACTCAGCTTTGTCATCCTATTCGGTACGTTACTGGCCTTCATGTTCTTCTTGCAAAGCCTCCGCTACGTCCGGCCAACCGTGGTCAGTCTGCTAGATGCTTTTGAACCACTCTCCGCTACTGTGATCGCAGTAGCCTTACTAGGTGTGAGCTTCGGGTGGCTCGACATCCTCGGCAGTATCCTGATCATCAGTACCGTCTTCATCTTGGCAATCGGAAAACAACCTAATGACCGAACGGCAAGTAACTTCAAACAGTCCAAATAAAACGATTCAGATTGCCGCGTAGACAATCTGAATCGTTTTTTTAATACCCTTTTTGCAAATCAACTTGATTACGGACCAGTGTACCGTCTTGCACATATTGCGCAAAGTTAGCCGCAAAGATTGGAAAGACGGTCGCCCGAAAGTGACTGATCTGACCAGAAACGTGTGGTGTAATCAGCACGTCGTCTCGTTGCCACAACGGGTTATCCGCAGGTAACGGTTCTGGTTCAGTCACATCTAAGGCGGCCATGCTTAACTGGCGTTGATCCAGCGCTTGAATTAGCGCGGCCGTGTCAACTGCAGGGCCACGACCAACATTGATCAACATCGGTTGTTGTTTAGTCTGTTCAAACAAGGCCGTACTGAATAAGTGATGCGTCGTGGGCGTTAATGGCAACGCATTAACGATAAAGTTAGCTTGAGCTAAGGCTGACTCAGTCGCTGACAAAGCCACCGTTTCGTGAAAATGTGCGGCTGGATGACCGGTAGTATTAACTCCCACCACGTGCATCCCTAGCGCGCTAGCTTTAGCTGCCAAAGATTGTCCAATCTGCCCAGTCCCATAAACAAGAAGCTGCTGCCCCGTTAACGTGGTAGTCGGCGTTGTTAACTGCCACTGACGCGTACCGGTCTGATTCAACCAGGCTGCATGGTAGCCACGTGTCACCGTTAACATTGCAGCTAGCACTGACTCACTGATAGCATCCGCATGAATCCCACTTGTATTTGCCACTACTATCCCAGCAGCCTGCAACTCAGCTAACGGCAAGTAATCTACCCCTGCAGAAATAACCTGCACAAATTTCAATGCTCTGGTTGGCCGGGCCAACAAGGTCTTTAGTAATGGATGATTCCCATACATCACTTCAATCTGATCATAATCCGCTGGTTGAATCTCACTAGCGGTCTTAAACTGCCAGTCTGGATAAGAGTTTTGTAACTGTTGTAATTGTTCTGGTTTCGTTGCTTGTGCCATTAAAACAATCGACATCTTGTATCCCCCATTTCTTTTCTACTTTTATATGGAATCAACTTCATGGTACCACTTTAGACTGCTAGCATCCCTCAGTTTGATTGTACTAGGCCAACAAAAAAGGTAGCCTGACCACAAAAGTCTAGGTTACCTCTAAATTAATTAATTGGTACCAGTCGTATTACTATAACCGGTTGTATTGTTAGTGGTTGTACTACTAGTTCCCGTTGTATCAGCTCCAGTACTACTGCTATAAGCAGAGCTACTACTGTAAACCGTTGAACTAGATGCCGCCGAGCTAGTAGCCGTATCATTACCATAGTCAGTTGATGAACTAGTAGCACTGCTGTAATCATCACTACTACTATCACTTGAACTGCTATAAACGGTACTAGATGAGACTTCACTGTACGACTCAACACTCGAACTAGTTGCCGATGACGAACTAGTCTGAGCTAGTTTCTTGCGATCTGCAAGTAACTTACTATAGTCGGTTGCTGCTAATTGAGACTGCTTACGATAGCTCTTCAAGTTAGCCAAAACTTTGTCGACCGTCGTAGATGCTGTTGACGATTTAAGTTTATTTTTCTTGTTATACAGTTTTTGGTAAGCTGCATCGTAACTGACAACTTTCTTAACTACCTTACCAGTGGTCGTGTACTTTTGATCGTACTTGTTAGCAAAGTACTTTTTATCACTAGTTAATCCAGCTGTCGTAATACGTTGCTGGGCCTTCGTGATGGTAGCCGTCGTAACGTCTGATTTAATTAACCCTTGCGCATTACGCAGATTTTCGTAACTAGTCCGGACTGCCAACATTTTAACCGCGTAATCATGCTGTTTTTGTAGCGTGTCCTTTTCACTAGAATTCTTCATATCATCAATACTCGTTTGTAATTGTTTCAATTGCGCTGTCGAAGCACTAGCTTTTAAATCACGTTGAGCAGTCGACGTATAGACACTGTTCACGATAGTTTCAGCATTACTCTTAGCAGCGGCTTGCGTAGTTTGCGCGTGATTCCACATGAACAACGCTCCACCTGCGGCAACGACCAAGATGGCAACGCCTGTCAACATTAGTTTCCAACTGTAATGGTGCCCAGCTTTTTTCAAATGCGAGTTTTCAGGTTCATCCGGCCCTGATGCTTTAGCCTGTGTTTCATCAGCAGTTGGTGCCTGCTCACCGTGACGTTCCACCCGGGACATCTCCGGTTTAGTAGGTTCTTTACCACCATTTGGTTGTTGATCACCATAGAGTTCTTCACGTGACAAAGGCAGCTCTGGTTGGTCTTCGTCAGACATCTGCTTAGTATCGTGAACCACGATCCGTGGTTGCTGACGTTTAGGCATTGATACGTTATCAGCAGGCAATCGATTGACGGTCCGTTTACCCGAACGAGGTTCCTGATCAGCTACCGAAGTTGCTGCAGATGTAACTTGATGTGCTTCTGCATTAGAAACCGCATTAGCTGCTGATTCTACTGACTTAGCAACGTGCTTACGAGTTACTGCTTCAGAAGTCTTATCCACGCTACTAGCCACAGTTTGGGATTTCCGAGATCTGGGACGTTGAGTCTTACCAGCACCGGCTTCAACCGTACTTGTTGACTGGTCATCAGCCGAGCTAGTTTTAGAAACGCCTGTCTTAACTGCCTTAGCCACAGACCGAACTGCTTGTTCATTATCATTTTCGCTGGTTGCCATACTCTGTGGATAAAAAACTTTGGTTGCCTGACTGGCAGCGGCTGCACTTTTTGGCATAAATACTTGCGTCGCTTGACTAGCAGCTTCCTCGCTCTTGGGGTAAAAGATTTGAGTTGCCTGACTAGCAGCTGATTCTGCGTCAGTTGAGGATTGCGATTTTGCATTATCAGCCTTAGCTGCTTGACTCTCTTGATTTTCAGTCTTGGGTTCGACTGCTGAATCTTTGAGATCATATGCTAATGGAATTTGTTCACTATCTTGTTCTTCATTTTCATCTGGAATTGGTTCGGTAATCGAATGCCATAACCGTTTGCCTAAACTCTCTTTTTTTGTTTTTCGTGACAAAATTAACACTCCTCGCCAATTTAAGTTTTCGTATGAATTTGGTTAAGTGCCGTCAAAAAAACGAGTTAATTGCGGTAAAATAACCATTATAATGTAAATTATAGCATGGATTTGATTGCTGAGAAACTACTGGTTGCAAGGTTTAGTGAATAACTAGCCGCTACCTTAATTTTACATTAAAACTCTGTTATAATCAGCTTAACTAAAAGATTGAAAGTGAGGCATTTACATGGCTACAGCTAAAGTTATTTTTGCTACGATTACTGGTAATAACGAAGACGTTGCCGATATTATTACTGAAAAATTTGAAAAATTAGGTGTGGACGTCACCAAGGAAGAAATTTCTCAAGCTGACGCAACCGAATTTAATGATGTCGATATCTGTGTCGTGGTACCGTACACGTATGATGAAGGCGCACTACCTGAAGAAGGGTTAGACTTCTTCGATGATCTCAAGGATCTCGATTTGACCGGCAAAATTTACGGTTGTGCCGGCTCTGGTGACACCTTCTATGACGATGATTATTGCAAGGCCGTTACCGACTTTAGCCACGTTTTCCAACAAAACGGTGCGACTCAGGGTGCTAAGGATGTCTTTGTTAATCTCGCACCTGAAGCTGAGGATATCAAAACCCTTGATGCTTTTACGGAACAGCTAGTTAACGCCCAAGCAAAAGCTTAATCAAGCGACACGCTTCAAAGCTATTATTCAAAAAGTAGCACATGACAGAATTTTTTAACTCTGTCATGTGCTACTTTTTTAGTTCTAATACGTGTGCCATCAAGCAACATGTGCTGATTATCGTGATGAGTGTCGTTTGAGCAACCATTGTCGGAAATAGTTATAGACCATTTCCACAATGATGAATAATCCCGTAACCCCCACAATATCAATCAGATAGCTACCAATACGGTACCCGTCCTTGCTAATCCATAAATCATACGGTCCTTGGATCAACATAAAATAAATCACTAGCGTTAATAAGATTGTTCGTGTGTGGCGCCAAATTGATTTCCATTTCATCTAGCTATTTACACCCCTTCAGTCGTTGATAAAATCTGTAACGCCTGCTGTAATTGATTGACCGGCAACTGCCCATAGTTGCCAGTCGACCGACCGACCTGTCCAAAGACAACTGCCGAACCTGTCAATTGACTACAAGCACTGCTATAACGCTCTAAGACCCCCGTTGCCTTAGCAATCACCGGTACCTTAACTTGTTGAACGGCTTCAGCGGTTGCTGCCATCAACGTCAGAATATCCTGGGCGGTCGTTCCACTACTTGTCACCTGTACTAAATCGGCACCGGTTGCGGCTAAATCCCGGTACGTTGCAACTAAGGCTTCTTTAGTCATTACAGTTTGCCTCTGACTGACAAGTAGTAATACGTGGTTAGCCCGAATTTGCTCAACCAACAGCTGATACTGTGGCCGGTTGACCATCCCCATGTCAATATCCACAGCCGCAACACTTCGATTATTGACCAACGTCTGATAAGTTTGGTAGTACGTGTCAGCGTCAACCATTGAATCCGCCAGACTAAAAGTTGCAACTACTGGAATCGTTCCTAGGATCTGTTGTAACTGGGTTGCCGTGTTAATCAATTCCGCACGATTATCCAGGTCCTGATAAGGGTTCAACCGCCAAAAAACAATCTGGGTTGCAGAGGTTAAAATCTGGGCAGCCTTACCCAACAAATTTTGACGACTATCGCCGGATAGCACCACCCCAATTTTAGGAATTCCCGCACCTAACGTCAACGTTCCAATGGTCACTTCATTCAAACCTAATTCCAGCTTTCATTCTCAATTGATGATGACCTAATCGTAACACATCATCATTTTTTATTTACTCCTTCTACAATATCAAATTTTCGCCATTTTGACAGCTAATGCTCATTTTTTATATCAAATTTTAAAGCGCTTTTAATATTAATACGATAATACTGGCATCGCTTTCAGATTCGTTTTACAATTAGACATACTTTATCTAAAAAGGAGTCAACACATGCAAACCGAAAAGCAGCTACGCTGGTCCAACATCGCGTTAATCGCGTTTGTGGCGGTATGGGGCTTAGGTAACGTCGTTAATAACTTTGCGTTACAAGGCCTCTCAGTCGTCACCTCTTGGATTCTCATCATGATCATTTATTTCGTCCCTTACACCTTGATTGTTGGTCAATTAGGCTCAACTTTTAAAGAAGCTGAAGGTGGCGTCTCTTCATGGATTCGTGCGACGAGTACCAAACGCCTCGCCTATTACGCGGCGTGGACTTACTGGATCGTGCACATCCCATACCTAGCTCAAAAACCACAGGGGATTTTGATTGCCTTTAGTTGGTTATTCCGTGGTAACGGGAACTTTATCAATACGACTCCTGCAATCGTCGTTCAAAGTATCTGTTTAGTGCTATTCTTATTCTTCCTATGGATCTCATCATTGGGTCTAGCAACCTTGAAACGGATCGGGAGTGTGGCCGGAACCGGGATGTTCATTATGTCGATTCTGTTCATTATCTTAGCAGTATCCGCACCATTCATGACTAAGGCATCTGTTCAAACGCCCGACATGTTATCATTTAAATCATACTTACCTAAGTTTGACTTCACTTACTTTACAACGGTTTCAATGTTAGTCTTTGCCGTTGGTGGTGCAGAAAAGATTTCACCGTACGTTAACAAAACTAAGAATCCAGGTCGCGAATTCCCACTCGGCATGTTAGTACTTGCCGGGATGGTTGCAATCTGTGCCTTGCTTGGTTCGTTCGCAATGGGGATTCTCTTCAACTCTAAGCACATTCCAAATGATTTAATGGCTAATGGGGCCTACTACGCGTTCCAACGCTTAGGTGCGTTCTACCACGTTGGTAACCTCTTCATGATCTTCTACGCCATTGCGAATGTCCTTGCGCAGATCTCAGCACTAGCCTTTTCAATCGATGCACCACTTAAGATTCTATTGGGTGACGCAGATCCTGAATTCATTCCTAAGAAGCTCAGCAAGATGAACAAGAAAGATGTACCCGTTAACGGCTATATCATGACTGGTGTTCTTGTTAGCATTCTAATTATCATTCCAGCATTAGGGATCGGTAATATGAACGAATTATTCAACTGGTTGCTTAACTTGAACTCAGTTGTGATGCCAATGCGTTACCTATGGGTCTTCTTAGCTTATATCTTATTGAATAAGCACTTGAAAGAATTCAAGAGTGACTATAAGTTCCTCAAGAATCCAGTCGCTGGTAGACTTGTTGGTGCTTGGTGTTTTCTCTTCACCGCCTTTGCATGTATTTTAGGGATGGTTCCTAAGACATCTTATGCAAGCAATCCTAGTAGCTGGTTATTCCAGCTCGCACTTAATATCATCACTCCAATCATCTTCGTTGCATTAGGGATGATCTTACCGATGATTGCACGTCGTCACCGGACCGCTTAATTAAACCATTTATGTTCACGAAACCCGTCCACTTTATTAGTTTGAAGTGGACGGGTTTTTTATTACACTTTTTTGAGTCGTTTCCTCAATTTAACTAATGACATTCTACTATCAAAATTAGTAATTCCTTATTTAATACTTTTAACTAGATTAGCGTTATTATATATAGTTGATAGCGTTAACAATTTGAATACTAATAAAAATCTGGTTTAGGAGGCTAACTTTATGGCTACTACAGAATCTTTTGATACATTTTTACAGGACTACGTACATATATCAAAATTTCTAAACACTCGTGTCACAACGATACTATCACCTCATCATTTAACTCTGGATACATTTCTAATCATGCACGCGATCGGTAACAGCAAGCAGCCCATCCTGCTAATGGAGATTGCTAATCAACGCAATGTCTCTCGTAGTGCAATTTCTCGTCAGATTAGCCTATTACTTGACTACAACTACATCTGCCAAAAGGCGAACCCCAACGATCGCCGTAAAAAAGGCCTTCTGCTTACTGAAGAAGGTCACAAGCTTGATGCCCAACTAAGCCATAAGATGCAGCTAACACTTAATCAATGGCGTGATCAATTTGGTAAACAACGTGTGCAGACTTTATTGACCCTACTGCGTGACTTTGACGATCAGGTCATTGAAGTTGCCCCCACGCCACTAATGTAACGCTGCTACTATTTTAAATAATGCTACACAAAAACGTCCTCGTTAACTAGCAATTATGTCAGTTAACGAGGACGTTTTCTCAGTTTTAAGCCGTTGAGCAGATTTGAACTGCCGACCTCTTCCTTACCATGGAAGTGCTCTACCTGCTGAGCTAAAACGGCATTAACAACTTTAATCAGTATACCAAAATCAGCACCGATTTTAAACTGGACGTTCAGACATGAACACCCCCGATTGCTGCTAATTTTGATATGTAGACAGTTGCCCACTCTTTCTTTTCTTACAAATAGCTCAATTACTTACAAGAGCTCCCACAGCCAAGCTTACATCTACACTCCTAAGATATCCCGCAGTAAATCTTACCACCAACACTCTTATGATAGTTGCAGTCATCAGACATCTTTATACTACTGTAGGCCTTGAGTTTGGCGTCAAACGCCACGCCACCATTAAAATCGCCTATCTCGTTATGATTACACTAACTTACTATAGAAGTGTCTCCATTTCAGTATGTACCTTCGTTCTGTTTGTGAGTGAGTCTCAGGGTAACGGTCTAGTACTATTTAACGACACAAAAAAAGGAACCGAATTAACGATTCCTTTCAAGTTGCATGG
>NZ_LFEE01000008.1 GCF_001039045.1 Lactiplantibacillus herbarum
GTTGTTTTGGGACTTTCAACCTTTAGTTAAGTTTATTAGCGGTGATGATTAGTTCAACTAATTAAAGTATGACGCTCGGAAACCATTGTAAGTAGTGTGTTAATTGGTGAACAAATAAGTTGTTTAGACGAACCAAGTGGGGGATTTTTAGACGTAGGTATTAAATGGAAATAATTTATCTATTTATTTTCACTAACTGTTGACAACGCTTACAATATCGCTTATGCTTACTTTGTAAGGTATTTAGTTACCTTCTAATCAATTCTCTTTCTCTCTTATGCCGACCACTATCTGCTTGGATAGTGGTTTTTTTGTCGTTATAAAAAATAGCAGCGCCGGATAATGACGTTGCTAGTGCAGTATATCACTTAAGCTATGCATCAATTAGCGTAATTGCATAGATGATTAAGGTTAATTTTCAGTCAATAACTGTTGCAGTTTACGAGTAGTATTGTAGTTTCGTGTGCTCGTTTGCTGATATAGAGGAGTTCCGGCAATTTTAGCATAGAACGAACGACTGGCATTTACTTTAAAAGCCGATGACCAAAAGATCACGGTCGGTGTAATCTTAATCTGATCATAATCAGCCGTAACGTGTTCGTTAAGCCACAGATCGTTATCAGGATTGTAATCCGGTAACTTAAAGAGGGCGTTATGCCGGAGGTTGGAATCAATTCCCCACCAACTTGGTGCTTGTTGAACCGCTGCTAGTAAATCCGGTTGAGTGATAATTTGAAAGGGAATCGGAAAATCAAAATTGTTGGTTAGAACTTCAGCAATCATCTTTTCAGCTATTGGTTGTGAGTGGTTAGTCGTGAAAAATAGGTTGCCGCTGTTGATGTAGGACCGAACGTCAGTCAAGCCAGCATCTGTTAATGCTGAGCGTAAGTCAGCCATGGGAACCCGTTTGTTTTTGCCAACGTTGATACCGCGAAGTAATAGGAGATAGTCCATTCAAATTGATCCTTTCGTATTTGCAGATGATAGGCATTAATAGGATTTGCTTATTTTTGTGGGGGGTTACTCGGTCAGTCAAAATAAGCTGTCGTCATTTTATCCACTGTTAATTTTAACAAGTTAGAGCAGCGGTATATAACTATTCTACCTGACTAATGCGCTGTTGTGTTTTTTAGCCGAGAATCTATTTTGACACTGCTAAGTTCCCCGGCTATACTGAAACTTGAAGTGAGGGATTACCGTTGAAAAATCATGAAATATTAGACTTAATACAAGAAATTACGCGTAACGATGGCACGACCTATATGGAGCTTGGCAACATGCTCATGAATGGTCGGGCGGAGTTAGCGGCGGAGCGCGGCTTTATCAAGGAAGTCCGCATCTTACAGCTTAACATTCCCCATTCAGTTCACGTCATGAAATACGAACAGTATATTAACGAAACCTTTGAGATTCCAGACGAAACGATGGATCATTGGGAAGAATGGACCAAGACGCCTGAAATACAGGCTGAGGTTGATTTAGTTTTGCGTGAAAATCATATCGGTTAGCTTGCAGAAGCACCAGTTGTTGCTGGTGTTTTTGTTTTTTCGATAGTTATTTAGATTTAGTCTACATACAGGAGGAATCAGCAATGAGTTTTAGTGTTATTGAAACGCTACAAGTCCACCGCACTCAGCGGCAGTTTACATCACAACCGGTCAGCGACGAGCAATTGACCACGATTGTGACGACAGCGCAGAAAATGCAAACTAGTCAGTATTTACAGGCATATAGTTTGATTGAAATCACCCAGCCAGCAGTTCGAGAACAGCTGGCGAAGATTACAACGATGGCGAGTGTGGCAAACAACGGTCGGCTATTCGTAGTATTAGCGGATCAGCACCGTAACACGTATTTGGCCCCCGGTGACGAAACCAAGCAGGCGTTAAGCGAATTCGACCGGTTTGAAGGCAGTGTGGAGGATGCGACCTTGATGACAGCGGCGATGATCATGATTGCCGAAAGTATGGGTCTAGGAAGTGTCGTATTGGGATCAATCAATAATGATACCCAGGCCGTGATTGATCTGTTACACTTGCCAGAATTGACGCTACCGGTATTCGGGTTGCAGATTGGCTACCCAACCACGATGCCTGAACAGAAGCCACGGTTGGGATTGCCGGCTGTCTTATTCAAAGATCGTTACGTTGAACCTGAAGCTTATCAGACGACGCTAACTGAATTTGATCAGGAATTACACACGTATTATCAACAACGCAGTAGTCACGCGCGTAATGAACAACTAGCCCAGATGACCCAAGAAGCCACGATGTCAGCAGCCAAGCGGCATGAGATGTTGCAGGTTGCACGACGGCAGGGGTTCTTGCCCGAAATATAATTGTGATTGATATTTGGAATCAAAACAACGCTGTGGCAAATGCCATGGCGTTGTTTTAGTGTGAAGTATAATACTGGGATGATTCGCTGTTATTTGATTTGGCCCTCAATATAACGATATCCCTGTGTCAGGCCGCCAAAGCCCCAATCGTCAGGCGCAACGTTTTTAGTGATGACGTAACTAGTAGGGCTGACTGAACCTAAAATTTGTTGCATACCGGCATAGGCTAGCTTGATGAAATTAGCTTTTTCGTCGCGGGTGTTCGTACCCGTAGTGACATTAATTTCAATAAAAAAGGTTGCTTGATGTTGACTGGCACTACTTTTGCCACCGATGAACCAGTTTTCAGGATCAGCAAATTGAATGTCCACGGCGATAACGGGTTCTGCTTTGCCTAAAGTAGTGACGGCTAAATTAGTCAACAAGTCGGTCACTTGTTGAGCAGTGGTGGTCGATGATGGTGCGGCAATTCTGACGTTAATATATGGCATGGTAAAATCCTCCTAATGACTTTAAGTTATGGCAATCAGTATAGGATATAAGCAGACTGTCGCATAGCTGTTGTTAATGATATAGTTATCATTAAAAGTGATATCTAAAAGGAGATGGTCGAATGCAGATTCAGGATTTTAGTATTTATCGCGAACTTTATGAACGACGCTCCATTAATCAAACTGCCAAGACTCTACAGTATTCGCAATCGAATATCACCGCTAGATTGAAAAGCTGGGAAGATGAGTTACACGCACAGTTATTTATTCGCAGTAATCGGGGGTTAACGCCAACCACTGCGGGGGAGCTGACTTATCAGTATGTGCAGACCGTATTAACGGCTACGGCGAATTTAAAAACGAAATTGCGTAACCAAGCGGGACGCGACGTTGTGATTTCAGAGTTGTTGTTTAATTACTTGGTGCTTCATAAAAAGCAATACGCACTGACGGAGTATAACTTTAAACTAAAAAAATCAACGGACATCGTAAACGGAACCAACTTTGATGAACAGTTGGTAATTACCTATGCTGATTTTAAAAATCTCAATTATCACTTAGTGGCGACGAATTGGCTGGTTGTCAATTACTTTGTTAAGGAACGATTGACGGATGATTTGCCGTTGTTAGTTAACAGTGATGTTAACTGTCCATTTAGAGCAATGACGTTAAAACGGGTGGGAACGGATGAAAGGGTTGTGGAAGTAGACTCTTGGAACAGTATTATCGAGCTGGTCAAACAGGGACGTGGACGTGCATTATTACCGACCTATCTGGCAGAAGCGGCTAGCTTAGTCAGTGAATCGGGTCAAAATACATTTAGAATTCCATATCGGATTTTTGCGTTGAACGAAAATTGATGATGATTATAAAAAACTAGCTAATGAGGTCAAATGAATCGTGAAATACCGATTCTGGCATCATTAGCTAGTTTTTTGCGCTTAATATTTAGATTAAATCGGTCAGTCGCCGGATAATGCCAATCTGTCTTTCCAACGAGAAAGGCTCATTACTCTCGGCGTAGTAACGGATCGTCGTCAGCGCGTAGTTGGTCAGCAGCGCCATCTCTAACGGGTCATCAGTCTGCCAAAATTGACTGATGCGTTGTTTGAGTAGGGCGGTAAATTGCTGTTCAAAGTCGAATTCTTCCGTGTGAATCAACAGGAGTGCCCGCAGCAACCGTCCCTCGTTTTCTTTTAAGAGAAAACTGTCGATCATTGCTTGTAGGTTGATGGTATGGTCGGTCAAACGTTCTTGTAGGGCTTCATCATACTGGGCTAAGAAAGATTGCCCTAGCTTAGTTGCTAAATCGTATTTGTCGAGGTAGTGGGCGTAAAATGTCTTCCGGTTAATCTGTGCATCATTGGACAACTGACTGACCGTTACTTTTGCAAAACCTTCCGTCAAGACTAGTTGCACAAAGGCATTTTCAATCCATTGGAGCGTCCGTTCAGTTCTCAGATCCATACCAAAACCTTCTTTTTTATAAGTTAAGTAACACTTGCCCCTCCAACTGTAGCATAAGTCTCACGACAATTCATTTTGACCATGCCAATTATAGCGGTAAGCCGTTAGAATAAAGTCATCAGTTAAGGCAAGTTCCCCAAGCAATAGCCAACCTACCATAACCAGATTAATTATTAGATGAGTTTTATCACCCAGCCATTAAGAAAGGTGTCCTTGAGATGCAAAATATTAAAATTAACGTTCAAATTGATGACCAACCATACTCCGAAGAACAACTCGCCATGTACACTTACCAGCGTAACCTTCACGTTCTTCATGAATTGAAAGAATTAGGCGCGGATGTTCTCCAAGCAGATACGCCATTGAGTCATACGGAAATTAACTTTTTAACCGCAGTGGATGCCCAAGATATCCTATTGGCGACTAAGTTAGCAATTGGAACGGATGGGTTACGGAAACTGTACGCGACTAAGATGGCACGCATGGATCAGCAGTGGTTAGATATTCTGGAACAGTCAGATGGCAATCAGAATTTGAAAGCTGCCCGGACGAAATTGACAGTCACTGGAATCACCTTGCCACAGTTCCAACAAGCCTTTAAAGCTGTTGAAGAAAATGCGTCCTTAGGATTGAGTTTGAATCCTGAACACTTTGAAATTACTGGGACGCCCCAGGGTCAAAACGGCTTTGAAACGATGGGCATGTTCGGCGAACCCACCGATATGGTGCTGGTTGCCGACCCTAACTTAGAGTTACCAGACGCGCCAATGCCTGATTATCCGATTCAGATTGCAGGATTAGAAAAAATGGCAAGCACTAATCAACCTAACCACGTCTATGCACGGCACCAAATCAAGCCAACTGCAGATGGGTTGGAACTCTTCACGGCAGCGTACTTCCCAAGTGCGACACCGGATGAATTGGTGAATGGCCACAAGATTCACTTGGCAATCGAGTTCAGTAATATCTTTAAGTATTTAGCACAGATTGCTGACTAACAGTAGGCATTGGCTAAGCAAGCGCATTATTTAGTTAAAAAAAGCACCTAAAGTCTATTCCCCAATAGCGCAATAACACCTCGGAAACCAGCTTGGTCATTTCCGAGGTGTTATTTGTGTGTTGCAATAATATTTTTCAGTCTAACTTAATTAATCAGCCTGATATGGTTCGTGCTTGAACAACTGCGCGGCTTTAACGGCCGTTTGCCAGCCTTCATAGAGATTGTCACGTTCAGCAGGAGCCATTTGTGGCTGGAAAGTGTCGCCGGTCTTATGAATCGCTTTGATCTCATCCAGGTCTTGCCAGTAACCAACGGCTAGGCCGGCCAAGAAAGCTGCACCTAAAGCCGTTGTTTCAAGGTTAGCGGCTCGAGTAATCTGGACGTTTGAAATGTCTGCTTGAAATTGCATTAACCAGTCATTACGAGCGGCACCACCATCGACCATCAAGGTAGGCATATCAATTTGAGCATCTTTTTTCATCGTATCAATGACGTCACGTGATTGGTACGCAATGGACTGTAGGGTGGCTTTGACAAAATCCGCACGGGTTGAGCCACGTGTGAGGCCAAAGACGGCGCCACGCGTCTCTGAGTCCCAATAAGGTGCTCCGAGTCCGGTAAAGGCGGGCACCACGTAAATTTCGTTCTGATTGTGTGAGGAACGGGCCAGTGCTTCGGAATCAGGGGCGGATTCAACTAATTCCATCCCGTCACGAAGCCATTGAATTGCCGAACCAGCGACGAAGATGGAGCCTTCGAGGGCGTAATTGACGTGGCCGTTGATCCCGTAAGCAATGGTCGTTAGTAAGTTGTGATCAGACAACTGTGGATGTTCACCTAAGTTCATGACGGTGAAGGCACCGGTCCCGTAAGTATTCTTGACCATCCCGGGTTCAAAGGCCATTTGCCCAAATAGGGCGGCTTGTTGATCACCGGCCATCCCGCTGATGGGTACTTTGCTGCCGTAAAACAAATAATCTTTAGTGGTGCCGTAGATTTCTGAATTGGAATGAACGCTTGGTAACATGGCGTTCGGAATGTTCAGTCGGTCCAGAATTTCTTGATCCCACTGCAGGGTGTGGATGTTGAACAGCATGGTTCGACTGGCATTGGTATAGTCGGTGACGTGCGTTTTTCCACCAGTCAGTTTCCAAACTAACCACGTGTCGATTGTTCCAAATAGGAGGTCGCCATTCTCAGCGCGCTGTTGAGCACCTTCGACATGGTCGAGAATCCAGCGAACTTTGGTTGCGGAAAAGTAGGCGTCTGTTACAAGTCCCGTGTGTTGGTGAATCAGTTCACCGGTACCATCCGCAATCAGTTCTTCGGCAAGTGGTGCGGTTTGGCGTGATTGCCAAACAATGGCGTTATAGATGGGTAGTCCGGTCTTCTTGTCCCAGACAACGGTTGTTTCACGCTGGTTGGTAATCCCAATTCCCTTGATCTGGCTGGGGCGGATGCCGCCCTCGATTAAGACGTTGGCGATCGTTGAAGAGACCGCGTTCCAGATCTCATTAGCGTTGTGTTCGACCCAGCCTGGTTGTGGGAAGTATTGTGGAAATTCGCGTTGGGCATCGGCAATCTTCTCACCGGCGTGGTTAAAAATGATGGCCCGGGTACTAGTTGTCCCTTCGTCGATGGCCATGATATATTCGGCTGACATAGTGGTTCCTCCAAGCAATTGTAATCGATAACATTATGATTGATACTAGCACGCTTAACGATATTTGTGAATAAATATTAGAAACTTAATAAATACCTGGAAAGGGAAACAGGGCGGCATTTGTGAACAGTTGACACCTAGACCAATTTAAAACCGTCGAAAGGGCTGCCATTGTTTGAAACACTGATGATTGAACTGATTACTGGCTAGTAACGATAGTGAACAAAACTTTCGGAATTGTTTAATACTTAGACCAATCGGCATATAATAGGCCACCAATAACAACGAAACGGAGGACCTTAATATGTACAGACATCGATTCTTTCTAAGGGGCTCAATAGCTGAAGTGGCTTGGCTCAATCAGCAAGCAGCACGTGGTCAGCAGTTAGTAGCCATTCGGGGCCTAACGTACCAATTCAAATCAGTTAGTACTGCACCGCAGTTGACGGCTGAATACTTACCGAAGACAACCCTACAGACGATGGCACCAGACTTTCAGCCAGTAGCGAGCCATATCTTTCACGTTGATGACTTGGCAGTGGCTTATTCGCAAATTACGGAGAATCAGCGCGTCGTCACGAATGATGAACCGTATCGATTAGCTGTTTACCGGCATGCGCGTGACGTGGCACTGAACTGGCTCAACGGCTGGGTCCTCAGTGTGTGGTTGTTCATCAGCGCAGTGATCGTCCTCAGTTCACAACTTCAGGCGACGCCTTTGCTGACGCGACTACTGTTAATTGTCTTAGCTGTTAGCGCTGGTGCAATGGTCGTCGGGGCTAGCGTGGCCGTTCTGGCCGCTGTTCGCTGCCATCGTGAAGTCTGTCGGCTGATTCGCTTAACGGGTGATGATCGTGACGCCTGGAAGCCAACTTTTCATATCTGGTTTAAGCATCAGACCAGTACACCTGACACTGAACGTTTGGAAGCATTGGGCACATGGCAGTTAACGATGCATAATCAGCGTGGTGACTATTACTTTGATTTGAAAACACTTCTCAGTGAACAGGAGATTAAACAGACCTTGGCTAAACTAGTGGCACAGCAGGATTTTGTCGTCATGTCGTGGCTGGGATTATATCCACTTTAAATTTATAAAATGAGAAATAATGTGAAAATAGTGTGACTTTTTTTAATAAAAGGCTTGTGTTTTGCCATTAAAGCGTGTATAAATACAGACATAAGCATTGCTCGGTAGTTCAGTGGTAGAATAATTGACTGTTAATCAAGAGGTCGCTGGTTCGATCCCAGCCCGAGCAGTTGGCATTAAAGTAGCGGTATCTCAAGTGGATACCGCTTTTGTTGACACTGATCATGACTAACCCGGGATAGTGATGGTCACTTAATGCCACTTTTCTTTATAAATAATTAAGCAAAAAAGTTCTGGCAAGTCTTGACTAATCTTGACTAACACCCTATAATTACTATATAAAAGTAAGTGGTGTAAGAACCGCTACTGAAAAATTAGGAGGAATTCATCGTGACAGTAAACTTATATTATTCAACATCCAGCAAGTCAAGTCGTAGCGCGCGGGCATGGTTAGTTGAAAACAACATTTCATTTAACGAACGCGACATTATTGCTAATCCTCTGGATCGCGATGAATTGAAACAAATCCTCCGGCTCACTGAAAATGGCTTCGAGGACATCGTTTCAACGCGTTCTAAGGCTTTCAAAGCAATGCACATTGATCTATCAGACTTAGGATTCAACCAATTATTGGATCTGTTAGTCGAAAAACCACAGTTACTCAAGCGACCAATTATCTATGATGGGCGCCGGTTACAGATTGGTTATAACGAAGAAGACATTCGGGCATTCTTGCCACGTTCAGTACGTAAGTCTGAATTACGCGAAATTCAACAAAAATTATATGATGATGATCAACAAGCAGTTGGTTAAAGAATCATCAGCGTCGTTGCTTAAATGCAGCGGCGTTTTTTTATTACTAGTTAGATTTCTTATGAAGGGCGACTAAGCAAAATAGTTGGTTAATCAGGACCAGTTGTGTACAATATATTGAAATGATTTAAGAAATGGAGCATTAAATAAAATGAGTGAACAGGATCAAGCAGCTTGGGCGACCCAGGCATTAGAAGCATTACGGACAACTGACAATCAGGCCGTTGTCGATGGCATCATTAAAGTTATCGATGATCAACAAGCCGAAATCGAGAGTTTACGAGGTTCAATGGAAGGCCAGCTCTGGAGTCCAACTAGTTGGCATCAAGATCAACAGAGTCGCAAGTAAGCCGTTAATTAACGTGATAGCTGTTTTATGTTGGCTATGCATGTTCGTTGCATTGTGACTGCGAGTTGGATAAGCTAGGGATATATTCTGGGAGTAGGCATGATGTTTGCACTAGCAGACAGACACGCAACGACTAGTTAATGCTGAAATTAAAAGACCCGGATACCGTTATTTGCGGTGTGCGGGTCTTTTAGTCTCGCAACTTATTGGTTCAATGGAAGGAGCATAGCGATGGGGGATAAATCACGAACAACTCAAAAAGTCACGGCTGCCGGGCTATTAGTCGCAATGGGCGTCGTGTACGGCGATATTGGAACCAGTCCCCTCTACGTGATGAAGGCGATCGTCGAAGGGCAGGGTGGTTTAGAGGCCATCAATGAAACCTTCATTATTGGAGCGGTGTCGTTGGTTTTATGGACGATGACGTTACTGACGACGGTTAAATACGTGATGATTGCGCTGAATGCGGATAATCACGGTGAAGGTGGTATCTTCTCACTATTCACCTTGGTACGCCGCCGCGCGAAATGGTTAGTAATTCCCGCCATGATTGGTGGGGCAGCATTGCTAGCTGATGGGGCATTGACGCCTGCTGTGACGGTGACAACTGCGATCGAAGGGCTGCGGGGTGTGCCAGCCTATGTAGATGTGTTTGGAACGGGTCAGGACCCCATCATTGTCATTACGTTACTGATTATTGCCGGCCTCTTTATGATTCAACGGTTCGGTACGAATATGATTGGTAAACTATTTGGTCCAATTATGCTTGGCTGGTTTACGTTTATCGGTGTCAGCGGGCTAGTCAATCTGTTACAGGACGTCAGTATTTTACGGGCAATCAATCCGTATTACGCAATCGCGTTACTGACGGGTCCCGCTAATAAAATGGGTATTTTAATATTAGGTAACATCTTCCTTGCCACGACAGGGGCTGAAGCGCTGTATAGTGATCTTGGTCACGTTGGTAAGGGCAATATCCGAATGAGCTGGCCCTACGTTAAAATCTGTTTATTATTGAGTTACTTTGGGCAAGCGGCTTGGATTATGAATGCCGGCCAACAAACCAGCGGTGACCTCAATCCGTTCTTCGCGATGCTGCCTGCTAGTTTAACGATTTTTGCGGTGATTTTTGCGACTGTCGCAGCGATCATCGCGTCGCAATCCTTGATCAGTGGCTCGTTTACGTTGGTCAGTGAAGCGATTCGACTGAAACTGTTGCCGCGTTTGAAGACGACTTATCCAGGTTCATCAATGGGGCAGATGTACCTGCCAGCGGTCAATCTGATGTTGTGGGCTGTGACCAGTGTCCTCGTGCTGTTCTTCCGGACAAGTCACAATATGGAAGCAGCCTATGGATTAGCCATTACGATTACGATGCTGATGACGACGATTTTACTGTACGCCTACATGCGGCAAAAACGAGTCTTACCGATTATCGCATTACTGACAACGCTGTTCTTTGCAACGATTGAAGTCGTTTTCTTCGTAGCTAGCGCGGCTAAATTATTGCATGGTGGCTACGTTGCGGTGATCTTAGCACTGCTGATCCTATTCGTGATGGTTATCTGGCATCGCGGTGAGCGGATCGTTCAAGAACATGCGCATCCGGTTGATCTTGCACAGTACAAGGATCAGCTAGCGCGTTTACGACAGGATCAAACGTACGACAAATACCAGACGAACGTGGTGTTCTTGACGAGTCGAATGGAAGGTAACGAATTAGAGAAACAAGTGTTGTATTCGATTCTAGACAAATGGCCGAAACGTGCGGATGTCTACTGGTTCGTGAACGTCACGACGACGGATGAGCCGTTCACGGCTGAATATACGATCGATACTATGGATACTGACTACATCGTCAAAGTAAAGCTGTACCTTGGATTCAGAATGCGTCAGGATGTGAATCGCTATCTGCGGACAATCGTACAACAGTTGATGGCTGAAGGCCGGTTGGCACAACAGCAGCAAGCCTACTCGATTACACCGGGACGGATGGTCGGTGATTTCCGCTTCGTGATTATTGAGGAGCGGTTGGAAAATGCGACCCAGCTTTCAAGACTGGATCGGTTTGTCATCGAAACGAAGTTGGCAATTAAACGGTATGCCACGGCACCGGCTAAGTGGTTTGGCCTCGAGTTTTCGGAGGTGACTGTGGAAACCGTGCCACTGCTATTCGATAAGATTCCGCCACTACCAATACATGAACAACGGCAATCGAAGGATGATGACTGAATTTAGTAATGAAGGATATAGGCTAAATTAACGGTTGAAATAAAGTATTGCGAAACAAATAAAGGCCTCAGAATTCAAAAAATTCTGAGGCCTTTATTACTTTGTTAAATACGCTGTGCTAGTTAGAGTACGTTTGGGATGTCACTCACCCGTTTGCTTTCTATTTCGCCTACCGGGGCGTCCTGACAATGATTGGAACGTGGTGGGCACACTTAAAGCTCAGCAAAACCCCGCTGCAATCTTTAAGCTTGGCCTTATCCTAGCCGAGAAGACCACTCAGCCAAGGATAATTTCACCACTGAACATTGTCAGGACGCTCCTCACGGCTAGATAGTGGTTGAAGACGGACATGTGCGTACCTAGTACTGGTGTAATCATTAAATTTGTTCTGGGAAACATCTTCTCCGTTAATAAGATGATTACTAAAGGTTGAAAGTCCCAAAATAACTTA
>NZ_LFEE01000051.1 GCF_001039045.1 Lactiplantibacillus herbarum
AATTAGATCTTTGAAAACTGAACAAAGTTTCGACGAATCAAATGTGTAGGGTCTCTTGATCTTTGAATCAAGAACAAAAACATTTGCGAAGTCAATTCGCTAGCAAATAAATTTTTACAATTTTTAAAACGAGCTTTAAAACTTATCATTAATTTGAGAGTTTGATCCTGGCTCAGGATGAACGCTGGCGGCGTGCCTAATACATGCAAGTCGAACGAACTCTGGTAATGATTGGTACTTGTATCATGATTTACATTTGAGTGAGTGGCGAACTGGTGAGTAACACGTGGGAAACCTGCCCAGAAGTGGGGGATAACACCTGGAAACAGATGCTAATACCGCATAATAGCTTGAACCGCATGGTTCGAGTTTGAAAGATGGCTTCGGCTATCACTTTTGGATGGTCCCGCGGCGTATTAGCTAGATGGTGAGGTAACGGCTCACCATGGCAATGATACGTAGCCGACCTGAGAGGGTAATCGGCCACATTGGGACTGAGACACGGCCCAAACTCCTACGGGAGGCAGCAGTAGGGAATCTTCCACAATGGACGAAAGTCTGATGGAGCAACGCCGCGTGAGTGAAGAAGGGTTTCGGCTCGTAAAGCTCTGTTGTTAAAGAAGAACATATCTGAGAGTAACTGTTCAGGTATTGACGGTATTTAACCAGAAAGCCACGGCTAACTACGTGCCAGCAGCCGCGGTAATACGTAGGTGGCAAGCGTTATCCGGATTTATTGGGCGTAAAGCGAGCGCAGGCGGTTTTTTAAGTCTGATGTGAAAGCCTTCGGCTCAACCGAAGAAGTGCATCGGAAACTGGGAAACTTGAGTGCAGAAGAGGACAGTGGAACTCCATGTGTAGCGGTGAAATGCGTAGATATATGGAAGAACACCAGTGGCGAAGGCGGCTGTCTGGTCTGTAACTGACGCTGAGGCTCGAAAGTATGGGTAGCAAACAGGATTAGATACCCTGGTAGTCCATACCGTAAACGATGAATGCTAAGTGTTGGAGGGTTTCCGCCCTTCAGTGCTGCAGCTAACGCATTAAGCATTCCGCCTGGGGAGTACGGTCGCAAGACTGAAACTCAAAGGAATTGACGGGGGCCCGCACAAGCGGTGGAGCATGTGGTTTAATTCGAAGCTACGCGAAGAACCTTACCAGGTCTTGACATACTATGCAAATCTAAGAGATTAGACGTTCCCTTCGGGGACATGGATACAGGTGGTGCATGGTTGTCGTCAGCTCGTGTCGTGAGATGTTGGGTTAAGTCCCGCAACGAGCGCAACCCTTATTATCAGTTGCCAGCATTAAGTTGGGCACTCTGGTGAGACTGCCGGTGACAAACCGGAGGAAGGTGGGGATGACGTCAAATCATCATGCCCCTTATGACCTGGGCTACACACGTGCTACAATGGATGGTACAACGAGTTGCGAACTCGCGAGAGTAAGCTAATCTCTTAAAGCCATTCTCAGTTCGGATTGTAGGCTGCAACTCGCCTACATGAAGTCGGAATCGCTAGTAATCGCGGATCAGCATGCCGCGGTGAATACGTTCCCGGGCCTTGTACACACCGCCCGTCACACCATGAGAGTTTGTAACACCCAAAGTCGGTGGGGTAACCTTTATAGGAACTAGCCGCCTAAGGTGGGACAGATGATTAGGGTGAAGTCGTAACAAGGTAGCCGTAGGAGAACCTGCGGCTGGATCACCTCCTTTCTAAGGAATATTACGGAAACCTACACAACATTCGTTGAAACTTTGTTTAGTTTTGAGAGATTTAACTCTCAA